>JBCBSF010000062.1:0-32382 GCA_039819325.1 Pseudomonadota bacterium | reverse complement strand
ACCCTTGGGCGAGGCGCGGCCGCACAGCCAGATCCTGCGCGACCTGGCTGCGCGCCTCGGCCTGACCCAAGCAGCGCTTTTCGAGGACGACGAGACCATCGCGCGCTCCAGCCTGCCCGCCGACTTCGACTGGCAGGCCTTGACGGCGCAGGGCTGGCTCAAGGCGCCGCCCGCTTCTGAGAAGCCGGCGGGCCGCGAGACTCGCATTTCGATGAGAACCGGACTGCCGGCGCCGGGTGCTGCCGACGCACTGGGCACCCTGCCGGAGGGACAGCTGCGGCTCATCACCGCCAAGGCCCACTACCTCTTGAACGCGACCTTCGCCAACATGCCGCGGCAGATGAAGCAGCAGGGCGAGCCGCTCTTGGAGATGCACCCCGCCGACGCCGAGCGCTTGGGCCTGGATGACGGCCAATGGGTCACGGCCAGGAACGCGCAAGGCGCCGTCGCGGCACTCTTGAAGGTTACCGACGCGGTGGTCGAAGGCGTGACGGTCATTGAAGGACGGCGCTGGTGGTCCGAGCCTGCCGACGAGAGCGCCGTCACCAACCGGCTGGCGCCTGCGCTCTGGACCCCAGGCGGCCAGCCGGCCTTCAACGATACCTTCGTGACGGTAGAGGCTCATCGTTAGATCACAGGGACGCGCTGACGCGGTTGTTCCCACTTGCTCTTATCCTTCGCAGCACGAACTCCGGTCGGCCGCCATACTGTGGGAGAACAGCTATGCTGCATGGAGACGTCACACAGGCTTTGTTCAGTGGGCTCTGGTGTGCCCTGGCAGGGACAACAGGTGCAGTTCTGGCCCTGATTACCCCGCTTCAGGCTGAGCCGCTGCCGCCGGATCACAGCGTGCTACCCGCCGCTGCGCCGACAGACGCATCGGCGCCCCAGTCACTCTTGGCTCAAGAGACCATGCAGACTGTGCCGGCGGGCAGCTACCTCCTGGGCAGCGACGTGGGACCGCCCAGCCAAAGACCAGCGCACAGGGTCGCGGTGGAGCGCTTTCTCATCGACGAGACCGAAGTCACCAATGCAGCCTTTGCCGAGTACCTGAACGCTCTAGAGCTCAAGGTCCAAGAGCCCTTCGAGGCTGGCGAGCTGACGACCCGGCAGGTGGGTTCCGAGACAGTGCCACTCTTGCTGGAAGGCCGCCAAGGCAGCGGCCTCTATCCGCTCATCGCGCTGGACGACGATGAGGCGCGCATCGGTTATGCAGAGGGGCGCTTCCGCCCCACACCTGGCTATGAAGACCATCCGGTGGCCGAAACCACCTGGGCCGGTGCCCGCGCCTACTGCCTCTGGCGCGGCGCGCGTTTGCCCAGCGAGGCGGAGTGGGAGGCTGCGGCCAGAGGCCTGGGCACGCGCAGCTACCCTTGGGGTGAGGCGCTGCCGGATGATGCCCGCGTCTTTGTCAGCGGGCGCAGTGGCGTAACGGGCGCAGTCGGACTGCGCCCAGCTGGACGCTCACCCTTTGGCCTCCTGGACATGAGCGGTTCGCTGGCGGAGTGGACCTCCAGCTTGGCGAGGCCCTATCCTTACGAAGCGACTGACGGGCGTGAAGATCCGACCTTGGCCGGGGAGCGGGTGACGCGCGGCGGCGACTACATCTTTGACAGCGAGCCGGAGCAGCTGACGGTGACCCATCGCGACGGCTTCTCCAATGCGCCTGGACGCGGCCATCGCCACATTGGCTTCCGCTGCGCGCGCTCTTAGGCTGCCAGGATCCGCACTGTCATTGCGCGTGACGCCTAGGGAAGGGTGGAGATAGAGCTTTTGGAAGACGACAAGACGGCCGAGGCGCACACGCGAAGAGCCCAACAGGCCTTGAAGGCGGGAGACCTTTCCGGCGCCCGGGATCATGCGCGTTCAGCCCTCGCGGTCGGGGTGGCGGAGGCGGAGACCTGCTTCGATTTGGGTGTCCTGCTCTTCAAGCTCGGTGCCAGGCCGCAAGCCGAAGAAGTCCTGAAGCACGGGGCGAAACGGGACAGCTCACACACGCGCATAGCCGTCGCGTCCAGATACCTCTCTGCCTTGGCCTGGTCGCGCGAAGACAAGCCGGACGCACGTCGCTGGATCCAGCTTGCCGCCAGACTGTCTCCCTTCGAGATGAAGGGAAAGTTCAATGACGCCAAACCGACCCTGCTGAGGATCCGCGAGGTGGACAATAGCCACTACCGGCTATCGAATTCCAAGCGTACCGGTCTCAAGACCAAGATTCTGGCAGGCGGGCATTTCTCTCCCAAGGTCCTGATCGGCACGGACTTCAACGTGATCGTTCTGAATGCCACGGCGCAGGCACTCCCCGATATCAGCGAGCTTCCGCCGATCAGCCTGATCATGAACTCGGTTGCCTGCCCTGATATGAGCGGCTCCAGCCTGCACCACATAGGGAAGATCATCGATCTCTTCCCCGGCGTTCCCGTCATCAATGCGCCTGAGGCCGTGTTGCAAACGTCGCGAGACAAGAACGCGGCTCGGATCGGCGCCTTGGAGGGGGTTCACTTTCCCAAGACTCATCGTGTGTCCACCGAAGGCTCCCCTTCAGAGGTCATCGCCCGGATCGAGGCTCTGGACGTGGACTATCCCTTGATCGTTCGACGCCCGGGAAAACAGACGGGCCGCCACGTGGCCAAGGTCGAAAACCGCGCCGACCTGAAGGCCTCCCTCAAGAGCGCGGGGGATGTACCAGAGCTCTATGTCATCCAGTACATCGACTGCCGTGACGCAGACGGTCTGTTCCACAAGACGCGCTGCTTCTTCATTGGCGGTCATTTCTATCCCGTTGCGCACCTGACGAATGACAGCTGGGAGATCCACTCCGGCGACCGCTACCGGGTGATGAGCAGCTCAGAGGCGGCGCAGCGCGATGAGATGGCCTATCTCTCCGATCCGAAGACCTTCTTGGGTCCAGCGGTCATGGCGGGACTCTACAAGATCGCCGAGGTTATGCAGCTAGAGTACTTCGGCATCGATTTCACTGTTCTGCCGACGGGTGATTTGCTGATCTTTGAGGCGAACCCCGCCATGCGGCACAACTTCGATCATGCGACGAACTTCCCCTACACGCGCCCCCATCTGGAAAAGGTCACGGAAGCCTTTCAGGCGATGATGCGTCGAAAGGCGGGTATAGAGCTGTAGGGAAGTCTGTTCCCAGAGTGTGGTTTTCTTGGCCCTAAACACTCAGCACCCACGTACACCCTCACACTGAGCGGCGGGCGTAAGCCGCGCACCTGTCTAAGTGTGTGCCCCAGGCGCGGTGCTAACGGCCCGCCTTTCGACGGACGCTCGCTCCCGCTCGCTGCTCAAGACGAGGGAGTGCTTGAGGAAGCACCACTTCTCCCTAAACGAATCTTCCTTTTGCGCTAGGCTGCCAGCGCCCTGTCTTCGGCCGGCAAGAGCCCAGCATAGCGCCCCAAGCGCCGGTCCAGGCGCTCGTCGTAGTAACGCGGGACCCTGGGATCCCTGCCCTCGTGGAAGGCCAGGAACTGCTGGTCTTCGTCCAGCAGGCGCACCAGGCCGCGCAGCTCCCGCTTGTAGGAGGCCAGCTTCAGGAGGAAGAGCGTCCAGAAGATCTTGGCGGAGAGCGGGCACTTGCGGGCCATGCGCTTGGCGAAGAGGCTGGGCGAGAGGATGTGATCGATCAGCGCGATCTTGTTCTCCAAGGCCTCCCGGAAGCTGTAGTTGGCCAGCAGGTGCGTCATCACCGGGCTGGAGTAGTGGATCGACGGCAGCGGCAGCAGGCGTCCCTCCGCCGCCAGCTGATCGCGCAGCGGCGTGGCACCGAAGGCCATGGGGAAGTTGATCACCGGGAAGACGCCGGGGAAACGGCTGACGAAGGCCTTGGTCAGCTCAATCGGCTCCAAACCCTCATCGCTCTCGTCGGCGATCAGGAAGTTGGCCTGTAGCGAGGGGATCTTGTCCGACAGCTCGGCGAACTTCTCACAGACCTGATCGAACTTCGTCTGCCCTTTGGCGGCGCTGGTCTTGGCCTTGTCGCCGTAGTCGTACCAAGATTCCACCCCCGGCGCGAGGTAGGCGCAGTTGGTCTCCGCCAGGCGGGTGATCCGGTCGGACCGCAGAAGCGAGAGCGAGCTTTCGACGACATAGGGGTTCCGCTTCTTCGGGTCGACGGACTCGAAGGCGTTCAAGGTCTGGTCGAAACGCACGCCGAAATTGGGGTCGTGGAAGGCGACGATGTTGCTGGGGAAGGCGGTGGCCGCCGTCTTCAGGTCCTCTGCTACCTCTGCCGTGCCGCGGGCTGCATAGACCGAGTCCCAGTCGGAGCAGAAACTACAGCTGTAGGGGCAGCCGGTGCTGGTCAAAAGCGAGACGGTGGAGAGCCGCGTGCGCTTGCCGTCCGGGCAGGCAGCCTTCTCCACGTCGGCCTGACGCTCGGCCAGGCTGGGCAGGTCGATGGCGCCCTTGCCGCTGGAGATGATGCGGCCGGGCTCCACCCGCTCCTCCACCAGGTCGATCACCTGGGTTTCGGTGCAGGAGGTCACGACGTGGTCAAAGAAGCGGGTCGCGTCTTCCGGGAAGCAGGTGGCATGCGGCCCGCCCAGCACGCTCCGCGCGCCCTGCTTACGCACCAACTTGGCAAGGCTATAGGCCAGCGCCGAGGCCCGGGTGTAAGCGCTGATGAAGACGATGTCGCTTTCCGGATCGATCAGCTCATGCGGCTGGGTTTGGCCGTAGTAGGTCTCATAGCGGACCTCATGCCCGCGCCGGCGGCACCAGGCAGCGGCGACCTGCGGCATGATCGAATAGTACTGGCGGCCAATGTATTTCAAGAAAAGGGCTTCGGTGCCGCGCGGGTCGACCTTGTCGGTCAACAAATCCAGAATGGTGACGCGCCGCTTTTTCGCCATAAAGCCGGTTCCTGTAGCCAGGGTTATGTGCGCGCAGCGTAGGGGGCGCCCAATCTCCTGTAAAGAGTGCGGGAATGCTTTAGCTTCGCCTTTCTGTTTCAGGATAGATCGCGTGGGCCAGGTCGGCGATGATCTGCAACATGCCGGCCAGATAGAAGATCTGCTCCAGACGTAGGTCTAGCGCAAGGGGCGCTTCGGTCGCGTAGACGCCGTCCTGGCCACTGCGGAAGGCCTGGTCCAGGTTGCGCGCACGCTCGTCGATGGGAGCGACTGCACCTTGGCGCAGATCCTCAAGCCCGTCCCAGACGGCTTGGTGCAGCCGGCGCGCGGCCGTGTCGCTGGCGCCCTTGCCTTCGGCAAAGGGGCGGGCCTGCGACACGCGTTCCAGCAAGGCGAGGTGGCCAAGCAGTGCCTCCAGTGCGGTGTGGAGGTTCACCGGCTGTGCCAGATCCCGCTGACCCAGCCAGGCCTCTGCCTTGATCTGAGCCAGGTTGTCGCCGATGGCCGCAGCGCGCGCAGCCAGCTCTTGACTCTGCGCACGCAGCTCGGCGAGCGGACGTTTGTCCAGCCCCAGCAGCAGGTCTTGCGCCTTTGCCAGCCAATCGTTCAGGTCATGGCGTAGGCTCTGCGTCAGTCGCTGTGGCAGCACGACATGGGCGACCAGGATACCGATGGCAGCACCGATCGCCGTCTCGTAGATCCGCGCTAGCATCTCGGGGACGGTCAGCCCTTCGACGAGATGCAGGGTCGTCACCACCATGAAGCCAATGCCGATGGAGGCGGTCAGATAGAAGCGCGGCATAGAGAAGACCACGAGGCCCAGGGCTGCCAGCGCTGCCATCGCCAAGAGTGCCTCCTGTGTGCCGCTGAAGGCCCAAACAGCCAAAAGCGCAGCGCCGACGCCGATTGCCGTGCCGATGAGCCGCTGTTGGCCGCGCAGCAAGGTCTCCCCCAGCGAGCCGGAGACGATCAGGAAGACGGTGATGGTCGCCCAATAGCCGTGTTCCATCTGGAAGCCCAGGTCCAAGAGGCTCGCCAGCGCGACGCCGCACAGGCCCTGCAGCGCCAGCCGGTCGAGCGGCGAGAGGCGGCTGCCGGGCGGGCTGTAGCTCGGCAGCTCGGCAGGTGCCGGCAGCGCCCTCTGTGTCTTGTCCGCAAGTGCCTGGCTCAAGAGCAGCATGCGTCCAAGCCCGGCGGCGGCGCCGACGACATGCCGGCGGCTGTCAGCCTCCACATCCGGCAGCGCCAAGGCCATCCCGCGCAAGCGGTTGATGGTTGCCTTTGCCTGATCGTTGGCAGCTGCATTTCCAGGCCGCAGGAGGGCTTCCGCGACCTGCTCAAGCGCCTCGGAAGCGCAGAGCCAGAGTTGCGGCGAGAGGGCGTCTGCCGTCGCTAAGGCACGGCCGAGCAGGCCGAAGGTCAGTTCCAGACGGTAAGTGCACTGCAAGCCTGCGGCATAGAGCGGTGCCTGGGCTGGGTCTTCTAAGAAGGCTCGGCGCAGCAATTGACGATAGCCCTGTCGCCCCAGCCACGCCGCCTGATTCAAGGCAATACGACCTTGCCGGCTGGTCGCCAAGACCTGAACCCGCGCCGCCAGGTCCTGACGATAGGCGGTCTGCGCCCGGTCCAGGTGCGGCTGGGCCCGTGGCTTCGGGAGGAGCAGGGCGACAGCGAGAAAGCAGAGCGAGCCTAGGGCGCAGGCGAGAAGCAGCCAGAGCAGAAGCTCCGCCGGCGGCTTGAGGATTGCCATGACCAGGGCGACCGAGAAGAGCGCTTTGCCAAGCCCAGGCCCGCTGCCAGTGAAACGCGGCAGGTAGAGACAGATCACAGCCAGCGGAATCAGCGCGAGCTTCACCAGCGTCGTCGCTGCAGGCTCAGCCAGCCAGATCAGGCCGCAAAAGACCCCAACCACGACGAAGATCAGCAGCGCCGCCAGTACGAGGTCGCGTAACTGGCGGCGCGGCGGCGCCGGGGCAAAGCCCAGCACGAGGGGCAGCGAGCCGCAGCCGGCCAGCATCCGCAGCAGTGTCTCTGTCCTCGGCCCTTGCAGCTCTGGCGGCAAGAGCCCGGCAAGCAAGGTCGCCGCCTGCAGCGCTAGGACCAGAGCGACGAGGACGGTCGCTGCGAGGCGTAGGTACAACCCGCCGGGATCGATGCGCCAGCCCATGCGGCGGTACCAGGGCAGAGGGACGACCTCGGCCTCTTCGGCTAGGGAGTCTCGCCTGCCGTTCATCCTGCTCCTCTTGCGCCGGCCGCTGATAGACCTCTTCTCTAGCCTTGGGGCGCGCATGCGCCCAAGCTCATTCGGCCCCAGCGCCGAACACAGACGCTGAACACAGACGCCGAATGCAGGAGGGTTGCGTCTCATGTCTCAATCAACTTCACCGGCACCGCCGGGCGGCTACGCTGACGGCGTCACCATTCTCCGCAATCGGGCTGTCACCTTGGAGGATCTGCCGGCGATGACCTGGCCAGACCTGACGGAGTGGCTGCTTGGCCCGGCCACCGAGGTAGAGGATGTCATAGACCTCTTCCCGGCTGTACTGGCGCGCTTGCGTGCCGTGGGTTTGCAGTTGGACCGGGCTAGCATGCACCTGGGCACCTTGCATCCGCAGCTGATCGGCTTTGCCTGGACCTGGACGGCCCAGAAAGCCGCCTTGGACGAGGTGAAGGTCGCCCGTTTCGTGTTGCAGAGCGACGCCTACAAGCTGAACCCGATCCAGCAGATTCTGGAGAAGGGCGTGCCTTTGCGCTGCAATCTGCGTGCAGCTGAAGAGCGTGCCCCCTTCCCCCTCATGAAGTCCTTGGCGCAGGAAGGCTACACGGACTACTTGGCGCTGCCGCTGAACGCGGGCGGCTATTACAACGCGATCACCCTGGCGACAAAAGCGGAAGACGGCTTTGACGACGGTGGTATCGCCGAACTGAAGCGTTGGCTCAGGACCTTTGGGCTGCTGATGGACCGTCACATCTCGCACCGGATCGCCGCCAACATCCTGGACACCTACTTAGGTGAGGCGGCCGGCGGAAAGGTCCTGGCTGGAGAGATAGAGCGGGGGACGGGCGCACCCATCGAGGCCATCATCTGGGTTTCCGACCTGCGCGGTTTCTCAGATCTCTCTGACCGGCTGGAGGGGCCTGCGGTGCTGGCGCTCCTGAACGCCTACTTCGAATGCCTGGTAACCGCCATCGAGGCCGCCGACGGGCAGGTCCTAAAGTTCGTTGGCGATGGCCTGCTGGCCGTCTTTCCCTTTGATCCGGAGGGGCGCGGCAAGGCGGAGGTGGCAGCGGCCGCGGTCGAGGCTGCAGAGGCGGCCTTGCGTGCGCTCGACGATCTGAACGGCTCTCCAACGCCCGATCTGGCAGCCTTGCCAGGCTGGCAGCCGCTGCGCTGCGGGATCGCGCTGCACGAAGGCAGCGTCTTCTTCGGCAATCTGGGTGCACCGCAGCGGCTGGATTTCACCGTTATCGGCCGCGCGGTGAACGAGGCCGCCCGCGTCGAAGGCCTGACAAAGGAGCTAGGCCGGCCACTCTTGATCACCCAGCCGGTTGCCGCGCGTTTGACCCGCCCGCTGGTGTCTTTGGGAGCACACAGGCTCCGCGGAGTCAGCGACAGCGTGGGGCTCTTTGGGGTCTAAGCGAGCGCTATGGGCGCAAGCACGCTCAGACGCAAAGGCCAGTCGCCCCCTAGACGCTGAGCATATACTCAGTAAGCTAGTGAAAAATCCTCAAGACCTCGGCAGGGGCAGCGCGTCGTGGTGGCCTGCAAGACACTTAGCTGCCCGTACCAATTAGACAGGGAAGGGTTAAGCCTCATGAAGACGATCCTGAAGGGACTGCGCGTCGCAGAGGTCTCGGCCTATGTCGCCGCACCGCTCTGCGGTCTCACCCTGGTACAGATGGGGGCGGAGGTCATTCAGATCTCTCCCATCGGCGGACGCATGGACAGCGACCGCTGGCCCCACTCACCGGTGGGCAAGAGCCTCTACTGGGCGGCGCTTAACCGCGGCAAGCGCTCGATCCGCATCGACCTGAAGCAGCCGGTGGGGCGCGAGCTGGCCGCCCGGATCATGGCCGGCGCGCCCGGCGACGGCGGCGGTATCGTGCTCAACAACCTGCCGCTCAAGGGTCCGATGGCAGAGGAGGCTTTGCGGGAACGGCGCCCGGATCTGATCCTCATCACGTTGATCGGTAATCCGGACGGCTCTCCAGCCATCGACTACACGGTGAACAGTGCCAGCGGGCTGCCCTACCTGACCGGCGAGGGCGACCCGCCCGTGAATCACGCCGTGCCGGTCTGGGATCTGGTTGCCGGCCTCTATCTCGCCACCGGGCTTCTGGCTGCCGACCGGCACCGTCAGCATAACGGCAAGGGCCAGACGGTTACCCTCTCGCTCTTCGATGCCATGCTGGCCAGCATTGGGAATCTGGGCTTCCTCTCCGAGGCACAGCTTTGCGAGACGCCGCGCCCGGCCGCTGGCAACCAGGTCTACGGTGCCTTCGGCCGGGACTTCGAACTCGCCGACGGCCGCCGGATCATGGTGGCTGCCATCTCCGACAAGCAGTGGGAGGCGCTCTTGGAGGCAACTGGGCTCAGCGCGGCCATGCAGCGGCTGCGCGATGAAGAGGGCCTGGATGTGGACGACGAGATCGGCCGCTATCACGCGCGCGATCAGATTTCAGCAGTCCTGGCGCCTTGGTTCGCGGCGCAGAGCTTGGCGCAGGTCACGCAGGCTTTCGCCGGCAAGGGCATTCTCTGGGGGCCCTTTCGCACCCTACGCCAGCTACTGGAGGAGGATCCGCGCTGTTCGCTGGAGAACCCGGTCTTGGGCCCTGCCCAACAAGCGGGGATCGGACGTCACCTGGTGCCCCACCTGCCGCTGACCTTCGAAGGCGCCATCCGCGGCGACGTGCCCTCCGCCCCCGATCTCGGTGAGCACAGCGAAGCGGTCTTGGCCGATGTCTTGGGCCTGCCGTCGGGAGAGATCGGCCGCCTCTTTGACTCGGGCATCGTTGGCGGCGTGGAGGCGGGCTAAGGCCCACGACAGCAGCGCGGTCCCCGTGTTCTACTCATCCCACTCGTGAATTAGAGCTGGAAGCACCTATGCCCATCACGCCGCTTGAGCCCGCGCGGATCTTGCAACCCGGCTTGACGCTTAAGCCCGATGCAGAGGCCTTGGTGTCCTTGCGTGCCCGCTGGACCTGGCGCGCCCTTGACGAGGCCTCGTCTCGTCTGGCCGGCAGCTACTTGGAGATGGGGCTCAAACCAGGCGACCCTGTTGCCTCGCTCATGCCGAACCGCAGCGAGCTGATGCTGCACTACCTGGCCTGCCTCAAGGCCGGTTTGGTCGCAACGCCGCTGAACTACCGCTACCGGATGCTGGAGGTCGATCACGCCCTGCAGGTGTCTGACGCGCGGATTCTCCTCGTGCATGACGAGCGGCGTGAGGAACTTGCCCAGAGCCGTCTGGTTGGCGCCTTGCCACTCGGCACCATCGGCTACAGTGACGACTGGATGGATAGCGAGGGTCCCTTTGCCGATCTGGTGAAGAGGCCCTTGCAGCGAGACTTACCGGCTCCACCCGCCGATGCGCCCGCGGTTATCTTCTTCACCTCCGGCAGCACTGGGCCAGCCAAGGGTGTCACCCACAGCCACCGCACTCTGGGTTGGAACTGTGCCAGTGTCATCCAGGGCTATGCGCTGACGGCAGACGACGTCACGCTGCCTGGCTCCTTCATCTCTCACATTGGCGGCTATCTCACCTCCCTCGCGGCCTTGGGTGCGGGGGCGCGCGTTCTCGAGGCACGGCGCTTTGATCCGGGCGAGATTTTGCCGCTGATCCGTGAAGAACGCCCGACAGTTCTCTCTATGGTCCCTGTCGCTCTTTTTGAGCTCGTCCTCGAGCCTGGCATCACAAAAGCCGATCTGGCCTCGACCCGCTTGTTTGTCGCCGGTGGAGACAAGACTGTCCATCAACTCTATCAGGCCTTTATGGAGCTGGCACCGGTACCGGTCGCTGAGAGCTATGGCATGACCGAGATCGGCTTCGCCACTGTGAACCGGTCGAATGATCTGGCGTTTGAAGGCTCCGTCGGCCAAGCCATGCCGGGCTATGCCTTTGACATTCGCGACGATGGCGGTCGCCCGGTTCCAGTCGGCCAGCCTGGCAACCTCTGGGTCAAGAGCCCTGGAACAACCCTCGGCTATTGGAACGATGCCGCCGCGACCGCTCAGGTCTTGCAAGATGGCTGGTTCGATACCGGTGATCTCCTTCGGGTGGATGAGACGGGCTTCTATTGGTTCCACGGACGCAAGAAGCAGATTATCGTGCACGACGCCTCCAACATCTGCCCGCAGGAAGTGGAGGAGGCCTTGCTGGATCACCCCTCTGTGGCCAAGTCCGGCGTCGTCGGAGTGCATGATCTGGTGCATGGCGAGAACGTGCAGGCCTACGTCAGCCTGCATCCCGGTGCCGAGGTCCCCAGGGCCTCCGATCTCATCGCCTTTGCCCGAGAGCGCGTCGGCTACAAGGCGCCGGAGGAGGTGGTGATCCTAGACGACCTACCGCTCAACCCCACCGGCAAGGTCGACCGTGTCACTCTCAAGCGGATGGCCGCCGATCAGCATAAGGCCGGGCATCAAGAGGATCACACGGTCTAGTCGATACCCTTAGGACTGCCAGATCGTCGTTCTGGGGCACCGCGTTCGGACAGGTTGAGGCTGGCTGCGCAAAGGTAGGCCTAACGTGCGACCCTCCTTTTGCTCCCGATCTCAGCCGGAACAGCGAAGCGATCCTGCCCGCTGCCCTCGGCAAACCCTCGTCCAGTCCTCTATCCGAACACTTTCTCTACGATATCGCGCATGGTCGTGTTTGACTCCATGCCATTGTGTGCAATCGAGTCTCCGTCGCGCAAAAGGAGGTTCAGAATAGTCCCAGCAACGATCGTGCCGCCAACAGGCCCTAGCTTCCCGTTGTTCACCTCTGCTTCGGCGAGGACATAAAACCAAAGGGGTGTCTTGCTGAGCCCAGCGTCCACGACCTTATCGTGGGTAATTGGCTCGAACCCCCAGGCTGCCGCGATGTCTTCGCCAAAGGGCAAGAGGAAGGTCAATTGGCCACGAACCAAGTTGCGGAATGGCAGAGAGGGCCCATTCGGGTCTGCCACCCGTGGCGGCATCTGAAACAGGGGCCGTGACACCAGCGTGTCTATCTTGCGCGTAACCTGGCTGTTTCCGTCGCTAAGATCGAAGAAGAAATTCCAAGTTATGTTGAAGTCTTCCGGAACCGCTTGGAAGCCACCACGGCCAAAGAGGCCTAGCCTCTGAGTCGCGTTCGCGCGATATCCGGGACGGACCTGTGAGTGGCCGAAACGAAAGGCGGCGGCAGCAAACTCGAAGGGCATGTCAGGCGCGCTCGTCCAGTCGACAGGACCGGGCAAAGATCCTCCCCTAAACCCTGCCACGAGAGGTGCCAAGACTGCAGGGTCGACAATGGCGGGCAGATATTCATTTAAGACAATACTCTGATAGTGAGACTCGACCAGCTTGCGGACGGTGTCAAAATCAGCTTCTTCAGCGTCTTTTCCTGCCGTTTCTTCTTCAAGAAGCACATTGTGATAGTGCAAGAACAAGGCATGCATCTGCGAAATGAAGAGATTCTCGTCATTTCTAGGATCGCCAATCAGTGCGACCTCTGCATTGTTGCGTGGAAGATCTTGCGCGTTTGCGGGAGTTCCAACGACGAACCTGAACCTTCTGTCATAGAGATAGGGGAAGGCACTTGGCCCGCTTCTGTAGAGAGAATCGAGGTCGAGGCGCGGTGTGCGGAGGTTCGGAATCTGACCGGCTGGTACGACGCCAAGGGTGGAGAAAGCGTCGAGTGTCAGGTCATGGTCGATGAACTGTCCCAGAAACGTAATGCCTGCAGGAACGTCAGAGTCACCGCTGCTATCTGGGTTCTGATCTTCCATACTGGCCGCTAGTGCCTCGAGCTGCTCCGTGCTTGGCTGATTGAGCTGTTTTGGAAGAAGACGGTCAAAGAACAACTGTGGGCTAGGCATATCCGCGGTGGATCTTGCTGCATCCTGAAGACCCAGTATCTCATGCAAACCTTCAACGAGGTTCCCGTGCGCTAATCTGTTCATGATGTTTCAATCCCCTAGTCTCGTTCTTCAGCTAGAGTGCCGCACGAAATGGTAAGCATCAATAGAAAATGCAGCACGGAAAACTCGTGCCTTCCATTCCGCCTCATGCGTTGGGGCTTACGCTGGGTCTCGGATAGCCCGGAGCGCCGACCACTGTGCTGGTCGCAGGCGGCCTAGCAACTGCGCAGCAAAGGAATGCCCGCAAGAGATACCCAAGGCCGCTGAGAGCCAGATGCTTCTGTAGGAAGGCGCTTGAGCACGAGTGGTCCCATAGCACTTAGCCGTCGGAACCAAAGCATGTGCCGGTTCAGTGGCTCACCCGGTCAGGATCGCCAGCCCGTACTCCTGTGCCGCGTCCTTCAGCCAGGTGAAGACGTACTGGGCGAAGGAGGGCCGGCACAGCAGGGTGATGCGGTCGTCCTCGGCGTCCGGGCCGCGGTAGAGCAGGACCTCGGCTTTGGAGAGCAGGGTCTGGGCGCAGCTGGCCGGTGGGAAGGCGCTTTCGTGCAGGTCGATGGGCACGCCCTTGGCCAGCAGGTCGCGGGCGCGTGGACCGCTGACCACCAGGGTCACGTAGTTGTCGCTGGTATCAGTGACGGCGACGAAGACCGCGCTCAGCTCAGCTGCCAGGCTGGCAGCCGAGGCCTTGGGGTCGGGGCAGAGGAAGAGCCACTCGTCAGGGCCGAGTCCGAGCACCACACAGTCCTCTTTGGCCTCCAACTTGGTGGTGGCCGGCAGGGGCCGCCCCAGCGCTTTTGAGAGCGCCTCGCGCGCGGCCGGGTCGTCACGCCGGGCGCGCAGGTTCAAGGCGCCTTCGTAGCGGATCTCGGCCAGACCGACCTGGACGCCGGCATCTGCCAGGCTCTCGACCGCGCGTTGCTGCAGGGAATAGCCGTCGAGCGGCCCTTGGCGTTGGAACTCAGACATGCAGCCGGCTCCCGTCCTTGTCGTAGAAGAGGGGGTCGACGACCTCTGCTGACAGCACCCGGCCGTCTTCCAGTGGGGCGTGGATCGTCTGGCCCTTGCGCGCCCGGCCGCCCTTGACCAAGGCCATGGCGATGGAACGCTGCAGGCTAGGGCTCCAGTAGCTGGAGGTGACATGGCCCAGCATGGGTAAGGGGCGCTCGTCACTCACCGTTTCCACCAGCTGCGCGCCTTCCGGCAGGACGTCTTCCGGGGTCTCGGTCAGCAAGCCGACCAGCTGCTTGCGGTCCGGCTTGCTCATGTCGGCGCGGGTGAGTGAACGTTTGCCGACAAAGTCCTTCGTCTTGGAGACGATCCAGTCCATGCCCAGGTCGTGCGGATTGACCGAGCCGTCGGTCTCCTGCCCGACGATGATGAAGCCTTTCTCGGCGCGCAGCACGTGCATGGCCTCGGTGCCAAAGGGCGTGGCGCCGTACTTGGCACCGGCGCGCATCAAGGCTTCCCAGAGGCCCAGGCCATAGGAGCTAGGGACGATAACCTCGAAGGAGGCTTCACCGGTGAAGGAGACGCGGAAGACGCGTGCCTCGCGCCCAGCGACGATGCCCTCGGTCATGCTCATGTGCGGCAGGGCTTCGGCCGAGAGGTCCAAGTCGGGCGCGATCTCGGCCAGTAGGTCGCGGGCATAAGGGCCGGCGATCTGGGCGGTGGCCCACTGCTCGGTGACGGAGGTGAGGAAGACCTTCATCTCCGGCCACTCGGTCTGCAGGTACTCTTCCAGATGCGCCATCACCGAGGCCGCGTTGCCGCTGGTCGTGTGCATCAGATAGTGCTGCTCGCCGAGCCGCGCGGTGACGCCATCATCCATCACCATGCCGTCTTCGCCCAGCATCAGGCCATAGCGGCAGCGCCCCACGCCCAGCTTCGACCAGGCATTGGTGTAGACGGCATTGAGGAAGGCCGCCGCGTCCGGCCCCTTGATGTCGATCTTGCCGAGGGTGGAGGCGTCCAGCAGGCCGACCCCTTCGCGCACCGCCAGGCACTCGCGGTTGACCGTCTGCAGCATGGTCTCGCCCTCTTGCGGGTAGTACCAGGGGCGCCGCCACTGGCCGACCGGCTCGAAGACCGCGCCGGCAGCCTCATGCCAGGAGTCCATCGCCGTCTTGCGCAAGGGGTCCAGCAGGTCGCCGACGTCGCGGCCCATCCAGGCGCCGAAGGAGACCGGGGCGAAGGGCGGGCGGAAGGTGGTGGTCCCGACCTCCGGCACCGGCTTGGCCAGGGTCTCTGCCACCAGGGTCAGGGCGTTGAGGTTGGAGGTCTTGCCCTGATCCGTTGCCATGCCGGTGGTGGTGTAGCGCTTCAGATGCTCGATGGAGCGGAAGCCCTCGCGCATAGCCAGCTTCAGGTCAGCGGCGGTCACGTCGTTCTGCTGATCGACGAAGTGCTTGCCCTTGTGTCCTACCGGCTTGTCGGCGGGGATTAGCCAGAGAGGACGCAGCGGCAGGAAGCCCTCGCTCTCCGCCTGCGGTGCAGCGCCGGCGGGTTGTGCATGACCCAGCGCCTCGGAAGCGGCGACGCCGGCTTGATGGCCCTCGTCCAGGATCGCGCCCAGGCCGAAGGTGCCGTTGCAGGCGCCGACGGAGTGCTGACCGGCCTGGCCGGTGACACCGGGGCGGAAGACCTGGGTCTCCGGCTCCCAGATCAGCTTGCCCTTGGCTTGGCTGTGCAGATGCACGCTGGGCGTCCAGCCGCCGGAGTTCAGCACCAGGTCGCAGGCGATGCGCTCGGTGCGCTCTGTCAGCGTCTTGCCGGAGGCGTCGAGTTTGCCCAAGGAGACGCCCTTGATCCGCGTCTTGCCGGCGGTCGCATAGACCGCTTGGCCCGCCAAGATCTTCATCCCCTGTTGCTGCGCCTTCTCCGTCCAGGGGCCGCTGGGGGCCTCGCGCAGGTCGGCAACGGCGGCGATCTCTACCCCGCCGGCGGCAAGCGCCAGGGCCGCGCGATAGGCGCTGTCGTTGTTGGTGGTCAGCACGGCACTGGTGCCGGGCTTCACCGCAAAGCGCTGAAGGAAGGTCGCGGCCGAGGCTGCGAGCATGGAGCCTGGACGGTCGTTGTCGCGGAAGATCAAAGGCCGCTCGATGGCGCCGGCAGCGAAGATGGCCTGAGCGGTGCGCAGCTTGATCAGGCGGTGACGCGGCTGCTTCTCCGGCCGCTCCTCCAGGGTCAGGTGGTCGCTGACATTCTCCCAGAGAGCGAAGAAGTTGTGGTCGTAGGCGGCGAAACACATGGTCCGCAGCTTGACCGTGACGTTGGCAAGGCTCTCCAGCTCGGCCCCGGCCTTTTCCACCCACGCCAGCGCCGGCAGACCCTCGATCTCCTCGTCGGGGGTGGAGAGCAGATGCCCGCCCAGGCGGCTGTCCATCTCCACCAGCAGCACCCGCGCGCCGGCACGCCCGGCGGCCAGCGCCGCAGCCAGTCCGGCGGGGCCGCTGCCGACCACCAGGACATCCGTGTGCGCGTAGGTCTTGTCGTAGTGATCGGGGTCGGGCTGGGTCGGCGCATGACCCAGACCGGCCGCCTTGCGGATGAAGCGCTCGTAGAACATCCACGAGCGGGTGCCGCCGCCTGGACCCATGAAGGTCTTGTAGTAGAAGCCCGCCGGGATGAACTTCGACAGCCGCGCATTGATCGCGCCGATGTCGGTGCCCAAGGTCGGAAAGGCATTCTGCGACTGCAGCACCATGCCGTCCACCAGCTCGGCGATGGTGCCCTTGACGTTGGGCTCGGTGCGCGGGTCGTAGCCGACCTGGAAGAGGGCATTGGGCTCTTCCACACCCGCCGAGACGAAGCCGCGCGGGCGGTGATACTTGAAGCTGCGTCCGACGAAGTGCACGCCGTTGGCAATCAGGGCCGAGGCCAGAGTATCGCCGGCGAAGCCGGTGTAGGGCTGGCCGTCGAACTGAAAGCGCAGCGGCCGCGACCGGTCGATCAGGCCGCCCTCGGCCAGGCGGAAGGGCTGGGTCGTGTCAGACATAGGTCTTCACCTCGACCTTCGGCGGCTCGGCACCCTGTCCATAGACCGCCAGGATCTCATAGGTCGTGGTATCGCGGATCACGTTGAACCAGCGCCGGCAGCCGTGCTGGTGGACCCAGCGCTCATGGAACACGCCCTTGGTGTTCTTGCGCCAATAGACATAGGCCGCCCATTCGGCGTCGCTCATGTCCGCGGAGTTCACGGGCCGGGCCAAGTGGGCCTCGCCGCCATAGCCGAACTCGGTTTCTGGCCGGAGACCGCAATAGGGGCAGGGGATCAGCAGCATGATGCTCTCAAGTGCTCCTCGGATGGGTCCGGCGGGTTAGTGCGCGACGGCGGCCGCACCATGCTCGTCGATGGTGAAGCCGGTGATGAAGCGGTCCAGACGGAAGGGCTCGGCGATGGGGTGCGGCTGATCCTTCGCGATGGTATGCGCGAAGATGTGGCCGGAACCCGGGGTCGCCTTGAAACCACCCGTGCCCCAGCCGCAGTTGATGAAGAGGCCGGCGACCGGGGTCTTGGAGATGATCGGGCTGGCGTCCGGGCAGACATCGACGATGCCGCCCCACATGCGCAGCATCCGCATGCGCCGGAAGAGGGGGAAGAGCTCACAGATGGCGGCCAGGGTCTCCTCCGTCACCTGGATGGAGCCGCGCTGGCCATAGCCGATATAGTGATCGACACCGGCGCCGATCACCAGCTCGCCCTTGTCCGACTGGCTGATGTAGGCGTGGACCGCATTCGACATGACCACGCAGTCGATGGCGGGCTTCACCGGCTCGCTGACCAGGGCTTGCAGCGGTAGGGACTGCACCGGCAACTGCACCCCGGCCATCTGTGCCAGCACGCTGGAATGGCCGGCAGCGACGATTCCCACCTTCTTGGCGACGATGCGGCCGCGGGTCGTGCGCACGGCTTCGATTCGGCCGTCCTTCACATCGAAGCCCTCGACCGGGCAGTTCTGGATGATGTCCACGCCCAGCTCTGCCGCCGCGCGGGCATAGCCCCAGGCCACGGCGTCGTGCCGGGCGGTGCCGCCGCGCCGCTGCAGGCTGGCGCCCAGCACGGGATAGCGGCCCTTGACGCGCAGATCGATGGGCGGGCAGAAGTCCTTCACGCCTTGCGGGTCGAGGAAGACCGAATCGATGCCGTTCAGCCGGTTGGCGTTCACCCGGCGCGACAGCTCCTTCATGTCGTGCTGATTGTGCGCCAGGTTCATCACCCCGCGCTGGCTGAACATGACATTGTAGTTCAGCTCGTGGCTCAGATTCTCCCAGAGCTTCAGTGCGTGCTCATAGAGCGCAGCCGACTGATCCCAGAGGTAGTTGGAGCGCACGATGGTGGTGTTGCGGCCCGTGTTACCGCCGCCGATCCAGCCGCGCTCCACGACGGCAACCTTGGTGATCCCCAGCTCCTTGGCCAGGTAGTAGGCGGTGGCCAGTCCATGCCCGCCGCCGCCGACGATGACCACATCGTATTCGCCCTTGGGCTCGGCAGAGGGCAGGGCCTGCGCCCACTTTTCATGGTGGCTGAAGGCGTTGCGGATCAAGCTCGCCAGGGAATAGCGCTGTTTCGTGGCCATGACGTCCTGTCCTTGCCCCCACCCAAACGGCCGCTGGCGATCAAACAGGCCCGGCCCCTTCGCTCTCTCGAAGAAATGAACTCCTCGTACAAGGAGTCTGTGCCTCTTCGCGCCCTCGGACAAGCCATGCACCCGTCGAAGCGGGCCTCAGAGGCGGTGCCTCTGCTTCGGTCAGTCTTTGACGCGCAAGCTGCGACAGGGCCTGACCAAGACCGCAAAGACTTGCGAGCAGGCGCCGAAGAATTATCTTTTTGCGACACGGTGCGAGGCCTGGCAAACTTCCACCCTTACCGGCATTGCCGGTCGAGTTGGCCGTGTGAAGGAGACAAAGGGGACTCGTGTTCGGAAACCCACCAAGATCGCTGCCCCAACGCCTGGGCTTTGTGATGGTACCCCAGGTGACACAAATCGCGCTGGTGAGCGCTGTGGAGGCCTTGCGTCTGGCCAACCGCGCGTCTGGGAAAGAGCTTTACGCCTGGCGGCTGCTCAGCATCGACGGCGGTCCGGTGACCGCCTCCAACGGCATGCAGATCGCTGCCGACAGCGGCCTGGACGAGGCCAAGGATCTGGATGCCATCATCGTCTGTGGCGGCAGCGACCAGAGCTTGGCCGGCGACCGGCGGCTCTTGGCCTGGCTGCGGCTGCAAGGGCGGCGCGGCAGCGATCTGGGCTCGCTTTGCACCGGCTCGCTCGTCTTGGCCAAGGCCGGCCTGCTGGACGGCTACCGCTGCACGATCCATTGGGAGAATGTGGCCGGTTTCGTCGAGGCCTATCCGCACATCGATGTGACCACCGAGCTCTTTGAGATCGACCGCACGCGCTTCACCTGCGCCGGCGGCACCGCGGTCATCGACCTGATGCTGAACCTCATCGGCCGGCAGCATGGCCACGAGCTGGCGGCCAAGGTCGCCGACCAATTCATGCACGAGCGTATCCGCGACAGCCACGATCACCAGCGCATGAGCCTGCCGGCCCGACTGGGTGTGCGCCATCCCAAGCTCTTGGCGATCATCGCGCTGATGGAAAACAACCTGGAAGAACCGCTCAGCCGCAACACTCTGGCCGAGCACGCCAATCTCTCCGCTCGGCAGCTGGAGCGTCTCTTCCGGAAGTATCTGAACCGCTCACCAGCACGCTATTACTTAGAGCTACGCCTTGATCGCGCACGGCTTCTCTTGCTGCAGACGGATATGAGCGTGATCGATGTCGCCTTGGCCTGCGGCTTCGTCTCCGCCTCGCACTTCTCCAAGTGCTACCGCGACTTTTTCGGCCACACGCCCCGGCGCGAGCGGGGCGTGCCCGCAAAGGCAGTGATGGCCTAGGCGTCTGTACAGCGATGCGCCAAGCGCATCGCCTCGGCACCGGCCCACACCCCCCACACAATGCAAAGGGGCCGGCCACCCAGTCCAGACTACTCGCGTTGGATGGCCGCGCGGGCGTGCGAGCCGATGCCGCTGTCACTCTTGTGGCTGAGTGACCGCATTGGCCATTGCCACTATCCAGACCCGATTCCACCCGCTATAGCTCACTTGTCTATACAAGTTGGAGCTTGGCCCTCATGACTGACCCGCTGGTCCCCGGAGCCCTCTCCCTGACGGCTCTCTACAGCTTCTGGCGCGGCGCCCCGGCCGGGGACTTGGACCCGGCCTGCTGGGCGGGCGTGAATGCCGCCGCCGACTGCGTGGCCCGCGTGCTCTCGTCCGGCGAGCGGGTCTATGGCATCAACACCGGCTTTGGCCTTCTGGCCAAGACCCGCATTCCGCACGATCAGGTCTGCGAACTGCAGCGGCGCTTGCTCGTCTCCCACTGCACCGGCGTCGGCGAGCCCCTAGCGCCCGAGACGGTCCGCCTGATCCTGCTCTTGAAGATCGCCAGCTTGGCGCGCGGGCATTCCGGCGTGCGACCGGTGATCATCGAACGGCTGCAGCGACTGCTCCATCAGGGCGCGCTGCCGATCATTCCGGCTCAGGGTTCCGTCGGTGCCTCCGGCGATCTGGCACCTTTGGCCCATCTCTCTGCGGCGGCCTTGCTGGGCGAGGGTGAAATCGCGCTCTCCGGCGGGCGGCAAGCGGCCGGCAAGGCCTTGCAGGCCTTGGGCCTGGCGCCCTTAGAGCTGGAGGCGAAGGAAGGCCTGGCTCTGATCAACGGGACGCAGGTCTCCACCGCGCTGGCTTTGGAGGGCCTGTTTCGCGCCTACGAGACGGCCGCGGCGGCCTTGGCGGCGGGCGCCCTCTCGGTCGATGCCGCGGCCGGCAGTGACACGCCCTACGATCCGCGCATCCAGGAGCTTCGCGGTCACCCCGGGCAAATCGCCGTGGCGCGCATCCTACGCGACCTCCTGACCGGTAGCGCCATCCGCGAGTCGCACCGGGTGGAGGATGACCGCGTCCAAGACCCCTACTGTCTGCGCTGCCAGCCGCAGGTCATGGGCGCGGTGCTGGACAGCCTGCAGGCCGCCGGTGCCCTGCTGCTGCGCGAGGCCAATGCGGTCTCCGACAACCCGCTGGTCTTCCCAGAGACCGACGAGATCCTCTCCGGTGGCAACTTCCACGCCGAGCCGGTGGCAATCGCGGCCGACATGATCGCGTTGGCGTTGGCGGAAACCGGGGCCCTGTCGGAGCGGCGGGTGGCGCTCTTGACGGACGCCACGCTCTCGACCCTGCCGGCCTTTCTGGTGGTGGAGCCGGGCCTCAATTCCGGCTTCATGATCGCCCATGTGACCGCGGCGGCACTGGCCAGCGAGAACAAGCAGCTGGCGACCCCGGCCAGTGTCGACAGTCTGCCGACCTCGGCCAATCAGGAAGACCATGTCTCCATGGCGACCAACGCCGGGCGCCGCCTGGCCCCCATGGCCGCCAACAGCGCCCGCATCGTCGCGATTGAGCTCTTGGCCGCGGTGCAAGGCATCGATCTGCGCGCGCCGCTGAAGACCAGTCCCGCCCTGGAAGAGGTGCATACGGAGATCCGCAAGTTCTCCGCCTTCCTGCAGGATGACCGGGCGTTGTCGGGCGAGATCGAGGCGCTGGCCGACCTGATCCGCTCCGGCTGGTTCCTGCATCGCGTGTGGGACGTGGTCGGCTTGCCAGAGCGCTTGTGATTGGGGTCGCAGGCCAGTGCCGCCTGGATGAGCCCCGCACATCCCCACAATTGTCGCAAAAGAGCCATGGGAGGTCGGAGGAAAGCCGACGCTGGCGCCCTTGAGATCCGACATTGGAAACACTGAGACGAGTGGGCGGCGCCGCTACCGGGTAACGGCGCCGTTCAAGGTTTAGGCAGCCTTTACCGGGCAGGTCAGGGGTAGCGACTAAAATGGCCGACGAAGACGAGGACGATCTCGACCTTAACTCCTTGGACGACGACGAACTCGTCAAGCAGATGCATGACGACCTCTACGATGGTCTGAAGGACGAGATCGAAGAGAGCGTCAACATCCTGCTCAGCCGTGGCTGGATGCCTTACGACATCCTGACCCAGGCTCTGGTTGAGGGGATGCGTATCGTCGGTATCGATTTCCGCGACGGCATCCTTTTCGTGCCGGAAGTGCTCTTGGCCGCCAACGCCATGAAGGGCGGCATGGTCATCCTGCGCCCGCTTCTAGCTGAAACCGGCGCGCCCAAGCAGGGCAAGATGGTCATCGGCACGGTGAAGGGCGACATCCACGATATCGGCAAGAACCTGGTCTCCATGATGATGGAGGGCGCTGGCTTCGACGTCGTCGACCTGGGAATCAACAACCCGGTCGAGAACTACCTGACGGCCTTGGAAGAGCATGAGCCCGATATCCTCGGCATGTCGGCGCTGCTGACCACCACCATGCCCTACATGAAGGTCGTCATCGACGCGATGAAGGAGCAAGGCATCCGCGACGACTATGTCGTGCTGGTCGGTGGCGCGCCGCTGAACGAGGCCTTCGCCGAGGCCATCGGCGCCGATGCCTACTGCCGAGACGCCGCTGTCGCTGTCGAGACCGCCAAGGACTTCGTCGCGCGTCGTCATAACCAGCGGGCCAGCGCTTAAGGGCGGCTGGCGCTTGAGGGTGGGCTGATGGCGGCGGGTAAGACCCTGATCGTCGGCTGCGGTGCCTTGGCGAAGGAGATCTTGCTGCTGCAGCGCCTGCAGGGCTGGCAGAACGTCAGCCTGACCTGCCTGCCGGCGATCTGGCACAACTATCCGGACCGGATTCCCGACGGCGTGCGCCAACGCATCCGCAAAGGCCGTGAAGAGGGCTATGAGCGCTTCTTCGTGGCCTACGGCGATTGCGGCACTGGCGGGCTCTTGGACCGGGTGCTG
Organism: Pseudomonadota bacterium; assembly: GCA_039819325.1. GTDB lineage: Bacteria > Pseudomonadota > Alphaproteobacteria > Kiloniellales > JACOMY01 > JACOMY01. The sequence continues at coordinate 9,542 of JBCBSF010000062.1, read as the reverse complement.
GAGGAGGAGGGCGCGACCCGCATCGGCGGTGACCACTGCTACGCCTTCTTCCGCGGGCTGGAGGCCTTTGCCGAAGGGCACGATGCCGATCCGACCGTCTTCTACCTGACCGACTACTTGGTCCGGCACTTCGAGCGGCTGATCATCCAAGGCCTCTGGCTGGACCGCCATCCGGAGCTGCTGCCGCAGTACTTCGGCCATTATACCCGCCTGGTCTACCTGGCGCAGACAGATGATCCTGAACTGGACCGCCAGGCCGAAGCGGCAGCCAAGCGCCTGGACTTGGCCTACGAGCGGGTCTTCACCGGTATGGGGGAGCTGGAAGGCTTCCTTCAGCAGGCCTCGGCCTAACGCAAACACAGGAAAGCGAGAGCGAGATGGCGCAGCTCATCACTGTCTATTGGCGCGATATTCCAGCGCAAGTCATTGCCAGGGCCGGTCGCAAGACCGCAAAGGTGCAACTGACCGAGCGCTTCGAGAAAGCCATCGACCGCGCCGCCATGCGGGCTAAACTTCGCGACAGCGACTCCTATCTCGAAGAGTGGCGGCGTGCCGCGCCGGTCACCTGCGGCGACGATTTGGAAGCCGAAGCCAAGGCCGCTGCGGCGCGTCTGGAGGAAGAGTTTCCGGACAGCCGTCTGAAGACTCTAGTCGAGCAGGGCGGTCTTGAGACCGCTGCTTCCTAACGCAAGGGAACATCACAAGGACAATGGACGCCATGTCAGCCGCGGACGAGAAGCAGCAGATCATCGATCTGATGCAGGGCTTCACCATTGAGACGACGCCGGGCTCGGCGGCCAAGATCGCCGACTACCGTGAGCATCTGCGCCCCGGCACCATGGTCGCGGTGACCTTCCTCCCCGGTTCCGACTTCGCCGACACGGTGAAGGTGGCAAAGCGTCTGCGCGACGAGGGCTTTGAACCAGCACCGCACTTCGCCGCCCGCTCCATCGCCAGCAAGCTCGACTTCGAATCGAACCTAGAGCGCGTGGTGGGCGAGGCTGGGGTGACCCAGGTCGTCGCCCTGGCCGGTGGTGTCGATACCCCGCTCGGGCCCTTCGATAGCTCCATGGGGCTCTTGGAGACCGGGCTCTTTGACCGGCTTGGCATAAAGAAGATCGGCGTGGCCGGCCATCCCGAAGGTAGCCCCGACATCTCTGACGAGGACGTGGCGGCTGCGCTGGCCTGGAAGAACAGCTTCGCCGAGCGCACCGACGCCCACGTCTACATCTGCACCCAGTTTTGCTTCGAATCAGAGCCGATCATCGCCTGGGACAAGGCCATCCAGGCCGAGGGCAACCGCCTGCCGATCCACCTGGGCGTGCCGGGCCTGGCGACGCTGAAGACCCTGATCGCCTACGCCAAGTCCAGCGGCGTTGGGAACTCGATCCGCTTCTTGACCAAGCAAGCCCGCCAGGTCACGCGCTTGCTGACAGTGAACGCGCCCGACCAGCTGGTCCGCGAGCTGGCCCGCTACAAAGCCGAAGACCCCAAGTGCGGGATCACCCAAGTGCATATGTACCCGCTGGGCGGCATGCGCCGCTCGGCCGCCTGGAGCTATGCCGTGCTGGACGGGGATTTCACCATTACCCGCAAGGGCTTCGAGCTCAATCGGGATATCGGCTAAGCACCCTTCGGCTTCAGCGCCGTAATCTCGATCTCGACCAGCATGCGCGGGTCGATCAGCTGGGCGATGACGGTGGTGTTGGCTGGGCGGATATCTCCCAGCTTTTCGCCCAGGATCTCCGCCACGGTCTGAAAGTCCTCGCGGCGGGCCAGGTAGACGACGATCCGCACCGCATCGGCCAGGCTGCTGCCCGCTTGGTCCAAGGCCCAGGCGATGTTGGTGAAGCACTGCCGGGTCTGGGTGGCGACATCCTCCGCGATCGTGCCGGCCTTGTAGTCGAAACCGGTGGTGCCGGAGACGAAGACATGCCGGCCATCGATGACGGCACGGCTGTAGCCGGCCAAGGCCTCGAAGCTGGAGCCGGAGGAGATGAGCTGTCGGGTCATGCGGACGCACCTCTTTCAAGCAGATGATAATTGATCTCATTCAAGGGCAGTGTCATGTCAGGAGGCAGATAGGGCCCATCGAACAGGAGAGACGGCTATGTACATCGCCATGAACCGCTTCAAGATCAAACTGGGCGAGGAAGCTGCCTTCGAAGAGATCTGGCGCAACCGTGACTCTCAGCTGGAAAGCGTCCCAGGCTTCAAGGACTTTCACCTCTTGAAGGGCCCGGTGCGCGACGATCACTGCCTCTATGCCTCCCATACGATTTGGGAGAACCATGCTGCCTTCGAGGCCTGGACCAAGTCGGAGGCCTTCCGCAAGGCGCACGCCGGTGCCGGTTCCTCGCGCGAGATTTACCTGGGCCACCCCGAGTTCGAGGGTTTTGAGGCCGTGCTCTCCTAGGCGATCGCAGCCTCGACGCACCTGGTCACATAACCTGCGCGTCTCAGACAGTCCACGTCGTTTTTCGGTCAGCCGGCTCGGGTCGCAGCGCTTCACTCTAGAGCGTGAGACCAGTCCATGGTCGAGCCGGGATGAGGAAGGGAAGGGGGGCTTTCGGCCCATCTCCGCCTGCGTCCTATTTTGTTTTTTCGCCTGGGAAGAAGGACGGACGCGGATGGCCCGCACGGAAGTATCGTCGAAGACCAAGACGGTGGTGATCGGCTACGATCAGCCCTTCTGCATTATTGGAGAGCGGATCAACCCGACCGGCCGGAAGAAGCTGGCGGCCGAGATGGCGGCCGGCGACTATTCGACGGTAGAGGCCGACGCCCTGGCCCAGGTAGCCGCCGGCGCCAAGATGCTGGACGTGAACGCCGGCATCCCGCTGGCCGACGAGCCCGCCATCCTGGCCGAGTCGATCAAGCTGGTGCAGTCGCTGACCGACGTCCCGCTCTCCATCGACAGCTCCATCGTTGCGGCTCTGGAAAGCGGCCTCTCGGTCTACCAAGGCAAGCCTCTGGTGAACTCCGTCACCGGCGAGGAAGACCGCCTGGAAGACGTGTTGCCGCTAGTGAAGAAGTACAACGCGGCGGTCGTGGCCATTTCCAACGACGAGACCGGCATCTCGGAAGACCCCGACGTGCGTTTCGAGGTCGCCAAGAAGATCGTCGAGCGGGCGCAGGACCATGGCATTCCCAAGGATGACGTGGTCGTCGACCCGCTGGTCATGCCGATCGGCGCCATGGGGACTGCTGGCAAGCAGGTTTTCCACCTGCTGACCCGCCTGCACAGAGAGCTGGACGTGAACACCACCTGCGGTGCCTCCAACATCTCCTTCGGGCTGCCGAACCGGCGCATGATGAATGGCGTCTTCCTGGCCATGGCCTCAGGCTTTGGCATGACGTCAGCGATCATGAACCCGCTGCACAGCGAGGACATGGGCTGCATCCGCGCCTCTGACGTGCTGATGCACCGTGATCGCGACTGCAAAGCCTGGATCAAGACCTATCGCGAGCCGGCACCGGCCGGCCAAGCCGAGGGCGCCCGCGCCGAGCGGGGAGAGCGCCGCCGCCGCCGCGCCACTGCTTGATCTAAACCCCACAACCAAGAGCCCGAAAGGCCGCCGATGAACGAGGTTCTCGATCCCAAGAGCGCCGAACAGGCAGAGGCACTGGTCGGAGACGGTGACGGCCAAACCAAGCAGGCCCTAGTCGTCTTCACGCCTTCTGGCCGGCGGGGGCTCTTTCCCGTTGGGACCCCGGTCCTGAAGGCGGCGCGCAGTCTGGGCGTCGATATCGACACGGTCTGCGGCGGGCGCGGGATCTGCGGGCGCTGCCAGTGCTTGGTGAGCGAGGGAGAGTTCGCCAAGCACGGCATCGTCAGCCGGGCCGACCACGTCTCGCCCGGCAACGAGGTCGAGGCCCGCTATGCCCGCAAGAAGGGCATGAAGCCTGGCCGGCGCCTCTCCTGCCAGATGCGGCTCTTGGACAATGCCGTCATCGATGTCCCGCCCGACAGCCAGGTCTTCAAGCAGGTCGTGCGCAAGCGTGCCGAGGTGCGCGACATCAAGCTCGACCCGGCAATCCGCCTCTACTACGTCGAGGTGGAAGAGCCGGACATGCACAATCCCACCGGCGATGTGGAACGGCTGCACGCCGCGCTGGACCGCGAGTGGAACGTCGAGACCAAGCTGGAGTACGACCTGAAGATGCTGCAGGGCCTGCAGAAGGCCTTGCGCGATGGCGATTGGAAGGTGACCGTCGCCGTGCATCGCGGTCAGGTGGTGACCGCTGTCTGGCCCGGATTCGTCGAACGCGCCTATGGCATCGCCGTCGATGTCGGCTCCACCACCATCGCAGCGCACCTCTGCGATCTGCGGACCGGTCAGGTGATCTCATCGGCTGGGTTGATGAACCCGCAGATCCGCTTCGGTGAGGATCTGATGAGCCGGGTCTCCTACGTCATGATGAACCCCGGCGGCGACAAGGAGATGACCGTCGCGGTGCGCGAGGCGCTCAACAGTCTCATCGACGAGGTGGCGCAGGATGCCCGCATCAGCAAAGAGCTGATTTTGAACCTGACCTTCGTCGGCAATCCCATCATGCACCATCTGCTGCTGGGCATCGATCCGACGGAGCTGGGCGGCGCCCCTTTTGCGCTGACGCTGAACTCAAGCCTAACCCTCTGGGCCTCGGAGCTTGACCTCGACGTGGGCGAGGATGCGCGCGTCTATGTGCTGCCCTGCATCGCCGGCCACGTTGGCGCGGACACGGCCGGCTGTATTCTGTCCGAGACGCCCTATCTGCGCGATGAGATGACCCTGCTGGTCGATGTCGGCACCAACGCCGAGATCGTGCTGGGCAACAAGGATCGCTTGCTGGCCTGCTCCTCGCCGACCGGCCCGGCCTTCGAGGGCGCGCAGATCTCCGGCGGCCAACGCGCCGCCCCTGGCGCGATCGAGCGGGTGCGCATCGACAAGGAGACACTTGAACCGCGCTTCAAGGTCATCGGCTGCGATCTCTGGTCCGACCACCCGGACTTCGGCAAGGAGACAAAGAGCACCGGCATCACTGGCATCTGCGGCTCCGGGATCATCGAGGCCATCGCTGAGATGTACCTCTCCGGCATCCTCGCAGCGGACGGCACGGTGGATGGCGCCATGGCGACCAAGAGCGAGCGGGTGCAAGCCGACGGCCGGACCTTCGCCTATCTGCTGCGTGCCGGCGAGCCGGAGATCCGCATTACCCAGACCGACGTGCGCGCGATCCAGCTGGCCAAGGCGGCGCTCTATGCCGGCGTAAGGCTCTTGATGGACCGCCTGGAGGTCGACCGGGTGGAGCGGATCATGCTGGCCGGCGCCTTCGGCAGCCATATCGACGTCAAGTACGCCATGGTGCTGGGCATGATCCCCGATTGCGCCTTGGACCACGTGCATGCAGCCGGCAACTCCGCCTCGACCGGGGCGCGGATCGCGCTTCTCAACCAGAAGGCGCGCGACGAGATCGAGGCCGTCGTGCGGGCGGTGGAGAAGGTGGAGACCGCGGTCGAGCCGGCCTTTCAGGAGCACTTCGTGGCCGCCATGTCCATGCCGCATGCCTGCGACCCCTTCCCGGAGCTGGCCAAGGTCGTCGACCTGCCAGCGCCCAAGCGCGCGCAGAGCACGCAAGAGGGCGCGCAGGAAGGCCGGCGTCGCCGGCGCGCACGCTAGAGGCCTGCTGTTCCTCTTGGTGGCTTGACCACTGCGCCTCGCCCGTGGCCTTGTCTGCGGTGTATTGCAACTAGGGTCACTGGCGTGACCTGTTGCCCGGCACCGGCCCTCTCCCCCTCCCGGCCACCCACGCCAGTATCCTATTGGGTGGCCGGGAGGGGGAGAGGGCCGGTGCCGCGCGATGAGACTGCTCATCGCCGCAAGAGAGAGTGGAGAGCGCTATGAGCGACGCGACGGCAGCGGTTGAGGCTGCGCGAGAGGCCTTTCGGGCAGGCGAGATCGACAAGGCCAAGAAGGCCTGCGATGCCGTCTTGGCCAAGGACAAGAAGGATGCGGCAGCGCGCGTGCTGCTGGCCGAGATCCAACTGCTGCAAGGCAAGCTGCCGCCGGGCTTCGCCGGCTATGAGGCACGGCTGGAGCTGCCGGGTCCGGAAAGCGAGAGCAAGACCAAGCGCCCGCCTCTCTGGGATGGCAGCCCGCTGGGTAGCAAGACTCTCCTCCTCGGCCTGGCGCCCAGTCTTGAGGACACGCTACAGTTCTGCCGCTATGCCCCGGTCATCCTGCGCCGTTTCCCGCAGGCCAGCATCGTCCTGGAGGTGCAGCCTCAGGCCCAAGAGCTGATCGGGCGCAGCTTCTCCCGCGTCGAGCGTCTGCAGGTGGTCTCCGGACCCAGTGAGAGCCTGGCTGACGTCTATCTGCCGCTTCTCTCCGCCCCGCATCGCGCGCAGACCACCGTGTCCAACGTGCCCTCGGCCAAGGCCTACCTCTACGCCAAGGCGCCCAAGCGCGCGGCCTCGGAGAAGGAGCTGGCCGTTGGTATTGCCTGGCGTAGCTTGGACGAGACGAACGGCAAGGCACGCTCGGTGCCGCTGGCCAAGCTGGCGCGCACCTTGCAGCGCCCTTGGGCGCGGCTGATCAATCTGCAGGAAGGCGATACCGAGGCTGAGTGCCGGCACCTTAACCGCAGCGAAGGCATCGCCGTGCAGAATGCCAAGGGCGTGCCTCCTGGTACTGCACTGGGCCCCTGGAGCGATATCATTGCTGGCTGCGATCTGATCGTGGCGGTGGACTGTGCCTCTGCCCACCTGGCTGCGGCCTTGGGTAAAGAGACCTGGCTGGTCTTGAACCAGCCGCCGCACTGGCGCTGGCTGCTGGACCGCGAGGACAGCCCCTGGTATCCCACCGCGCGGCTCTTTCGGCAGACGCTGCCGGATGACTGGGAGCTGATGCTGCCGGACGTCGCCGCGGCCCTGGTCGAGCGGATGGCCAAGGCAGAGGCGGCCTGACTGTCAGGCCCATTGTCAGCAAAGCGATAAGGTGGAGTTGGGTGAGATGGACGTTGCCGAGGCGGTGAAAGACGAGGTGAAGCCCCAGCGGCACTGGCGCGATGCGGTGAGGGAGGCGCGCCAGCGCCTGAAGGCCAATCCCAACGACCAAGAGGCCGGCCGCGCGCTCTGCGCCGCGCTTATCCGCGGCAACCGCCATCGCGACGTGGCGGCCGCCGCCAAGCCCTTCATCAAGCGTGAAGACTGCGACGCGCATATCCTCTTCCACTTCGCGGTCGCCGCCGACGCCTGCAACGACAAGTCCGCCGCCGTTCTGGCCTACCGGCGCTGCGTCAAGGCCAAGCCTGATTGGGCCGAGGCCTGGTTGAACCTCTCCGCGGTCGCCAAGAACCAGAACCTGATCGACGAGGCGATCCGCGCGGCCGAGAAGGGCATCGCGCTGAAGCCGGAGATGCCGGAGGGGCATAACAACCTGGGCCAAGCCTTGATGCCGAAGAACCGGTACGAGGAGGCTCTGGCGGCTTACAACAAAGCGATTGAGCTGAAGCCGGACTACGCCCGCGCGCATGCCAACCGGGCTCAGGCACTTCTGAAGCTGGAGCGGCCGGACGAGGCCGAAGAGGCCTGCCGCGAGGCCATCACGGTCAATCCGGAGGGCAAGGAAGGCTACACCAACCTGGCCGTTGTGCTCTTGGCCCAGGGCAAGGTGCGCGACGCCATGGAGAACTGCGCGGCGCTGGCCAAGCTCTATCCCGACGACCCTGAGGTCCTGTCCAACTGGGGCGTGGCGATGAAGGAGTCGGGCTTCGTCGAAGAGGCTCTGAATCGTCAGGCCCAGGCCCAGGCCATCGCGCCCAACAACCCGACGCCGAAGTGGAACGAGGCGCATGCCCGCCTGCTGATCGGCGACTATGCCGTTGGGCTGGAGCGCTACGAGTCGCGCTGGGGCACGCCGGAGTTCAAGGCGAGCCTGCGCCCCTTCAAGGAGAACTTCTGGAACGGCGAGCGGCTGGGCACCAAGATCCTGCTGATCCACTTGGAGCAAGGCGTCGGCGACACGGTGCAGTTCTGCCGCTACATCCCGATCCTGGCGGAAAAGCACCCGCAGGCTGAGATCGTGGTCGAAGTGCAGCCCTCCTTGAAGGAGATTCTGAAGCACTCCTTCCGCCACTGGCCACGCATCCTTGTGCGCCCGCATGCCTCCATCGCCGGCATCAATCTGCCACCTTTCGATACGCACGTGCCGATGGGCCATCTGCTGCGGATCTGCAACACCCGCATCGACACCATCCCCTCCAAACAGGCCTACATGGAGCCGATGAACCCCCGCACTTACAAGCGCGAGGGCGACGAGATGGTCATCGGCATCTCCTGGAAGAGTAAGGGCACTACAGGCCGCAAGCGCTCCGTCACCTTGGAGCGTCTGGCAACCCTCTGCGCCAAGCCCGGCGTGCGCCTCGTTGATCTGCAGTACGGCGATACCGAGGAAGAGCGTAAAGCGGTTACCGAGAAGACTGGGATCGAGGTCTTTCACGACGACGTCGATCCCGTCGCCGACCTGGGGGCCTTCGCCGATCAGGTGGCTGGCTGCGACCTGGTGATCTCCATCGACAACACCACGGTGCACATCGCTGGTGCGATCGGCGTGCCGGCCTGGGTGATCTTGCCCCACGTGCCGGACTGGCGCTGGCTGTTGCAGCGTGAGGATACGCCCTGGTACCCCAGCCTCCGCCTCTTCCGCGTGCTGACGGCAGAGGACTGGGAGACGCCACTGCAGCAGGTCGAAGAGGCGCTGGACAAGCTGCTCGCCGGCGACACGAGTCAGTTGGAAGCGCCCCCCTGGGAAGGCCCTAGCGCCACCAAGCCGTAAGCTGAGGATAAATTCATGCAGACCGTTAGTTTCCGTGAGATGAAGCAGGGTACCAAGGCTGACTATGAGCTGCTCATGGGCCTGCATGAGACGACCAAGCAGCACCGCCACGTCGATTCAATCCTGGATCTGCTGGTCGCCACCGGCGGGCCGGAAGCCGGCTATCAGGTGACCCGCTTAACCCACTCGCTGCAGACCGCCACCCGGGCCGAACTGGATGGCGCAGACGAGGAGTGGATCGTCGCCGCATTGCTGCATGACATCGGCGACCTGGTGGCGCCGGACGACCACGCCGCCTTGGCTGCCAGCTTGCTGCGCCCCTACGTCAGCGAAAAGGTGCACTGGGTCGTGGACAAGCACGGCATCTTCCAGGGCCTCTACTTCTGGCACCACATCGGCATGGACCAGCACGCCCGCGAGAAGTACCGCGACCATCCCTGGTTCGACGCCTGCGCATACTTCTGCGAGGCCTGGGACCAGGCGGCCTTCGACCCCGACTTCGAGACCAAGTCGCTGGAGCACTTCGAGCCCATGGTCCGCCGCATCTTCGCCCGCGAGCCCTTCTCTGCTGTGGACGGCGACCCGAAGATGACGGCTTGAGGTCTGTCTCGATTCGCGCGCTCGTCTAGAGCGTGAAGAGTCTTGGTGTGAACAGTTATTGCCAAGAGTTCTTCCCCGCCTTTCGACGGGCGCTCGCTCGCGCTCGCTGCTCAAGACGAGGAA
>JBCBSF010000061.1:0-32622 GCA_039819325.1 Pseudomonadota bacterium | reverse complement strand
CAGCCCTTTTCTGCCGAGGTCAGGATGACCTGCGGATGGGCCGCGCGAAACCTGGCTGCCTCTTCAGCCACCTTGGCGACCAGGCTCTCCCGACCGGCTGCCTTCACCAGATCGCCCTTGGTCAGGATCAGCTGGTAGGGGCGCGCGGCCTCGTCCAAGGCCTCCATCACCGAGCGGTCGCTGGTTTTCAGGCCGTGGCGGGCGTCGATCAGCACCAGGACCCGCTCCAGCCCACGCCGGCCTTTCAGATAGCGCTGGGTGAGCTGGGTCCAGGCCTCGATCGAGGTCTTGGCGGCCTTGGCATAGCCATAGCCAGGCAGGTCGACCAGTGTCAGCCGTCCGGCTAGATCGAAGAAGTTCAGCTGCTGGGTCCGGCCCGGCGTGCGGGAGACCTTGGCCAAGGTCTTCTGCCCGGTCAGCGCGTTGACCAGGCTGGACTTGCCGACATTGGAGCGGCCGACGAAGGCAACCTCCGGCACCTGGGAGGGCGGCAGGCGTTCCTCGCTGGCAGCACCGGCGAAGAAGAGGCAGGGCTGTGCGAAGAGCCAGCGGGCGAAGGCTGCGTCCTCGTCATCAAGGCCCGCCGGTTGGTCACGGTCAGGCAAGAGCGCGGGCCCTAGTTGCGCCGCCGCTTCTTCGCGGCGGGGTTGGAGCGCCGTCGGCCCGATTTGGAGGGCGTGCGGCGGCGGCTGGAGGTCTTCTCCTCAGCCGGCTTGGCGGGCTCCGGCTCGTCTTCCGGCTCCGGCTCGGGCTTGGACTCCAGCTCCGGCTTCTTGTCCTGATCGTGGCTGCCGCCCAGCGGTCCCAAGGTGATCGGCGGCATCTTGCCCCCGATGGGGATGCCCTGGCGGCGCATGATGATCACCTGCTGGCCCATGGAGAGCAGGTTGTTCCAGGCCCAATAGATCACCAGACCGGCCGCGAAGTGGCCCAGCATGAAGGTGAAGACCACCGGCATCCAGGCGAAGATCTTGGCCTGCAAGGGATCGGTCGGCTGCGGGTTCAGCTTGTACTGCGCCCACATGGAAATGCCCATCAAGAGCGGCCAGATGCCCAGCGAGAAGAAGCCCAAGAGGCCCAGATTGGGGATTTCGTAAGGCAGCAGCCCGAAGAGGTTCATCCAAGAGGTGGGATCAGGCGCCGAGAGGTCTTGAATCCAGCCGAAGAAGGGCGCGTGGCGCATCAGGATGGTGCCGTAGAGCACGTTGTAGAGCGCGATGAAGATGGGGATCTGCAGCAGCATCGGTAGGCAGCCGGCCACGGGGTTGGCGCCTTCCTTCTTGTAGAGACCCATCATCTCCTTCTGGAAGCGCGGCTTGTCCTCCTTGTAGCGCTCGCGCAGCTCCAGCATACGCGGCTGCAGTTTGCGCATCTTGGCCATGGACTTGTAGGCCTTGTTGGCCAGCGGGAAGAGCAGGATGCGCACGCAGACGACCAGCAGCAAAATGGCGACGCCGAAGTTGCCGACCAGACCGTGGAACCAGTTGAGCGCCAGGTAGATCGGGCGCGCCAGGAAGAAGATCCAGCCGTAGTCGACGGCCAGGTAGAACTTGTCGATCCCGTATTCGTCGTTGTAGCGGTCGATCAGATTCGGCTCGCGCGCGCCGGCGTAGAGGCGGAAGGAGTGCTCTTCCATCACGCCGGGGGGAACGTCGACTGGATCATAGGCCATGTCGGTCTGGTAGACGTCTTCCGCGCCGCTGCGCCGGTTGGTGAAGCGGGCATCGACCACCTGGTCCTGCTGCGGAATCAGCAGCACGGTCCAGTACTTGTCGAAGAAGCCCATCCAACCGCCGGTGCTCCGCTGCTCGATGATGCCGCGCGGCGCATCGGCGACGTCGTCGTAGTCGACCTCTTCATAGGTCTCGTCTAGGACGCCGACCAGGCCTTCGTGCACGATGAAGGCGGTGTCCAAGGTGGGCGGAATGCCGACCCGGTTCACCAGGCCATAGGGCTGGACCCGGACGCTTTGATTGCCGCGGTTGATGACCCGCTGGGTCAGGGTGAAGAGATAGTTGTTGTCGACCGCGATATCGATCTCGAAGCGCTGGCCCTGGCCGTTCTCCCAATGGAGCGTGACCGGCGTATCGACGGTGAGCGTATCTGGCGTGGCTTGCCAGATGGTGTCGCGGTCCGGGACCGGGATGTCATCTGAAGTCAGCCAGCGCAGGGTGGCGAAATAGGGATGGGCGGCACCGCGCGGTGCCAGCAGCTCGACGTTCGGGCTCTCTTTGCTGAGTTCGACGTGATAGTCCTTGAGGATCAGGTCGTCCATACGCGCGCCGCGCAGGTCGATGGAACCGGAGAGGCGGTCGGTATCGATGGCGATACGCGGATCCTGGGCCAGCACCTCTTCCCGGGTCAGCGGTTCAGCGGCAGGGGTGCTGACCTCCTCCTGCGAGATCCTTGGCTGGATGCCGTCGCGCGCGTCACCGCTCTGGGTCTCACTCTGCTGGGTTGCCGTCGGCAGCGGACTGTCGGGCACCAGGAAGAAGTTGAAGCCCAGAATGATGACCACCGAGAGAACAATGGCCAGGATGAGGTTCTTCTGATCCATGAAGGTGCCTTGTTACAAAAGCCGGTTTGGGTCAGCTGGCGCGCTGTCTGAGAGGACTGCGCTGCCGGCCTGACGACGCTGCGCTGGCCTGGGTGTTAGCCTGGGGATCGGGCTGACCATGAGCGTGCGTGCATCGCTTCGGCACCGGGTCGTATCCCGATCCCCCCCAAGGATGACAGCGAGCTAAGCGTCGCAGCGCCAGCCAGCCGCCGCGGATGAGCCCCTGTTCGCGCAAGGCCTCTTCGGCGTAAGCCGAACAGGTCGGCAGGAAACGGCACTGCCGGCCAAGAAAGGGCGAGAGGAAGATCCGATAGAGCCAAATGAGTGCAAGGAAGGGCGCGATGGCCACCCACCGCAGCGCCTGCCGCCAGCCAAGCGTCACGCGCCCCCACGCGAGACCGCGCGTGCTCCCCTCTCTTGACTCTTAGCGGCCTTTCGATCCCGGTTCACCCGTTCCAGCGCTGTCATCAGGTCGCTGCGCAGTGCGCCATAGGCACGCGTCGGGGTATGGGCGCGCCCGATCAAGACATAGTCGAGATCGGCGCGGCCATGACCGGGCAGCAGCTCGTTGGCGAGCGCACGCAGACGCCGCTTGGCGCGGTTGCGGGTCACCGCGTTGCCGACCTTGCGGCTGACCGTAAGGCCGAGGCGCGGGGCCTCTTGCTCCGCAGCGGCGCTGCCTGCCTGTAGCACGAGACCCGGCATAGCCCACTTCCGCCCGGCTTTCGCGATCTGCAGAAAGTCGGTGCGCTTCTTTAAGTGGACGAGCCTGGCTGCCATGCCGGGGCTAAGACCTCTCTGCTCTAAGCGGAGAGACGCTTGCGGCCACGGGCGCGCCGGCGGCGCAGGACGTTGCGGCCACCCGGCGTCGCCATGCGCGCGCGAAAACCATGGCGGCGCTTGCGGACCACGACGCTGGGCTGGAAGGTGCGCTTCACCGTGAGTACTCCTGACAAAAGATCGGATAGGACATAAACAGACGCCCGCAGAAATCAGGCTGCGGCGCCCGCGAACCCGGCATATAGGGACCTGCAGGCAGCTCTGTCAACGCCGCTCTGGCCCGCGCGCTTGCAGGCAGACTTTCACGCCCTTGTGACGTGGTTTCTACTGCGCGCTGCTGTCCGGCAGGCTCATCTAGAAGTCTGGCTTTAAGACCAGGCAATCGGATCTGCGGGGGAGAGGATGACGGTGACCAGCGCAAAGAGCGAGGATCCGCGCGAAGCGGCGCCGCCGGAGGTCGCCAAGAAGAAGAGCGGCTGGCGGCGTTGGTTGCCCTTTGTTCTGCTCATCTCGGTCTCGCTCCTGGCCTTTGCCTACCTCTGGTCAGCTGGTGGTATCTCCTTCAAGACGGTGGGTGACCATTGGGCCTGGCTGCAGCAGACGACGGCGGCGAACCCCTTCCTGGCCGGGATCTCGCTGATGCTGCTCTACAGCCTGCTGACCGCGCTTTCCTTGCCCTTGGCGACCCTGGTCACGGTGGTAGCCGGTGCCCTCTTCGGTGTCGTCATGGCCTCGATCTGGGTGGTGCTGGGCGCTACGGCAGGCTCGATGATCGTCTTCCTGGCTGCGCGAGGCGCTCTCCATGATACCTTCATGTCGCGCGCCGGACCTTGGCTGAAGCGGATGGAGAAAGGCTTTCGCGAGGATGCCTTCAGCTATCTCTTGGTGCTGCGGCTCTTGCCGATTTTCCCCTTCTGGCTGGTGAATCTGGTCCCGGCCCTGCTGGGTGTGCCCTTGCGCATCTATGTGCTGGCAACCGCGATGGGCATCATCCCTGGCGTGGTGGTCTACACCGCACTTGGCAACGGGCTGGGCGCTGTCTTGGCGCGCGGCGAGACGCCGGACTTGAGCCTGATCCTGGAGCCCAAGATCTTCCTGCCGCTGGTCGGCCTGGCGCTCTTCGCTCTGCTGCCGGTGGGCTATAAGCGATGGCAGGCGCGGAAACGCCAGAATGGCTGATCCGGACCCAACGATCTCCTGCGACCTCTGCATCGTCGGCGCCGGCTCGGCTGGGCTCTCCACCGCTGCAGGGGCAGCGCAGCTCGGCCTCTCCGTCGTCTTGATCGAGCGCGGGGAGATGGGTGGCGACTGCCTGAACAGCGGCTGCGTCCCCTCCAAGGCCCTGCTGGCGGCCGGCTCCGCCGCGGTTGCCTGGCGCAAGGCTGCGGCGCTCGGCGTCACCGCAGAGGCGCCCAAGGTCGATTTCCCGTCTGTCATGGCGCATGTGCAGGGAGTCATCGCGGCCATCGCGCCCATGGACTCGCAAGCGCGCTTTGAGGGGCTCGGCGTGACAGTGCTGCGCGAGGAAGCCCGGTTTCTGAGCCCCACGCGTATGGCGGCCGGCGACCAGGTCATCGCCGCACGCCGCTTCGTCATCGCCACCGGCTCGCGCCCCTTCATCCCGCCGATCCCCGGCCTGGCCGAGGCGCCTTACCTGACCAACGAAACGCTCTTCCACCTCAAGGAGCAGCCGGAACACTTGATCATATTAGGCGGCGGCCCCATCGGCTGTGAGATGGCCCAGGCCTTCGTGCGTTTGGGCAGCCGGGTGACCCTGGTCGAGCGCGAAGAGGTGCTGGCGCGCGAAGACCGGGAACAGGCCGTCCTGCTGGCCGAACGCCTGGCCGAGGAAGGGGTGGAGATCAAGAGCCGCTGGGAGGCGACAAAGGTCGAGAACCAGGCGGGCAGCATCGCGGTCTCTCTGGAACAGAACGGTCAGACGGAGACGGTGATCGGTAGCCATCTCTTGGTCGCGGTCGGCCGGCGCGCCGATTACGGCGGCCTGGATCTGGAGAAGGCGGAGATCGCGCTGGAGTCGGGCAGGCCGCAGGTCGATAAGCGCCTGCGCAGCAGCAACAAGCGCATCTATTTCGCCGGAGACGCCGCCGGCGGGTTGCAGTTCACCCATCTGGCTGGTGCCCATGCCGGCGTGTTGATCAAGTCCATCGCCTTCCGCCTGCCGGCTCGTGCCGACCGGCTGGTGGTGCCGCGCGTCACCTACACCGACCCAGAGCTGGCCACCGTGGGCCTCAGCGAAGAGCAGGCGCTGGCCGCGGGCCAGGAGATCGACATCCTGCGCTGGTCCTTCCACGAGAACGACCGCGCCCAGACGGAGCGAGCGACCGGCGGTTTTGCCAAGGTGATCACCACCAAGAAGGGGAAGATCCTCGGCGCCTCGATCCTGGGCCACCACGCCGGCGAGCTGATCCAGCCTTGGGTCTTGGCCTTGGAGCAGGGCCTCAAGATCTCCGCGCTGGCGACCACCGTCGCCCCCTATCCAACCTTGGGAGAGGTCTCCAAACGGGCCGCGGGGTCCTTCTATACGCCAAAGCTCTTCTCCAAGCGCAGCCGTGTTCTGGTGGCGCTCTTGAAGAAGCTGGGTTAGCGCGGGACTCGAGAGAAGGCTTGGTCTTCACGCAGCTTTTGCTTAAAGCTCAGGCATGAAGAAGGGCTTGCCCAAACCCTGGCAAAGCATGTCGGCCCGCCTGCTGTGGCTGACCATAGGCTTCGTTATGGTGGCCGAAGTGCTGATCTTTGCGCCTTCGGTTGGGCGCTACTGGGAGACCTGGCTGGAAGAGCGGCTGGCCGCCGGCCACCTGGCCGTCCTAGCGCTCGCAGCGACCCCGAACCTGGCCATCAGCCCGGAGCTGGAGGCGGAGCTGCTGTCGCACGTCGGCGCCTATTCAGTCTCCGTCGGCACCGATCTGCACGGTAAGCTGATGCTGATGGCCGGTGAGCCGCCGCAGCCGGTGGCCCGCACCGTCGATCTCACCACCAGCGGCACCTTGGATCTGATCAGCGAGGCCTTGGGCGGTCTGATGAGCTATGGCAACCAGGTAATCCGCGTGGTTGGCACCTCGCCGCAGGTGTCCGGCGCGACGGTCGCCATCGTCATCGACGACGCGCCGCTGATGGAGGATCTGCGCCAGTTCGCGCTTCGGATCTTCTTCCTCTCTGGTGATCTCCTTGATCACCGCCAGCCTGGTCTACCTCTCGCTGCACCTGCTGCTGGTGCGGCCCATGCGCCGGGTGACCGAGAACATGGTCGCCTTTCAGGATGACCCGGAAAGCAGCCCGATCTACGCGGCCACCGGCAAGCGCAGTGACGAGATCGGTCTGGCGGAAACGGCGCTGGCGGAAATGGAGCAAGGCCTGCGCGATTCCTTGCGCCAACAGTCCCGCCTCGCAGCCCTGGGCATCGCCGTCTCCAAGATCAATCACGACCTGCGCAACATTCTGACGACAGCGCGGCTGGTTTCGGATTCCATGGCCGATTCGGCCGACCCCCGGGTACGGCGGGTGGCCCCGACTCTGATCAAGTCGATCGATCGTGCCGTGGATCTTTGCGCCCGCACCCTGGCTTTCGCACGCGGTGGTGAGATGCGGATGGAGACCGGCCGGGTCAGCCTGCCGGAGCTTTTTACCGAGGTCCGCCGCTCGCTCGTGGCACCGGAAGCTGAGGAGGTCGACTGGATGGTAACGGTGCCGCAGGATCTGGTGGTCCAGGCCGACCGCGAGCAGCTCTACCGCGTGCTGGCCAACCTGGCGCAGAACGCAGTCGAGGCCGGCGCCACGCAGCTGTCTCTCACGGCAGGCGTCTTCGACGATGGGGAGAGCTGGTACCTGCGCCTCTCCGACAACGGCCCCGGACTGCCGCCACGTGCCCGGGCCAACCTCTTCAAGCCCTTCACCGGCTCCGCACGGGCAGGCGGCAGCGGCCTAGGCCTGGCCATCGTGCGCGAGATCGTCGAGGCGCACGGCGGCCGCATTGCCCTGGTCGAAAGTGGCCCAGCGGGCACGACCTTCGCTCTGGAGATGCCCGGCGGCGTCGCCCGGCCAGAGCCGGTGGAGCCGCCGCGCCAAGTCGCTCAGGGCTGACTGCCAGGAACCGACTTAAGAGTTTTGACGTTCTTGGAGCTGGAGACTTGCCCAAAGCTTCTTCCTCATCCTGAGCCTGTCGAAGGATGTGCCACGGAGATGATCGCGCTTGGGGCAGATCCTTCGACAAGCTCAGGATGAGGTCAGGACTATTGGTGAGAGGCTCGCTTCTGGCGCCTTAGATTAGGCCCGAAGCGCTGTGTTGTCCGGGTCGTAGGGGCTCTCGGCGATGATCTTGGCCGGGCGCATCTGGTCGAGGATCCGCACCTGGCAGTCCCGCCCGATCTCCGCCACGTCGCGGCGGATGTAGCCCAGCATCAGCGACTTCTTAACGTGGTGGCCGTAGCCGCCGGCGGTGCCGCGGCCGACCACCTCGCCATCCATGAAGACCGGCTCGTTACCGAAGGAATCGGCATCGTCGGCATCGATCTCCAAGGTGCAGAAGCTGTTGGGCACGCCAGCCTGCTGCTGCGCCACCAAGGCCTCGCGGCCGGTGAAGGCGCCCTTGTTGAGGCGGATGAAGCGGTCCATGCCGGCCTCCAGCAGGGTGTTCTCCGCATTGAGGTCGGTGCCCCAGAGCCGATAGCTCTTCTCCAGCCGCATGGAGTCCATGGCCCGCATGCCGACATGGCCCAGGCCCTCCGCCTTGCCGGCGGCGGCCAGCGCGTCGAAAAGGTGGGTCTGGTACTCGATCGGGTGATGCAGCTCCCACCCCAGCGAGCCGACGAAGTTCACCCGAAGCGCCCGCACGCCCGGTGCGAAGCCCACGGCCATCTCCTGCATAGTGAGCCAAGGGAAGGCCTCGTTGGTGATGTCGCCGTCGGCCAGCTGCTCCATGACGGTCCGGGCGGCCGGGCCGGCCAGGACGAACACGCCGTACTGTGTGGTCACGTCCTTGACGAAGACCGAGCCATCCTTGGGGCTGCTCTTCATGAAGAAGTCCCAGTCGATGTCGTGCGCCGCACCCGGGCCGACGATGTAGAAGCGCTCGCCGTAGAGCCCGTCGGGCATGCGCGAGATGGTGTATTCCGAGCGCACCGAGCCCGAGGGGAAGAGCGAGTGGGCCAATGTCATGCGGCCGATCTTCTTCGGGATGGCGTTGGCGACGATGCTGTCCAGCCAATCGCGCGCGCCCGGACCCTCGACCTCGTACTTAGCGAAGGAGGAGAGCTCCATTAGGCCGACGCGCTCCCGCATGGCGGCCACCTCTTGGCCCACTGGTTGGAACCAGTTGGAGCGGCGGAAGGAGTAAGTGTCCTTGCGGGCGACGCCGGCGGGGGCGAACCAGTTCGGCCGCTCCCAGCCGAAACGGCTGCCCCAGACGGCACCGGCCTCGTCCAGGCGGCTGTGGCAGGGCACGGTCTTGGCCGGGCGCGCGGCCTCCCGCTCCTCCATGGGGTAGTGGATGATGAAGACGTGGGAGTAGGCCTCCTCATTCTTCATGGCAGCAAACTTCTTGGTGGTGACGCCGAAGCGGCGCGGGTCGACACCGGTCATGTCGACGGAGGGCTGGCCCTCAACCATCCACTCGGCCAGCTGCCAGCCAGCACCTCCGGCGGCGGTGATGCCGAAGGAGTGCCCCTCAGAGATCCAGAAGTTCGGCAGGCCGAAGGCGGGGCCGACCATGGGGTTGCCGTCGGGCGTGTAGGAGATCGGCCCGTTGACGATGTCCTTGATGCCGGCGGATTCGAAGGAGGGCACGCGGTTGATGCAGGCCTCCACGTGCACCATCAGGCGCTCCAGATCGCCGGGGAAGAGGTCCTTCTCAAAGCCGGCGTCCACGCCGTCGATGAAGCGGGCAGGGGCACCCATCTCGTAGGGTCCCAGGATCCAACCCAGGCGCTCTTCGCGCAGGTAGTACTGGGCGTCACTCTCGCGCAGGATCGGCAGCTCGTGGGCGCCGCCGTCGCGATAGTCCTTCAGGGTCTGGTCGACGTCGGTGACGATGTACTGATGCTCGACCGGGATCGCTGGGATTTCCAGGCCGACCATCTTGGCGGTCTGGCGGGCGTAGTTGCCGGTGGCGCAGACCACCTGCTCGCAGGTGATGTCGCCCTTGTTGGTCTTGACGATCCACTCTTGGGCGTTGCTGCGCTCGATGCCGGTCACGACGGTTTGCTGATAGATCTCTGCGCCGGCCATGCGGGCGCCCTTGGCCAGCGCCATGGTGACGTCCACCGGCGCAATATGGCCGTCGGTCGGGTGCCAGAGCGCGCCGACCAGGCCCTCGCCGTTGATCAGCGGCCAGAGCTTCTCGATCTCCGCCCGGTCGATCAGGTGGCTTTCAACGCCGATGGTCTCGGCCGTGCACTGGTAGTTCCGGTACTCGTCCATGCGGTCGTTGTTGCAGGCGAGCCGCAGGTTGCCGGTGTTGTGGAAGGAGACCGCTTGGCCAGTCTCGGCCTCCAGCTTCTTGTAGAGCTCGACCGAGTACTGGTGCAGCTGGCCGACGGAATAGCTCATGTTGAAGAGCGGCAGCAGGCCGGCGGCGTGCCAGGTGGAGCCGGCGGTCAATTCCGTGCGTTCGACCAGCACCACGTCGGTCCAGCCCTTCTTGGCCAGATGATAGAGGGCGCCGACGCCGCAAACGCCGCCACCGATAACGACTACCCGCGCATGGCTCTTCATGGTCTTGGTTCCCATTCAGCTCGAAGTCTGTCGCCTCTTCTCGGCGTCACCCGCTAGCTAGACGCCTCCCGTTCCCCCGGTCCTGGCCGGCAGCGACGGGCGAATGCCGCTTTGCGACACGTGCGCCGCCCTCTGTCGGCTCTGGGCAAGACGCGCGCGATAAAGCGCTTCATGCAAGAAGCTAAGCGCAGCTTTCAGAAAGGACAGACCCATGCTCTCCCTCCCGCAAGGTTGGAGCCTTGAGCCTCTGACGCCGCATTTCGGCGCCATCGTCTCCGGCGCAGAGCTCTCCGGGACGCCCTCGGACGAGACTCTGGCGGGCGTTAGAGCGGTGATGGGCCGCTACCTGGTCTGTGCCTTTGCCGATCAAGCGTTGGACGCAGCGGCCTTGCGCGACTTCACCAGCCATTTCGGGCCGGTCTTCCTGCACCATGCAGACGACTACGTGCTCTTCGCCGAGGGCGTGCCGGAGGTCCTGGAGATGCGGAAAGAAGCCGACGGCAAGCGCCTCTTCGGCGGCGACGACTGGCATGCCGATGTCACCTTCCAGGATCCGCCCGGCTACCTCTCGATCCTGCAGTCGGTGATCCTGCCGCCGGTGGGGGGCGACACGGCCTTCGCCAACACGCAAGCCGCCTTTGAGAGCCTCTCACCGGCCTTGCAGGACCAACTGCGCGGGATGCGGGCCTTCCACAGCTATTACGGTCCAGGCGGGGAGGAGCGGCAGGGTCTGACTGCGACCCATCCGGTGGTGCGCCGCCACCCGACGACCGGGCGTGAAGGTCTCTACCTAAACCGTATGTTCGCCACCCGCTTCGAGGGGATGACGGAGGCCGAGAGCAAGCCGATGATCGACTTCCTGACGAAGCGGATCGAGGCGCCGGAGTTCACCTGCCGCCTGCGCTGGCAGCCGGGCTATCTGGTGCTGTGGGACAACCGCTTCACCCTGCACTACCCGATCAACGATTTCACCGGCCACCGCCGCCTGCTGCTGCGCTGCACGGCGCTCTTGGCGGGGGATTGATTGTGTGAAGCCGACACGAGAGGTTAGTGCGTGTAGAACATTCATTGATCTCTGGATCAAATCCAATAAGCACACCCCTCATGCTGAGCCTGTCGAAGCATGAGCCAAAGAGAAGAACGCTTTTGGAGAAGCTTCCTCCATGAAATGACGATGACGTTGGGAGCGCTAAGGTTACTGTCTGTTTCTCGCTAGGTGAGGCAGTAGATCGAAACGGCCTTCAATCAACGCTTCCTTCTTCGCCCGGCTCCAGCCTTTCACCTGGCGTTCTGCCTCGATTGCATCAACGATACGCGTGAAGTTCTGAGCGAAGACCAGGGTGACAGGTCTTCGCCTCGCCGTGTAGTCGCTCATTACACCTGCATTGTGCTCACCCACCCGCTCTTCCAAGCTGCGCCGTGTGGTTCCGGTGTAGTAGTGTCCATCTGCGCAACGCAGAATGTAGAGGTAGGCTGCCGTCGTATTCATATACAAGTGTTAAGGCCTCGAAAGGAAAATCGCTCTCAGTCTATCCCTTGTCTTGAGCATGCACGACAAAGTGCCGTGAGCACCAAGCTCTTTGGCACATCCTTCGACAGGCTCAGGATGAGGTCTGCGAGAGTGGCAGTATTCTCAAGATCCTATGCTTACAAGCCAAAAAAGTGCACCACCGCTAAGTAGGCCCCGCCGATCAGGGCGGCGGAGGCAAGAAGGGCCGCGGCGATGGCCACGATCCCGAAGAGCAGGCCGCCGAGCACGATCAGGCCGTCGCCTTCCAAGAGGCCGACGGCGATTGCCAGGATGGCCCAGGCGGGGAGGAAGTTGGTCCCTGGGCCGGGGAAGGCGACGACGAGGGCGAGTATCAGGATCGCAACCGCGATCCAGCGGTGTGTGTGGGTGTTGATCAGGCGCGGAAAGCGCGGCTTGCAGCGCCGCTCCACCCAGATGAGCGGTTTAAGCCCCTTCTTGGCGATCCACTTCAGCGTCTTGGCCGAGACCCGCCGGCGCGCCAGTCTCGGTGGCAGGCGCAAGGCCGGATAGTCGCGCAAGAGCTGCCAGGTCACGATCAGGACCGGCAGCGCGAAGACCGAGCCAATGCCCGGCGGGGCCGGCAGGCAGTTGGGCAAAGAGAAGAGGACGATGGCGATCAGCAGCGAGCGGTCGCCCAGTGCTGTAACCAACTCGCCCAGGGTGGTTTCGCGCGGTCCGATCTCATCGACGAAGCGGCGGAAGGTGTCGCTGATACGTTCGTTCTCCGCCCCCTCGGGCGTAGGTCCGCCCATGCCATCAGGACCGGCGGTCTTTGCCACTGCCGTGGCGCTTGCGTCTGACTGCTTCATAGATCCTGCAAGGCGGCGCACCTGACCCTAGTTTCCAGCGCGCGCGACCGTGCCGGAAAGCAACACACTGCGGATTAACAGTTATCTCGGGCATCATCATGAAAGCGGCAAGGGGAGGACGCAAGCCGCCTATGGCGCGTGCCGCAGACAGATTGACCCAAGTCGCCGTCTCGACAGAGTGACGCAGGCGAAGGCCGAAGAATCCTCTGCAAGAAAGCGCACGCGGCCAAAGGGCTCGCGGAGACGGTAAGGGGATCAGCGATGAGCGACACGAACCCGCAGGGTCAGGACAACGAAGCCCACCAGCACCGTGGCCGGCGCGGGCGGGGCGGTGGCGGCGCCTCTGCCAGGCGGGCGGCGCGCAGTGGGCATCATGCCGCGAAGGCGCCCTTCATCCAGCGCAAGATCGCGCCCCTGGAGATCGTCAGCGAAGAGGGGCTGGAGCTCATCGAGGCCAATGCCGAGACCATCCTCCAGGAGGTTGGCATCGAGTTCCGTGGCGACGCCGAGGCGCTGCAGATCTGGAAGGAGGCCGGCGCGACGATCGAGGGCGAGTTGGTCCGCTTTCCCAAGGGTCTCTGCCGTGGGATCATTCAGAAGAGTGCTCAGGCGACCTTTGTTCAGCATGCCCGCAACCCGGCGCGCTCGGTCACCATTGGCGGTAAGAACACGGTCTTCGCGCCGGTCTATGGCCCGCCCTTCGTGCGCACCCTGGACGAGGGCCGGCGCTACGCCACCATCGAAGACTTCCGCAACATCGTGAAGCTGACCTACCTGCTGCCCTCCCTGCACCACTCGGGCGGCACGGTTTGCGAGCCGGTCGATGTGCCGGTGAACAAGCGTCACCTGGACATGGTCTATAGCCACTTGAGCCTCTCCGACCTGCCTTTCATGGGTTCGGTCACCGCGCCGGAGCGGGCCGAGGACTCGGTGGCCATGGCCAAGCTGGTCTTCGGCGAAGACTTCGTCGACCAGAACTGCGTGATGATCCAGCTGATCAACGCGAACTCGCCGATGGTCTTCGACGAGACCATGCTCGGCGCCCTGAAGGTCTACGCCCGCGCCAATCAGGCAGTGGTCGTCAGCCCCTTCATCCTGGCTGGCGCCATGTCACCGACGACGGTGGCGGGTACCATGGCGCAGACCCTGGCCGAGGCCATGGCCGGCCTGGCCTTCGCACAGCTGGTCCGCCCCGGTGCGCCGATGGTTCTCGGCTCCTTCGCGGCCTCCATGTCCATGCAGTCCGGCGCACCGACCTTCGGCACGCCAGAGCCCTCCTTGGTGCTCTATGGCATGGCAGCGCTGGCCCGGAGGTTGGGCGTGCCCTTCCGCTCCGGCGGGTCGCTCTGCGGCTCCAAGGTTGCCGATGCGCAGGCGGCTTATGAGTCAGCGCAGACCCTGCTGCCGACCCTGCTGGGCGGGGTAAACTTCGTGCTGCACTCGGCCGGCTGGCTGGAAGGCGGCCTGGTGACCTCCTACGAGAAACTGGTGATGGACGCCGATCAGCTGGGGATGATGCAAGTCTTGGCCGGCGGGGTGGACCTGTCGGAGAATGGCCAGGCGCTGGATGCCATCCGCGAGGTGGGGCCGGGCAAGCACTACCTGGGCTGCGCGCACACCCGGGCGAACTTCGAGACTGCCTTCTATCGCTCGACCATCGCCGACAACAACTCCTTCGAGCAGTGGTCGTCGGAGGGCGAGCAGTCGGCCGAGCAGCGCGCCAATACGCTGTGGAAGCAGCTCTTGGCCGAGTACGAACAGCCAGCGCTCGATCCTGCCATCGACGAGGCGCTGCAGGCCTTTATGGCGCAGAAGAAAGAGTCCATGCCGGACGGTTTGGGGTAGTCGCTCTGATGCGATGAGCAAGCTCATCGCTTGCGGCACCAGCCCGCTCCCCCGCCCGGCCACCCACGCCAGTATCCTATTGGGTGGCCGGGCGGGGGAGCGGGCTGGTGCCGCCTGGTCACGCCAGTGACATAGAGAACTCACAACAGGTGACCGAAGGACACGGCCTTGCTCTTCTGGTGTTTGCCAGCGCCGAGCGTCGCGAGTAGGGTGCCGGCTCTGGTGCTGGTCCTCTTTGGCTCCGGGCTGCAGGTTGGTGGCCCTCGACGCAAAGACTGCGGGGAAGAGAGCAGCGCGCCTGGTCGGGAGCCGCCGTTTTCGCCGTGATGGGCCTTTGGTTCGACATCTTCCTGAAAGGCATCGTCGCCGGGCTGATCATCGCCGTGCCCGTCGGGCCGGTCGCTGTGATCTGCATTAAGCGGGCGATCTACTATGGCGTTCCGGGCGGGCTGGCGGCTGGCTTTGGCGCTGCAGTGGCCGATGCCTTCTTCGGCGCCGTGGCGGGCTTCGGCATAGCCGCGGTCTCGCACTTCCTGATCGAACAAGAGCATTGGATTCGCGGGATCGGCGGCTTGATCCTGATCTTCCTGGGGGCGGCCTTCTTCCTCTATCCCGGCAAGCCACCGGAACGCGGTGCCTCGCGGGCTGGCTTGGCCGGTACCTTCCTCACCACCTTTATGCTGACGCTTACCAACCCCATCACCATCATCACCTTCCTGACGATCTTCGCGACCCTGGGTTTGGCCGGGAACCCGCTCAGCTATGGGTCGGCCGGGGTGCTGGTGGCGGGGGTCTTCCTGGGGTCAGCGCTCTGGTGGGTCTCCATCTCCATGGCGGTGCTGCTGGCGCGTGGGCGCATCGGCACCTCCTGGATGCCGCAGGTAAAGCGCTGGTCCGGCGCGCTGATCTTCGGCTTCGGGATCTATGCGCTTTGGGATTCGGCCAGCTACCTGCTGGCTTAGTGCCGGAAGTGCCGCATCCCGGTGAAGAGCATCGCGAGGCCCAGGCGGTCGGCAGCGGCGATGACCTCAGAATCCCGTTGCGAGCCGCCCGGCTGGATCACCGCCGTGGCGCCGGCAGAGGCCGCAGCCTCCAGACCGTCGGCGAAGGGGAAGAAGGCGTCTGAGGCGACGACGGAGCCCTTGGCGCCGGTGGTCCCAAACGCGCTCTCGGCTTTCCAAGCAGCGATACGAGCGGAGTCCACGCGGCTCATCTGGCCGGCGCCGATCCCGACCGTCGCGCCGTCGCGCGCGTAGACGATAGCGTTCGAGCGGACGTGTTTGGCCAGCGTGAAGGCAAAGCGCAGGTCGGCCAGTTCGCTCTCACTCGGCTGACGCTGGGTGACGCAGGTGAGGTTCTCACGATCGAAGGTCTCAGCATCGATCTCCTGCAAGAGGAAGCCGCCCAAAAGGCTCTTCACCATGACGCCTGGCGCTTTGGGATCGGGCAGGCCGCCGCTGTCCAAGAGGCGGAGATTGCTCTTGCCCGCTAGGGCGGTGCGCGCCTCCTCTGCGATGCCCGGTGCAATGACCACCTCAGTGAAGAGCTCGGCGATCAAGCTGGCGGTCGCGCCCTCCAGCTGACGGTTCAGCGCTACGATCCCGCCGAAGGCACTGGTGGGGTCGCAGGCCAGGGCGGCGCGGTAGGCCTCAGCTTGATCGGCGGCGATGGCAGCGCCGCAGGGGTTGCCGTGCTTGACGATGACCACCGCCGTCTCAGGCAGGTCGACGACACAGGCGAAGGCCGCATCGGCGTCGGCCAGGTTGTTGTAGGAAAGCGCCTTGCCCTGCAGCTGCTTGGCGGTGACAGCACCGGGCAGGGCCTGCGGGCCGGCGTAGAGGGCCGCGGCCTGATGCGGGTTCTCGCCATAGCGCAGGCTGGCCAGCCGCTTGCCGGGAAGGGTGGCGCGGGCAGGAAAGGTCTCTCTCTGCTGACCAGCCATCCAGCCGGCGATGGCGGCATCATAGCTGGCCGTCAGCGCGAAGGCCTTGGCGGCTAGGCGGGCACGGGTGGCCGCCGTGATGCCGCCTTCGCTCGCGAGCTCAGCCAGCAGCCCTTCGTAGTCGCCGGGGTCGGTCACCACGGCCACGAATGCATGGTTCTTGGCGGCGCCGCGCAGCATGGCGGGGCCGCCGATGTCGATCTTCTCGATCAGGTCGGCGGGGCTGCCGCCGGCCGCCAGGGTCTCCTCGAAGGGGTAGAGCGAAACGACCAGCAGGTCGATGGGCTCAATGCCTTGTGCTTCCATCGCCTGCTGGTGATCGGGTTGATCGCGTTTGGCCAGCAGGCCGCCGTGCACCTTGGGGTGCAGGGTCTTCACCCGACCTTCCATGATCTCCGGAAAGCCGGTCATGTCGCTGACCTCTTGCACCGCCAGACCGAAGCCGGACAGCGCCTTGGCGGTGCCACCGGTGGAGAGGAGGGCGATGCCTTGGGCTGCCAGCCCCTTGGCGAAGTCCTCCAGACCCTGCTTGTCGGAGAGGGACAGGAGAGCCCGTTTCGGGCGCAGCAATCCGGTCATGGCGTCCTCGTTCTTAGTCAGCATCTCATGTGTCTCGGCTATCCCGATCAGGACGTCGCGCAGCTGGTTCCAAGAGCTCCACCCTCATCCTGAGCAGCGAGCCTTAGCGAGCGTCCGTCGAAGGGTGGGCGGCTAGCACCGAGCGTGGGGCCCACCCTTCGACGGACGCGGGCTTTGCCCGCTGCTCAGGATGAGGTCTAGGTGGGTGGTGTGGAGCCAGCACATCCAAAGGTCGCCCCTAACGCCGGGGCTTGCCTTCGCGTTGCAGCCACCAGACCGCGATCATGCCGTCTGGGCCGGTCTCGCCCGAAAGCACGATCTGCAGGCTGCGGCGCGGTTCTTCGGGATGGCCGAAGTAGATGCTGGGCTCCAGCGCGATCTCCATATCCTGCGTGCGGAAGCGCCAGCCCTCGCCGCGCGGTAGGCGGAGGAGGCAAGCGCCGCCACCGTGGCTCAGGCTGGCTTGCACGCTGGGATGCAGGTGAAAGCGCAGCGCGAAGGGCAGGCCGGCGCCGCAGCCGGTGAGGCGATCCTCACCCAAGAGCGCATCGCCGTCTTCGCTCAAGGCCAGGCGGCGGTGGTGTTCGGCACCGAAGAGCGGCTGATAGCCGTCGTGGCTGACCTCCAAGAGCTGATTGCCGCCCCGCTCATCGCGCCGGCAAAGCACGTGCGCTGGCCGGCGCCCAAGGCCGCCGCTTGGCAGCACTTCCGAGGAATTGCGTTCCGCCAGGCAGAGCGTGGAGTGCGCTGCCGTACCGCGCAGCAGTGGCGCCCAGGTGTCAGAGCCCGGAAAGGCGCCGCAGTTCACGATCAGCCGCTGCCGGCCGGTGGTAACTTCCATCGAGAGGGTACCGGCGTGGCTGGTGAAGTCGAGGCCAGGCTCCGGCGGCCGTCCGGCATCCACCAGGACCGAGATGCGTCCGGCGCGCAGGCGCTGGAAGCCGCTTTGCGGAGCGGAGCCCAGCTGGCGCTGCTGACCACTGGCGCGCTGCAGCACCAGGTCGATCATCAGGCCTTCTTCCTCGACCGCGCCGTTGAAGAGCGCCAGGCCGCCGTCAGCCTGCTGCAGGAGCTTCAAGAGCGGTGCCATCTGCTGGATGGCGTCGGCCAAAGCGCCGGGCGGCTCCACCTCCGCCAGGTGCAGCCAGGCGCGGATGTCCAAGAGGTCGCGCAGGATCCGCAGCTGCAGGGCCGGCGAGCGCTCGATATGGCCGCCATCCGCCTGCACCTGCCGTGGCAGGGTCTTGGCCAGCAGGCTGCAGGCCTTGTCTAACGCCGCCCCACAGCCTTCGACGGCCGCCCCGGCGACCGTCAGTCCCTTGATCGCGGTGATGAGGTCTGCCCCCACCAGGCCGGCCGGCATGCAGCGCATGAGGTGATGGGCCTGGCGGGAGAGGCTGCGCAAGAGGCTCTGGCGTAGGCCGATATCGCCGGAGGCGGCGAAGAATTCATAGTGGCCCATCAGGTTGGCCAGACGCTCGGCCAGAACCGGCGGTGCCCAGACTTGGCGCGACCAGCGCCGCTCCTGATAGATCCAGGCGGTCACCAGTTCGCGCGCACGGCGCCGGCCTTGATCACCGCCATAGGCCCGCAGGTGCCGCAACCAGGCGAAGCTGTGCAAGGCATCCAGTGCAGGGGTGGGCAGGTCGGCGGAGACCTGGAAATCGCTGGTCAGCGGTACCTTCATGCCAGCCAGCAGGATCTGGCCCTGGACGATGTCCTGGCCCAAGGCCCCGTTGCCCGGCCAGGAATCCGGAACGCTGGAGACAGCGCCGCGTCCACTGCCGCTGCGCAAGGTCTGCTCGTAGAGCGGCAGCGCGTAGAGGAGGCAAGCGGCGCGATAGCCAAGCTCTCCGAGTGACGGGCGCCGGGAGCGCTGCCGGCGCGCCTTTACTGGTGGCTTTGAGAGGTTAGGGCGCCGCTCTCCGGCAGGCGGCGCTTCCTTAGGCGGGGCCAGATCGGGCGGACCCTCGTCAGGATCCGGGACGGCCACGAGCTTGGGTCTGGTGGCTGCCGTCATGACCCCTAGCCCTGCCGCAGTCCGGCAATGTTGCGCGCGTAGTGATCCGGCCCGCCCTTGAAGGTCGCGGTGCCGGCTACCAGCACATCGGCGCCGGCAGCGATGGCCTGGGGCGCGGTCTCAGCGGTGATGCCGCCATCGATCTCCAGCGCGATCTCTCGCCCGCTGGCCGCGATGGCTTGGCGGATGGCGGTCACCTTGGGCAGGACCGACGGCAGGAAGGCCTGGCCGCCGAAGCCTGGGTTGACGCTCATCACCAGGACCAGGTCGACTAGGTCCATCAGCGGCAGCAGCAGCTCGACCGGGGTGCCGGGGTTCAGCACCAGTCCAGCCTTGGCGCCGGCCTTGTGGATCAACTGGATGGTCCGGTGCGGGTGTGGGCCAGCCTCGGGATGGAAAGAGATGACGTTGGCGCCGGCCTCGGCGAAGGCTGCGACATAGGCATCGACCGGGGCGATCATCAGATGCACGTCGAAGGGCTTGTCGCTGTGCCCGCGCAAGGCCTTAACCACTTGCGGCCCGATGGTGATGTTGGGCACGAAGTGGCCGTCCATCACGTCGATATGGATCCAGTCGGCACCAGCCGCATCGATGGCCCGGATCTCTTCACCTAACTTGGCGAAGTCGGCGGAGAGGATCGAGGGGGCGATGCGAATCGGGGAAGCCATGGGCAAGAGAACTAGTCCCCTCGGCCCGGTTCAGGCAAGCCGTTCCAAGCGACAGGCGTAGAAGCCATCGAGGCCGCCCTGGTCGGCCAGATGCGAGGGCAGCGTCCTGAGTGCGCCTTCTTGGTCGATCAAGTCGCTCACGCCGCCGAGTTCTGCAGCTGAGATGGGCTGTCGGCGCAGCGGTGCGCCTTCGGCCAAGAGCGCCTGGATCTGTGCTGGACCCTCTTCAGGCTGCAGTGAGCAGACGGCATAGACCAGGCTGCCGCCTGGCCGCAGCAGGTCGACAGCGGCGCGCAGCAGCCGGGCTTGCAGCGGCAAAAGGGCTGCCACGTCGCTTGACCGGCGCAGACGCGCGATGTCGGGATGCCGGCGCAGGGTGCCGGTGGCGCTGCAGGGCGCGTCCAATAGCACAGCGTCCGAGGGAGCCTTCGGTTGCCAGGTGGCGGCATCGGCCTGCACCACCTCTGCTGCGAGGCCGCAGCGCTGCAGGTTCTGGGTCAGGCGCTCAAGACGGGGGCCGCTCTGGTCGATTGCCGTGACCTCTGCCCCGGCGGCTGCCAGCTGCAGGGTCTTGCCGCCCGGGGCGGCACAGAGATCAGCCACCTTGGCGCCGGCGAGGTTCGGGATTAGGCGGGCCGGTAGAGCCGCGGCCTGGTCTTGTACCCACCAGAGGCCGCTCTCGTAGCCCTCCAGCGTTTGCGGGTCGCCTGCGCCACTCGCCAGACGCAGGCTGCCGAGGGCTAGTTCACGGGCGCCCAGGCCCTCGGCTAGGTTTGCTTGCGGTTGGCGCAGCGTGAGGTCAAGCGGCGGTTCTTGCAGGTGCGCGCGGGCAATGGCGGTTGCGGTCGCCGCGCCGTAGGCCTGGGTCCAGCTTTGCCACAGCCAGTCGGGCGTGTTGACGCGCGCAGCTTCGTCCAGCGGCAGTGCCTGCATCTCGCGCGACAGGCGCCGCAGTACCGCGTTGGCGAGACCCTTGAAGCCGGCGAACTTGCCGGCCAGGACATCGACGGAGGTGGTGACCGCGGCATGCGGTGCGGTGTCGAGGAAGAGCAGCTGGGCCGCCCCCAACCGCAGCACCCAGCGCACGGGTGCCGCCTTCGCTGGCAGCGGGCGCTGCAGCAGGCGATCCAAGGCAGCATCGACCTCCGGCAGACGACGCAGCAGCGTCGCTGTCAGCAGGCGGGCGAAGGCGCGGTCGCGGCTTTCGAGCGCGGTCAGGCTCGGCGTGAGGGCCAGGGCCTCGTCCAGCGGCTGGCGTTCCTCGACGACCGCGCGCAGCAGGTCGACCGCAGCACGGCGTGCGGCGAGACCGGCTGGCTCTCGCGCTGGGCGGCGGGCGCTTACGACCAGGGTCCCTTCGAACCGCGCGCCGGGGCGCGCCCGGCACTGGGGACGGATCCGGCGCGGCTACCTGCACGCGCGGGGCTGCTGGGCATGTTGCCGGCCATCTCCTGCAGCCGCTGGATGCGGTTCTCCGTGCTGGGGTGGGTGGAGAAGAGCCCGTCCACGGCGTGGGCGTGCAGCGGGTTGATGATGAAGAGATGCGCGCTCGCCGGGTTCCGCTCCGCCTGATGATTGTCGATCTTCTTTGCAGCGCCGGAGATCTTAGCCAGCGCCGAGGCCAGTGCGAGCGGTTTGCCGCAGATCTCCGCCCCGCGGCGGTCGGCCTCATACTCGCGGCTGCGGCTGATCGCGGTCTGCACCAGCATGGCGGCCAAGGGCGCCAGGATCGAGATCAGCAAGACGCCGACGATGCCCAGCGGGTTGTTGCGGCTGCCGCCGAAGAAAAGCGCGAAGTTGGCCAGCAGCGAGATGGCACCGGCCAAGGTGGCGGTCACCGTCATGGTGAGCGTGTCGCGGTATTGCACGTGCGCCAACTCGTGCGCCATCACGCCCTCCACCTCCTCCGGCGTCAGGCGCTCGATCAGGCCGCGGGTGGCGGCGACGGCGGCATTCTCAGGATTGCGGCCGGTGGCGAAGGCGTTGGGCTGGTCGGTCTCGATCAGATAGACCTTAGGCATGGGCAGGCCGGCGTTGCGGGCCAGGCGTTCCACCATGCCGACGAACTGCGGCGCCTCGCGGGCCGTGACCTCCTTGGCGCCATACATCTTCAAGACCAGCTTGTCGCTGTTCCAGTAGGCGAAGATGTTCATCGCGCAAGCGACCGCGAAGGCGATCAGCATGCCTTGCAGGCCGCCCAGCATGAAGCCGATGCCGACGAAAAGCGCCGACATGAGGCCAAGCAAAAGGGTGGTGCGCGCGTAGTTCATCGCCGGTCGTCAGATCCGAAAAAGGGGAGGAGTGTTGCTCAATGAAGTAAGCAGCATTCCCCGCAGCCGCAAGCCTTGGCGCGGTCGGGAGCCAGCGCTAGTTATAGGGCATGAAACTCTTCGTCAGTCACAGCACTCAGCCCGCCAAGCCACAGGCCGAAGCGCCGCGTCCCAGCACGCCACCGGCCCCGCCCAAGAAGGTCGGCCAGGAGCAGCTGAGGGCCGCCGCCGAGCAGTTGGAGAAGGACAAGAAGGGCGATCCGGCCAAGGTGGAGGAGATCGGCGGCCCGACCGGTCCCGAACCCACCCGCTACGGCGATTGGGAACGCAACGGCATCTGCTCCGACTTTTAGAAGCGGATCTCCAGGAGCGGCAACTGCCGGTCAGCGAGGTATTCGGACTGGTGCAGGCCGATCCGGGTGAAGCCTTGGCGCAGGTAGAAGCCTTCGGCGTTAGGGTCTGATACGACCCGCACCTGCTGGCAGCCAGCGGCTTTGCAGATGCTCAGTGCCTCTTGCATCAAGAGGGCGCCGTAGCCGCGGCCCTGAGCCCCCGGTGCGGTAAAGGCCATGGTGATCTCTGCTGTCTCGTCGTCCTCTTCGCCGATGGCGACCAGGGCCTGCGGCCGCCCCGCCGCCTCGATCAGCAAGACAGCCTCCTCGGCCAGGCGGGCCGGCGTGACCTCCATGTCGGCGCGGGTCGTCTGCAGGAAGGCCTCCGAGTAGCCCCAGACGGCCTTGGCTGCTAGCGAGAGGGCTGTCAGCGCCGCGCACTCGCCCAGCCGCGCCGGGCGCAGCAGCGCACCTTCGCGCAGCAGGCGCCTAGGCAGGGTCAGTGAAGCGGGCGAAAAGCGCATTGCTGAGGCTCCAGAGCTCTACGCCCTCCTCGACGGACCCGACTGTGGCATAGAAAGCACGGGCCTCGGCATTGTTGGCAAGCGCGTGCCAGGAGACCCAGGTGCCGCCGCGCGCTTTCCCGTCCCGCGCGACGGCCTCGATGAACGCAGTTGCCAGGCCTCGGCGGCGCCCAGCGGGTCTCACGTAAAGATCGCAGAGGAAGGCGCCGCGCCGGCCGCTTTCCGTATCGAACTGCATGCAGTGCAGCGCATAGCCCAGCATGTCCGGCCCCTCTTCCGCCATGAAACCGAAGATCAGGCAGTCGGGGCTCGCCAGCTCCCGCTCGATATCCTCGGTGACAACGAGGGGTGGCGTGACGCCCTCGTGCGCCGAGAGCTCTTTGCTCATCTGCACGATCTCGGCCGCATCGGTCGCAGCGATGGGACGAATCACGAACTTGCCCGGCTCTGCCGTCATAGTGTCATCTTTCGGGCACAGGGGTGGGTTAGCCGAAGGGGTCCGGCAAGGAGAGGTTTCGAGGGTGCGCGATGGCGGCAAGGGATGCAAGGCAGGGCAGGTTAGCGCTGAGCGGCAAGGCGCCGGGTTCGCGCGCGGCCGCTAAGGGCAAGGCTAAGCCTGGCCAGGCATCGGTGCAGCGCCGCCCGACCAAGGCCAAGACGACTAAAGCGAAGACGGGCAAGGCTAAAGCCACGCGGCCGCCTGCCGCTCCGCGCCGCCGCCGCCCGCGTTGGCTGAGGCTTACCATCTGGGGCAGCGGCATGGCGCTCTGGCTGGCGCTGGCCTTCATGGGCGCGATCGCCTGGTACAGCCAGGACCTGCCGCGCATTGACCGCCTGGCCGACGACGACCGCCGGCCCAGCATCACCTTGGTGGCCGCCGACGGCTCGACCATCGCCAGCTACGGTGACCTCTATGGCGAGCCGCTGACGGTGGCCGAGATGTCGCCCTTCCTGCCCTTGGCGACCATGGCGATCGAGGATCACCGCTTTCGCGGCCACTTCGGCATCGACCCACTGGGCATCGCCCGGGCGGCCTGGGTCAATCTCAGGGCCGGGCGCTTGGTCCAAGGCGGTTCCACCCTGACCCAGCAGCTGGCCAAGAACCTCTTCCTGACGCCCGAGCGCAGCCTGGAGCGGAAGATCCAAGAGGCGCTCTTAGCCCTGCAACTGGAGGGCCGCTACAGCAAGGACCAGATCCTCACCCTCTATCTGAACCGCGTCTACCTGGGGGCCGGCACCTACGGCGTCGATGCCGCCGCGCGCCGCTACTTCGGCAAGTCGGCGCGGGATGTGAGCCTCTATGAGGCGGCTCTGCTGGCCGGGCTCCTGAAGGCGCCCTCACGCCTCAACCCGACGCGGGAGGGAGATGCGGCAGACCGGCGCGCCAAGCTGGTGCTGGACGCCATGGCGCGCGTGGGCTTCATCACCGAGGCTGAGGCAGCGGACGCCTTCGCTGGGAAGACCGAGGCCCGCCCGCCTGGCTATCAGCGCGGCCGCTACTTTGGCGACTGGGCACTGCGGCAGACGCAGGAGACGCTAGGTCGGGTGCGCCGCGACTTGACTGTGACCACCACGCTCGACCCCAAGATCCAGGCCATCGCCGAGCGCGTGGTGCGCGAGAGCCTGGCGGGCGAGGGCGCGGAGAAGGGCGTCAGCCAGGCCGCCGTCGTCGCCTTGCGCCCAGACGGTGCCGTCTTGGCCATGGTCGGTGGTAAGAACTACCGCGAGAGCCAGTTCAACCGGGCGACCCAGGCGCTGCGGCAGCCGGGCTCCGCCTTCAAACTCTTCGTCTACCAGGCCGGCCTGCAGGCAGGACTCACCCCCGACACCCGCTTCGAGGACCGCAAGGTAGAGATCGCCGGCTGGAAGCCCGGGAATTACGACGAGCGCTTCCGCGGCCAGGTGACCCTGCGGGAGGCCTTCGCACGTTCCCTCAACTCAGTCGCCGTGCAGGTCATGCAGCGCGTCGGTGTCGATGCCGTGGTCGATACGGCGCGCGAGCTGGGGATCACGACACCGCTGCCGGAGAACCTGGCCCTCTCGCTGGGGGCGGCAGAGGTGACCTTGCTGGAGCTCACCGGCGCCTTCGCCGTCTATGCCAACCAAGGCCGCGGGGTCTGGCCCTATGGCCTGCGCGCTATTAGAGGCACCGAGGGTACGACCCTCTTCCGCCAGCCGGAGGAGGCCTACTACCGCGTGGTCCCGCCGGGTCAGGTCAACGCCATGACCGATTTGCTGCAGGCCGTGGTCGGCTGGGGCACCGGGCGGCGTGCCGATCCGGGCCGGCCGGCGGCGGGCAAGTCCGGCACCAGCCAGGACTTCCGCGATGCCTGGTTCGTCGGCTTCACCGCCGACCTGGTCCTGGGCGTCTGGGTCGGCAACGATGACGGCACGCCGATGGAGGAGGTCTCCGGCGGGCGTTTGCCGGCCAAGATGTGGCGGCAGATCGTGACTGAAGCCTCGGCAGGACAGCCGGCCAAGCCCTTGCCGGGTGGCGGGCGTCCCTCACGCAGCGATCCGCCGGCGGCGCCCGTCGCTCGGGTGGCGCCGCAGCCTGCGCCGCAAGCTGCGTCGGAGGACCAGATCGGCGGCCTGATCGGGGTCTTGGAGGAAAGCGAGAGCCGTCCCCTGATGCTGCCGCGTCACCAGGACCCCAATGCCGTCGGGCGCTAGCGGGTTTCTTCCATGAAGCCATCCAAGGCGTCGAACCCGGGGACCGTCTTGGCATAGCCGGCGCTCCCCTGCTCCGAGAGTTCCTTGCCCGCAGAGAGCAAGGCGCCGTAGGCCGCCCGCGCCAAACCGGAGCCCAGCGAAATGCGCCGCACCCCGGCCTCTGCCGCGGCCTGGATGGGGAAGTCCTGGCCCTTCAGCCCATAGAGCAGATTGAAGGGGCAGGGGAGGTCCCGGCAGAAGCGGGCGATGGTCGGCAGGTCCTTGAGGCCGGGGGCATAGAGCACCTCCGCCCCTGCCTCGGCGAAGGCGGCCAGGCGCTGGAAGGTATCCTCAAGATCCGGATTGCCTTGGATCAGGTTCTCCGCCCGGGCGGTCAGCACGAAGGGCCGGTCGAGACCGCGGACAGCCTCGACCGCGGCGGCGATACGCTCGACCGCGAGGCCCTTGTCGAAAATGCGGTCATCGGAGCGTCCGGTTGCGTCCTCGATTGAACAGCCGGCGAGGCCTGCTGCGGCAGCGGCGCGGATGGTTTCGGCCACCGCCTCAGGCGCATCGCCATAGCCCTTCTCCAGATCGCCATTCACCGGCAGGGGCGTGGCCGCGACGATCTCGGCGGCATGGGCCATGGCCTCCTCGCGGCTGATGGCGCCCTGGTTATCCCGGCGGCCCAGGCTGTAGGCCTGGCCGGCCGAGGTGGTGGCAAGCGCCGGGAAACCGAGACCGGCCAGAATCCGTGCCGAGCCCAAGTCCCAGGGGTTCGGCATGACGAAGAGGTCGGGACCCTGATGCAGGTCGCGAAACTGCTGGGCACGTTGGGCGATATCGTCGGGGCTGGGCATGGCGTTCCTCCTTAAGCGTTGTGGTTAGGCAGGCTCTAGACGCGCTTGGCGCAAGGATGGGCGGACCAGGAACAGCCAAGAGGCGAGCATGCCACAGGCCGTGGTCAGGATGGCCCCCGCCATGGGCAGCGCGCTGCCGTCGTGCAGCTGGCCGACAGCGATCCCCAGCCCGGCGGCGAAGCTCATCTGGATGAAGCCCATGAGGGAGGAGGCCGCCCCCGCCATGGTCGGATAGTGCCGGAGCGCACCGGCCACGCCGTTGGGCAGCAGCAGGCCGCTTGCCAGGAAGAAGCCGACGCTGGAGCCGATGACACTCCAAAGGCTCAGCACGCCAGCCAGCGCCAGGCCGACGCCGGTGAGACCGAAGAGGCAGGCCAGCGCGATGCCGATCCGCATGAGGCGTTCGCCGCCGATCCGCGGGCCATAGCGGCCCGAGATGAAGGCGCCGGTCATGTAGCCGACGATCACAGCCGCGAAGCTAAGGCCGTAGTTCAGCGGCGAGAGTCCGAGACTGCCGATCAGCAGGAAGGAGGAGCCGGAGATGAAGGCGAAGAGCCCGCTGTAGCCCAGCGCCACGATCAGCGCATACCCCAAATAGGCGCGGTCGCGCAGCAGTAGGGCATAGTTGCGCAGCATCCTCAGCGGCCGCAGCGCGTCGGGGTTGGGCGAGAGATTGGTTTCCGGCAGACGCAGGGCGACGAAAGCCAGCAGTGCGAAGGCAAAGAGACTGAGCGCCAGGAAGCTCGCCCGCCAGCCGAAGGCGCTTTCCAGCACCCCGCCGATGATCGGCCCCACTGCTGGCGCAATGGCCATGGCCGAGCCGGTGTAGGAGAGGATACGGGCCGAGCGGTCCGGCCCCCAGGCGTCACGCACCACCGCCCGGCCCAGGACCGGCCCGGCGCAGATGCCAAGCGCCTGTAAGAAGCGGCCGACCAGCAGGCTCTCCAACGACCAGGCGAAGGTGCAGAAGATGGAGGCTGCAAGGAAGATCGCCAGGCCGCTCAGCATCACCGGGCGGCGCCCATAGCGGTCGGCGAGCGGCCCGTAGATCAGCTGGCAGACGGCAAAGCCGGCCAAGAAGACGGAGAGCGTGAGCTGCGCGTCGGCCACCGGCCGCTCGAAGGCGAGGCCGATGGCGGGCAGCGAGGGCAGGTAGAGGTCGGTCGCCAGCGGCCCCAGCGCCACGGCGAGCGTGACGATGACGGCGACTTCCAGGGTGTCTGCGCGGCGCGGGGCGCTGGACGGCATGGGGAGGCTGCTTTGCTGCTGACGCATTGGGGCGGGCACGGAGGAAGCGCTAGCATGGGCCAGCCGGAAGCGAACAGATCGGATTTGGAATGACCAAGTTGCGCGAAGGCGAGGCCTTCATGCCCGCCGATGCCTATGGCCGCAGCCTCAAGGGCTTCGGCGTCAACCTGCTGGTGGCCGATATGGCCCGCGCGCTGGACTTCCAGACCAAGGTCTTAGGATTGACGCCGCGCTACCAGGATCCCGACTTCGCCGTCATGACGCATGGCGGTGCAGAGTGGATGCTGCACGCCGATCACACCTATTCCAGCCACCCGCTGCTGGGCCTCGTCGGCGATGGCGCTATCCGCGGTGCCGGCTGCGAGCTCCGCCTCTACGACCTGGACCCGGACGCGGCCGAAGCGCGTTGCCGGGATGCCGGCTACACGGTGCTGGCCTCAGCGGCAGACAAGCCGCATGGGCTGAGGGAGGCCTATCTGGCGGATGCGGATGGCTATGTCTGGGTGCCGGGCGTGGCGCTTTGAGAGCATCCAACGGTCTCACTAGATCCCGACACTTCCCGCTAGGGTGATGAGACACCTGGCGCCGTTCAGAACGACAAGGTGGCCTGCGCTGTTAGATGTGCGCACATCCGTCCAGACGATCAATCACTTCCAGAACCTCTGCAGAATGTCCCGAGGCGATCAGATCGCAAGGTCGTTCGAGGCGGAGTTGTGGGTGGGGCGAGTACAGCCAATGCAGAGCTTCGTTAGGAGTGTAGAATTCCAGAAGCCGTTGATTCACCTGTTGAAGCTGTGTCACCTCAGTTCCTAACCATAGCGCCACAAGCTGGCCCCCTCTGTCGCCAGCCAGCGCCGAGGCCCGGTGACGTCCTCCACCAGGCCGGCGCAGACGCGCCAGAAGGCCGGGCTGTGGTTCATGTGGGCCAGGTGTGCGACCTCATGGGCGGCGACGTAGTCCAGGACCTCAGGCGGGGCGAAGATCAGGCGCCAACAGAAGGAGAGGTCGCCCTTGGGTGAGCAGCTGCCCCAGCGGCTGCGGGACTCGCGCAAGGTGATGCGGCCGGGGCGGCGGTCGATGCGGGCGGCCTTGTCGCGGACGGCGGCCTGCAGCAGGCGCTTGGCCTCCTGACGGCAGTGGGCCTCGACCCGGCGGGGGAGATGTTCCAGCGGGCCGGAGACGTTGAGGCGACCGGGCTCGCGCCAGACGCCACGACGGGCGCTGCGCTGGTGGTGGATCACTGCCTCTTCGCCGTTGATCGGCAGGCGGTTACCGGGCGCAAAGGGGATCGGCTGGGGGAGCGCCGCCCAGCGCTTCAAGACCCAGGGCTGCTGCTTGCGGCAGAAGGACAGGGCCTCCGTCGCGGTGATTCCCTCCGGCAGCACCACCCGCAAGCAGCGCTTGGTGTGGTCCAAGGTCATGGTCAGCCGGCGCGCGCGAGACTGCCAGACCAATCGCAAAGGAATGGTCTGGCCGCCGAGGGTGATGAAGGTCTCTTCCGGCGCGCGACTCATGCCTAGAAGTGTAGGCGAGTCGCGCGCCGTGAACCATGGCGCCGAGAGCAGTTCAGGCCTCCACCCGCTGCTTCGCCTCCTCCGCAATCAGCTTTGCCTTGCGGTCCGGGCCCCAGCGGTAGTTGCTGATGTCGCCGTTGGCGCGGGTGACCCGATGGCAGGGGATCAGCAAGGACACAGGATTGGTGGCGCAGGCCGTGCCCACGGCCCGGGCAGCGCGCGGTACGCCTAAGGCCTCGGCCACCGCACTATAGCTCCGTGTCTCGCCAGGCGGGATGGCCAGCAGCTGTTCCCAAACGCGGCGCTGGAAGGCGGTCGCGCGCACGTCCAACGGCAGATCCGGGTGCGGGATGGCGCCAGCGAGATAGTCCACCACTTCGTCGACCGCCGGCTTCAGCCAAGTGTCGTCGCGTTGCAGCGCCTCGGCCTTGGGGAACTCTACCTCCAAGGCGTCGATCAGCGGCGCTTCCTCGTCATCCAGCGCCAGAAAGCAGATGCCCTTGGCGGTGGCGGCCACCAGCAAGAGCCCGAGGCTGGTCTCGGCCAGGGTATAGGCGATGGTCACGCCGGCGCCGCCCTTGGCGTAGGAGGCCGGCGTCATGCCGAAGCGGCGGCCGGCATCCTCATAGACCCGGCTGGAGGAGCCGAAGCCGGCGCCGTAGGTGGCTCCCGCCACACTCTCCCCGCCCTTCAGCTCGGCGCGGAACCACTCGCCGCGGCGTTGGCGCAGGTAGGCGCTGGGAGTGATGCCCAGGGCCCGGCGGAAGGCGCGAGTGAATTGCCAGGGGCTCATGCCCAAGCTCTCGGCCATGGCCGCCAGGTCGACGGCTTCGCCGGCTGCGGCGTCAAGCTGGCGGCAGGCCTCGGTGATGGCGCCCAGGTCCTTGCCGGCTTTCATCTGATGCATCGTTTCTGTCTCCTTAGGCACGGTGTCGGATACCTCTCGTGGTCTGGGCCTCAGGATTAGGCCGGGCGGGGATAAGCCCGCTATCCGGTCTTTGCGGTCACGGAACCTTCATCGACCTGCAAGCAAAGCGTCGCAGACTTGACAGAGCTTGGGCCGCCATGAGGGGAGGGAGCGTCATGGGGAGCGCTCCCGCCGACATCCATCGTTCCCGCCGCTGCCGGGAGCATTCCTTAAAGGAGCAGAAAAGTCATGCTGCAGAAGACTCTGTTGGGGGCGGCTGCCGTCCTTAGCCTTAGCCTCGCAGGCGCCGCCCAGGCCCAGAGCCAGGCGCAGACCGAGATTACCTGGTGGCACGCCATGGGCGGCGAGCTGGGCAAGCGTTTGGAGAAGATCGCCGACGACTTCAACGCCACTCAGTCCGACTACAAGGTGACCCCGGTCTACAAGGGCTCTTACACCGAGACCCTGACCGCCGGCATCGCCGCCTTCCGCGCTAACCAGCAGCCGCACATCATGCAGGTCTTCGAGGTCGGCACCGCGACCATGATGGCCGCCAAGGGTGCCGTATATCCGGTCTATCAGCTGATGGCCGACGCCAAGGAGCCCTTCGATCCTAAGAGCTATATCTCTGCCGTCGTCGGCTACTACACCGACGAAGAGGGCAACATGCTCTCCATGCCCTTCAATAGCTCTACCCCTGTCGTCTTCCGCAACAAGGAAGCCTTCAAGAGCGCCGGCCTGGATCCGGAGAAGGCTCCGAAGACCTGGGCCGAGATGGCTGAGATCGCGACCAAGATCGCGCAGTCGGGTGATGCCACCACCTGCGGCTTCACCACTTCCTGGATCTCCTGGATCCAGCTGGAGAACTTCTCCGCCTGGCATAACCTCTTCTTCGCCAGCAAGGACGACGGCTTCGCCGGCATGGATGCCGATCTGCTGATCAATCAGGAACTGCCGCTGCGCCACGTCACCAACCTGAACGATTGGCAGGCGAACGGCGCCTTCAAGTACGGTGGCCGCCGCAGCCAGTCCGCCCCGCTCTTCTACTCCGGTGAGTGCGCCATGTACTTCGGCTCCTCGGCCGGCTACGCGGGCATCCGGGCCAATGCCAAGGACTTCACCTTCGGTGTCTCCATGCTGCCCTACTACGACGATGTTCAGGGTGTGCCGCAGAACTCCATCATCGGCGGCGCCTCCCTCTGGGTGCTGAAGGGCCATGACCAGGAAGAGTACGACGGTGTGGCCAAGTTCTTCAGCTACCTCTCCTCGCCGGAGGTGCAGGCCTGGTGGCACCAGGAGACCGGCTATCTGCCGATCACCACGGCTGCCTATGAGCTGACCAAGAAGCAGGGCTTCTATGAGAAGAACCCCGGCACGGACACGCCCATCAACCAGATCAACCTGAACCCGCCGACCGCTGCCTCCAAGGGCCTGCGGCTGGGCAACTTCGTGCAGATCCGCGACGTGATCAACGAAGAGTTCGAAGAGATCTTCAGCGGCAACAAGACCCCGAAAGAGGGCCTGGATGACGCGGTGAAGCGTGGCAACGATCTGCTGCGCCAGTTCCAGGACGCCAACAGCTAAGCGTTCCTCTGTCGTCCACGGGGGCGCTAGGATCTAGCGCCCCCTCTTGACGCTGGTTCCCGATGGAAAAGCGCGTTTACTTCTCGCATCGCTGGCTGCCCTACGCCCTGGTGGCGCCGCAGCTGGCGATCACCTTGATCTTCTTCATCTGGCCGGCGGCGGAGGCCATCTTCGAGGCCTTTCTGCAGACCAATGCCTTTGGCACCTCCAC
Organism: Pseudomonadota bacterium; assembly: GCA_039819325.1. Taxonomy (GTDB): domain Bacteria; phylum Pseudomonadota; class Alphaproteobacteria; order Kiloniellales; family JACOMY01; genus JACOMY01. Next base: position 1,063 of record JBCBSF010000061.1, on the reverse strand, counting down.
CCGCTTCGTCGGCTTGGATAACTTCGAGCGGCTCTTCACCGACCCGCTCTACTACGCCACCATCTGGCGCACCCTGATCTTCAGCTTTGCCGTCGCCTTCCTGTCGATGAGCCTCTCGCTCATTCTGGCCGGCATGGCCGACCGGGTGATCCGCGGGGCCAGCAGCTACAAGACCCTGCTGATCTGGCCCTATGCCGTGGCGCCGGCCGTCGCCGGCGTCCTCTGGTGGTTCATGTTCAATCCCTCGATCGGCATTCTCTCCTACCTGCTGACCAGCATGGGGATCTCTTGGAACCAGTTCCTGGACGGGACGGATGCCATGATCCTGGTCGTGATCGCCGCGGCCTGGAAGCAGATCTCCTACAACTTTCTCTTCTTCCTGGCGGCGATGCAGGCCATTCCGCGCTCCTTGATCGAGGCGGCTGCCATCGACGGCGCCGGGCCGACGCGGCGCTTTTGGACCATCATCGTGCCGCTGATCTCGCCCACCACCTTTTTCTTGCTGGTGGTGAACCTGGTCTACGCCTTCTTCGATACCTTCGGGACGATCGACGCCACTACCGGCGGCGGGCCAGGGCAGGCCACGACCACCCTGGTCTACAAAGTCTATCAGGACGGTTTCCGCGGGCAGATGCTGGGCTCCTCTGCCGCGCAGTCAGTGGTGCTGATGCTGCTGGTGATCGGGCTTACCATCATCCAGTTCCGTTACATCGAGCGGAAGGTGCACTACGAATGATCGAGCATCGCCCGGTCAGCGCCTTCATCGCGCATCTGACCCTGGTGGCCGGCGTGCTCTTTGTCGCCCTGCCGCTCTGGATCGCCTTCGTCGCCTCGACGCACGATCCCTCCGCCCTCATCACCGGCGTCACGCCGCTGCTGCCGGGCGGGGAGATGTTCGAGAACTATGGCGCGATCCTGGGCGAGGGCCTGGCCAGCTCCGGCGCCATCCCAGTCTGGCGGATGCTCTTCAACTCGCTGATCATGGCGCTCGGCATCGCGCTGGGAAAGATCGCCATCTCGCTGCTGTCGGCCTACGCCATCGTCTATTTTCGCTTTCCCGGTC
>JBCBSF010000060.1:0-32834 GCA_039819325.1 Pseudomonadota bacterium | reverse complement strand
CCCGGAGTTCCCTCGGACTTCATACTCGCCCTGATCGCCACCGAAAAGGGTATCATTTCCGTTGAAACCGGAGAGGTCATCACGGCCCGAATCTCCATAGAGCTTATCGTCACCGCTCTGGCTAGGCTCATCGCCTCGCAGCAGATCGTTGGCAGTGCCGCCATAGAGTCGATCGTCGGCGCCTTCGCCCCAGAGCGTATCGCTGGCGCCTAGGCCGTAGATATAGTCGTTCGCGGCGCCCCCATAGATGAGAATTTCAAACTCGTTTACCGTAATTCGAGCCATGACCAGCATCCCATTGCAATGAAGCACGCAACTCTCGCACAAGGAACAGAACTTCGGGCGCTGCGATGGATTGGCAACCGCAATTCCCTCCGTTTGGAACGAAACACTTGGCCTGTACTCTGTTACCCTAAAACCGAGAAGGAACTCTCCTTGTTGATCTCCCGCTTGCGCGAGTAGAAGCCCACGTCAATGTCGCGGTCCAGGTAGGGCAACCGGTAGGTCAGCGGCTGGGCGTCGTGGTCGTTGCCCGCTTCGCAGTAGGCGATGAGCGCGGCCAGCATTTTGCCGGCGATGGGGGCGTTCTTGTACTGGTTCCCACTGGTGCCGCAGGCCATGTAGAAGCCCGGCAAGGCGGACTTGTCGTAGATTGGGATCCAGTCGGTCGAGGCGTCGTAGAGGTCCACCACACCGCGCATCTTCGATGGAATGCCCAGGCTCGGCACCCGCTGAGCGTAACGCAGGGCCTGAATGCGCCACTGCTCGGTGAAGTTCTCTTCGTAGGCCTGGTCGTCCTCCACCCACTGGTGCGGATCGCAGGGCGGGTCCTCGGAGCCGATCAGGATGTGGTTGCCGTGCTCCGGGCGAATGTAGCAGCTGATGTCGCTGTCGGAGACCACGGTGCCCAGGCTGTCGAAGTCAAAGCCCTCGGGTGCCGGGACGTGCGTGACCTCCTGGCGCAAGGCCTTGGTCTCGATGGTCATGTCATCGAGCACGCCAGCCATGGCATTGACCTTGGCCGAGGCCGGACCGGCAACGTTCACCACCACGGGGGCATGGATCTCCTCCCCGCTCGCAAGCTTGACGCCCTTGGTCTGGCCGCCCTCAGTCAGGATCTCCACGACCTCAGTCCCAAGGCGGAAGCGCGCGCCCTTGGCCGCAGCGGCCGCCGCCAGATTCTGGGCGGAGAGTGCAGGGTCGGTGACATAGCCGGCGGTCGGCCAGAAGATACCGCCACGCAAGCTGACGCCATTCGGCTCACCGAAGGCCGGGTCTTCCGGGCGCTTGGCAGGCGCAAAGGACTTGAGGTCATAGATCGGCAGACGCTGGGTGATGGTCTCTGCATCCCAGACCTCAAAGGGGCAGCCCAGTTCGCGTGAGTTCTCTTGATGGCGGGCCAGATAGCCATTGTGCTCGGTCTTCATCACCAGGCAGCCGCACTCGCGGAACTGTGCCAGCTGGCTCTTGTCGACCGTCTCCAGGTAGTCGGCCCAGTCGCGCCAGTAGTGATAGCCCTCATAGGCCATGGCCGTGCCGTCGAAGGTGGAGTAGTGCACCCGGATGATAGCGCAGGAGCCGGAGGTAGAGCCATGACCCGCCTGCTTGTTACGGTCTAGGCTCAAGGTCTTCCAGCCGGCCTTGGAGAGTTCAAAGGCCAAGGCGGCGCCGATCACGCCGGCCCCGATGATGATGGCATCCGCAGTCTCAGCCATGGTCTCGCACACTCCTGATCTTTCGAAGTTGTCTATACAAGTTGCTTAGCGCGCCGCTGCTGCGCGGGCATAGCGCGTAAACGCCGCCACCTCGTCGGCATGCGACTCCTGCCCTGTGAAGCCGCGCAGATAGTCGGCGACTTGGGCCAGGCGCTCCTCCAGGCTCTCGACCGGCGCCAGCGCGTAGTAGCCGAGCTGCATGTAGTAAAGGATGCGCGCCCGGGTCTCCGCCTCGCTCGCCGGATAGCCGTAGCGCCGGAAAAGCGCGGCAATGGCGCCCAGCCGCGCGCTGTCGGCGGTGTCCACCGCGCGGCGCACTGCCTCGTCCCGGCGGGCCCATTCGCGCACGGCGAAGTCCAGGCGGGGGTCGTAGAGCTCTTCATCCACAAAGCAGCGGAAGAGGTTCAAGACGGCCCCGGTCACCCGCTCTGCCGGTAGCGCGCAGGAGGCGACGAAGGAGCGGGTGTTCTTGTTGGCCCAGGCCTCCAAGAGATCGGTCAGCAAGGCCTCCCGATCGGTGAAGTACCAGTAGAAGGAGGAGCGGGAGACATCGAGACGGTTGGCCAGAGTCAGGATCTTCACCTGATCCTCGCCGGCCTCGATCAAGGTCTCCATGGCCGCGTCGATCCAGTCGGCACGGCTGACCCGCGTATTGCCCTTAAGGGCGCTGTTCTCTGCTGTCATTCGGAAGGCCTAGCCTTAGGATACCGGCGGCGCACCGCCGGCCTCGCTGCCGGTGGCGATGTAGTGGTCCAAGGCCTCAAGGCGATCTTGCGCCAGATAGCTGCCCGATGGCTGGGCCAGCACCGCCTGCCAGATCTCCGTCGCGCGTTCGCTCGCGTCCTTCGACCCCTTCTCCGTCCAGGCACCGATGTTGGACCAGTCGGCGACCAGGGGATCGTAGAAGGCCGTCTGGTAGCGCTCCATCGTATGCTGGGCGGCAAAGAAATGACCGCCGGGCGCCACCTCGGCCAGGGCCTCGAAGGCCAGGTCCGAGTCCTCCGCCGGCGTCTCTGCGCAAAGCTCGGCAAAGGTCTGCATGACCTCCAGATCGGTGATCAGCTTCTCATAAGAGACGGTGAGCCCGCCTTCGATCCAACCGGCGCCGTGGATGATCAAGGTGGCGCCGGCCAGAACGGCACCCCAGGCCGACATCTGCGTCTCGTTGGCGGCCTGGGCGTCGTTGGTGTTGGCCGCACAGCCGGCAGCACCACGCCAAGGCAGGCCCAGCTTGCGCGCCAGCTGGCCGGCACCAAGGCTGGCCTTCACCTGCTCCGGAGTGCCGAAGGCGGGTGCACCCGACTTCATATCGACGTTGGAGGCGAAGGCGCCGTAGCAGACCGGCGCACCCGGCTTGACGATCTGGGTCAAGGTGATGCCGGCCATGGCCTCGGCATGGCTCAAGGTGAGCGCACCGGCGATGGAGACCGGCGCCATGGCGCCCATCAGGCAGAAGGGCGTCACCACCGACATCTGGCCTGCCTTGGCGAAGTCGATCAGGCCCTGCGCCATGGGGATGTCCAGCTGGCGCGGCGAGTTGGTGTTGATGATGGTGTAGCAGTGCGGATCGGCGGCAAAGGCCTCCTCGGAGAGGTCGCGGGCGATGCGCAGCATGTCGAAGACCTGCTCCACCTGCGGCGTCCCACGCGCGAAGACGAAGGGCACCTTGTCCGCCAGCACCATCTGCGCCCGGGTCGCGGCATAGTGGCGGATGTGCAGCGGCGCGTCCTGCGGCTCGACCAGTGGGTTCAGCATCTGCAGGCAGTCGTAGGCCTGGGTCAGACGCACCAACTCTTCGAAGTCCGAGAGCGTACCGGGCCGACGGCCACGGATGCGGTCGGTGGCATGCGGCGCGCCGGCGCCTGGCTGCAGCACCAGGCTCCCCAGCTTCAGCTCCAAGTCCCGCTTGCGCACGGCAGCACGCAGATTGATGACCTTGGGAGCACTGGCCAAGGCGGACACGACCAGATCCCGGCCGATCCGCACCATCTCCGTCTCTTCATCCACCAACGCACCGGCGGCCTTGAAGCGGGCGCGGGCGTCGGGCAACAGCACCTTTATCCCCAGCTCTTCCAGCACCCGCAAAGCGGTCTGGTGGATGGCCTCCACCCGGTCCTCGCTGAAGACCGGGACCGGGGGAAAGGGATTGCGCAGGTGGTGGTAGTCCACCTGCCGGGCCGGGCTGCGTTCCGCCCGGCTCCTACGCCGACGCTCGCTCATTTCTTGTCTCCACTTCGTGGCGGCACCGGCCCTCACCCCCCCAATGGCGCAACGGGGCCGGCCACCCACGCCAGTATCCTATTGGGTGGCCGGCCCCAACAAGCGCATGGGGGGTGAGGGCCGGTGCCCGTCAGTTAAAGAGCCCTAGGCGCGCATCGCCGCGCCGGCGGGATCGTAGGGCGAGGCCGCGATGATCTTGGCCGGACGCTCCACCCCGACGATGTGCGTGCTAAGCGGCTGACCTGGCTCGACCAGACCCGGCTCGATCATCGCCATGGCCAGCGACTTCTCCAGCCAGTGGCCATAGCCGCCAGACGTCACATAGCCGACCCGACGGCCCTCGGCCCAGACCGGCTCGTAGCCGCTGGCGTCTGCGCCATTGGCCTCGATCTCGATGGTGGCCTGCAGCAGGGCCGGTGGACCGCCGTCACGCTCTGCAAGCGCTGCGTCACGGCCGACGAAGTCCGGCTTCTGCCAGTCGATCCAGCGGTCCATGCCGGTCATGCGGGCAGTGTACTCCTGGCGGAACTCCGCCGACCAGATGCCGAAGCTCTTCTCCAGCCGCAGGCTGAGCAGCGCATTGAAGCCGACCTCGCGGATGCCGAAGGCCTCGCCCGCCTCCAGCAAGGCGCGGCGCAGCTGAATATGCTCGGACGGCAGGCAGGTCAGCTCATAGCCCAGCTCACCGGTGACCGAGAGGCGGGCTGCCTTGGTGCGAATGAGGCCGACGTCCAGGATACCGCAGCCCATAAAGGGGAAGGCCTTGCCGGAGACGTCGTCCGCCGACGCGGCCGCCAGCACCTCGCGCGCCTTGGGGCCCATGACCGCGAAGCCGCAGAGCGCGTCGGAGCGATCGGCCACCTGCACGCCCTCGATCAGATAGTCGTTGAACCAGCGCATGTGCCAGGCCCGCAAGTAGTAAGAGCCCATGATCCACCAGGTGCCGTCGCCCCAGTTCAGGACGGTCAGGTCACCTTTCAGCTTGCCCTCCGGCGAGAGCATGGGCGCCAGGCGCGCACGGCCCGGCTTGGGCAGGCGCGAGGCCAGCAGGCGGCTGAGCCAGGCCTCCGCCTTCGGGCCGGAGACCTCGAAGCGGGAGAACCCGGAGATGTCCAGCAGGCCGACGCCTTGGCGCACGGCCTTGCACTCCGCGGCGACGATCTCATGCGCGTTGGAACGCTTCAGGGTCGGCGTCTCGACGAAGCCTTGCGGGGCGAAGTAGAGCGGCACCTCCAGCCCCCAGCTGCAGCCCCACTGCGCACCGGCAGCCGTCATCTCGCTGTAGGCCGGGGCCATCTTCAAGGGACGGCCGGCGGGCAGCTGCTCGTTGGGATAGGTCATGACAAAGCGGCGGGTATAGAACTGCCCCGTCGTCTCGCGAATGTAGCGGCGGTTGGCGGCGAAGTCGCCATAACGCGCGATGTCCATGCCATAGACATCGGCCTCCGGCTCGCCGTGGATCATCCATTCCGCCAGCGACTTGCCGATGCCGCCGCCCTGCAGGAAGCCGGCCATGACGCCACAGGCCACCCAGTAGTTCTGCTTACCCGGCACTGGACCGACCAGCGGATTGCCGTCGGGCGAGAAGGTAAAGGCACCGTTGACCCAAGTCTTCACGCCGGCGGTCTGCAACACGGGGAAGCGGTTGAAGCCCAGCTCCAGCTCTTTGGCGATGCGGTCGGTGTCCTCCTGCAAGAGCTCGATGCCATAGTCCCAGGGGGCGCCGTCCATCATCCAGTGCTTGTGCTCGATCTCGTAGATGCCCAGCAGCATGCCCTGCTGGTCCTGGCGCATGTAGGTGAAGCCCTCCAGGTCGACGACCAGCGGCAGCTCCTTCTTCAGGGCCGCCACCTCAGGGATCGCCTCGGTCACCAGGTAGTGGTGCTCCAGCGGCGAGACCGGCAACTCGATCCCAGCCATGCGGCCGACCTGCTTGGCCCAGAGGCCACCGGCGTTGACGATGTGCTCGGCGGTGATGAGGCCCTTCTCGGTCACCAGGCGCCAGCCCTCGGGGATCTGCTCCAGCTCGATGACGCGGTTGTGCTCGATCACCTCGGCGCCGCGCAGGCGGGCGGCCTTGGCGTAGGCGTGCACTGTGCCGGTGGTGTCGATGTAACCCTCGCGGTCGGCCCAGAGGCCGCCGATGATCCCGTCGGTGGAGAGCACGGGGCAGTGCTCCTGAGCCTCCTCAGGCGTGATCAGGCGCACGTCTTCAATGCCCATGGTCTGGAAGACGCGGTAGGTGGACTGCAGCCACTCCCAGCGCTCCGGCGTGCCGGCCAGGGTGACGCCGCCGGTCATGTGCATGCCGACCGACTGCCCGCTCTCGCGCTCGATCTCGGAGAGGAGGTCGATGGTGTAGGCCTGAAGCGAGGCGATGTTGGGGTCGGCGTTCAGGGCGTGGAAGCCACCGGCCGCGTGCCAGGAGGATCCAGCGGTGAGGACCGAGCGCTCGATCAGCGCCACGTCGGTCCAGCCAAACTTGGCCAGGTGATAGAGGACAGAGGCACCGACGACACCGCCGCCGATGACCACAACGCGATAGTGAGACTTCATGGGACGTAGGCTCCAGTTCTAGATATCTAAATCAGGCCCAAGGCGCGCGGCAGCGCCAGCGACAGGTCGGGCCAGAAGGTGGTGACCAACATGACCGGTAAGGCGACGAAAAGGATCAGCCGAACCGCCGGTCCGACGGCGGAGAGCACCGGTGCATCGCAGACCTTACAGGACATGAAGAGGATTGGCGCCACTGGCGGTGAGTTAGCGCCGATGACGACGGAGGTTGCGACGATGGCCGCGAACTGCACCGGGTGCACCTCGTTGGCGACCATCAGGGGCAGGAAGAGCGGTGCGACCACGACGGTGACGGAGATGTCGTCCATAAGCGCGCCAGCGAGGATCAGCACGGCATTGACCAGCAGCAAGGCCGCCATCGGATTGGCGGCGATGGTCTGCACCGCCTCCGACAGGTCTTGCGGGATACGCTCGGCCGCGAAGATGCGGCTGATCATGAAGGAGAAGAGCAGGATCAGGATGATCGACCCGCTGGTCTCTGCCGCCTTGACCACGCTCTGGCCCAGAGTCTTCCAGGTGAAGTCGCGGTAGATCAGGCCGCCGACGATGAGCGCTGCCACCGCCGCGACGCCAGCGGCCTCGGTGGGCGTGAAGATGCCGCCGTAGATGCCGCCCAGGATGATGAAGGGCAGGCTCAAGGCCGGCAGCGCGCTGCCGGTGACGCGCAGAAAGCTGCGCTCTTGCTGCGCCGGCGGGAGCGTCTCTTCGAAGAGCTTTGTCGCAGCAAAGCGGTTGTAGAGGATGAGCCCGATAATCAGCAGGATCGCCGGCCCGATGGTGGAGGCAAAGCAGGCGGCGATCGACTGCCGCGTCACCACGGCGAAGAGGATCATGGTGATCGAGGGCGGGATCAGAATGCCCAAGAGCGAGGAGATGCCGAGCAAGCCGGCCACATGCCCGCGCGGATAGCCACGCTCAGTCAAAGGTCCGGTCATGATGGTGCCGATGGCCGCCACCGCCGCCGTCGCGGTGCCGGAGATGGCGCCGAAGATACTGGCCGCCAGTACCATGGCGCCGCCCAGCCCGCCGCGCCCCCGCGCCAGCCGGGCGACGAAGTCGACGATCCGCCGGGCAATGCCGCCCGACTGCATGAGATATCCAGTCAGGATGAAGAGCGGCAGAGCAATGAGGATGACCGAGTTCAGCGAGCGAAAGCCCTGCAGCATCAAAGTGTTGAGATTGACGTCATAGAGGATCGTCAGAAAGGCCAGAACGCCGGCGAAGGACCAGGCGACCGGCACACCGATCCCCAGCAGCAGGATCAAGAGCGGCAGGGCGAGGAGCGCGGTCATGCGAGCCCCCGCAAGGCCTTGGCGGAGCGCAGAACGTCACGCAGCGCAAAGGCGGCGGAGCCCAGGGCACCGACCATGATGGCCGCTTGCGAGATGATCAGCGGAATGCCCAGTGCAGGCGTCGTCTGCGGCCGCTTCAAGCCCCACGAAAGCATCCAATAGGCCCAGACGATGAATAAGCAGGTGACCACCAGGGTCAGGGCCGCCACCACCAGGCGATGCCACTCCGCCGGGCGGCCAGGCTTCAGGCGCTGCGACAGCCAGTCGACCGTCAAATGCCCGCCGCGCTGCGAGGCCAGCAGAGCGCCGGCCATGTAGAGCTGAATAGCAAAGAGCAGGATCAGCTCATGCAGACCGACGACCGAGAGGCCCAGCAGATAGCGGGCGACGACCAAGAAGACCATCAGCCCGGTCACCAGGGTGGAGGTGACGATCGCCACGGCCGAGAGGGCCACGACGACGCCACCTTCCAGGGAGAGTCGCATGAGCTGCGGGTCCGTTTCGGATTTGAGACTTAGAGCTTGGTGGCGTTGGCGCGAATGACCTCCATCACCTCCGCCCCGACCCGCTCTTCCATCATCGGCCAGACCTTGCCGCGCACCGCCTCGGCCAGGGCGCGAATCTGCTCGGCATTGGGCTCGATGTAGGTCATGCCGGCCTCTTCCGCCTTGACGACGTAGGACTGATCGACGGCCTCAGCGGTCTGGAAGCCCTCCTCCATCACCGCGACGGCGGCGTTCTGCACGATCTTCTGCTGATCCGGGGTCAAGGACTCCCAGGCCTCCAGGTTCATCGCCAGGATGCCGGTGATGAACTGCTGCTTGGTGCGGTTGTAGTAATCCAGCGTGTCACGGAAGTACTCATAGTCCCAGTAGATCACGTTGGCACCGTCGCCATCGACCACGCCGTTCTGGATGGCGCTGAAGACCTCGCCCCAGTCGATGGTTGCTGTCTGATAACCCAAGGCCTGAATGGTCTCGGCCATGGGGAAGATCGGGGGTACCCGGATCTTCATCTCCGAGGCCTCTTCCACCGTGGTGGCGTAGGAGCCGCGGGTGGCCACACCATTGAAGCCCTCTGGCCAGGCGCCGAAGAACTTGAGGCCCAGGTCGTTGTAAATGCCGTCCAGCATGCCGTTCACCCAGCCGCCCGGGCGATAGGCGGCCAGCGCCTCTTCCCAGCTGGTGACCATGTAGGGCGTGTAGATGACCGAGATGCGCTCGTCATAAGAGGTCATCGGCCAGTTCAGGGTCAGGTTCACGTCGTTGGCGACGAAGAGATCGAAGAGCTCCTGCTGACCGCCCAGTTCGTTTTGATAGAAGATCTCCACCTCAAGGGTCCCGTTGGAGTTCGCTTCGATCAGCTGAGCCCAGCGGTCCAGCGCATTGCCAGCCGGCGAGCCCTTCGCACCGGAATCGGTGGCCATCTTCAAGGTGGTGGTCTCAGCCGCCAGACCGGCCGCACCGAGAGACAGAACCAAGGCCGCCGCAGCAGCACCTTGGAGCAGCTTATTCACCATATCAGCACTCCTCCCACAGCGTTGAAAAGAAAACCGTGGGGACGCTAGACAGGAGTGTACAGAGGTGTCAAGCGGGTGATTCTTGGAGTGGCTGAGAGGGGTGCTCGGGGCCCGCCTTTCGACGGGCGCTCGCTGTTGCTCGCTGCTCAAGACGAGGGATGCGTGGATGGAGATAGCCTAGTGATCTTTCCTCCCCTCACTCCCTCGTCTTGAGCAGCGGCGTAAGCCCGCGCCCGTCGAAAGGCGGGCCCCAAACACCGGCGGCAGTGGCGAGCAGCCGGCTCGGCCTAGGCTGACATTTGTGCTAGCTGTCTCAGACCTCTGCAACCTAGAGACAACTGTCAGTGACCGAGCTCACAGTCACCCTCTACATCCTGCGCTGCTCCGATGGCACCTACTACACCGGCACCACACGGCGACCCTTGGAAGAGCGGATCGGTGAGCACAATGCGGCCCACTTCAAAGGCTACACGGCCAACAAACGCCCCGTCTCTCTGGTCTTCGCCGAAGCCTTCAGTCGTGCCGATGATGCGGTCGCTGCAGAGCGACAGGTGAAGGGTTGGAGCCGCGCTAAGAAAGAAGCGCTGATCGCCGGGCGCTTCGATCTGCTGCCAATGCTCGCACGGGGGCGATCGTTGGGGTGAAAGCGGTGCTTGGGGCCCGCCTTTCGACGGTCGCTCGCTACCGCTCGCTGCTCAAGACGAGGGAGTAAGGGGAGGAGAAAGAAGGGGAGTGAACGTCTGCTTTACCCTCGCCTTAACTCAACCTGTATCCTCCGACCCTGTCCAACCACGTACTCCTCGTCTTGAGCAGCGAGCGGTAGCGAGCGACCGTCGAAAGGCGGGCCCCAAGCACTGGCGATAGCGGCAAAATCCCCTCAGCCCGCGCTGAGGTGAGCAAAACGTTCCTCATGATGATCCACGTCGCCGAAGAGATGATCGATCATGATCAGCCGCTTGGCGTAGTGGCTTAAGGGATACTCCCAGGTCATGGCGATGCCACCGTGCAGCTGGATGGCGCCTTCCGACACGCTCCGCGCGGCGCGGCCGACGCCGGCCTTAGCGGCTGATACCGCGCGCTCCCGCTCACCGCGTGGCGCCTCCAGCTTGGCGGCGGCAAGGATGGTCAAGGAGCGCGCGTCCTCCAAAGCCATGCGCAGATCGACCATGCGGTGCTGCAGCACCTGGAAAGAGCCGATGGGAACCCCGAACTGCTTGCGGGTCTTGAGGTACTCCAAGGTCGTGTCGCAGGCCACGGTCATGGCGCCCACCGCCTCGGCGCAGAGGCCGACGATGGCCCGCGCCACTGCCAGTTCCAAGGCCTCGAAGCCGGTCTCCGGCAGGCCGAGCAGGGTGGCGGGTGCGTTCTCGAAAGAGACTTCAGCGGCCCGGTAGCCGTCGACGGTGGGGTAGCCGCGGCGGGTCACCCCTTCGGCCCCTGCCTCAACGAGAAAGAGAGCGATCCCAGCTTCGCCGCTTCCTTCGTCCAGCCGGGCGGAGACGATCAGCCAGTCCGCACTATCGCCATTCATCACCACGGCCTTGCGACCGGAGAGGCGCCAGCGTCCCGCTTCCTCCCGCGCCCGCATCGCCACGGCGGTCAAGTCATAGCGGCCGTTAGGTTCGCCCTGCGCGAGCGCGAAGAGGCTCTGGCCGGCGACGAGGTCGGGCAGCAGCGCCTCCTTCTGAGCCGCTGTCCCCTGCGCTTCGATCAGGCCACCACAGAGCACGACGCTGGTCAGGTAGGGCTCCACCACCAGTGCCTTGCCCAGTTCCTCCATCAGGACCATGACGTCGACACCGCTGCCGCCCAGGCCGCCTTGCTCGGCGGAAAGAGGCGCAGCCAAGAGGCCCAGTTCGGCTAAGGCCTGCCAGGTCTCGCGCTTGAAGCCCTCCGGCTCTCCTGCGGCGGCCTGGCGGGTTTCCCAGTCGTAGGTATCGGCAAGAAAGCGGCTGAGGCTCTCCTGCAGCAGACGCTGGTCGTCGTTCAGACTGAAATCCATGCCGCACCTCCCAAGCTAGACGCGTTCGGGCGGCAGCAGACCTGGCCACCCACCCCCACCTCATCCTGAGCAACGAGCAAAGCGAGTGTCCGTCGAAGAGTGGGCCCCAAGCGCCGGTGCCAGCGGCCCGCCCTTCGACGGACGCTCGCCTGCGGCTCGCTGCTCAGGACCAGGGAGTGCCTGTGGCTAGATGTAATCCCGATTGATCTCATCTGGCTTCAGAGCCCCAAAAGGGCCTTCGCCAGAATGTTCTTCTGGATCTCGTTGGAGCCGCCGTAGATCGTGATCTTCCGGTTGTTGAAGTACTCTCGTGTCAAAGGATTGGCGTAGTCCGGGCCGATCGGCGGCTCGTTGTAGCCCTCGTCCAAGGCCTCGGAGACGAAAGGAAGGGCATAGGGGCCTAGCGCGCGGCGGGTCAGGCTGTTGATCTGCTGGCGGATCTCTGTGCCTTTGATCTTCAGCATAGAGCTCTCGGCGCCCGCAGACCCGCCCTCCTGCGCGCGCGCCAGCAGACGCAGGTTGGTCATCTCCAGCGCCATCAGGTCGATTTCCGCCCGGGCCATCTCAGAGCGGAAGGCAAAGTCCTCGCTCAAGGGGCGGCCGTTCTTCTTCTGGTCGGCAGCAATGCGCTTTAGCCGGGCCAGCATGGCCTTGCCCTGGCCGACGGCGGCGATGCCGGTGCGCTCATGCGTCAGCAGGTACTTGGCGCAGGTCCAGCCCTTGTTTTCTTCGCCGACCAGGTTTTCGGCCGGGACCTTCACGTCCTCGAACCAGACCTCGTTCACCTCGTGCTCGCCGTCCAGCAGGATGATGGGACGGACGGAGACGCCGGGCGTGGCCATATCGATCAGCAGGAAGGAGATGCCTTCCTGCTTCTTCTTCGCCTGCGGATCGGTCCGGACGAGACAAAAGATCCAATCCGCGTGCTGGCCAAGCGTGGTCCAGGTCTTCTGGCCGTTGACGATGTAGTGGTCGCCCACCCGCTCTGCCTTGCACTGCAGGCCGGCCAGGTCAGAGCCGGCCCCCGGCTCGGAATAGCCTTGGCACCACCAGTCCTGGAGCGAGAGGATGCGTGGCAGGTAGTGCTGCTTCTGCGCGTCCGTTCCGAACTTCATGATGACCGGGGCCACCATGGAAACGCCGAAGGGGATGATGACCGGCGCGCCCGCCAGCGCTGCCTCTTCGTCGAAGATGTGCTTCTGCACCGCGGTAAAGGCCGCCCCGCCGTGCTCCTTGGGCCAGGACTGGGCGAGCCAGCCGCGTTTGGCCAGTGCCCCTTGCCAGCGCTGATGATCCTCTTTGGTCAGACGCTTGCCGCCTTTCACCTTCTCGGCGATGTCGGCTGGCAGGTCCTGGGCCAGAAAGGCACGCACCTCCTCACGGAAGGCCTGCTCCTCAGGGCTGTAGCTCAAATCCATCTCTTGTCCTCCGCTCAGCCGCGCGCCTCGCTCCAGGCCTGGAAGGAGCTGCCTTCCGCGGCCAGACGGGCCAGAAGCGGCGCCGGCTCCCAGGTCTTGGGATCGTCTTCAGCGTAGGTCGCCATCATGGCCACCACGTTCTGCAGGCCCTGCGCGTCGGCCCAGAACATCGGCCCGCCTTGATGGGCCGGGAAGGCATAGCCGTGGATCCAGACCTGGTCGATGTCGACCGAGCGATAGGCGATCCCCTCCTCCAGGATCTTCGCGCCCTCGTTCACCAGCGCGCAGAGCACGCGGCCGCGGATCTCGCCGTCGTCGATCTCGCGCCGGGTGATGCCTTTGCGCGCCGAGGCCTCGAGCACCAGTTCCTCCACCAAGGGATCGGGCAGCGGCTTGCGGTTGCCGGGCTCATAGCGGTACCAGCCGGCCCCAGTCTTCTGCCCCAGGCGCCCCAGCTCGTAGAGCTTGTCGGCGATATCGACATAGCGCTCGTTCGGGTCGCGCGTCGCATCCTCGCGCCGCCGGTTGAAGTAGCCGATGTCGATGCCGGCCAGGTCGCCCACGGCAAAGGGGCCCATGGCGAAGCCGAAGGCGGTGATGGCGGCATCCACCTGCTGCGGCAGGGCGCCGTCCTCCAGCATGTAGTTGATCTGCCGCTGGTAGTACTTGAGCATGCGGTTGCCGATGAAGCCGTCGCAGACCTTGGCAACGACGGAGACCTTGCCCATCAGCTTGCCGACCTGCAGCGCGGTCTTCAGCACCTCAGGCGCCGTCTTCTCGGCCTGCACGATCTCCAGGAGGCGCATGACGTTGGCCGGGCTGAAGAAGTGCATGCCCAAGACGTCCGCTGGGCGATCGGTGAAGCCGGCGATTTGGTCAACGTCCAAGTAGGAGGTGTTGCTGGCCAAGACCGCGCCCGGCTTGGCCAGTTTGGAGAGCTTGGTGAAGATCTCCTGCTTCACCTCCATCTTCTCGAAGACGGCTTCGATGACGATATCGGCCTCGCCCACCGCGGCGAGATCTAAGGCGGGTTTAATCAGCCCCATGCGCTCGTCCACCGCCTCGGCGGTCATGCGGCCCCGCTTGGCGCTGGCCTCGTAGTTGCCGCGGATACGGCTGAGGCCGCGGTCAAGGGCTTCTTGCGTGGTCTCCACCAGGGTGACCGGCAGACCGGCATTGGCGAAGCACATGGCGATGCCGCCGCCCATGGTGCCGGCGCCGATGACGGCGGCGGCCTTCAGCGGGCGCGGCTCAACGTTTCGGTCGAGATTGGGGATCTTCGCCACCGCCCGCTCGCCGAAGAAGGCGTGGATCAAGGCTGCGCGCTGCGGTGAGGCCATGCAGCCTTCGAATATCTCCCGCTCCTTGGCGACGCCTTCGTCGAAGGGCAGGGACGCGGCCGCCTCCACCGCATCGACGCAGGCCAAGGGCGAGGTCTGGCCGCGCGAGCGCCGGGTGAGATCGGCGCGGATCTTGGCGAAGGCCTCGGCATCGTGGCTCAGCTTGTCTTGGCGGTCGCGCACGCGCCGCGCCGGCAGCCCCTCGTCCATCACGGTTTTGGCGAAGGCCAATCCGGCTGCCTTCACGTCCTCGGCCTCGATGACCGCGTCGATGATGCCGAGCTGCTCGGCCTCCTTCGCCGGCACATGGCGGCCGCTGGTGATCATCTCCAGCGCTGCCTCGACCCCGGCAACGCGCGGCAGACGCTGGGTACCGCCAGCGCCAGGGATGATGCCCAGCTTGACCTCCGGCAGACCGACCTTGGCGCTGGGCAGCGCCACGCGGTAGTGGCAGCCCAGCGCTGTTTCCAGCCCGCCGCCAAGCGCGGTGCCGTGCAGGGCGGCGATCAGGACCTTGGGGCTGGCGTCAAAGGCAAGGATGACATCGGCCAGGGTGGGTGACTTGGGCGGCTTGCCGAACTCTTTGATGTCGGCGCCGGCGATGAAGGTGCGGCCGTCGCCGTAGAGGACCAGCACCTGGGCATTGCTGTCGGCCAGTCCCCGCTCCAGGGCAGCCAGGATACCGGCGCGCACGGCCTGGCTCAGCGCGTTCACCGGCGGGCTCGCGACCTTGATGAGACCGACCGAGCCCTCACGCGCATAGAAGACGACGTCGCTCATGGCAGGTGTTCTCCCCTTCATCGGCGCCTAGGCAGGCGCTCGTCCATTCTGCGGAATTGAGTTTCAGTTACCGAAACTGACGGCTTTGCTGCCAACTATCAAGATACCGTCTCGCCGCCGTCGGCGACGATGGTCTGACCAGTCACATAGGCCGAGCCCGGGCCCGCCAAGAAGAGGGCTACACCGGCGATATCCTCAGGCTCGCCCACGCGGCGAAGCGGATTGCGCTCTTCCGATCGTTTCAACCGTACCGGATCGTCCAGCAAGGCCTTGGCGAAGTCGGTGCGCACCAGGCCGGGCGCGATGGCGTTGACGCGGATGCCTTTCGGCCCCCATTCCACCGCCAGATTGCGGGCCAGCTGCGCCTCGGCGGCCTTGGAGACGCCGTAAAGGCCGATGACCTCACTACCGCGCAGGCCGGCGATGGAGGAGATGATGACGACCGAGCCGCCACCGCGTGCCGCCATCATGGGACAGGTCAGATTGCAGAGCTGGAAGACGCTGCGCACGTTGGTCGCCATGATCTTGTCGAAGACCGCGTCGCTGGCCTGATGCATCGGCCCATAGACCGGGTTGGTGGCCGCGTTGCAGACCAGGATGTCGATGCCGCCAAAGGCCTCCTGCGCCAGGGCGACCAGCGCTTCTTGCTGGTCGGGCTTCCCGACATGGCAGCCCGTTGCCAGGGCGGTACCACCGGCGGCCTCGATCGCCGCCACGACAGGCGCGCAGGCCTCGGCGGAGCGGCTGGAGACCAAAACCTTGGCGCCAGCAGCCGCATAGGCCTCGGCGATGGCCCGCCCGATGCCGCGGCTGGAGCCAGTGACGATGGCGACCTTGCCGGTCAGGTCGAAAGGCGCAGGGGTCTCTTTCTTCATGTTTCTTCCTTCTGCTCTGCCAAGCCGGCCATCCGCTCCATCGTCTTGACGGTAGCGAAGAAATCCAACGCGCCATCGCCTTGTGCCTCGGCTGCGGCCAGTAGCTGTCTGACCATAGCCGCGACCGGCAGGGGCGCATGGACCGCATGGCCGCTGGCCAGCAAGAGATCGAAGTCTTTCATCATCTGCTCGATGGAGAAGGTTGCAGTGAAGTCGCGCGCCCGCAAGGGTTCCAGCTTGTAGCCCAGCAGCGGCGAGGCCACGGCGCTGGATCCCAGCGCGTCCAGCATCACATCCCAGTCGAGACCACCGCGCCGACCGTAGGTCAGGGCCTCGGCAACCAGGGCCGCCGTGGAGCCCACCATCATGTTGATCAGCAGCTTCAGGACCCGCGCCTCCTCCTGAGCCCCGACGTCGATCTGCTTGGCGCTCATGACCTGGAAGACGGGCAGAGCGCGCGTTTGCGCCTCGGCAGGACCCGACATGAGGACGGTCAGCTTCGCGGCCTCCGCCAGTGCCACGCCGCCCGACACCGGCGCGCGCAGATAGGCGATGCCCTTTGCGTCGGCTGCCTCCGCCACCTCCGCAGAGACTGTCGGCGAGACCGTGCTCATGTCGACATAGACCGAGCCCGCAGCCGCTGCCGCCAGCACCCCATCGTCGCCCAGTGCAACGGCCCGCAGAGCGGCGTCGTTGGAGATCATCGAGATGATGACCGGGGCGGCCGCAACATCGCGGCAAGCATCGACGGCCGTCGCACCCTGCCCGACCAGTGGTGCCAGCTTCTCCTTTGCGCGATTGAAGGCCACCACCTGAAAGCCGGCCTTCAGCAGGTGACCGCACATTGGCAGGCCCATCTTGCCGACCCCGATCCAGCCGACGTCGGGTCTTTTGTTGTCTGTCATGCGCGTCCTCCTTCAACCGGCTCGCCATAGGGCGTCTGGCTGGCGCTGCGGTAGCGGTAGGTGCCGCTGGCCCGCGCAGCCAGGCGACCGCCCTCGTCGTGCACCGTCATCTCGGTGAAGAAGAGGCTGCGGCCGCCGCCGGTGACCCGTGCCTCTGTGGTTAGCACGGCGCCGCTGGCGACGCCGAGAAAGCTGGTGTTCATGCTCAAGGTCATGGCCCGGCGCAGACGGCCTGGATAGGCGCACCAGCAGCCGGCATAGCCGCCCACCGCATCCATCAGGGTCATGAGGACACCGCCATGCGGCATGCCATGACGATTGGCATAGTCGGGGCTCAAAGGCATGACAGCGCTGGCATAACCCTGCGACCAGGCGGTCAGGCGAATGCCCAGGGTCTTGAAGATCGGCGTCGGCGGCTCGACCGCTAGCGGATCGTAGTCAGCTGGCGGCGGCGGCAGCTCCAACTGGTTCAAGAGGCCGTCTCCAAGGAACCGGCAGAAAGGCCGCGCGACAGCTCCACCAGCTTCGGCCCCACCTCGTCGATCAGCCGCTGCGGCTCGGTCAGGAAGGCAGCACCGCCGCAGTTGATGGCATAGACCTGCTGCTGCACCGGCAGGATCAGCGGCGCGCCGATGGCATTGACCTCTCCCTGCCACTCACCGAAGGAGGTGACGAAGCCCCAGCGCGCGTAGTCCTCGACAGCACGCGCCAGGCCCTCTTCGATGCGGGAGAAACTGTCCGCGTCGCGGGCGCGCAGAGCCTCCAAGATCTGCCGTTGCTCGGCTTTCGGCAAGCTGACGAAGATGGCACGGCCCATGGCAGTGACAGCCAGAGGAATCCGGGAGCCAACGTCGAGCGCCAGGGTCACCCGGCCACAGCCGCGTGCGCATTCGACATAGACTACGTTCAACTGGTCGCGCAGGCCCAAGGCCACAGCGCAGTCCGCCTCGTCCGCCAGAGCGCGGATCAGGGGCCTTGCCCGGTCGCGAACCTCCAGACCGCTTAACATGGTGTAGCCCAGGCCGAGGACTGCCGGCCCCAGGTGATAGCCACCCTCACGCGGCAGGTGGATCAGGTAGCCCAGTTCACAGAGGGTATGCGTGAGCCGCGTGACGGTCGGCTTCGGCAGGCCGGTGCGCTGTGCCAGCTCCTGATTGCCGAGCGAGACCTCGCCGGGCCGGAAGGCGCGCAAGACCTCCAGCCCGCGGGCCAGGGCCGTTACGAACTGCCGCCCGCGTTCCCCCTCCTGTGAGTCAATCCCCGCCATGATGAAGAGAGTATGCACTGAGACCCTGGGCCGAGGCAATTCTGCGAAACACGTTTTCGCCTGTCGAACAGGATCTCTTGCACCTCGACCGCATCGGCGCGACAAGAGATCAAAATCGACAAGGGGAGAAAGCGACCGATGGCCTTGGATGAGGAGACCTTCCAGCAGCTCTTGGAAACGGTGGCGCGCTTCGTGCGCTTGCGCCTGCAGCCGCTGGAGGCCCAGGTCGACGAGACCGACAAGGTGCCTGACGACCTGATCGAGGAGATGAAGGATCTGGGCCTCTTCGGCCTCACCATCCCGGAAGCTTATGGCGGCCTGGGCCTCTCCATGGTGGAGGAGGTGGAGGTGGCGCACGTCCTGGGCCACACCGCGCCGGCCTTCCGCTCCGTCTTCGGCACCAACATCGGCATCGGCAGCCAGGGTCTTGTCATCGACGGGACCGAAGAGCAGAAGCAGCGCTACTTGCCGCAGATGGCCAGCGGCGCGCTAATCGGCTCCTTCTGCCTGACCGAGCCTGGCAATGGCTCCGACGCCGCCGGCCTGAAGACCCAAGCGAAGCGGGATGGCAACGGATACCGCCTCTCCGGCACCAAGCGCTACATCACCAACGCGCCGCGCGCCGACGTGCTGACCGTCATGGCCCGCACCGACCCCACCCAGCCGGGCGCGCGCGGTGTCTCCGCCTTCATCGTCGAGGCCAAGTCGCCCGGCATCCGTCTTGGCAAACCCGAACGCAAGATGGGTCAGAAGGGGGCTCATGTCTGCGACGTGGTTTTTGAAGACTGCTTCGTCCCAGCCGATGCGCTGGTCGGTGGCGAAGAGGGCCAGGGCTTCAAGACCGCCATGAAGGTCTTGGACCGCGGCCGCCTGCACATCTCCGCCTTAAGCTGTGGGATGGCACGCCGGCTGATCAAAGACGCGCTCGCCTATGCGCTAGAGCGCGAGCAGTTCGGTAAGGCCATTGCCGAGCATCAGTTGATCCAAGGCATGCTGGCCGACTGCGAGGCAGAGTGCAGCGCCGCCGAGGCCCTGGTGCGGGAGACCGCGCGGCGCAAGGAGGCTGGCGAGCCGGTCACCAAGGCCGCTGCGATTTGTAAGTACATGGCGACAGAGATGGTCGGGCGGGTGGCCGACAAGGCGGTGCAGATCCACGGCGGTGCTGGCTACATCGCAGACTATGCGGTGGAGCGCTTCTACCGCGACGTTCGCCTGCTGCGGCTCTATGAAGGCACCTCGCAAATCCAGCAGCTGATCATCGCGCGGGAGATGATCAAGGAAGCCCGCCAATGAGCAGCGACGGCGTGCGCCTACCGGAGCCTGGCCAGCCCGCGCTGCCGCCGGACCGCTTCGCCTGGTGCGGCGATGCCGTGGCCTATTGGGCAGAGCGCCAGCCGGACTCCGTCGCTCTGGCCGACCCGCTTTACCGCCTGACCTATGTAGAGCTGGAGGCTATCCGCTGGGCCTGGGCCGAGGCGCTGAAGGAGGCCGGCCTGGCGCCAGGCGACCGCCTGCTGATCCTCTGTGAGAACTGCTGCGCGACGGCGGTGGCGACCTTGGCGGCTCAGGCGCTCCGGGCCTGGGCGATACCCTTGAACGCGCGCCTGTCGGCCCGCGAAGTCGCCACCATCGCAGAGCACAGCGGCGCGCGCCTGGTCATCACCACCGACGCCCTCTCCCCCCCTGCAGCCGCGCACGGGGCCGATCTAGGCGCCCGAGAGCAAGCGCCCTTCTTCACCTTGGGCGCAAAGATCGCACAAGGCCCAGCCCCACAGCCACCGGAGCCGGTGGAGTCGGATCCCACCCGCCAGGTGGCGGCGATGATCTATACGACCGGCACCACCGGCGCGCCCAAGGGCGTGATGCTGAGCCACGACAACCTCATGTTCATCGCCGGACGCTCCTCGGCCACCCGCTGGCTGACGCCGGCCGATCACGTCTATGCCGTGCTGCCGATCAGCCATGTCTTCGGCCTCGCCTCTGTCCTGCAAGGCACGCTCTATCAAGGCGGCCGGCTCATGCTGGCGCCCCGCTTCGACGGGGAGGCGGTGCTGAAGGCTTTCGCCGAAGAGGGGATCTCCATCTTCCAAGGCGTACCGCAGATGTACGCCCGCCTGGCCGGTCTGATCGAGGCGACGGGCGGCGCGGTGGAGGCACCGCGCCTGCGCTACCTCTCCTCTGGCGGTGCACCTCTGGCTGCGGAGCTGAAGGAACGCATTGAGGGCCTCTTGGGGTTGGCGCTGCACAACGGTTATGGCTTGACCGAGACCTCGCCCACCGTCTCGACCACGCCGACCGAGGCGCGCTGTCCCGATACCTCGACCGGTCCGCTGCTGCCCGACGTCGCGGTGAAGATCGTGACCCCCCAGGGCAAGGAGGCCGCGCCGGACGAGGTGGGCGAGATCTGGGTCAAGGGCCGGCTCATCATGCGCGGCTACTACCATGACCCCGCCGCGACCGCTGCCGTGGTCACCGAGGAGGGCTGGTTCACCTCAGGTGACCTCGGGCGCCTCGACGCGCGTGGCTACCTCTGGGTCGTTGGCCGGTTGAAGGAGCTCATCATCCGCTCCGGCTTCAACGTCTACCCGCCGGAGGTGGAGGCGGTGCTGACCGGCCACCCCGATATCGCGCTCGCCGCCGTGCTAGGCGCCAAGCAGGCGGACGGCAATGAAGAGGTAGTGGCCTTCCTGCAACCCCGACCTGGCCGCACGCCGGACCTGGCAGCCGTCAAAGCCTACGCCGCCGAGCGCTTGGCGCCCTACAAGCGACCCGGCCGCTATGAGGTGCTGGCAGAGCTACCGGCCGCAGCAACGGGGAAGCTGTTGAAACACAAGCTGAAGGATCGGCTTTAGGCTTCCTTTGCTCGGCTGCTGATGGATGCCGACACAAACGGACTGCGCCGCTTTCGTGCGCACTGACGCGACCAGACAGCACTCCCCTCATCCTGAGCCTGTCGAAGGATGTGCCCCAAGCACGAACGTCTCCTTGGCACATCCTTCGACAGGCTCAGGATGAGGGCCTTCGTGGGTGGCGAGACGGATCTGTCCTACCGCAAAGGTTCATAGGCCGGCACCAGCCCACTCAGGATCTCCGCCCCCGTCTCAGTGATCACCAAGGTATGCCCCAGGCTCATCGCCAGGCCAGCCTCGGCATCGGCGAGGATCGCGTGCAGGAAGAGCACCATGCCCGGCGCCGCCGGTAGAGGATTGCCCAGGTAGAGCATCGGCGGGACATCCATCCAGGAGGGCTTGTAGGTCGCACCCAAGGAGTAGCCACAGGCTGACATGCGGGCATGGCCGAAGCCCTTGTCGTCGAAGACCCTGCGGTGGGCGGCATCGATCTCGCCTAAGGGCCGGCCGGGTTTGGCGGCCTCGGTCATCGCCTGCAGCGCCTCGAAGGTCACGCGGAACATCTGCTCCTGCCGGGCCCGGCCCTCACCGATTGGGACCGTGCGCATGAGGCAGGCGTTGTAGTGGCGGTAGGTCGCCGCAAACTCCAAGGTCAGCTGATCGACCGGGTCCAGATGACGATAGCCGGTGGAGGCACGGACCAGCAGCGCCCGCTCGCCCGACCCCAGCACCGGGCCGGAGGGCGGCGCGTCGCCACCGCCGGAGAAGATCGCTGCCGAGCCGGCGGCGGCGATGTCGCCTTCGAAGACGCCCGGCCCGGCAATCTCCAGCATGGCCTCCAGCGAGCGGTCGGCCAGCTGCGCTGCCTTGCGGACATAAGCGATCTCCGCCGGTGACTTGATGAGCCGCAGCCCTCGGATGACGTCCGAGCCGTCTTCCAGGCTGCACCAGCCCGCCAGCCGCTCACGCACCTGGTCGTAGTTCTTGGCGAGCAGGCCAAAGGTGTCGCGCTCGATCCCAATGCGGCTGCCTTTGAGGCCTTTCTCCTCCAGGATTTCCAGCAGGTCCTCGCTGGGGTCCTTGCCCTCGGCATCGTACCAGAGGCGCACGTCTTCGATGACGGAGGTGAGGCGCGCCTGCTCCTTGTCCGGGCGGCGGGTCAGCAAGGTCAGCGGCGTCTCGTCAGCAGTTACCACCAAACACTGAAAGAAGACAAAGCCGCCGGTATCAAAACCAGTGAGGTAGTAGTGGCTCTCCTGGCCAAAGACCAACAGAGCGGAGAGCTCGGCTTCTGCCAGGCGCCGGCGTGCTGCCGCAATGCGCCCAGCAAACTCCGCGCGTTCGAAATGCAGGGCCATGGCCAATACTCCCTCGTTCAAGTGTTGTTTCCGATACCGGCGGTGTCTCTAGCAAAGCAGCAAAGCGCAGCTGGGCGAAAGCCCCGATCCTGTCCAGAACAAGACGCCTCCTGGCCAGCTTGCGACAGGCTTTTTCTGAACGGCCGCACAAAACTGGTTGATCACCTGACATATTTCAGTCGAGTATCCTGGCTTCGTGCGGTGCAAGGCAGCGAAGAGACTGCCCCGCACCGAAGGCTTCAACGGGAAACTCGGGAGAAGAGTACATGACGAAAGCGCAACTGCTCGGGGGTGTCGTCTCGGCAGCCCTTTTGGCCTGGTCCGGCGCAGCTGTGGCGGACGACGACATTACCGTCGTCTCTTGGGGCGGCACCTTCCAGGAGGCACAGCGGAAGGCCTTCTATGACCCGGCGGAGAAGGCGCTGGGCATCACCTTGAAGGAAGACACCACCAACGGCATCCAGGACGTGCGCGCCCAGGTTCAGTCCGGTAACCCGACCTGGGACGTGGTGGAGCTGGGCTCCAACTCCTGCGTCCAGCTGAAGGAAGAGGGCATGCTGGAGCCCTTGGACTATAGCGTCATCGACACCGATGGCATCCCGGCCAACCTGGTCGACAGCCACTGGGTCGGCATCATCTTCTACTCCACCGTCTTGGGCTATTCGACCCAGGCCTATGACAGCTCGCCCAAGACCTGGGCGGACTTCTTTGACACTGAGAAGTTCCCGGGCCTGCGCTCTATGTACCGCAAGCCTTACGGCGTCTTGGAGATCTCCCTGATGGCCGACGGTGTGCCGCGTGACGAGGTCTATCCGATCGACGTCGATCGGGCCTTTAAGAAGCTGGAAACCATCAAGGACGACGTTGCCGTCTGGTGGACCTCCGGCGCCCAGTCCGCACAGCTGGTGCGTGACGGCGAGGTGGAGCTGATCTCCATCTGGAACGGCCGTATCGGCAATGCGATGAAGGACGGGGCCGAGGCCAACATCGCCTGGGACGGCGCCATTCTGGACTTCGACTGCCTGGTCGTGCCCAAGGGCGCGCCCAACAAAGAGATGGCCATGAAGGCGATCAACGAGTTCTTGAAGCCGGAGAACCAGGCCGCCCTGCCGCAGTACATCAACTACGGCCCGGTCAACCTGAAGGCCTTCGACACCGGCATCATCCCGCAGGAACTAGCGGACAACCTACCCTCTTCGCCCTCGAAGGTCGCCAACTCGCTGATCTTCAGCCCGGCCTGGTGGAACGGCCGCTATGACGAGCTGCAGGAGCGCTTCGACCTCTTCATCGCTGAGTAGGTCTTCGAGCACTGCACGGGGTTTGAGATCGCCGGCCAGCGGGTCGGCGATCTCTTTCCCCTCTCGTCACAGGTACTACCGGTCAGGATACCCGACTTCATGGCGAAAGACGTCTCGCTGCCGCTCTCCATCCGCAACGTCACCAAGTCCTACGGCAACTTCAAAGCCCTGGACAACGTCTCGCTGGAGGTGGCAAGCGGCGAGTTCATCACCCTTCTCGGCCCCTCGGGCTCTGGCAAGACCACCTTGCTGATGGTGCTGGCTGGCTTCGTGCGGCCTGAGACCGGGTCTTTGAAGTTCGGCGATGACGAGATGGTCCTGACCCCGCCACACAAGCGCGGCATCGGCATGGTCTTCCAGAACTATGCCCTCTTCCCGCACATGGACGTCTTCCACAACGTCACCTACCCCCTGAAACTCCGCAAGGTGGGTAAGGCAGAGCAGCGCGAGCGCGCGCTGGCCGCCCTGGATTTGGTGGAACTGGGCCATCTGGCCAGCCGCCGGGTTGATCAGCTCTCCGGCGGACAGCGCCAGCGTGTGGCACTTGCCCGCGCCATCGTCTTCGAGCCGCGCGTGCTGCTGATGGACGAGCCACTCTCGGCACTCGATAAGAAGCTACGCGAGACCATGCAGATCGAGATCCGCCATCTGCACGAACGC
Source organism: Pseudomonadota bacterium (assembly GCA_039819325.1). GTDB lineage: Bacteria > Pseudomonadota > Alphaproteobacteria > Kiloniellales > JACOMY01 > JACOMY01. Next base: position 8,762 of record JBCBSF010000060.1, on the reverse strand, counting down.
CTGGGCATGACGACCGTCTACGTCACCCACGACCAGCGCGAGGCGCTGACCATGTCGGACCGTGTGGCGGTCATCAATCACGGGCGGTTCGAGCAGATCGACCAGCCGGAGAAGCTCTACGAGCGTCCGCAGCGCAAGTTTGTCGCCGACTTCATCGGCGAGTCTTCCTTCCTGCCGGTGGAGAACCGCAGCGGCCAGATCATCCTGGAAGGCCGGCCCTTGAAGCTGAGCGAAGACATGCCGGTCAGCGACGGCAACAACTGGCTGGTGGTCCGGCCGGAGAAGCTGGAAGTGCTGGACCCCAAGCATGCGGAGGAACGCAGCGACCTGAACCTCATCACCGGCCAGGTGAAGGAGCGTGTCTATCAGGGTGAGAGCTTCCTGCTCTACGTCGGCCTCGACGACGGCCAGACCTTGACCATCCGCCAGCCGACCCGGCGTGCCAGCCTGGCCAACATCCCCGGTGAGGGCGGCGACATTGCGCTGGGCCTGCATCCGCAAGACACCATCCTGGTGCCCGACGAAGACCGGGCCCTATGAGCGGGAGCGCCTAGCCCATGAGCCTCTCCCTCTCCGACCGCGTCCAAGCCGCCAGCGACCGCGAGGCACCGAACCAGGAGGCCTTGCGCGCCGCCGACAAGCGCGAACACCAGAGCCTCTTGAGCCTCACCTCGCCCTCCTTCCTGTTGCTGGGCATCATCCTCTACCTGCCGATCGGCTGGCTCTTCTGGCTGTCTCTCCTGGACGAGAACGACAATCTGACCCTGGAGAACTACGACCGGCTCTTCGACCCGCTCTACATCAACACCTTCACCACCACCTTCGAGATCAGCGTGGTGGTGACGGCGCTCTGCATCGCGCTGGGCTATCCCTTGGCCTACATGCTGACCCAGCTGCCGCGCCGGGCGGCGGCGATTTGCATGATCTTCGTGCTGCTGCCCTTCTGGACCTCTTTGCTGGTGCGCACCTATGCCTGGCTGGTGATCCTGCAACGCCGCGGCCTGGTGAACACCTGGCTGCAGGACTGGGGCATCATCGATATGCCCTTGCGGCTGGTGCACAATCAGACCGGCACCATCATCGGCATGACGCAGATCATGCTGCCCTTTATGATCCTGCCGCTCTACGCCGCGATGAAGACCATACCGCGCGACTACCTGCGCGCCGCATCCAACTTGGGAGCCTCGCCCTTCAAGGCCTTCTGGCAGATCTTCTTCCCGCTCTCCCTGCCAGGCCTAGCCGCCGGCTTCACCCTGGTCTTCGTGCTCTGCCTCGGCTTCTACGTGACGCCGGTGCTGCTGGGCGGCGGCCGGGTGCAGATGTGGGCCATGCGGATCGAGACCAATGTCGCGGTCTACTTCAACTGGGGCGCGGCCTCCTCGCTGGGCGTCGCCTTGTTGATCGTGACCTTGATCATCCTCTACGCCGCCAACCGCATCTTCGGCATCAACAAGATTTACGGGCGGTGATGCCATGCTGAAGTGGTTCAAGGCCCCCGCCTCGGAGACGCAGATCACGCATGGCCAGCGGATCTGGCTCTATTTCCTCTGCGGGCTGACCATGGCCTTCCTGATGGCGCCCAGCCTGTTGGTCATCCCCATGTCCTTCTCGGACTCCCGCTTCCTGACCTTCCCGCCGGAATCCTTCAGTCTGCGCTGGTATGAGAACTACCTCTTCTCCGTCGAGTGGATGGATGCCACCCGGGTCTCGCTGATCGCCGCCTGCCTGACGGTCTGCGTGGCAACCCCGGTGGGCACGGCGGCAGCCTATGCACTGCATGTCTCCGGTGTGCGCTATGCCCAGGTGCTGCAGATGGCGCTGACCACGCCGATCATGGTGCCGATCATCCTCATCGGTATCGGCGTCTTCTTCCTCTATGCGCGCCTCGGCCTCAATAACACCATGCCGGGGCTGGTGTTGGCGCACTCCATGTTGGCCCTGCCTTTCGTGCTGATCACCGTCTCGGCCGGCCTCAAGACCTACGACATGAACCAAGAGCTGGTAGCCCGTTCGCTCGGCGCCTCGCGGCTTTGGGCCTTCCTGACCGTCACCCTGCCGCAGATCCGCTTTTCCATCATCTCCGGCGCGCTTCTGGCTTTCATCACCTCGCTGGATGAGGTGGTGGTGGCGCTCTTCATCTCCGGCGGCGAGAACGCCACCTTGACCCGGCGCATGTTCAACGCGCTGCGCGATCAGATCGACCCGACCATCGCCGCTATCTCCACCCTGCTGATCGCCATCTCCGTCATGCTCTTGGTGCTGGCGCAGATCTTCGGGCAGGAGAAACAGCAGAAGTACCGCCCGCAGGAAGAGGAGTAGGCGCCCCCGATGGAGCCCCGCGAACAGCTCTTGGCCTGGATCGAGGCCGAACAAGACGAGATCCTGAGCTTCTTCCAGGACTTCATCCGCGCCAAGAGCCCCAACCCACCGGGTGACACGACCGAGGCAGTGGCGCATATCACCCGCTTTCTCGAGGCCAAGGAGCTGCCGCACCGCCTGGTGGCGCCACAGCCTACCATGGCCAACGTGGTCGGCACCTTCGAAGGCGGCGCGCCCGGCCGCCATCTGGTGCTGAACGGCCACATCGACGTCTTCCCGGTCGGCAGCGACCCGGCCGTCGAGGGCTGGACCAAGGACCCCTGGGGCGGCGAGCTGGCCGACGGCAAGGTCTATGGCCGCGGCTCCTCCGACATGAAGTGCGGCACGGCGGCTTCGATCTGGACCTATACCCTCCTGCATCGGCTGCGCGACCAGCTGAAGGGCAAGCTCACCCTCACCTGCGTGTCGGATGAAGAGACCTTCGGCCCCTGGGGCGCGCGCTGGCTGATGGAGCATGAGCCCGAGGTCCTGGGCGACTGCTGCCTGAACGGTGAGCCCTCCAGCCCCTTCTCCATCCGCTATGGCGAGAAGGGGCCGCTCTGGCTGGCCTTCACCATCCAGACGCCGGGCGCGCATGGCGCCTACACCCACGCCAGCCCCTCGGCCACGCGGTTGGCCGCCAAGCTGATCGCCGACCTGGAGACGATCGAAGACCTGACCTTCGAGGTGGAGGACAACCTGGCCCGCGCTCAGGTCGAGGCGGTGGAGGCTGCCGACCGCGCCATGGGGCCGGGTGCCGGCGCGATCCTGCCCAAGGCCACCTTGAACATCGGCACCATCGAGGGCGGGCTGAAGGTCAACATGGTCCCTGGCCTCTGCCGCTTCGAGGCCGACATCCGCCTGCCGGTCGGCGTGACCAAAGAGCAGATCCTGGCTGAGGTCGACCGCATCGTTGCCGGCCACCCGGAGGCGCAGTATGAGGAGATCAACTGCGCGCTCCCCTCCTACTGCGACCCCTATGGCGAGATGGTGGAGATCCTGCAGAACAACGTCGAGCAGCTGCGCGGCTTCAAGCCCACGCCCATCGTCTCCTTAGGCGGGACCGACGCCCGGCTCTGGCGCCATGCCGGCATCCCTGCCTACGTCTACGGCCCGCCGCCTGCCAGCATGGCCGGTGCGGACGAGTACGTCTCGGTGGAGGACTTCTTCCACACCGTGAAGACCCACGTCCTCTCGGCTTACGACTACCTCAGCCGCTGAGGAGCTCAGGGTCACAGTATAGCTTGTTTGAGAAAGCTGACCTCTCCTCATCATGTCGGAGGGCTGAACAGCGAGCGTCACGATTTGGATTGAGTGGTTGTTGCCAAAAGCACTCCCTCGTCTTGAGCAGCGAGCGCGAGCGAGCGTCCGTCGAAAGGCGGGCCGTTAGCACCAGCGCTTGGGGCCCGCCCTTCGACGGGCGCTCGCCTAGGGCTCGCTGCTCAGGACGAGGGATACGCGGGACGTCATTTAGCGTTACGTCCTAGCTCTTTACGCTTCTATGCTCGTTTAACCGCGCTTGCAGGTAGGTCACGATCACCGTCGCGGCCATCAGCGCCGACATGTTGGCCACATCCTGCGGCGGGCTGATCGTGTTCACGTCGAAGGTCACCACGTTCAGCGCCGCCAAGGCCTGCACCAGATCCAAGGCCTCAGTGGCCGAGAAGCCGCCGTAGACCGGGTTGCAGACCCCCGGCGTGACCGAGGCGTCGAGCACGTCCATGTCGAAGCAGAGGTAGACCGGGCGCTGTTCCACAACGCGCGCCACCTCCTCCACAACGGCAGCAAGGCCCTTGCGGCGAACTTCAGCCATCGGCAGCAGATGATAGCCCAGCGCGCGCGGGTGCGACCAGGCCTCCGGGTGACCCGTCGTGCCGCGCAGGCCGATATGGAAGGAGCGCTCGGTCTCGACCAGGCGCTCCTCGGCGGCGCGGGTAAAGGTCGTGGCCGTATTGTCTTCGCGATAGGGATAGCAGTCGCTGTGCGCATCCAGGTGCACAGTCACCAGGTCGGGGTAGCGCCGGGCAGCGGCACGCAGCTGCGGCAGGCTGACCATGCCATCGCCGCCCAAGGTGACCGGCAGGGCGCCGGCCTCCAAGATGGTGCTGCTGGCGGCTTCGATGGCAGCAAAGGAGGCCTCGACCTTGCTGGGCGTGACGGCGGCATCGCCCAGATCGACCAGGCCTAAGGCAGCGATGAGATCCAGACCCGTTTCGGGATCGAAGCTGCTGAGCTCCCGGCTGGCCTCGCGAATGGCCGCCGGTCCCTGGCGCGCGCCGATGCGCTGGGCGGTGCCATGGTCGAAGGGGCAGCCCAAGACGGCGACAGCAGCACCGGCGGGGCTTTCTGCAAGCGGTGCGCCCAGAAAGCTGGTCACAGTGCTGCGAAAGTCTGCTTTCATCATGGCCGGCAGGATGCCCAGCCGCGTCACCCGCGTCCAGCCAGTCTGAACGATTAATGGACCGAGGACCCCGACACCATGGAGCGCCAGCCCCTCCCCGACTCCCTCTGGGCCGCGACGGCCGCGCCAGCGCCTAAGACCCCGCCGTTGGAGGGCGAGTTGGAGGCCGATGTCGCCGTCGTCGGCGGCGGCTTCACCGGCCTCTCTGCTGCTCTCTTTGCGGCGGAAAGCGGTGCCAAGGTGGTGGTGCTGGAGGCCTCGGAACCAGGCTTCGGTGCCTCGGGGCGCAACGGCGGCCAGGTGATTCCAGGCTTCAAGATGAGTCCCGGCGAACTCAGGGCCAAGTACGGCGAAGATCTGGGCCTGCGCATGGCACACTATGGCAGCGGCACAGCTGACCTGGTCTTCGATCTGATCGAGAAACACGGCATCGACTGTCAGGCCTCACGCGGCGGCTGGATCCAAGGCGCGCATGGTTCGCCCGTGCTGCCGGACATGGAAAAGCGTGTCCGTGAGTGGCAGGACCTGGGCGCACCCGTCACCTTCATCGATAAGGCGGAGACCACGCGCCTCAGCGGTGCCGTCGGCTATGTCGGCGGCTTCCTCGACCCGCGCGGCGGGCAGCTGAACCCCTTGAGCTACGCCCGCGGTCTCGCCCAGGCCGCGCTCACGGCAGGCGCGCAGATCTATGGCACCTCCCCGGCGACAGCGCTGACCGGCATGAGCGGCAAGTGGCGGGTTTCCACGCCGAAGGGCACCGTCTTGGCCGAGCAGGTGCTGCTCTGCACCAACGGCTACACCGATGGCCTCTGGCCTGGTCTGCGGCGCTCCGTCGTGCCGCTCTTGAGCTACCAGGTCGCCACCAAGCCGCTGGGTGACAATGTCCGCCGCACCATCATGCCAGAAGGCCATGCGCTCTCCGACACCCGGCGTCTCATCGCCTACAGCCGCCTCGACCCCTCTGGCCGGCTGGTGCTGGGCGGGCGCGGTGGCCCGCGGGAGAGCAGTGACCCCTCCGACTACAAGGAGACCATCGCCGCCGTGCGCCGGCTCTTCCCGCAGGTGGGCAGCATAGACTTCGACCACTACTGGGGCGGCAAGGTGGCCATGACGGTCTCGCACCTGCCGCATGTGGGCGAGCTGGCGCCAGGCATCACCGCCGCCTTGGGCTACAACGGGCGCGGTGTCGCCATGGCGACGGCCACTGGCCGAGAGATTGCGGGACGGGCCTTAGGCAAGCCACTGGAGGCCCTGCCCTTCCCACAGAAAGCGATCAGGCCGATCCCCTTCCACGGCCTGCGCCGACCGGTGCTGAGCGCACTGGTTGGCATCAAAAGGCTGCAGGATCTGCGTGAAGAAGGGCGCTAGCGCGTTCAAGTCTGCTGGCACTCCCGCCCGGAAAGCCTTACCTGTGAAGCCGACGCCCAGTCCCAAGGACCCTCTCGATGTTCACCACGGCCCGCCCCTACCGCTTTCATGTCGAGCTGACCGACAAGTGCAATGCCGCTTGCCCCATGTGCCAGCGGGTGCGCCACCTGGACTTCTGCAAGACCGACTACTCGAAGGTGCAGAAGATCGAGCTGGATCTGGCCGATTTCCAAGAGCACTTCGACGATGCCTTCTGCGCCCAGGTGGACGAGGTGGAGTTCGGCGGCGGCCTGGGCGACGCGCTGGCAGCCAGCCAGTGTCTGGAGATCTGCGATCACCTGACCGCGCGCGGCGTGCGGGTCCTGATCTCCACCAACGGCAGCCTGCGCTCCACCGACTGGTGGCGCGAGCTGGGCCATGTCATGCGGCGCAACGATTCCTTCGTCGAGCTGCATGTCGATGGGCTGGTGGACACCAACCACCTCTATCGGGTGAACACCTTCTTCGACAAGATCATGGAGAATGCAGAGGCCTATCTGGCGACCGGCGCGGTGGCCGAATGGCACTACATCCTCTTCAAGCACAATGAGCATCAGGCGGCCGAGGCCCGCGACCTGAGCCGCGCCATGGGCTTCCGCAAGTTCGTGCTGATCGACACTATCCGCTTCGGCAAGAAGCAGAACTTCGAGTACCAAATGCCGAGCGGCGAGACGCTCTACCTGGAACCGCCCAGCTACACCGCTGCCGATTTTGCCGAGCGTCACGCCGACCAGGTGCCCGCCGCACCGCCGGCAGCGGCCCCCCTGCCCGACCCCGATGGCAAGCGCGCCGAAGCCGAGGAAGGGGTCGCTGGCATCCACTGCAAGTCACAGCTGAAGAACAGCGCCTACATCAATACGGAGGGCTTCGTCTCCCCCTGCTGCTGGCTCTCTGGCTCCAACGAAGAATTGGTGATGATCGACCGGGCCGGGGCTGAGCGCGATGCCTACAACATCCGCAACCGCAAGCTCTCTGAGATCCTCTTGGACGAGCCCTTCGCCAGCCTCTACCGCGATGATTGGCTGGGCGGCGGCAATGCCGTCTGCAATCGCAAGTGTGGCGCAATGATCCGCAACACGCGACAGGCGGTCTAGCACCTAAAACACGCTTGTTTCAGCCCTAGACTCCGTGAAGACTGCCCGCTGCATAGATAGAAAGCACAGCAGAGGGGAAGAGAGACTATGGCTGCACTGAACGGTACTTCGCGCGAGGACCGACTGACCGCGATCATGATCTTCGATACTCTCTTCGGCTTCTCTACCAACGACACGCTCTTCGGCGATACCAGCGGCATCGACCAGCGCAACGAAGACACCTTCTTCGGCGCCAGTGGCAATGACAATATCTACGGAGACTAAGCCGGTGCGCTCGGCTATGGCGGGGATGGCGCCGATAGCCTGCAGCAGGTCACCCCCGGCATCAAGGAAGAGCAGATCGCCCGCTTCTTCGGTGACAGCGGGAACGACTCGCTCTACGCAGGCAGCGGGCACGACAGCAGCTTCTACGGCGGCTTTGGGAACGATCTGATCGACACCGGCAGCGGTGACGACAGCTTCATCTCCGGCGGGCGCGGGGTTGATACCGTCTTCGGCGGCGCTGGGCTGGACTCCCTCTGGGGGGCCAGCGGCAGCGACCGGCTAGAGGGTGGCAGTGACATTGACACCCTGAACGGAGGGTCGGGTGCCGACACCGCTATTGGCGGGCTGCAAAGCGATACCTTCATTGTCGATACGGCCGCCGATGTCGTGGTGGAAACGGCTGTCGGCGGTGCTGCAGACGTCATCCGCTCCGACGCCCTTGCCTTTACCTTGGCGAGCGGCAGCGACGGCTTCGTCGAGCGGGCGAACATCAACCGCGATGCCGGCGAGGCCGGTCTCAACGGCAACGATCTGAACAATACGCTCATCGGGAACAGCCGGGACAATCTGCTGATCGGCTTCTCAGGCGACGACATTCTGAACGGCGGCGGCGGTTCCAATGCCCTCTTCGGCGGCAGCGGTGATGACGCCTTCGTGGTGGACACGGCCACCGACAGCGTTTTTGAGCTGGGCGGCGGCGGCACCGATTTGGTCCGCGCCGAGAGCGATTTCACTCTGCCTGAAGCCGCCGCCGCGGGTCTCATCGAGAACCTTCGCATGCAGGGCGGCGGGGCGATATCGACGGCACCGGCAATGCGCTCGACAACAGCATCAAGGGCAACACCGGGGACAATAGGTTAGCGGGCAACCAGGGGGCCGATACCATCGAAGGCAGGGACGGCGACGACGTCCTCTTCGGCGGAGGCTCCGGCGATCTTCTGGACGGCGGCAGCGGCGCAGACGCCATCGCAGTGGGTCAAGACGGCGATGGCGTCACCGACTAGGCCTTCTTGCCGGACGGCGTGAGCGCGGCAAACCAGATGACCGCCAGCGACTTCGTCTGGCTCACCTAGCCCGCGCCGGCGGCTCCACCAGCATTTCCGTCTCCTCGTCGCTCGCTGGCTGCGGTGGCGGCGCTTGAGGCGGTGACGCACAGGCAGCCGCAAGCAGGAACAAGGGAAGCAACAAGACGCTGGGGGACTTCATCGGCACCTCGGGCTCGTGCGTTGGCGACCCAA
>JBCBSF010000059.1:0-33215 GCA_039819325.1 Pseudomonadota bacterium | reverse complement strand
CCGGGAGGGGGCGCGGGCCGGTGCCGCATCGTCACGAAGTGACGACGCAAGAAAAGTCTTGTGGCCGGGTGGGGGAGAGGGCTGGCGCCGCCGCGATGAGCTTGCTCATCGCCGCAAAAAACAGACTCCCGCACCACCTAGTCACACAGCAACCAGAGAGATACCCCCCAAGCTACTCCGCCGCCTGTGAGAGCCCGTGCGCCTGTTCGCCGAGCCAGCGGTCGGCTTCCAGGGCCGCCATGCAGCCCATGCCAGCGGCGGTGACCGCTTGGCGGAAGACCTTGTCCACACAGTCACCGGCGGCGAAGACACCGGGGATCGCCGTCTTGGTGGAGTTGGGCGCGGCGATGAGATAGCCCTCCTCGTCCGTCTCCAGCGCATCGCGGAAGACGGCCGTCGCCGGGTCATGGCCAATGGCGACGAAGAGGCCTTCGACGGCGATCTCCTGAGTGGCGCCGGTCTCGCGGTGGCGCAGACGCAAGCCCGTGACGCCATCCATCGGGCCGCTGCCGCCCAGCACCTCTTCTACTTCGCTGCTCCAGATGACGGAGATCTTGGGGTGGGCCAGCAAGCGCTCTTGGCCGATCTTCTCCGCGCGCAGGCTGTCGCGGCGGTGGATCAAGGTGACGGAGCGGCAGAGCTGCGCCAGGTAGAGCGCCTCCTCCACCGCCGTATTGCCGCCGCCGACCACGGCCACGTCCTTGTCGCGGTAGAAGAAGCCATCGCAGGTGGCGCAGGCCGACACGCCGCGGCCGTTGAAGTGCTGCTCGGACGGCAGGCCGAGCCAACGGGCCTGGGCGCCGGTGGCGATGATCACCGTATCGCCGCTGTAGCGCGTGCCGCTGTCGCCGGTCAGCTGGAAAGGATGGCTGGTGAAGTCCACGGAGGCGATGAGGTCGGCAACGAAGGCCGTGCCCACGGCTTCCGCCTGGGCACGCATCTGATCCATCAGCCAGGGGCCCTGGATCGGCTCGGCGAAGCCTGGATAGTTCTCCACATCGGTGGTGATGGTCATCTGGCCGCCGGGCTGCAGGCCGTCGATCACCAGCGGCTTCAGGTTGGCGCGCGCGGCATAGATCGCCGCAGTGAGCCCTGCCGCGCCGGAGCCGATGATCAGGACCGGCGCGTGGCGCACGCCCGTGTCGTTTGAGGTATCCGCCATCCGCTTCTGTCCTTCTCTCTCTCTGGCTCGTCTCTATATCTTCAGCCAGATAGGCCGCGCCGCCAAGACCCACAAGCCGACGCAAGGCGGTTATCCTAGCGGTTCCTGCTCGTTAACTGCGTCGTCACTTCGTGACGATGCGGCGGTGAAGTCTCTTTGTTGCAGCGATGAGCAAGCTCATCGCGCGGCTCCAGCCCTCTCCCCCGCCCGGGCGCGAGCCGGAGCCGCCTCGATGCGCTTGCTCATGGCCGTCAAAGACTATACCGCACCGGCCAGTTCGGGCGTGAAGGGCAAGCGGTCCAGAACCGTGCTCGCAAGCGGCCCCATCTCGTCGAAAGGCGACACCCGCCAGCTCTCCAGGCAGCCGCGGAAGGGCCGGGTGTGGCCAGCAGCGCGCATCTCGTCGTGGAAGCGGTCGAACTTGGCCGACCCGCCGGACAAGCGGACGACCAGGACCGGTAGGCCGGCAGCAGCCGCCTCGCTCACCATGTTGACCGAGTCGGCCGTCACCACCGCTGCCTCGGCGCTGGCCAGGATGCCGTAGTAGGGGTTCTCGCCCTGCCCATCCCAGGCAAAGTGCGGGACAGCGTCGAGCTGGCGCAGCAGGGCCTCGGTCGCCGCAGGATCGCTGCGGCGCGATGGGGTGATCATGAGGGTCGCCTGCTCCGAACGAGCCAGAGCGGCCAGTTGGCGGCCCAGCCGGCGCGCCTGCGCCACGTCGAAGTCGTAGACCTTGCTGCGCCCGCCCAACAGCACGGCGATGCGCCGGCGCGGCAGGCCGGCAAGCCTGGGGGCCAAGGCGGCCTCCGCCGCGGCCAGGCGGGGCTTGGTGACCCGGTGGATGGATCCCAGAAGCGAAATCACGTTGGGGCCGCTCAAGACGTCGTGGCGCGGCACCACCACCAGATCGAAACGCTCCGCCGGCAAGATCGGACGCTGCACCTGAATGACGAAGGTCGGCTTTCCGCCTCGCCCAGCAGCGCGGGCGCTGGCGGCCCGGATGGCCAGCAATGGCAAGCCCGCCTTGTGGCCCACACCCACGGCCAAGTCCGGCCAGGGCGGCTGCAGCGGCACGCCGTCTCTGGTGCCGCGCAGGGCTGCACGTTCGGGCGATAGGCGCGCGGGCAGCCAGGACCAGGGTGCGCGCGGCCTCACCAGCACGGAGACGGGATCGAAGCCCAGCGCCTCGATCAGGCCCTGCGCTTGAATCCGGTTCCCCGCTTTATCATCCGATACCGCCCAGCAGAGCGGGCGATGGCCTGGTTCCAGCATGGGGCGGAGTCTGCCGGGCCTGCCCTGTCACGGCAAGTCTGGGGAGAGCGTCAGGCATAGCGATCCGGTAAGAGAAGACTTGCTTAGGCGGGCTAGCTTGAAATATTGTTGCGCGGCTCTGCGACGGGACAGGGCTTCCGAGAGAGACCGCTGTACGAGGGAGTAGGCATGCGGCGCAGCAAGCTGGACCGTGTCGACCTGCAGATCCTATCCGATCTTCAGAACAACGGGCGCATGACCAACGTCGAGCTGGCGCGCCGTGCCGGCATCTCGGCGCCGCCTTGTCTGCGCCGTCTGCGTGCGCTGGAAGATGCTGGCCTGATCGAGGGCTATCATGCCCGCGTCCAGGCCGCAGCACTTGGCTATGAGGTGACTTTCTTCGCGCTCGTTGGCCTGGATAGCCAGGCGGAGAATGTGCTGCAAGACTTCGAGGCGGCGATGCGCGCCCTGCCGGAGGTGCGGGAATGCCATATGGCGCGTGGCCCGCACGACTTCGTCATCCGCCTGGTGGCACGCAACACCCAGCATGAGAACGAGCTGACGCAGACCCTGACCTCCGCCCCGCATGTGGTGACGGTGCAAACGATCCAAGTGATCCGCACGGCCAAGGAAGAACCTGGCGTGCCGATCGACCCGGCAGAGGCTGAGAACGGAGCCTGAAGGCTCTTCGACCGACTTTCGCCTAGTGGGTCCTTGGTCTTCGCTCTTTGTTCGTGCCAGACCGTCACCGCCAAGCACGGACCTCATGCTGAGCCTGTCGAAGTATGTGCCGCGGAGATGAATGTGCTTGAGGCAGATCCTTCGACAAGCTCAGGATGAGGTCATGGCCAGTGGCTGGGAGGGATGAAGCGCTTAGCCATGAATTGCGGGGTGGCTCCTACTCCGCAGCCAGCTGCTCCAAGCAATCATCTGCCAGCGCCGTCAGCGGGCTGTGGTCGCGGTTGTTGTGATGCGGCGCGCGTTCCAGGTTCTGGCAGGCGTTGGAGACGGCGTTGTAGTTCACGTACCAGATCGCCCGGCGCAGGGGCGTGATGTTGTTGGACGAGCCATGTACGATGTTGCAGTGGAGGAAGCAGACCGACCCGGCCGGACCGGTGAGCGGCACCAGGCCACCCTTGGAGACCAAGGCGCTGAGGGTTAGCCGGTCGATGACGTGCAGCACATAGCCGGTGGAGTCCTCTTGCGCGACCTCTTCCACCAGGCCGTGGTGCTGGGAGCCGGGCACGATCAGCAAGGGCGCGTTGGCGGCCGAGGCCTCGTCCAGGAAGATGGCGGTCATGATCGCGCGCGGCGCCGGCATGGCATCGGCCCGGTGCCAGGAGCCGAAGTCCTGATGCCAATCCCAGGTGCCGCCGCCGTAATCCAGCTTGGGATTGAGACGGGTCTGGTGGATGTAGACCTCCTCACCCAAGAGCTGGCGCACCGGCTCCAGCAGGCGCGGGTGGCGGGTCATGGTGGAAAAGGTCGGGTCGGCCCGGTCGGCGCCGTAGACCAGCCGCACGGCCTCCGCATCCTCCTTCTCACGCACGACCTGCGGCCCCTGCTGGGCCAGGAGGGCCGGCATGGCGCTGCGCAGGCGTTCGATCTCGGCGGCGCTGAAGAGCGCGGGGAAGAAGAGGTAGCCCTCGGTCTTGAAGGTCTCGATCTGCGCGTCGGTCAGCTGCATGGCGATGGCTCTCTCTCTTCGGTCACTTTCAAAGACTATTGTGGGCCTGACGCCGGCGCATACAAGCCACGAGACTGCGCGAGGGCCTCCAGCGCCGCCGCGACCTGGGCGGTGATAAGGCCGGCGGGGCGGAGCAATAGCAGCGAGGGCAAGGCTTCGGCGTCGCCGACGTCGCTCACCAGCACCGCCACCCCGGCGGCGCGGGCGTCCTCCATATCGACCGGCCGCAGCTCGCTCAAGCTTGGCGCCCAGAGGCTGCCGCCGGCTGCAACGACCAGTGCGGGGACCGAGCCCTCGACCGCCGAGAGATCGCGCCCGCCGAGCCAGGGGGAGGGGGTCGCAGCCTGGCGTTGCAGCGTTCGTTCCAGACTGCCGAAAGCTAAGATCAACTCCGGCAGCCGCTGGCCGAGAGCCTCTAGCAGCGGCCAGTCGTAGGCCAGAAACACGGCTGGCTGGCCAGGCAGCTCCGCTAGCCAGGCAGCGAGAAACTGAGCATCACGCTGCGGTGCTGCGCTGGGCGCCTGGTTGGGCAGCAGACGGAGCAGGAGGGCCTCTCCATCACTCGACGGCAAGGCAGCCAGCGTAGGCAGGCTGAGCGGCGTTACTGCACCGGACTCTCTATCTTGCAGCAGGTCCAGAGCATAGCCGGCAATCCCAGCAGGCTGCGGCGGTGGCGCGGCGGACCAGAGGCGCGGCGGCTGCGGCAGGGCGGCATCCAATTGTTTTGCACGTTCCGGCGAGACCACGAGCAGGCTCCAGAGCACCATAAGGAGCAGAGCACCGGTCACCAGCAGCAGGATCTTCGACCCGCGTGACAGCTTCGTCTTGGTCACCGATTGAAAAGGTCGTTGAGCGGCAAGCCGTTCAAGGTGCTGGTCCCACTGCGATCGATCTCGATCCTATAGCGGTAGACGATCTCACCCTCGGGCCCGACCTCCGCTTGACCCAGCCCCTTCAGAAAGGTGGTCACGAAGAAGGCGAAGCGGGTCGCGGTCGGATCATCCACCTCGCCGAGCGCTTCTGCCGTGTCATCGACCCCGCTTAAGACAAAGTCTGCTTCGCCGAAGACGCCCAGTGGCAGATTGGGTTCGAAGGTGAGCTGCAGAGAGCCGCTGACTGCACCCGACTCTCCCGACATGCGCGCTTCATCGATCTCTAGTTCGACACCGGCTCGGCCAACGGCCTGGAAGAAGGCGCCGTAATCGATCGGAGATTCAGGATCGATCACCAGGCCCCGCGCTTCCGAAGCCCCGGCAGCCCAATCTGCAAGCAAGCGATCTATCGCGGCGACAGGTATCCCTGTGAACTGCATTGGAAGATACCAGTCTTCAGCCACAAAGCGGGCAGCCTGAAGATAAGCCGTCTGCCCAGGCGCATCCGTCCCAATCCCCGTGCCCGCGGACAGGAGCGAGAGGCCAATTGTCTGCCCTTCGTTTTCACGCCATGCAGACGCCCGCAGAGTGAGATCATCCAGCCACCAGTCAGCAAAGGGAGGATGCATCTCACTGTCTTCGGGCGGCCACACCCGCCAGCGCTGCAAGGCAAGTTCCAGGCTGGCGCGTGAGGCAAGACTGGAAACCGGCGGTAGGCCCGAAGGCCGCTCCCCAGGCGCGAGGTTGTCGAGACGTTCGCGCCAAGCCTCTATGAGATCCTGGTCGGCTCCATCGAACGCCAGGGTCACCTGGAAGCGGTCCACTTCAGTTCGACCGTCTTGCGGATCAAGGAGCAGCCCTTCCGCCACCAGTATCCCGGTCTGATCGAAGCGGCCATATGCGACAGCTTCGCTTTCAAGGCTCACGTCGAGCTGGTCGATGAAGAGGCGCGGGTTCAAGCCCGTCTCTGCAGGGCCCAGGGAGGTCATGGCCACGTTCCGCGCCGCCAAGCTTAGGTCCAGGAGAAGGTCGCGAGCCTCGTCCCACGTAGCAGAGGCGTGGTCCAGCAGATAGCGCAGCGTGAAGGTCTCGTCTTCGCTCGTCTCCCAAATGACTGGGGGATCGAGATCTGCTTGGTCAATGCGACGGAGGCCGGCCTCGTCAACGCGGCTGATTAGGAAGCCGCCTGGTCCGAGGAGCAGTCTGCCCTGGTCTGGGAAAGCCAGGGTCATACCCGGAAAGGCCACGCGGGCAGAGCCAGAGGTCACCTCTGTGACCGTCAAGTCCTCATATGTGAGAGCAAGGTCAGGCTGGCTACGATTGAGCTGCGCGAGCCAGGCTTCGAGTGTCTCGCGCCAAGCGCTTTCTGTCTCCGCGCGCAGTGGCGTTGCGAGCAGGAGCAAAAGGAGGGCGAAGGCCGCAATAAGGCCGTTCCGCCCGGCCAATGCGGAGGCTGCCGCCGCGGTTTGCGCAGTGCGGCGGCAGCGTTCCGTCATTGCCTAGTTGCCCATCAGGGCGCCCAGCGGCTGCCCGTTCAAGGTGGCGTTGCCATCGGCCGGCAGATCGAAGACGTAGCGATAGGCAACCTCGCCATCCACAGTCTCAGCCTTGCCAAGCCCCTTCAGGAAGACCAGCGCGCCGACCACGCCCTGCTGCATCTCCTGCGGCAGCTGTGCGGAGAGCGTCTGCTGCAGGCTGTCGATGCCGGTCAGCAAGAGGCTCGCCCCGCCGGTTGCCTGAAGGGCAGCACTGGGATCCACCTTGGCATGGCCGTCTCCGGTGATAGCGGCCTGCTTACCCTGCAAGGTCAGCGGCTTGATCATCAGCTCGGTCCCGGCCTTGGAGGCCGCGTCCAGGATCTTCGGGAAACCCACCTCCGGCTCAGGCGTCAGGTCCAGGGCAGAGTAGGCCATCTGCATGATCAGCTCGTTGGCTTCCTTCACCGGCAGCTTGTCGAGCGCGATCTTGATGTCCCAGTTCTCAGGCGCCACCAGGGACGTCAGCTGATCGTCCGGATCCAGGTCCTTGCCGGAGAGGACGAGCCCCTTGCCCACGGCGGTCACCGCGACAGAGCCGGTGTCGGAGCCCTTGGGCGCCAAACCGGTGAAGGCCAGGCTGCCAGAGTCCATGACCACGTTCATCCAGCCAGCTTCCGTGTCCTCAAAGGTTAGATCCTTAAGCGACAGGGACTGGGTCGTGCCAACGGCCACCGGCGCCATGGCCAGCAGCTGATCCAGCAAGCTCTTCTCCTTGGCGGCGTCCTTGGCCTCCTGCGCAGCCTCCAACTCCGCCGTGGTCTTCAGCAGCGTCTCGTAGGCGGTGGGATCAAGGCCATCGACACCGCTCTCCAGCAGCACCTGCGTGATCTTCAGCGAGCCCTGGCCCTCTGGGTCCACGACGGAAATCGGGCCCAGGCTGGCGACCGACTGGTGGCTCCAGGAGGTATCGCTGTCTTCCACCGTGTCGATCTTCAGGTCGATCTCACCCAGCTGGAAGACCAGCGGTGCCTCGCTGCTGTCACCCGTGTCGCGCAGAGTGACCGTCGAATCGGTCATGCGCGCGTCCAGCGCCTTGAACTCGCGAAAACGCGGCGTCCAGGTGGCGGTCATGCCGACCAGCGTGTAGGCCCAGGTCGCCGTGCCGCCCTCGCTCTTGTCGGTCAGCACCACAGACGGCGGCAGGGAGACGTTACTCACCAGCCAGTCTTCGCCCTGCTGCTGCACGGTGAACTTGGGGCTGCCCAGGTCGATGCTGACGTCCTCGTCGGCAACCACCATCACGTCGGTGAAGACGACCTGATAGCCATCGCCGTCGGGGGCGACGGTCAGGTCCTTGTAGGTGATCTGGCTCTCATCGACCCGCTCGCTGCTGGCGGTCAGGTAATCAGCGATCGCGGTCTTGATCGCCTCCGACTGGGCGTCGGCCAGGGCCCACTGCGGCGCCAGCAGGCTCGCGCCCAGAATCAGAGTGACGCTTAGGGTGCTTCGCATGGTTCAGCCTTCCTTCCAGCTGCGGCCCCCTGAAGGGCCTCTCCTCATGACACTTGGGCCTGAACTCGGCCCGGTCTTATCCGGCTGCTTAGAGCACCCGGACGTTCTTGAATTGCCAGGGATCATCCCGGTCGAGATCCTCTGGAAAAAGCCTCTCACGGTCCGTCAGCGGCGTCCAATCGCTATAGGCCCCCACAACAGGTCCTAGATAGGGCTCGCAGAGCTCCAATACACGGGCGAAGTCCATCTCCTCGGGATCGGTGATCCCTTGGCGCGGGTTCTCCAAGGCCCAGATGATGCCGGCCATGACCGGGGCAGTCACCTGCAGCGATGTGGCGTTGTTGTGCGGCACCAGCAGGCGGGCCTCGTCGATAGAGAGCTGCGAGCCGTACCAGTAGGCGCCCTTCTCGTGGCCGCAGAGCAGCACGCCCAACTCGTCAATGCCGCTGATGATTTCGTCCATCATCAGGCGCTTGCGGGTCTGCGCAATGCCATTCTTGCCGTTCAGCTCGTGCATCGAGAGCACGGCGTCGTCGGCTGGGTGATAGGCGTAGTGCACGGTGGGCCGATAGACCGCCTGGCCGCCCTCCTCCACCGTCAGATAGCTGGCGAGCGAGATCGATTCGCCATGGGTGATCAAGAAGCCGTGTAGGGGCCCTTCGATCGGGGTCCAGGTGCGCACGCGCTGGGAACAGCCTGGCCGCAACAGATAGATGGCCGATCCCGGGCCGCTGTCGTGCCGCATCCCGTCTTCGGGGAAGTGGCGCTCGTGCGTGCCCCAGCCCAGTTCGGCCGGCTGCAGGCCCTCGCCGATGAAGCCGTCGATCGACCAGGTGTTGACGAACTCCCCCACCTGCTTGGGTTGGTTGGCCACCTGGGTATCGCGCTCGGCGATGTGGATCACCTTGATGCCCAGACGCTGCGCCAGGCCGGCCCAGCCCGCGCGCGTCGTCGGCACCGCCTCGCCCTGCCCCAGATCCTTGGCCAGGTTCAAGAGCGCCTGCTTCACGAAGTGGGAGACCAGGCCCGGATTGGCGCCATGGGTGATGACAGCAGTCGGGGCATCGGCGCCCAGGCGCTCCTTCAACGCCTTGGAGGACTGCCAGAGCCCGTAGTTCGACCGCTCGGAGATGGAGCGGTGCATGTCGGTGTAGCCGCCAAGCCAGGGCTCGATGCAGGTGTCGAGGTAGAGCGCCTGCTTTTCTGCTGCTAGCGCGATCAGATCCAGCGAGGAGACATCGACGGAAAGGTTCAGCAGAAAGTCGCCTGCCGAAAGACGAGAGCCCACCAGCTCGCGGTAGCTCTCCGGCGTCAGGGTGGCCTCCGTCAGCTTGACACCGAATTCGGCGGCTACCCGGCTGCCGGCGCCATCGGCGGCTATGATGCTGACCTGGTCAGCTGTGATGTCGAGATGCTTGAAGAGCAACGGCAGCACGCCTTGGCCGATCGAGCCACAGCCCAGCATCAGCAGGCGTCCTGGAAATGGCTGTTTGCTGGTCGACATCGCGGCGTTACTCCTACCCTGGTTCCTCATGGCGCGTTCTTCTGCGCCAAGAGTGGTAGAGGAAAGGCCGGTCCTATGACCAGTGATGATTTGCCGATCTCTGCGCGGAAGGCGCGCTCTGGCAGTGATAGATGATCTCTTCGTCGGCGCGCTGCTGATCGGCTGGACGGCCACCGTGCACGGCGCCTTCATGGTAGCCGTCCTGGCTTTCTTCCGGCGGCACCCCTTCAGGCCGAAGAGATCGCTTGGCCGGGCCGCCATGATCACCGGCATCGTCCTCTGGTTCTTCCTGGCGATCGTGGCGGAAGCCTGGTGCTGGGCTGCCGTCTACATCCTGCTCGGCGTCTTCCAGACGATGGAGGAGGCGCTGTATTTCTCCACCGTGTCCTTCACCACCTTGGGCTTCGGCGACATCATCCTGGACGAGCAATGGCGGCTCTTGGGCGCCTTTCAGGCAGCCGCCGGCATGATGATCTTCGGCTGGACCACGGCTATGGTGTTCGACGCGGTGCAACGGGTCTATGGCGATCAGATTCCGAAGCCTTAGAGCATGATGGATTTGGATTGACTACCCAACCACCCACGCACCCCTCGTCTTGAGCAGCGGGCGTAAGCCCGCACCTGTCGAAGGGCGAGCCCAAAGCTCGGTGCTAACGGCCCGCCTTTCGACGGACGCTCGCCTGCGGCTCGCTGCTCAAGACGAGGGAGTGCTTGTGGAAACACGCCTTCAATCTGAATTCATCATGCTCTAGAAGGCCGGCCAGCCGTTCAACCTGGCGAGGCTGGGGTAGTAGGGCGATAGTCCCAGCTGTGCGCCAAAGCGCAGCCAAAAAATCTCTCGCCCCGGCAGATCCTCCGGCCAGGCCTGCTGCAGCAGAGTGAGGGCCTGGTCGCTGTTGCCGCTGTAGATACGCTCTAGGAGCGCGCGCCAAAGGGCAGGAACCGGCTTTCCGGTCTCTGCCATGTCAGCGGCGATCTCTTCGGTTAGGCGCTCCAACTCATTCTCGCTTAAGGGCGGCGCGCGCATGAGATCGAGGGCTGGGACATAGCGACTTTCTTCCCAACGCAAGATCACCCGCGGGGCCGGCGCCTCGACGAAGGGCGCATGCCAGTAAGCGAAGGTCCAGTCGGCCAGCTCGATCTCGTAGGCCCGGCCCTCGGTGATCTGCTTCAGAAGCGGTGGGGAGTCCTCGCCAGCGATGTCGGCGAGGAGCCGCACCTCGGTGCCCAAGGAGAGAACCTGCAGCGAGAAACAGCAGTGCGCGCCGCCGGTGAAGCCGGTGAGTGCCAGATCGGGCGTACCGTCGCCCGTGACGTCTGTACCAGGCGGCAGGGAGAAGGCGGCGTTGCGGCTGCCAGGCTCTGCCGCCAAGGCCGAAAGGGGCGCAACAAAGGGGCCCTCGTAGACTTCTTCTTGGTCTTTCAAGACCACGAGGCTCTGCGTGAAGGGCAGCGCCGGATCGGCCAGAAAGGCCACTGTGTAGCCAGCCAGATCCAGACTCTTGGCGACAGGAACCTCCGCCACGGCAGGCGGCGAGAGAAGGAAGAGCGCCGCCGCCAGCAGAGACCCGGCTGACTTACGCACCCAGGGTGCCGCGGACCGGGTAGTCTTTGTCACGGATGAAGCTCAAGCCCTTGGCGATGCCCTCCAGGTCCGGGCGGGCAAAGGGCGCGTTTGAGATATCGACAATCTGGATGCGTCCGTCCGGCCGGGTCACGAAGAGGCCCGGTTCCGGGAAGGGGCGGTCGGTCTCCTGCGGAGAGCGCGGTTCGGAGATGTAGAGACCCAGGCTCTGCATCTGGTCGACGGAGAGGTCGTAGGCGAGCGGCAGGGTAATGCCCCATTCTTCGCGACTGGCCTCTGCCTTCTCCTTGGGATCGCCAGAGACCAGCAGGATCTCGGCCCCCTGTTCGGTGAAGAGCTCTTTGATCTCTTCCAGCCGGCCCAAGTAGCGCGCACAGAGCGGGCAGTGCTTGCCGCGATAGACGATCAGAAGGCGCCAGGCGCCCTCGCCGCCGGTCTGGACGTTCGCGCCGTCCAGGGTCGTCAGGGTGAGGTCCGGCATAGCGCCGCCGGCGGTTGGTTTGTCGCTCATCTCGCATCTGCCTCTGCTAGTCTTGCGTCTGGCATCAAGACTAGGCGGAGGCAACGCGCGACGCTAGACGCTGCACATCACAGCTTATTTGACGTCTGTGTGAAAGTTCCGTCACCCCACCGCCAGGCGCTTGTCGCGAAGCGAAGGGCCAAGCTATGTCATCCACCAGGACAGGGTAGCTTTGCTCGTCCCGGGTAGACGACAGGAGGAGACGGCACGCCGTGGGCATCACCGCAGGCACCTTTCCATCACTGGTCTTGAACGCCGACTACCGGCCGCTCAGCTACTTCCCGCTGTCGCTCTGGTCGTGGCAAGACAGCGTCAAGGCTGTCTTCCTGGACCGCGTCAACATCCTGAACGAATACGACCGCGTCGTCCGTTCCCCCACCTATGAGATGCGTCTGCCTAGCGTCATCGCGCTGAAGGACTATGTGCCGATGGAGCGCCGGCCGGCCTTCACCCGTTTCAACGTCTTCCTGCGCGACCGCTTCCAGTGCCAGTACTGCGCCGAGAACTTCCCAGCCGAGCAGCTGACCTTCGACCATGTGCAGCCCCGCTCGCGCGGCGGCCGGACGACTTGGGACAACGTCGTCACCGCCTGTCAAAGCTGTAACCTCTTCAAGGCCAACGCCACCCTGAAAGACAGCGGCCTGCATCTGCTGCGCGACGCCCGCCAGCCGACAACCTTCGAATTGCAGGAGAATGGCCGCGCCTTCCCGCCCAACTTCCTGCATGAGTCCTGGGGCGACTACCTCTACTGGGACAGCGAGCTGGAATCCTAGTCCCGCACCCTTCGGAAGGGCAGCAGGAAGAGCGTCGCCACGCTGGCGTCCTTCGCGCGTTCCACGCCAATCGGCATCTCACGCCAGCGCGGCGTCGCGCTGCGGCTGCCGAAGAGGCGGTCCCAAATGCTGAAGATCGTCGCATAGTTGGAATCGGTATCCGCGCGGATCGCATGGTGGTGCACCCAGTGGATTGAGGGCGTCACCACGATCCAGGACAAGACCCGCTCCAGCTTGGCCGGGATCGCCAGGTTGGAGTGATGGAAGAGGGCGGCCAGCAGCACCAGGGTTTCGAAAACCAGGACGCTCTCCAGCGGGAAGCCCAGCAGCAGGATGACGCCGGCGCGTGCCAGGGCTGAGAGCAGCACCTCGCCGGGGTGGAAACGCAGCGCCGTGGTCGTGTCCAAAGTGCGGTCCAGATGGTGCACCTGGTGAAAGCGCCAGAGGAAAGGCACGACGTGATTGGCCCGGTGCCACCAGTAGATCAGGCAATCCAAGATCACGATGTCGAGCAGCAAGCCAGTCCAGCCCGACCACCAGGCCGGCCGCCACTCCAACGCGATCCCGCTGGCCCAAAGGGTCAACGGCGCCACGGCAGCCAACGACACCAGCGAGGTGACGGCCCAGAAGGAGAGGTTGCGCGGCAGGCGATGGCGCGCGTCCGGCGTTTGCGGCGCCGGCGCCTCCGGGCGCAGCCGTTCCGCCGCGAAGAAAAGGATCAGCCAGACCAGCACCAAGCCGACCTTGCCGAAGATAAGGCCTTCAAGTGTCTCCATAACGCCGATATGGCCGCGGCCTCGCAGACTGTCCAACGGCGAGTGCGGGGTTACACGCAAAGCTGATGAGGTGTTTGCGGTGATGAGCTGCTCTCATGACACCGGCGCCAGCCCTCTCCCCCGCCCGGCCACCCAACGAGAGTATCCTGGACTGGGTGGCCGGGCGGGGGAGAGGGCTGGCGCCGGACGGTCACGACAGTGACCGCAAAAGAAAACCAGTGACGCTTGCCCAAGCCTGACCGAGCCCTTAACACGAAGGGCATGAGTGCTGTCATCAACCGCCCCCTGGTCTTGCTGCCGGCTTGCACCAAGACCGTCGACGCCATGCCCTTCCACACTGTCGGCGACAAGTACGTCCGTGCCGTCGCCGCGGCCTCCGGCGCGCAGCCCTTGCTGCTGCCCAACCTGGCGGAGCTGGCCGACCCGAGGCCGCTCTTGGATCAGGTCGATGGCCTGCTGATGACCGGCAGCCCCTCCAACGTGCACCCGCGCCACTATGAGCGCCCGGATCTGGAGGAGCCCTCGCTGCCGCACGATGAGGCGCGCGATGCCGTCAGCCTGGACCTAATCCGCGCCGCGCTGGAGCGCGGCCTGCCGCTGCTTTGCATCTGCCGCGGCTTTCAGGAGCTGAACGTGGCGCTGGGTGGCAGCCTCTACCCGCGCCTCTACGAGGTGGCGGGGCGTGACGACCATCGCAGCCCGGCGACCGGCGATATGAGCATCGACTACGCCGCCCGTCACAGCCTGCGGGTGGTGGGCTGGTTCGCCGATCTCTTCGGCGCTGAGGAGATCCAGGTGAACTCCCTGCACCACCAGGGGATCGCGCAGCTGGCACCGGCGCTGACCGCCGAGGGCTGGGCGCCCGACGGCACCATCGAGGCGGTACGCGTCACCGATGCCAAGGGCTTCGCCGTCGGCGTGCAGTGGCATCCTGAGTACCAGGTGCTGGGGAACCCGGACTCAGGAGCGCTCTTCGCCGCCTTTGGCAAGGCCGTGGCCGATTGGCAGGCGGCGCGCCAGCGTCACCGGGCGGCCTGACGCCATGCGGATCGCCACCTGGAACGTCAACTCCGTCCGTCAGCGCGTCGAGCATCTGGAGCGATTCGTCAGCGAACGGCAGCCGGACGTGATCTGCCTGCAGGAGATCAAGGTCGTCGACGACCTCTTCCCGCGCGAGGCGTTGGAGGCGCTGGGCTACAGCCATCTCGAGGTGCATGGCCAGAAGGCCTACAACGGCGTCGCCATCGCCTCGCGCCTGCCTTTCGAAGCGGTGGAGCGCAAGGTTTTCTGTGAGAAGGACGACCGGCGCCACCTCTCGGTGACACTGCCGGGCGGGCTGGAACTCCATAACTTCTACGTCCCCTCCGGCGGCCCCACGCCGGACCGCGAGAAGAACCCCAAGTTCGCCCACAAGCTGGATTTCCTGGCGGAGATGGCGGACTGGCTGTCCGGGGATAAGGTCGCGAAGCGCAAGGTCCTGCTGGTCGGCGACCTGAACGTCGCCCCCTTAGAGAATGACGTCTGGAACCACAAACGCTTGGTACGATCAGTCGGCCACACGCCGGGCGAGTCGGCTGCCATGGCGCTGCTGCGCGAGCGGGGCGAACTGGAAGACGTCCCCCGCCGCTTCACGCCAGAGCCGGCACCGCTCTACTCCTGGTGGGGCTATCGCTTTGCCCAGTCGGTGGAGAAGGATTACGGCTGGCGCTTGGACCATGTGCTCTCCACCCCGCCGCTGTCTGGGTCGATCACCGCGCTGGAGACCTATCGCGACAGCCGTCTCTGGGAGAAGCCGTCGGACCACGTGCCGCTGATTGTCGATCTGGCGTAGACGGACAGCGTTCGACAGGCCTCGTGCAATGCAGTTGGATGGTGGGTGATGCTTGAGCACCCTCTCGCCGCAGGGAGACGATGCAATGCCATCCTGGTTCTCGAAGAAGGTTGAAAAGCGCCAGAGTAAAATCGAGGGGCGTGGCTTGTTCTGCATAGAGTTCATTCGCGCTGACGAGGTCGTTGTGGTGAAAGGCGGTCATGTTTTCGACCGGGAAACACGTGACGAACGTGCGAAGACGCTTGGTCCCGCGGAAATCCAAATCGATGATCACCTCTTCATCGGACCGATGACCGCTGCGGAGCGTGAAGCATCGATGATGTGCCTCAACCATTCCTGCGAGCCAAACCTGCTGATCTCGGGTCAGATCGTCTTCCGTGCGGCACGCGACATCGAGCCAAGCGAGGAGATCACCTTCGACTATGCCACGTGCGACGACGACGATTGGGTGATGGACTGCGCCTGCGGCTCCAGCCTCTGCCGTGGTCAAGTCAGCGGTAAGGACTGGCAGCTTCCCCAGATCCAACGACACTACGCGGGCCACTTCTCCGACTATCTAGAGCGAAAGATAAAGGCCCTCACGCTAGAGCATTGACGTTACGCAGGCCTTCAGACGGAGAGCCACGGCCGCGCGCGACAAGCACAGTTTCGTCCAGACAGCTCTGCGCAAGAGCCCCGCTTGATCCACAGGCAGCCTGGCGCCATCTAGCGCAGTGATGAGTGAACAGTCTTCCCCGCCGTCCTGGCACGGCACGACCATCCTATCCGTTCGTAAGGGCAATCACGTCGTCGTCGCCGGCGACGGCCAGGTCTCTTTCGGCCAAACGGTCTTGAAAGCCAACGCCCGCAAGGTGCGCCACCTGGCAAAAGGCGAGGTGATCGCCGGCTTCGCCGGGGCCACCGCCGATGCCTTCACCCTCTTCGAGCGGCTGGAAGCCAAGCTGGAAACCTATCCGGGCCAGCTGACCCGGGCCTGTGTCGAACTGGCAAAGGATTGGCGCACCGACCGCTACCTGCGCCGGCTGGAGGCCATGATGGCCGTGGCCGACAGAAAGGTCTCTTTGATCCTGACCGGGTCTGGCGATGTGCTAGAACCGGCGGACGGCCTGATCGGCATCGGCAGCGGCGGCATGTATGCACTAGCCGCCGCACGTGCCCTATCAGATCTGCCCGATCAGGACGCTGAGACCATCGCCCGGAAATCCCTCGCCATAGCCGCGGACATCTGTGTTTACACCAATGACAACGTCATCGTCGAAAGCCTTGAGTTCTAGCTCAAGCAGCGCCGCCATGGGCGCCTCCTTCTCCCCGCGCGAGACCGTCTCGGAGCTGGACCGTTTCATCATCGGCCAGAACGACGCCAAGCGCGCCGTCGCCGTGGCGCTGCGCAACCGCTGGCGTCGCCAGCAGCTGCCCGAAGCGCTGCGCGAAGAGGTCATGCCGAAGAACATCCTAATGATCGGCCCGACTGGCTGCGGCAAGACCGAGATCGCCCGCCGCCTGGCGAAGCTCGCCAGCGCCCCCTTCGTGAAGGTGGAGGCGACCAAGTTCACTGAGGTCGGCTACGTCGGCCGCGATGTAGAGCAGATCGTGCGGGACCTGGTTGAGGTCTCCATCACCCAAACCCGCGAGCGTCTGCGCAAAGCCGTCCAAGCCAAGGCCGAGCTGGCCGCCGAGGAGCGGGTGATCACCGCGCTGGTCGGCGAGAATGCCAGCTCTGACACCCGCCAGAAGTTCCGCAAGATGCTGCGCGAGGGCACGCTCGCTGAGCGCGAGATCGAGTTGGAGCTAGTCGACAATAATGCCGGCGGCCTGCCGACCTTCGACATTCCCGGCATGCCAGGCGCGCAGATGGGCATGCTCAATCTGAACGACGTCTTCGGCAAGGCTTTCGGCGGCAAGACCAAGAAGCGCAAGGTCACGGTCGCTGAGTCCTACGAGCTGCTGATCGCGGAGGAGAGCGATAAGCTCTTGGACGAGGAGGCCGTTCGCTCAGAGGCGCTGGAAACCGCCGAGCAGCACGGCATCGTCTTCCTGGACGAGATCGACAAGATCACCGCGCGCTCCGAACGCCAGGGCGCTGACGTCAGCCGCGAAGGCGTGCAGCGCGATCTTCTGCCGCTCTTGGAGGGCACTCAGGTCTCGACGAAGCATGGCACGATCAAGACAGACTACATCCTCTTCATCGCCTCTGGCGCCTTCCACCAGGCCAAGCCGTCGGATCTGCTGCCGGAGCTGCAGGGCCGCATGCCGATCCGGGTGGAGCTGGACGCGCTGAGCCGCGATGACCTGAAGCGCATCCTGACGGAGCCCGAGAACTCTCTCATCCGCCAGTACACCGCCTTGATGGGGACAGAGCAGGTAACCCTGACCTTCGACGACGAAGGGGTGAACGCGCTGGCCGACCTGGCGAGCGAGATCAACGGGAGCATCGAGAACATCGGCGCCCGGCGTCTGCACACGGTGATGGAGAAGCTCCTGGAAGAGATCTCCTTCACAGCCTCCGACCGTCCGGGCGAGGAGGTCGTCATAGACCGGCCCTACGTCGAGGCGCGGGTCAGTATGCTGGCCAAGGACCAGGATCTGAGCCGCTTTATCCTCTAAGGGGCTCTGCGCAATGCTGAAAGCCAGCGTATCCACTGAGGTCCACGCATCGCTAGACCGCCTTTGGGGTCTGCTGAAGGAGACTATCGACGACCCAGGGCGCGTGCTGCCCGACGTGACGGCCGTTGAGATTCTCGAGCGCGTGCCAGGCTTTACCCTGCGTCGGATGCAGGTCGGGGCGCTGGAGATCGTCGAGCGGATCACCGTCTTCGAGAAGCGGCACGAGATCGACTTCGTCCTCGTCGACCACCCCCTCTACGCCGGCCAGGCTGTGACCCGGATCGAAGAGCTCTTCGAGACGCCGCGTCCCGGACTGCCGCTAAGCCTGACCCTCACCTTGGATTGGCGCCGCAAGGATGGTGAGCCGGACGCGCTAGACATGGGTCCTACCTTAGAGGCCGCCGCCGCTAAGATTAAATCTCTGGCGGAGCGCTGAAGCCAAGCTCTGCGAGAGGCTCGATTGCATACCTACGGAGTGTTTGTAGGGAAGGATTCTTTTCAACCTTTGGGGTGCGACATTCACGCCGCACCTTGAGAGAAGCGATTTCTAGTGTCTATGCTACAGTCCGTACAGCGCGGAACGGAAGATCGTTGCCGTGATGATCGCTGTGCACGCGTGTTGACGTCGAAAAACCGTAGCGGGAGACAACATATGAAAAAGTTCCTGACTTTGTCCCTGGTGTCAGGGTCCATGGTGTCGGGGGCCCTGGTGGCAGGGGCCTTGGTGTCGGGTAGCATGCTGATGGGATCGGATGCCCACGCAGCAGAGGATTGCGAGCGGTCCGTTGACCTCATCATGCGTACGCAGCAGAACCCTGCGCCGGCCGCAGGAAACCCGATGACCCTGTGCCTGGATGACGCCGACGCCAACCAAGACGGTCAGATCGACGAGAGCGAGTGGCAGACACTCACTGGCGGCCTCTTCCAGAATCTGGATCAGGACTCCGACAAAGGCTTGTCGGTTGAGGAGATCAATCGTCTCCAAACCCGCAACTAGAGCAAAGCCTGCGTGGGTTCACCTGACCCGCGATCAGGACTTGCTTGTACAGCAAGCGGCTTAAGTGGGTGGCGTCGGCCATGGCAGACGTAACCCACTGAAGCCCAGCGTTCTCTACGCCGTAAGGCCGCCCGCGAAGTGATTTGCGGGCGGCCTTACGTCGTCTTAGCCGCCTAAGACAGTCTCGGTGGTCACCACCTGGGCGTAAGCAAAGCCCAAAGCTGACATATAGGCGGCATGCACTTGAGCCGCCGGGATCACCTTGCCTTCGAACTCAAGATCGCGGGTGGCGCAGGCGTCCTGCGCTACGGTGCAAGTAAAGCCGAAGTCCTTGCCGGCGCGCACGGCGGCGTCGATGCACATGTGGCTCATGGCACCGCAGACCACCAACTCTTCCACGCCTTCCTGCTCCAGAAGCGCCTTTAGATCGGTGCCCTGGAAGGCATTGACGCTGTGCTTTAGCACCTGGTGCTCGCCTTCGGCGGGCAAGACCTTCTGGTGCACCTTGGCACCCTCCGTCCCCGGCGCGAAGAAGGGCGCGTCTGCTGACTGAAACTCGTGGCGGACGTGAACGATGGTATCACCCGACTGCCGGGCAGCGGCGATCAGGCGGGCAGCATTGTCGGCCGCGCCATCAATGCCCTCCAAGGCCCACTTTCCGCCCGGGAAGTAGTCGTTCTGGATATCGATCGCGATAACGGCACGCTTGGTCATGAGCTTTCTCCTTTTCTACTGTTGCGGCGGTGAGCAGGCTTATCCTTTGCGGCACCGGCCCGCTCCCCCTCCCGGCCACCCACGCCAGTATCCTATAGGGTGGCCGGGAGGGGGCGCGGGCCGGTGCCGACGGTCACACCTGTGACCGGAAAACGAACCGGCCTTCTCGACCTCTCTGGACAAGATAGGCGCGCCGGGCGAAGCTCGCACTTGGCAGAACTGACAAGCTTCGGGGCAAAAGGGACAAAATGCAGTCTGCAGGCGAGATCAGCCATATCGCGCTTTTGAACTATCCAGGTGCGCAGCAAGCAGCCGTCCTGGGGCTCAGCGACCTGCTGGTGACCGCCGCGCGGCTGCAGGGCGATGGCCGCTTGGCTGTCAGCCTTTGGGACAGTCTGCAGGCAGGTGAATGGGCGAAGGGTCAGGACCAGCGGGATGCCGAGCCTGCATCGCCTTTCACCGCGTTGGTGCTGCCGCCTAGCCTGGATGGCGGTGCTTGGCAGGATGAGGGCGACGCTTGGCCGGACTGGATCAAGGCACGCCATGCGGAAGGCAGTCTGGTCTGTTCCGTCTGTGCCGGCAGCTTCCTGCTCGCAGAGACCGGGCTCTTGACTGGACGGCGCGCCACCACCCACTGGGGCCTCGCCGACCGCTTTGCTCATGCCTATCCCGAGGTGAGCCTGGCGATCGACGAGATGGTGGTGGACGAGGGCGACGTCGTGACCGCCGGCGGCCTGATGGCCTGGGTCGATCTGGGCCTGCGCCTGGTCGGACGCTTTCTGGGGCCGGAGACCCTGCAGCAGACGGCGCGCTATTTCCTGGTCGATCCTGGCGGCCGGGAGCAGCGCTACTACAGCCGCTTCGCCCCGCGCTTGGACCATGGCGATATAGCGATCTTGAAGGTGCAGCACCGGCTGCAGCCTGACAGTAGCCTCTCGGTTGCTGAAATGAGTGCCCTGGCCGGCTTAGGGGAGCGTACCTTCTTACGCCGCTTTCAGCGCGCGACCGGTCTGCGCCCGACGGCCTACCTACAGCAGCTGCGCGTCGCGCGTGCCTGTGACTTGCTGGAGGGCTCTCGCAGCAGCGTGGGGCAGATCGCCTGGCAGGTCGGCTATGAGGACAGCGGCGCCTTCAGCAAGATCTTTCAGCGCCTCATGGGTCTGACGCCGGGCGACTATCGGCGGCGCTTTACGGTCGAGCCCTACAGCGATATGAGCCTACGTTGAATAGATCCTGTCCCCGAGCCCCAACCTCTCCTGAGCTTGTCGAAGGGCTGAGCAGCGAGCGACAGCGAGCGTCCGTCGAAGAATCTGCGGCCAGCACCGAGCCAGGGGCACATCCTTCGACGGACGCGGGCTTTGCCCGCTGCTCAGCCCTTCGACAAGCTCAGGAGAGGACTTACGTGGGTGGTTCATAAGGAATCAACGTCAAGTCATCATGCCCTAGCCGGTGCGCTAGGCGCTTTTCTTCATCGAGGGCTGGATGCTGCGCTCCACCGAAGCGCCGCCGGCCGTCCGGGCCAGAGCTTCCAGGCCCTTCAGGAACTCCTCGCCTTCATCGGTCAAGGTGACCAATACGCTGCGGCGGTCGTCAGGGTCGCGGGCGCGCTCCAGATAGCCAGCCGCACCCAGCCGGTCCAGCGCCCGGGTCACTGCCGGCTTGGAGATGGTCAGAACTTCCGCCAGGCCACGCACCGTATGCGGCGGCGGCGTCAGCCCGACGTGCAGAAAGAGCGCCAATTGCCGTGTGGTCAAGTCCGGCAGGCGTTGGCTCAGCCCCAGCCGCAGGATCCGATACCACCACCCCAGTGCATCGCTATCCATCTCCGCCCCCTGTCGCATAGTGCCCAGGCGAGGTCGCGCTTCGGTCAAGCGTTCCTCGCCCATGGGTCTAGCCGGAAGGTGCAAGAGCAAAGGTTACGGATTTGTAATGGTTCTATGACCCTTGAAGGGGGTGTGATTTAGCGTGGATGAGCGTTGCTCATCGCGGCGGCACCGGCCCGCACCCTGCCTTGGCGTAACGGGCCGGCCACCCAGTCCAGGATACTCTCGTGATGGGGTGGACGGCCCCGTTGCGCTAAAGGGGGGAGGGGGCCGGCGCCGTGTCACGTTAGTGACCGCCAGGAAACACCGCTAACCCTGACTCCAGTCGCTGATCATGGCGTAGGCGGCACGCAGCGCCATGGCCTCGCCACCGATCGGCCGGCCCGGGCGGGCACGGCTATTGTAGGCCATGACGTCCAGATGCCCCCAGGGCAGCGCGTCGGGCAGAAAGTGCTGCAGGAAGAGGGCGGCGGTGATGGCGCCGCCTAGGCCGCTGTCGCCAGTGGAGTGGATATCCGCAATGCGGCTGTCGATCAGCCGGCGATAGGGCTTGTGCAGCGGCAGGCGCCAGAGGGGATCGCCCAGCTTCTGACCCGCTGACAGCCACGTCGCCGCCAGCTCCTCATCGCTGCTGAAGAGCGCCGGCACCTCGGCCCCCAAGGCCACACGGGCAGCGCCGGTCAGGGTGGCAAAATCCAAGAGCATGTCTGGCTTCTGCTCCACGGCGAGGCAGAGAGCATCGGCCAGAATCAAGCGCCCCTCGGCATCGGTGTTGCCGATCTCCACCGTGCTGCCGTTGCGCGCCTTGAAGATATCCAGGGGCCGGAAGGCATTGCCGGAGATGGCGTTCTCCACCAAAGGCAAGACCAGGGTCAGGCGGATCGGCAGGTCGGCGTCCATTACCAGGCGGGCCAGCGCCAGGGCATGCGCGGCACCGCCCATATCCTTCTTCATCAGCTTCATGCCCTCGGCCGACTTGATGTCCAGCCCACCGGAATCGAAGGTGACGCCTTTGCCCACCAAGGCCAGATGGCGTTCGCCCTCGCCCCAGTGCAGCAGCAAGAGACGCGGCGGGTCGTCGGCGGCCCGGCCGACGGTGTGGACCAGCGGGAAGTTGCCCTCCAGCAGCTCCTCGCCCACCCAGCGCCGCACCCGGGCGCCATAGGTCTCAGCGATCTCCTCGGCCTGCTCGGCCAGCGCGCTGGGGCCCATGTCCTCGGCCGGCGTGTTGATCAGATCGCGCACCAGGTAGACGGCGTTCACCTGGCGTAAGACCTCGTCACGGGCCACGCCCTTGGGCCAGATGAGCTTGGCCGGCTCACGCTCCGGCTTCTTGTAGCGCTCGAAGCTGTAGGCGCCCAAGGCCCAGCCCAAGGCACTGAGGCCGGCGCTCCAAGGGTCCATGATGGTCTTGAAGCGGTAGACACCTTCCGGCAGCGTCGTTGGCAGCGCGGCAAAGGACCAAGGCAGATCGTCGGGGTCGTAGCCCGCAAGCACCCCGTCCAAGCTGCCGTCCTCTCCAGGCAGCAGGCAGACCTGGCCGGCCTTGCCGGAGAAGGAAGAGGCCGCCGCCCAACGCTCCCAGCGGGTATTGGCCAGACGGGAGAGATCCTCGGCCTCGCTTTCCTTCATCGGCAGGATCGGGATCGCCTCAGGGCCCTCGTCAATCAGTCTATCGCGCATCGGGCCGCTCTTCCTCTCTGGTGTTCTGGCCACTTGCCTCGTTCACGCTGAACGTGGTTTCACGGTCACTTGCGTGACCGGCGGCAGCGGCCTTCACCCCCCTTGGCGTAACGGGGCCGGCCACCCAGTCCAGGATATTCTCGTTGGGTGGCCGGGCCCAATACGCCAAAGGGGGGTGAGGGCCGGTGCGGCAGCGATGAGCTTGCTCATCGCCGCTTCACAGACGCTGATAGCAGAGGCGGAGGAAAGGGGCGAGATGCCATGACGGCCTTACAGTTGGTGATCGGCAACCGGCGCTATTCCTCCTGGTCGCTCCGCGGCTGGCTGGCCCTGCGCCTGGCTGGCCTTCCGGTCGAGACCGAGGTGATCTGGCTGGACGAGCCAGGCTCTAAGGAAGCACTGACTGCCGCCAGTCCGGCGGCGACGGTTCCGGTCCTACAGCTGCCGGAGGGGGCCTTGTGGGACAGCCTGGCCATCGGGCTCTACGCGGCAGAAAGCGCGCCTGCCCTCTGGCCCAGCGATCCGGCGGAGCGGCGCTTGGCCTATGCGCTCACGGCAGAGATGCATTCTGCCTTCGCCGCCTTGCGCAAAGCGCTGCCGATGGACTTCAGCCGGGTCGGCCAGCCGCTGGCGCCGGAAGCCCTGGCGGAGCCGGCCCTGGCCGCCGACTTGGCGCGCTTTCGCGCCGTCTGGTCAAGGGCCAAGCCGGGGGGCTTCTACTTTGGCGAACCTGGTCTCATCGATTGCTTCTACGCCCCCGTCGCCAGCCGCTTCCGCAGCTATGCCATCGACCTACCGGCGGACGCTGAGGCCTATTGCCAGACTCTGCTGGACTGGCCCCTGGTGCGGGAGTGGGAGGCAGAAGCCGCGCTGGAAACCAGAATCATCGCCGATCCCTAGCGCCGGCAGGATCTGAACCTCACCTTCGAACAAAGTGCGGGAGCAACGCCTATGGCCATCGTCATCGACTACTACCTAACCCCCATCTCGCCCTGGGCCTATCTGGGCGCGGCGGCCTTTGCCGAGATCGCAGCCGAGGCCCGCGCCGAGGTGCGGGTGAAGCCGGTCCATTTCGGCCCGGTGTTGAAGGAAGGCGGCGGACTGCCCTTGCCCCAGCGTGCGCCGGCCCGTCAGGCCTATCGCCTGCAGGAACTGAAGCGCTGGCGCAAGCACCGGCAGATCCCGCTGACCCTGCACCCAGCCTACTTCCCCTGCCCCGACGTTCTGGCCAGCCACTTCATCCTGGCCGCCGAGGCCATCGGCGGCGATCCCCTGCGTTTGGCCCAGGCCATCGGCAAGGCAGTATGGGAAGAGGAGCGTAACGTCGCCGACACCGGCACCTTGCAGGATATCGCCCAGGAAACCGGCCATGACCGCATCACCATCCTGGCCAAGGCGATCGAGCCCACCATGGAAACCCGCATGGAGGAGCTGACGCAGGAGGCCCTGCAGAAGGGTGTCTTCGGCGCGCCCAGTTACGTCGTCGGTGAGGAGCTCTTCTGGGGACAGGACCGCTTGCCGCTGTTGCGGGAGTTCCTGAAAGAAGCGGCGTGAGCGCGCTCGTCAACCTGCGCCGGCACCGCAAGGCCAAGGCGCGCCAGGAGAAGGAAGCACAGGCCGCCGCCAACCGTCTGGCCTTTGGCGAAAGCAAGGCTGCGCGGCGCAAGCGCCAGGCCGACCAGGCCAAGCGCACAGCCCTGCTGGACGGGGCCCAAAGGGAGGAGAGCGAGCCTCGACAAGCGCGCGGGCCTTCCTATAACCAGAAGAGATGAGCGACAGCGCCGACCGCCCCCGTCCGCCATACTTAGCGGGCCTGAACCCCGCCCAGCTGCAGGCCGTCGAGGCTTTGGACGGGCCGGTTCTGGTGCTGGCCGGGGCCGGCACGGGCAAGACCCGGGTGCTGACCACGCGCCTGGCGCATCTGCTGCTGACCGGCAAGGCGCGGCCTGGCGAGTTGCTGGCCGTCACCTTCACCAACAAGGCCGCTCGCGAGATGCGCGAGCGGATCAGCGCCATCCTAGGCCGCCCGGTCGAGGGCTGGTGGCTCGGCACCTTCCATGCGCTGGCCGCCCGTATGCTGCGCCGCCATGCCGAGCGGGTTGGCCTCACCCCCAGCTTCACCATCCTCGACAGCGACGACCAGTTGCGCCTCTTGAAGCAGGTGATGGCGGCGGAGAGCATCGACGACAAGGCCTGGCCGGCCCGCGTGCTGCTGACCGCCATCCAGCGCTGGAAGGACCGCGGCCAGACGCCGGACAAGGTCCCGCAAAGCGAGCGCGGCGAGCTGGCCGCCGGGCGGATCCTCGAGATCTACGCCGCCTATCAGGAGCGGCTAGTGACCTTGAACGCCTGCGACTTCGGCGACCTGCTGCTGCACTGCCTGACCCTCTTCCAGAAGGAGCCGCAGGTGCTGGCGGAGTTCCAGCAGCGCTTCAAGTACATCCTGGTCGACGAGTATCAGGACACCAACGTCTCGCAGTACCTCTGGCTCAGGCTCTTGGCGCAGACGCACCGCAACCTCTGCTGCGTCGGCGACGACGATCAGGCCATCTACGCCTGGCGCGGGGCAGAGGTCGGCAACATCCTGCGCTTTGAGGAGGACTTCCCCGGCGCCCTGGTGGTGCGGCTGGAGCGCAACTACCGCTCGACGGCGCGCATCCTGCAGGCAGCCTCCGCCGTCATCGCCCACAATGAAAGCCGGCTGGGCAAGACGCTCTTCACCGAAGACGGCCCCGACATCGACCCAGGCGAACACCTGCGCGTCCGCGGGCTCTGGGACGGGGAGGCGGAAGCCCGCTTCGTCGGTGACGAGATCGAGGCGCTGCAAAGCAGGGGGGAGGCGCTCTCCTCCATCGCCATCCTGACCCGCACCGGCGCGCAGAGCCGTGAGTTCGAGGAGCGCTTCATCACGCTTGGCCTGCCCTATCGCGTGATCGGCGGCCTGCGCTTCTATGAGCGTCAAGAGATCCGCGATGCCCTGGCCTATCTGCGCCTGATCCACGCGCCCAGCGACGACCTGGCCTTCGAGCGGGTGGTGAACAAGCCCAAGCGTGGCTTAGGCGAGGCCAGCCTGCGCGTCGTACACGCCGCCGCCCGGGCGCGCGGCACCTCTCTGGCCGCCGCCGCGGCTCTGCTGTGCGAGACCGAAGAGCTGCGCCCGCAGGCACGCAAGGCCCTGCGCAGTTTTCTCTCTGACCTGGAGCGCTGGCGGCAAGCACTGGAGAGCGACAGCCACGTCGCCGTGGCCCAGATGCTGCTGGACGAGAGTGGCTACACCGCCATGCTGCAGCAAGACAAATCCGCCGAGGCACCGGGCCGGCTGGAGAACCTGAAAGAGCTGGTGGTGGCGCTGGCCGAGTTCGAGAACCTGGGCGGTTTCCTGGAGCACGTCAGCCTGGTGATGGAACGCACTGGCGACGAGGCGGCGGAGATGGTCACCTTGATGACCCTGCACGCCGCCAAGGGGCTGGAGTTCGACACGATCTTCCTGCCCGGCTGGGAAGACGGCCTCTTCCCCAACCAGCGCGCACTGGACGAGAACGGGCTGAAGGGGCTCGAAGAAGAACGCCGGCTGGCCTACGTCGGCCTGACCCGTGCGCGCAAGCGGGTGCTGCTTTCCTTCGCCGCCAACCGGCGCCTGCATGGCTCCTGGGCCGCCACCCTGCCCTCGCGCTTCCTGGACGAGTTGCCCAACGAGGCAGTGGAGCGGGAGAGCGATCAGGGGCTCTATGGCGACGCCGGCGGCTATAGCTGGACGGCAGCTGGCCTGGGTGAAAGCAGCGCCGACTGGCAGCCGCGCCGCGCCAGCCCAGGACTGGAGCGCCTGCGTGCCCGTGCCGGCCAGACCGCGCCCTTGTTGGAGCTGACGCCGGTCCGCGTGGAAGGCCTCGGGGGCCGCAGCCCTGGGGAGCGGGTCTTTCACCGCAAGTTCGGCTACGGCACGGTGGAAGCCGCCGAGGGCGAGCGCCTGACCATCGCCTTCGACAAAGCCGGGCAGAAGAAGGTGGTCGCCGACTTCGTGGTACCGGCCGAGCAAGCCGGATGAGTGCCGGCCTGCGCCTCGCCCGCCTCTCGGTGCCGCCTGTGGCTCTAGCCGCGGTCGACGAGATCGCCACCTCCGCCGGGGCAGCGGTCTGGGCGGACTTGGAGGGGGATCCTGATCCGGTCCCAGTCGAACTGACCCTGCCGCCGGACCTGGACGCCGAGGCACTGACCGCTGGCCTGTCCACAGTGATGGAGGCCTTCAACCTGCCAAGGCCGGAGATCGCCATTGAGACCCTGCCCGACTGCGATTGGCTGGCCGAGGTGCAGCGCAGCCTGCCGGCCCTGACCGCGGGAGACTTCTACGTCTATGGCCAGCACATCGCCGCACCCCCGCCTGCCGACAAGATCGCGCTGCAGGTGGAGGCTGCCTTGGCCTTCGGCAGCGGCCATCACCAGTCGACACAAGCCTGCCTGGAGACGGTGAGCGACCTAGCCGCGGAGGGCTGGCAGGCGGCCAAGGTCCTCGACATGGGCTGCGGGTCGGGCATTCTCGCCATGGCCGCGGCCAAGCTCTGGCCCTGCCAAGCGCTGGCCGCCGACGTCCACGCGGTCTCGGTCGAGGTCGCGCGGGAGAACTCTGCGCTCAACGCGGTCAGCCATCAGGTGACGACCCTGGTAAGCGATGGCTATGCAGCGCCGCAGATCGCCGAGCAGGCGCCCTATCACCTGATCTTCGCCAACATCCTGGCCAAGCCGCTGATTGGTCTGGCGCCCGACTTGGCCCGTCATCTCGCTCCCGGCGGCCGCGCCATCCTCGCCGGCCTGCTGATCCGCGAGAGCGCGGACGTCTTGGCTGCGCATGAAGCGCAGGGCCTCACCCTCCTCTCCAGTCGCGATTTGGACCCTTGGCGCTGTCTCTTGCTGGAGCGGCCTAGCGCCTGACCCCCTTGCCGCCTCTTGGTGATCTGCTAGGGTTTCACCCACGCGCAGTGGATTTCACCCAATTCAAGGGGTCTGGGCAGTCATGACCATTCTGACAGCGGTCCTGGCTTTCGCCGTCACCATGATCCTGCTCTCTACGCTGGTGGCAGCGGCGGTGGAGATCATCAACGAGGCGCGCGGGCAACGTAAACGGCACATGACCTATCTGCTGGGTGCGGTCTTCGACGATGTCATCTGGCCGAGCTTTGGCGACCACCTATCGAAAGAGGCCAAGCTGCGTGCGCTGACCATCGACGCCGCGGTCAACGACCCCGTGGCCTTAGACCCTGCCAGCCGGGCGACGCGCCGCGTCCTCTCCATCAGCCGCTGGTTCGGGCGCGTGACCGGACCCTTCTGGTGGGTCCTGGCGGTCCTGGCAGTGCTGCTGCTCTACCTCTTCGACTATACGCTCATCGCCGTGGCGACCATCATCGCCATCGCCTTTTTCCGCGATCACCTGCGCGAACCGCTACGCTTTAACTATCCAACCGGCGCCACCGACGACCCGCGTCATCTGAAGGCCCTGGAACGCCTGGACGCTCTGCTTCGACGTTACGCCAAGGCGGCAACGCTCTACGACTGGCCGTCGTTGACCGACCGTTCGGACTTCAAGCCGGCAGAGATTTGGCAAGAGGCGCACCGGCAAATCCAGGCAGACATCACCACCCGGGCAGAGATGCTTATGGCAGGCGGCATGCCGCGCGGCCAGGCGATTCTGCGCGCCAAGCGCGACCGGCTAAGAGATACGGGCCTCTTCGAAGAGGCCGACTTGCAGCAGGCTAGCTTGGAGGAAGATCGGGCCTGGGCGGAGACCGCGGTCTTGGGCGAGGACCCAGCCTTTCGCAACGAAGCGCTCTTAGAGCTCTATCTGCGGCTGCGCATCCGTGAGCGTTTCATCAAAGACATCGGCAAGATCGCAGCCTCAGTCGCAGCCTCGCCTGGGGAAGCCCGCAGGGCCTTCACCACGCGCCTCTCGGCCACGGATTTTGCCGAGCGGCTGGCTACTTCCGACTTCGGACCGGCGATCAAGCGGGCGACCGGCGGCGAGATTCCAGCCCAAGACTTGGCGGCGGCCATGGCCGCGGCCGAGCCGACAGAGCCGAAAGATGGCGTCGCGCTCGCAGCCCAGAAACTGAAGGTGGTCTTGGCCCAAACGCTCCGGCGTTTCGACGCCAAGGGCGATGACACGCGGCGCACCTTTGCCGCCCGCGCGCGGAATTGGTCGATCTTCGTCGCCTTCATCCTGGCCTTCGCGGCGAACGTGAACGTCTTCACCCTGGCGCGGGCCTACTACGAAGACCCCGACTTGGCCACGAAGGTGGTGGAGAGCCATGAGCTGCGGATGGAGACCTTGCAGACGGAGCTGACGGCGCTGACCGCCCGTATGGCTCTCGCCACGCCGCAAGAACGCGCTGGGCTGAAGGAAGAGATCGAAGCGGTGCAGGACCGCATGGCGGCCCTCAACGATCTCATTGTCACTGAGATCGACAGTTTGAGCGTGCTGGGTGTTCCCGTCGGTTGGTCCTACTTCCCCTTCTGCCTCGGTTCCCTCGACCAGACGCCCGAAGCCGCTTGCCAGGCGATTGAGGATGCCCGCAGTGGGCCAGAGGGGAACGCTTTCACCGACTATCTCGCTTTCTTTGAGCGTGCCCAACGTGAAGGGCCAACCGCCTTACAAGCGCAGTGGGACCGCTTGCCTGAGGTACTTCAGGACCTTATGGCCAACTACGCGAGCGAAGAGAGTGGCGCCGAGGTCAATCTGCGCGAGTCCCTAGGAGCGCCGGACCGGGCCTGGAACAAGCTGTTGGCGCACATTGACGCCGCGCGGCTCTGGCTGGAAACCCGCAACCAGCAGGGACTGGTCGAGTGGGTCTTGGGCGTGCTTCTTGGCGGTGCTCTGATCGGACTGGGCAGCCCCTTCTGGTTCGATATCTACCGCCGTCTTTCCAGCGTCGCTGCTATCGCGGGACGACTAACCGGTCGGGGTCAGGCTGCAGCCGGCAACCAAGTCGCCGACGCAGCAGCGCCCAAGGACCCGGAGACGACGCACAAGCCGGAAGACATCTTCAACGCCTTCATGACCGCGCTGGCGGCAAGAGAGGCGATACAAACAGCAACTGCCGAGCCGGACAGCTGACCAGCGCACCGTCCGGAACAGTGATCACACGTCCAGGTTCGCCACACTCAAGGCATTCTGCTGGATGAAGTCCCGGCGCGGCTCCACCACGTCGCCCATCAGGGTGGAGAAGAGCGTCTCCGTCTCGTCGGCGTGCGCGACGCGGACCTGCAGGAGGGTGCGGGCCTCCTTGTCCAAGGTGGTCTCCCAGAGCTGCTCCGGGTTCATCTCACCCAGGCCCTTGTAGCGCTGGATGGTGATGCCCTTGCGGCCAGCCTCGAAGACGGCGTCGGCAAGATCGATGGGGCCGTGGATCACCCGCTCCCAGTCCTTGCCGCGCAGGGTGGCCGGGCCGTTATAGGTCTCGATCAGAAGCGTCGCCTGGCTGTCGAGGCGCCGGGCCTCACTGCTGCCCAAGACCGCGCTGTCGATCTCCCGCCGCTCGGTCACGCCGCGCACCACACGCTCCAAGAGATAGCCGCCGCGCTGCTGGTTCGCCCGGCCGCTCCAGCCGCGCTCGCTGGAGAGCGAGACACGGTCCAGGCGTTCGGCCACGACTTGGGCTGCCTCGTTGGCCGGGCCGCTGTTCTGCGCCAGGCTGAGCGAAAGCGCACCGGCGATGGCGGCCTGCTCGACGACGCTGCTGGAGGCGACCCGCAAGGCTAGGGTCTGCAGCAGACCGCGGAAGGTGGCAGCCTGGCGCACCAGCGTGATCAGGTCATCGCCGGCCCGCTCCGACCCGTCGGCCAAGGTCAGGACCGCGTTCTGCAAGCCGGTCTGGATCAAGAACTCCTCCAGCGCCCGCTCGTCCTTCAGATAGGTCAGGCGGTCGCCCTTCTTGGCGCGGAAGAGCGGCGGCTGGGCGATGAAGAGGTGCCCGCGCTCGATGATCTCCGGCATCTGCCGGTAGAAGAAGGTGAGCAGCAAGGTGCGGATGTGGCTGCCGTCCACGTCGGCATCCGTCATGATGATGATCTTGTGGTAACGCAGCTTGTCGATGTTGAACTCGTCGCGGCCGATGCCGGTGCCGAGCGCCGTCACCAGGGTGCCGATCTCTTTCGAGCCCAGCATGCGGTCGAAACGCGCGCGCTCCACATTCAGGATCTTGCCGCGCAGCGGCAGGATCGCCTGAAACTTCCGCTCACGCCCCTGTTTGGCGGAGCCGCCGGCGGAATCGCCCTCGACCAGGAAGAGCTCCGAGAGCGCCGGGTCCTTCTCCTGGCAGTCGGCCAGCTTGCCGGGCAGCGAGGCGATATCCAGCGCGCCCTTGCGCCGGGTCAGCTCCCGCGCCTTGCGGGCCGCTTCACGCGCCAAGGCGGCCTCGACCACCTTGGAGACGATGCGCTTGGCCTCGTTGGGGTGCTCTTCGAAGAAGGTCGCCAGGCCATCGTTCACCACCTGCTCCACCACCGGGCGCACCTCGGAGGAGACCAGCTTGTCCTTGGTCTGGCTGGAGAACTTGGGGTCAGGCACTTTGACCGAGAGCACGCAGGTCAGCCCCTCACGCGCGTCGTCGCCGGAGAGGGTCACCTTCTCCTTCTTCTGAATGCCGGAGGCCTGGGCGTAGTTGTTGACCTGCCGGGTCAGCGCTCCGCGGAAGCCCGCCAAGTGGGTGCCGCCGTCGCGCTGCGGGATGTTGTTGGTGAAGCAGAGCGTGTTCTCGTGATAGGAATCGTTCCACTGCAGCGCGCAATCGACCACGATCCCGTCCCGCTCGGCGCGCACCAGCACCGGCTGGGACAGAAGCGGCTGCTTGGCCTTGTCCAGCCAGGCGACGAAGGCGGCCACCCCGCCTTCGTAGAAAAGGTCCACCGACTTGGCCTCGGCATGACGCGCGTCGGTCAGCTGCAGATGCACGCCGCTGTTGAGGAAGGCCAACTCCCGCAGGCGGTGCTCCAGGGTCGGGAAGTCGAACTCCAGCTTGTTGTGGAAGACGTCGCTGGAGGGCAGAAAGGTGACTTCGGTCCCCTTCTTTCCATTGGGCGCGTCGCCGGTCACGGCCAGCGGGGCCACCGTCTTACCGTCGGAAAAGCCCATCTCATAGGTCTTGCCGTCACGCCAGATGGTGAGCGTCAGCTTGACCGAGAGCGCATTCACCACCGAGACGCCGACGCCGTGCAGACCGCCGGAGACCTTGTAGGAGTTCTGGTCGAACTTACCGCCGGCGTGCAGATGGGTCATGATGACCTCAGCCGCCGAGACACCCTCCTGCTCGTGGATGTCCACCGGGATGCCGCGGCCGTTGTCGCGCACAGTGACCGAGCCATCGCCGTTCAGGATGACCTCGACCAGGTCGCAGTGGCCGGCCAGCGCCTCGTCGATGGCGTTGTCCACCACCTCATAGACCATATGGTGCAGGCCCGAACCGTCGTCGGTATCGCCGATGTACATGCCGGGACGCTTGCGCACCGCCTCCAGGCCGCGCAGGACCTTGATCGACTGGGCGTTGTAGGCCTCTTCCGGCAGTTCATTTTCGGGGCCGTTCTCGGGGCTGTCACTCATCTTATCGTCACCTCAGCACGAGCGCTGCTGGCCCGTCAGACCAGCTGCGCGGACGGCACCGGCCGTCACGTTGAGGACCTGGGCGCGGCTCTCCAGGGGCTGGAAAACCGCTGCCTCGGTCCCGGTCAGCCAGGCCTGCAGGCCCAGCGACAGAATCTCTTCATAAAGCCCATCGCGCCGCGCCGCGTCGAGATGGGCTGCGACCTCGTCCAGCAGCAAGAGCGGCGGGCGTCCGCGCTCCAGCGCCACTAGGCGGGCATGCGCCAGGATCAGCCCGACCAGCAGGGCCTTCTGCTCGCCAGTGGAGCAGAGCCCGGCCTCCACCCCCTTCTCCAGATGGCTGGCACCTAAGTCGCTGCGGTGCGGACCGACAGCAGCGCCGCCTTGCTCTGCATCGCGCCACCGGCTGTCCACCAGGGCCGCGCGCAAACGCTCTTCCACTTCCAGCGCCGTCGCCTCGGCCAGCCACTGATCGACTTGGCCGGTCAGGCTGAGGCCGGCGCGCGGGAAACGACCGGCGGTCTGGCGCTCGGCGATGGCCTGGTTCAGGCGCTCGACCAAAGCGGCCCGGGCAGCGGCGATGGCGACACCGCGCTCGGCCAGCCCCTCCTCGAGAGCAGAGAGCCAATGCGGGTCGGCCTGGCCCTCCTGCAGCACCCGCGTGCGTTGGCGCAGGCTGTTCTCATAGCCCGCCACGCGCCCGGCATGGGCCGGGTCGAAGGCGAAGACCAGACGGTCCAGAAAGCGCCGCCGCTCAGAGGCACCGTCGCGCCAGAGCCCATCCATCTGCGGCGTCAGCCAGACCACGTCCAAGAGCTCCGCCAACGCGCTCTGCGCCTTGGCGCTGCGGCCATCAATGC
>JBCBSF010000058.1:0-33382 GCA_039819325.1 Pseudomonadota bacterium | reverse complement strand
AAATAACTTTAGTGACTTTTCGAAGAGGTTCAGAATGTCAGTGTGTGTTTATGAGGAAATTTATAGAGTAGTTGAAAGCCAGAAAGGCGAGGAGATGGGAAAATACTTCACAAAAGCACTAGAGGAGATTGAAGAAAGAAGAATTAGGTTAAAAAGGCTCGTTTGTGATTTTGTTGCGAGTATGACTGATCGAGGTGCAGTTGAGTTTCACTCAAGATTCATGGGCAATGATCTTCGTTTTGTTTTGGACAACTTTGAAGTTTAGATTTCTTACGATGAGAGCGATAACTAGGCAGGGAAAGCTCATCGCCGTTTATGCTATATTCTGTACGCATGCCCAGAGAAATCTTTTTTATTCTATGTCGGGGCCCGTGAGTTATTCACTATACAATAAGTATAGGCTTCTTCACTAGGAATTAGAACCGGGACCCGTGACCCGTATGGGCGGATACAGTTCTGCTGGCTCCGTGGCGCTTAGTGATTGACAATGAGTTTTGGACCATAGGGCCCGGCCCCATCTACCGATGGGGAGACGCCAGTATGGATACTTCTGGATGTGTTTATGGGTATCCAGCCTGAAAACTTGCCTTTATGGATATTTTTGGATACAATTTCGGGTATGACACTAGAGACCGACAGCCTCAAAATTACCCCAGAAATCCTTTCACTCATTGCCGAGCTGGATGAGTTCAAGGGCGCCTGGCGGGCGCTGGGTACCTTGGCCCCGGAGCGTTTGTCCGCCCTGCGCCATGTTGCCACCATAGAAAGCATCGGCTCATCGACGCGTATAGAGGGTGCCAGGCTGTCGGATAGGGAGGTCGAGCGGCTCCTGACCAATCTTGAAGTCAGCAAATTCGAAACACGGGACGAGCAGGAAGTTGCCGGTTATGCCAAAGCGATGGAGACCGTCTACGCGCATGCCGAGGCCATCGATCTCACGGAGAACCACATCAAACAGCTCCACCGCGACCTGCTGGTCTACAGCACCAAGGACGAGCGCCATCGCGGTGAGTACAAGACGCACGCCAACACCGTCATGGCCTTTGATGCGGAGGGGAAGGAAGTCGGTGTCGTCTTCGAAACAGCCAGCCCGTTTGACACGCCCCGCCTGATGACCGAACTGACTGAGTGGACCCGGCGCACACTGGAAGAGGCTCAGCTTCACCCTCTTCTGATCATCGGGGTTTTCACCGTCGTGTTCCTCGAAATCCATCCCTTCGAGGATGGCAACGGACGGCTGTCACGTGTCCTGACAACCCTACTCCTGCTGCGCAGCGGCTATGCCTATGTGCCCTACAGCTCACTGGAAAGCGTCATCGAGCAGACAAAGGAGAGCTACTATGTCGCCCTGCGCCAGACCCAGGGCACGATCCGCAGCAACGCGGCGGACTGGCAGCCCTGGCTCCTCTACTTCCTGCGCGCTCTGCAGCAACAAAAGCGCCGCCTTGAAAAGAAAATCGAGCGCGAACGCATCGTCATGGGCAGGCTGCCCGACCTGTCACTCCAGATCCTGGAGCTGGCCAGGGAACAGGGGCGGATCACAATCAGCAAGGTTGTCACCCTTACCGGCGCGAACCGCAATACGGTAAAGAAGCACTTGCAGTCGCTCGTGTCCGCCAATCACCTCACCCAGCATGGAACGGGCAAAGGAACCTGGTATGAGCTCTCTTGATTCAGTGGATGCGGAAATGGGTTCTATGAGTACGGGTTCGGTGCTGCGCACTTGGCCCGCGTCGGCAAGACGGGGGTTGATCAGGGCGAATGGCACGCTGTAAGGGGAAGCCAAAGAGCGGCGCTCTTCCCTCAATCAGTAATAGAGCACAAGAGCACAATATACAAAGTGGGAGGGTACGATGAGGCTTAAGGAATTCACCGTACGAGAATTTAGGAGCGTCTGGGACTCCGGGCCAGTTCGGGTTGATGATCAGGTCACCTGCCTTGTTGGAAAGAACGAAGCCGGAAAAACGGCTCTTTTGATGGCTCTGTACCGTACGAATCCAATCATCGCCGGAGATGCCGTTTTTGATGAAACCTACGATTATCCCAAACGCGAAGTTGAAGAATATCGCTTCGGGGTGGAGAGCGGTGACCGTGACAAGGCGGTTGTAGTCGAGTGTCTCTACGAACTGGAGGATAACGACACTGAGGTCGTCACTTCGGTCTTTGGGCCCGATATCCTTAAAGATAAAGCCTTCACCTACAAAACCTACTACGGCGGAGATAGAGATAAATTCAAGCTTAACGTCGATGAAGCAGCAGCCCGCAAACATCTGATCGACAATCCGTCGCTACCTGATGATCTGAAGAACGTGTTAAGCGGAGTTACAGAGTGGGATGCGTTTGCCAACGCGCTGGAAGAATCCGAAGCCACCGAAGCGATAACGGCTCTAAAAACACTTATAGAGAAGGTTCTAAAAAATGGCTTAGATCACTACATTTTCAACGAATTGATCTGGCCTCGCGCGCCAAAATTTCTCTATTTTGATGAATACTATCAAATGAAAGGGCAAGCGAACCTCAATGCCCTGATCGAACGTGAGGGTAGTGATGAACTTCTGGAATCGGATTATCCACTTCTTG
The DNA here is from genome assembly GCA_039819325.1 of Pseudomonadota bacterium. Lineage (GTDB taxonomy): Bacteria > Pseudomonadota > Alphaproteobacteria > Kiloniellales > JACOMY01 > JACOMY01. The sequence continues at coordinate 30,802 of JBCBSF010000058.1, read as the reverse complement.
GCCTGATTAGTCTTGCACGGCTCGATCACCATGAGCTCGTTGAGACAAAGAATACGACTGAACTCAAGAACAAGCTTGAAGGGGCCGGAAACTACCTGACCAGTCGAATTATCAGGTACTGGTCGCAAAACCAGCACATCCAGATGAAGTTCGATGTTCGTGACGCAAAACCTGAAGATCCCGTGGATATGCGCAAAGGTATTAACGTTTGGGGCGAAGTGTACGATACTGTACATTGGGCGCATACGCCGTTGGGCACCCGTTCACGCGGTTTCGTATGGTTTTTCTCTTTTCTGGCATGGTATGAGGACCTAAAGCGCAAGAAGCAGAATGTCATCCTGCTGCTCGATGAGCCGGGCCTTTCTCTGCATGGGCGCGCGCAAGCAGATCTTCTCAGCTATTTCGAAGCTGAGTTGTCCTCCCACCAGTTGATCTACACCACCCACTCACCGTTTATGATTGATCCAACGAAGTTCGAACGTGTGCGGATTGTGCAGGACCTGGGTATCGACGCCAAAGAAAAACTACCGAAGGAGCAGGATGGCACGAAGGTCCTCACTAATGTGTTCGACGCTTCTGAGGACAGCCTTTTCCCTTTGCAGGGCGCGCTGGGGTATGAAATCCAGCAAACGCTCTTTGTAGGACCTAACACCCTTGTGGTCGAAGGACCCGCCGACATGCTTTACCTCAAGGCCATGTCCGCCCAACTTGAGCGCGAAGGACGCATAGGACTATCTGAAAAGTGGGTGATATCGCCTGTGGGCGGGAGCGGCAAAGTTCCGGCATTTGTAGCGCTTCTGGCACCGCAAAAGGGAATGAATGTCGCCACGTTGCTCGATATTCAAAACAGTGACCGCGCGCAAATCGAAGATCTTTACAAGAAGAAGCTACTTAAGAAGAAGCAAGTTACCACTTACGCCGATTTTACTGGAGAAAAACAGGCAGATGTTGAGGACATGTTCGAACGAGATTTCTACGTGAGCCTCGTCAATGCGGAGTTTGTCAATCAACTCGAATTCCCTATACAAGTAAAGTCGCTCAATACCAAGGAGCCACGCACTCTCCGGGCGGTTGAAGCGTATCTGAATGACCGCCCACTCTCGTCTGGAGAGTTTGGCCATTACCGACCAGCACGATACTTTTCGGAGAATACTGCAGCGCTTTGGCCGAAAGTTGCTGACAAGACTAAGGATCAATTCGAGTCCGCTTTTACGCATCTGAATGCGTTGTTGAAATAATTGGCTGTAACTGCTCAGGGTGTTGGTCAGGCTGGGAAGAGTGTCTTGCCGGCGAGTGCGGCTGAGATGGCCTGATGTGGCGTGTGTCCCTGCAATCGTCCGGTTCCGATGACGGATCGGATGAGAGCGTGAGTATCGGCGCCCCAGAGGGATCGGAAGCCGTTAGTGACCTTCCGGTGGATGACGGAAGGCCTGAGCGCGCGCTCTGAGGCGTTGTTGGTGGCCGGGACGTCGCGATCAGTCATGAAGGTGAAGAACTGCCAGCGCCATCGCTTGGTCTGGCGCAGCAGGGTGTCGCCGGCTTGGGTGGCGGTGGGCAGAGACAGCAGACGGTCGAGGCGTCGCTCGGCCTTGCCGCGATAGTGGGCCAAGGTCTTGTCCTTGAGGCTGTCGCGGCGTCTGCCGATGGCGATAGTCCAGAGCAGCAGGCGGCGCAGCTCTGGAGCGAAGCGGCGTTCGCCGCAGTCGATAGCGTACTGCACGTCGCGCAGCACATGGGCCAGGCAGACTTGGTGGGTCTCGCCATGGCCCTGCTGGGCGCTCCAGCGGTCGGAGACCCAGCAGCGTGGCCGCTGGCCGCCGAGCAGTTCGGTGATGACGGCCCTGCCGCGCGAGAGGTGGATGCGGTGCAGGACAGCCTCGGCCGAGACCAGCACCCACTCCCAGGCCATGCGGGTGCCCAAGGTCTCGGTGGTGAGCCGTGCCCCGGTCTCGTCGCAGCCGATGACCGGGGCTTTGACCAGGCGCTCCTGGATGGCCTTGCCGGCCTCGCCCAAGGGGCGGGCGGCCCGGTTGAGGCCAGCGGCGATGGCGCCCTGGCTGATCTGCAGGCCGAAGAGTTCGGCCATCAGGCCCGACAGCCGCTCGTAGCTGACCGCGTGGTGATGGTGCAGATAGGCCAGCATGGCCACGACCGAAGGACCGAAGGGAGACCCAGGTGCCATGGCCTCGGGCGGCGCCCCACGCACGCGCCGCCGGCAGCCCGGACAGCGTCGGCCAAAGACCCGCACGCGGGTAACCTGGGGCCGGATCTCCGGCAGCTCGATGTGGTCATAGGCCTGACGCAGGCCCTGGCCTTCTGCAGCCACCGCTGCCTTGCAGTGCCGTAAGCGTCCGGCGTAGCAGTCCACAACCCGATCCGGCTCGCCCGCCAAGGCCCGCGTCACCCCAGGCCCCGAGCGCTTCTTGCGTGGCTGCTTGGCCTTGGGTGGGCGGTTGCGCTTGTGACCGCGCGACGGGGGCAGGCTTGAATTGTCAGGCGTCTTGGGCGGCTTTCCACCGGAAAACTGGGCGCGCTGTCCGGCAATCTCAGCAGCCTGAGCCTCCAGCAAGCGCGCCAACTCGACGATCAGATCATCCTTCTCATCGGGCGTCAGACTGCTGAGGCGGGGTACGCGAGCCATTCATAGCTTGACTCACATCTCACAACCGCGCCGCAACACCTTTCCGCTACTCCACCACCAACCACCTACCGCCCGACCGCAAACCAACACCCTGAGCAGTTACAACTGGCTAAAGAGTATGTGGTGCCTTAGCTGGATGCGCTGCGAGTGTTCAGCAGCGACACGCCGAATTGGCGCAGGAGGGCTCGATGCCCGAATGCGCCAAAAAGCTGGGGGGTGAAACGGGGGGAGCAAGGCTCCCCCCTCCCTGACGCCCCGCCGTCAGGGCAAGATGCGTGTAGGTACTACACGCACATCTTGCGGTCATCTGAAAGGCCGTGATCCGGAGGGCGGTCATCACAGAATGAGGCGCATCTGCACCGAAGCTGATGGCGACCGGAGCGTCCGCTGGGTCGGTAGGTTCGTTTCCGTGTCATCTGTCTTCGGGTCAGTTGCAGGTCATGCCTCCTCACACCGCATGACGCATTGCTAAACCTGCACAATAGCGCCGGCACATCCGTTGCTCTATGGATCTGACAGAAAGACGACCGACAGGACGGCGTATAGGTCCTGCCGGTCAGTATGGTTAAATCGTGTGTGCGCCTAGGGGAACTAGACACCCAATACGAATGATACAGCGTACAGATTAACAAACTGTAAAGAGTGTCACCAAATTATCTCAAATTTCTCTCTAATTGAATATTTTTCATAATAACGATTTCTTTACCTTTATCAGCGATAATTTCCTCAGCGCAGGGCACAAGACCTTGCGGGTAGAGGGGGTTGTTATGGCACGTCGAGATGAACACACAGAGCCTGACGCAAACCGGGAGGGCATTGACCGCGACATCGCAGAGCGCGCGGCTGAGCACCGGGCCGAAGACGACAAGAAGCGCCACGATTACACCGTGAAGGACGGCCATGAGGGCTTTTCGCTGGCGGGCCTGCGGCTGCATGGAAGCGCAGCCGGTCAGTCCATGTACGGGCCCAAAAGGAAGAAAGAGCGTGCAGCGGAACAGGCTTTCCGTGAAACCTTGCTGGCGAGTCTTATGGAACGGCTGAACGCGCGGCTGGAAGAGATTGATGGCCGCATCGGTGAGCTGGAAACCCGCCTTGAAGCGGAGTTCGGCGGAGACTTCCTCGAAGACAACGCGCGGATGTATCTAGGCGATGCCATGCCAGAGCGCCCACCGGGCATGTCAGATGCTGAGTGGCAGGCGCTGTTGCGGGGTGAACTTGCAACCCAGATGCTGGGTCCGGACGGCAAGGTGAAGGACCAGTATGCCCATCTTGATATCGCGCTGTGGCTCCAAGAGATGCAAGAGCGCGACCGAATAGAAGCCATCCGCGAACAGGCGATCACCTATCTGGAGAGCACGGATGATCCTCAAGGCGTCCAGGCGCTGATGATTGCCAAGCTTGAAATGTCGGCGAAGGTGAGCGGAGCGGCGCATGCCCCAAAATCAATGAGCGCCATCTTCAAGGAAGCCACCATCGGCGAACAGACCAAAGAACCGGCACAGACGGATCTGGCCGCCACAAAGGACTTGGGGACGGAGATGGGCTTCGATATCGGTTAGTCGAGGGCCGCAGTGTAACCTGTCGGAGCGTGAAGCTGTGAAATTCTCAGGCGTTCTACAGCCTGGGGCATATTCTTCATCGCATCGTGAAGGTTGTAGGGACCAAGGACGGCTTCAGGCGTGACAATCATGGAGATAGAGGTCACTTGCTTGCCCGGCGGGCTGTGGACGAAGTACTGCGCGGGCACGCCACGCTCGTGTAGCCATTTGGTGAGAGCTTCTCCAATCTGGTCAGGTGTGTACGGCACGTCCTGCCCCTCATAAATGACGATCCCGATCCCGCGCTCGGCCTCCGCGAAATCCAGAGCGCCTTCGAAAGGTGCCCAGCCCTCAATCTCTTCGGACTTGGCGGTGTGAGAAGCAATCGGAGACAGCGCAATCGCGGTCGCGGCGGCAAAGGCCGCGCCCTTTCCAAGGAGGTCGCGTCTGGATAGGAGAGCATTTTCATCGGTCATCGCTCAATCCTTTCGGTGGATTTAGAATATTCCTACCATAACTGAAGTAAAATCGCAAGTTTTTTACATTCATGACTTGACTATTACCCTGATGTGATCGCAAGGTTTATGTAGAAGTTGACATTTAACCGAGAACGCCGCGTCAGAAGGGGCGTCAGTCTTGTGTTTTTATTGAGCATGGGGAGAGGCGATGCGTGGAAACCCTTGACAGGAGCGGGTTCTCGGGAGTATCCTAACTTCTACATATTAGTTAGGATTTTTTGGAGATCATGGCCCCACCGAGCCGCAACCCCAATCACCCAAAACCGGGATCTTCGCTGAAGGTCGAGCCGGTCCGCGATCTTGCCGCCATTGCGCGGATCAAGGCGGCTCTGGACGGCAAGCCGAGGGACTACTGCTTCTTCGTACTGGGGATCAATTCAGGTTTCCGGGCCGGGGAGCTGCTATCCATCACCGTGGGTCAGGTGCGGGGGCTGTCGGTTGGGGACCGTTTTGAGCTGAAGCAGAGCAAGAACGCCCGCTACCGTGCGATCACCGTGAACGGGGCGATTGCCGGGGCTCTGGTCCGCTGTCTGGCGTGGCATCCAGCGCCGAGCGCGGGCGCGCCGCTCTTCTGGTCACAGAAGTCCCGTGGCGCACTCCAGGTTTCCACTATGACCAACGGCGTGAAGGCCTGGTGCGCCGCTGCTGGCCTGACCGGCAGTTACGGGTCCCACACCCTGCGCAAGACCTGGGGCTATCACCAGCGCAAAACCTTCGGAAAGGCGCTGAGCCTGCTGACGCGCGCCTATGGCCATACCAGCGAGGCGCAGACCCTGGAGTATCTGTGCATTCAGCCGGAGGAAATCGATGAGCTCTATTCGGGCGAGCTATGACGTCAGACGGTTTGCAAGAAAGGTGTTTTGAAGTTTGAAAAAGAGTGAAGGGAAATTTAATGGAAAACTGTACGATTAATGATACTACTGGACATTATTACAAAGCCCTGGGCCAGCATATGTGGCGATGCCGAAAGCTCCGCGGCTTCACACGGGATGAGTTAGCAAACATTATAGGCGCTACCCGTCAACACATAGAAGATATCGAGACAGGGTGCTGCAGAGTCTCCGTGATTGAGCTTTGGCATCTGTGTATTGTATTTCAGATCAAAATTGAAGATGTGCTCATAAAGATCGACGATGCCATTAACAGCGCCGAAGACATTTGAGATCATACTGAACCGAAGTTCACCCGCGACTTCATCGCGGCCTGGACCAAGGTCATGAACCTGGACCGCTACGACCTGGCCTAGACGATAGAGCTGCAGGTGACCCCGGCGGACCAACAGATGGCGCGCCGGGGTCTGTTGCACGACCGCCTTTTCTTAGGACTAAGAGTGCGGCTGCATTCGTCCAAAACCAAGCGGCGGAAGTTCGGACGCATGGCACCGCTTTCATGCATTCAATGCATATCTTCCGACTCATGGCTAGTGCGCTCTAACCGCCGATAGGTACTTTCATAATCGATGTCATCGGAATAAGCGGAAGCGTTAGAAAACCAAATAACAACCAACCCTGCACTCTTTATGCGAATGCCGGCACGAAAAAATAGACAATAACAGCTACGCCAATCGCCCCAATTGCGCGAATAGCCACGCCTAGCTTGGGGGCATTGAAGTTCACCTCCAGCAGCCCCTCAATACCGTTCGCGAACGCCGCCGCTGCAACCGCCAAAATTACTTGCCATACCTGCCTTTGTGCAGGAGTTGGGTTCGGCTCCCAAGTCGAAAGCCCCAACAGAACCAGAAGCAGCAAGAAGCCTAGCGCAAACGACCACTTCGACAGTGGATTTACAATCATGTTGATTCTCCTATCGATGTTGAAGTCAAAACTTGGTGTATCGACAGCGATCTGTTGTTCCTGACTCCAGTCGTCGTATCGGGCTCGTACCAAAACAGTATCTTCACTCGTGTTGAAACGGAGGCGATACGCACCCGAGTCACTTCTTGACGCACTACCAAGCACTTCACCATTGTCAGGATCAACAATTTCAAAAACCGCCTCAGAAACAGGAGTATTGCTTATGTCGAATAAGCGAAAGGTCAAACTATACTTGTAGCTCGTCATGCAATTAACAGCACAGTTCGAACTGAATCTTTGGCCCGCCACATGTTATGCAAACACCTTGGCCCACTTTCCTTTTGTCCATACCAGGGCAAGACAGTTCGCAAGTGTAGGATTTTGGCCTGCCATAATAAGATGGTCTTATAGGCCGTTCCGCGTGTATCAATTTTCCATGCACCCGAATTATACCCTTTTCGAAGAATGAGTCTTTCGAGATGCTGAGTTCCAAGGAAGTTGGTCGGACGACATTTGCTTGAGCAGTCACCCTCCGCTTCCCTAGATGGATTCTAAATCGAATAGGGGATTGCCGGTTCCATCGCGTATCGGGTATTTCGACTTCCGTTAGAGCATTCGTCCAATTGTTGAACACTCGCCCTGATTTAAAGCTTCTTGGGGCATAGACCTCAAATCCAAGACGTTCGTTTTCGCGGAGTTCTTCATTCGGATCAAACTCGCTTTGGTACCGCACTTCAAACGTTGCCATGATTATCCCCGAAGCTCATATTCAGTTGCATCATTGCTTGACGCCAGGTTTTTTGCCAACCCGTTTGACCTTCTTAATGAAGGTGGCCCTGTCCATAGCCACCTTCGAAACACTAACCCGCGATTCCCCATGTAGACGTCACCTCGTGAGGAGGATATTGCTTGAGGCATGGTTCCAGCGCAACCAGCGCACCCCTAGGCATCGGAGAATGCACGATTTGGCGAGCATCGGGCGCCTGTCCGCCCACTCGGGGACTGGACAGGCCGAACGCGCTGTTTCCAGACGCACTGGTTCTGTGATCGGAGGCATCGCGGGTCAGCCTGGGCGCGGTCATGTCGGCCTGGGCCGTGGTCGCAGGCGGTCGATCCGCTCCAGGATGTCGGCGAACAGAGCACGCGGCACAGCAACCTCGGCCAATTGGAAGGTGACGTAGCGGCCATGGCTCACGACCTTCGCTCCGATCTTCACCAGCTTCTCGCGCAGCGTCGTCAGCGACCAGTGGCCAACCGGCTCGGGCAATGCCAGCGTGCGCATGAAGTTGCCCAGGTTGTAGGCCAGTGCATGAAGCTGAAGGCGAACCGCATTGGCCTTGAAGCTCCGGCAGGACAGCCGCGTCCAACGGATCGCATTCTTGCCTTCCTTGATGTGCTGCTCCGCCGTGCCGCGCCCGTTATAGAAAGCGACGATCCGCTCGGTGGGCCGGGACAGATTAGTGACGATGAACCCGACGCGGGGATACAATTCGCCCGGATGCCATTCCACCTTCGCCACCACGCGCCGTGCCTTGGTCCAGGTGCCAGCCCGATAGCTGAAGCTGGCGTAGTAGCGTCGAACCTCCAAGGGTGGACGGCCTCGCGGACGCCGTAGCAGGTGAGAGATTGATCCCTGGAGCACGCTGTTGGCTGGAAGCCGGATCGCGTAGCCGAACCCTTCGGCCTCCAGATACTCGTAGATCTCCGGCGAGGCGAAGGCGGCATCGCCCCGGAAGTATCGCCGCAGCTTGCGGTCGCGATAACGCGCCACGACCGGGTCCAGCACCTCGCGCCAACTATCGGCGCTGTGCAGGTTGCCGGCCCGCAATGCGCAGCGCTCCAGGTCACCGAACTGGTTGAACAGGAACAGCGGGTGATAGCAGGTGCAGCCGAAGTGACCATTGTAAGCCGAGCCTTCCTGATCGCCGTGCGTGGGGCTGACGGAACTGTCCATGTCGAGCACGATTGCCTTCGGTGGCTTGCGCCCATGAACCTGGTCGATCCACAGACCGGACAGAGCGCCGAGCGCGGCACGATTGGCGTCAGCCGTCAGCCATTGCGTCTCGAAGCGCCCCATCTGGCTCGATGACGCCGCGCACCGATCCCTCGCCTTGCCGCCGACAATCCAACGCATCGCTGGATCGCGAGACAGGCGCTCGGCGTCGTTGACATCCTCGTAGCCGGCCAAACGCCCGAACACCGCTTGCCGGAGCATCCCAGCAATAGCGTGCCAGCTGTTCCTGCCACGACGACCATCTTCCAGCACAGTGGCCGCCGCTTCCGCCAGACCGAGAGCATCTTCGAGTTCCCGATAGGCGAGGAGCCCTCCGTCAGAGGTCACCTTCGTTCCATGGAACTCCAGCTTCAAGCGGCGGTCGAAATCCACGCGCAGAGGCCCTCCTATCGTTTCACCCGCCAGGTGCGCCATGAGAACCTCGCATCATTCGCCACAACACCATGATATCTAACCATGAATCAGGCCAATGGGTGCCGCAACCTCGATCTCACTTGGGCAATGCGGGCTGAAAGGGCACTATCCAGGAGCTATGAGGTTCGCGCCAGTAAGGCTGAGAGGTCCGGGCTCTCCCGGTAGGCACTGACGATGGAGTCGACAACGGCCAGAACATCGTCGTCGTCCAATTCTCGGGGAACGTCATAGTAATATTGTTCTGCCGTTCCGGGTATGTGGACACGGACGGTATCAGGGCTGCCGGACGTGTCTTCTAGAATCGTTGTGATCCAGGGGTAACCGGTGAGAATGGCATGGGCGGATGCGCGGACCGCCAGGTCAATGGCTTTATCCCCTCTGTCTGCGCCGGCCTGTACCACGATGGAGGACTTGGACAAGGTGAGGACATCCCTGGCCAAGGCCAGCTTTGGATGGCCGCGGAAGTCGTGGGGATACACCTCGGCGACCGATGAGATTTGCGCCGCGTAGCGCATGGCCGCATGAAGCGCCGCAGCGCGGTTGGCCTCGAATTGCCGCCGCCGGTCGGTGCGGGATTGGTCCGGCTTCCTGCACCCGGCGAAGAGATCCATGTCGAGGATGCGGCATTCATCCGGGCCTGATCCGGCCGCCGCCGGGGGCGGTTTCGCGCAGAGCCCAAGGTCGATCTCGTCACCTTCACCGCTCTGCCCGCCGCTGAACAAAATGCTGAAGGGCGCGCTTCGGTCTTCAGGACAGTCTCCGGCCGAGCCGTGATCTCTTTCGCTGGTATAGGCCAGAAAAACCTCCTCATAGGCTTCTGCGCCCTGCCGATCGCGGACAACCACATCAATGACATGCAGGCGGAGGTGGGGAAACTGCCGCCTGAGGCACGGGAGCAGCATGTGGATGAAACGGCCCTGCGCTTGACTGAGCGGGTCCTGCTCATCGAGGAAGGAGAGCAGCAGCACGCTATCCTTGCGCCGCTTCTCCCGCTCTATGAAGGCGAACAACTCGGACGCTTCGGTTGCCACCATGGTCTGGCTATCAAAGCGGTCATGATAAGCAATGTCGGGCGCTTGGACATCAAAGGAAAAACCGCCGAGCGATACGTTGTTTCGGTGGCGGTGATGGAGTTCAATCTGCGCCGGGCTGCGGTAGAACTCCCGTTGCAAGCGCATCAGCGGCGTGCGGCAGGCCGGGCCGAAGGGCGGAGTCTTACAGGCTTTATCCAGTTCCTTATCCAGGGCGCGCGCGATGCTGAGCCAATCACTGCCGAGGGTCAGATAGCTGCTGCTGCCTGCGGCGCTCACTGTCCGCCCAGTGATGATCGCATCCATGGGCATGACCGGATCGCAACACCAGCCTTCCTTGATCTCATGCACACTCTCGATGTAGATCCGCCCATCAAACAGGGCCGGGATGAAGCCCTTTGCTACGGCCAGACTGACCGGGGCGATATCCCGCACATTGCGGGTGGCCACCAGGGAAAAGTGTGTGTCGTCCACCCAGTGGAGGTCTGCGGCCTTAATGCTCCCAAGGCCAAAGGTGATGATCATATCCAGGGTGGTCATCAGATAAGAGCGCGTTAGGGCCGGGAGCTCGTTGAGAGCCCCAAGCGCTTCGGGTTGAATACAAACCGGATGCATATCGAGAGGATTTTTCATCCAGCCATGATACAAAGAAATTGTTAGCAAATTACTAATAGGTCTTTTCAGCTGGCGGTCGCCTCTGGCTGTCTTCTGACAGGCAAGTTTACCCTTGTACGCCATACGGGGATATGGCACGCCGGGCACAGCCTAAAAATGCAGAGAAAGAAAGCTTGGTAGATTGGATCTCAACACTCCCCACTCTAACCGCGCGAATGCGAGTGAGGCATCCGCGACGGCACAGGATGATCACGCTCACGACAAGGCGTTGTTACAGCTTTTTGCACATCAGGACGCTGTGCTCGCCGTAGGTGCCTTTATGGCGGTTCCAGTTGCGCATGTAGAGTGGTACGCCTTGTTTCTCCTGTTTCCGCTGCATTTCGTGATCAGGCTGTATGAGTATCGCCGACTTGATGGTGCCGAGGAGCAATATCTTCGGACAAATATCTCGATACCGAAACGAACTTACTTGAGAATCCACGCCGCCCATGATTGCAGAACAATCTCGTATCCGTTCGGAAAAATAATCTTGATGCCCCAAAACTTCCCGAGACAAATAGATGAAAAACACAACCGCGCAATTCTTTACCATGAAATTGGACACTGCATGCAAGGTGATTGGCTAGTTATAATTATGTATGTCTTTTCCATTGTGGCAGGTATTGTCGCGTTGTTGATGTATCTCTTTCCTGAATTTTCAACAGAACTAGTTTATGGGGAAAAAGAACCGGCAGATACTTTTGACATGCCTCAAAAAGCTTTGTTTATCGGCTGGCTAGTATTACTAGCAGCGCCCGTTATTGGCTTTTATCGAGTTATCCACCGCCGGGAATTCCTAGCGGACAGTTTCGCGTTGGAGCATTCTAGAGACGACCTTCTAAAATTCCTACAAAATCGGGCAAATAGAGCGCGACATTCAGTTCCAAAAAGCTATTTGTCGAAGGTGACCAATCGCATTACACATCCGACTTTCTCAGAACGGCTTAGTTTTCAGAACGGAAAACATCGTCTTTCCTATCAGGACATGTTTGTATCGTCAGCAGCCTTCTCACTGTTTTTGTGTTTTTTCTCAATTTCGCTGGCCGGAAAAGTAGTATTCTTGGGTTCCATAGCAATAATTTTGGCTGGTCTAATATTTCTAGCTGGCCTATGCTTGATAGCATTATCGTTTCGTTACATCCGGACCCAGCTGGTTGCTTGGCAGTACCGCGTCTCTATGGTGTTAGGCTACGCTACTGGCCTAGTAATCTTGCCGAGTTTGTTTTTCCTCGGCGCACTTCCGTTCGTGAGCTTTTCAGAAAAAGAGTTAGACTTCCTACCAGCTCTTATATTTGGCGGTGCTTTTGCATGGATAGGTCTGGTTTATGTTTTTGAGCAGATATTCTACAGAATGGGCTCAGGCATCGTCGCGATTGGCCTCTTTGGCCTTCTCATTATCCCTGGCGCTTACTTCTTGGGTGGTCTCTCTGTCTCCATGATCGTATTCAACGATTTCGAAGGTACATTTTTTATTGTTTCGCGGTTTTTCTTATACGCTTTAGTAGTCTTTGTTGCAAGTTACTGTGCAGATTTTGCGTTGAGATTCGCAGTACGCAAGCTGACATCTCTCACGCAGGGTCGATGATCTCGACAGAGATATCTGATGCTCCGCGTTTCGCATACTCGATTATATGCTTGATATCCTCAGCATCTTTTTCGTCGGCGGCATCATAGGTGACTACTATCTTTATGTATGCCTGATCGCCTGCCGTCAGGAGCATTCCTGTTCCTTCAACGAACTGAACCTTCTTAGCCCGATCAACGAAGTCTGTCTTTTCATCTATGATGAAATCCACAATCTCGTTCAGAATGCCGTCCTTCGGGCGCTTTAGAATCAGTGTTTTGAGATCGGCCACAGCTGCTCTCCTCTTTCGGCTCCCCACGATTGGCCGCGACGGCTGCCTTTGGCGCTGGAGTAGCGCCTTGCCGCCCACGTGTGGAGAGCACCCTTATCACCACCTGGGGGATTGTTGCAAAGCATTTTGGCAGGCCCCAGTATCTCTGCATCAGACCTCAGACAAAGATTGAGATCATGGCCTCGCAAACGAAAAACAGTGATCCGAGCCGATGGGCACGCCTGCAGGCAGAGCTGGAAGAGATGTTGGCGAATGGCGAGTGCAGCGTTGCCAGTGTTGAGTCAGGCGCAGTTAGAAAGATTAATGCAACGAAAGTTGGACTTAAGCGTGGAAAATCAGTTAATATAGAAAATATTAACCAATATTTAATAGAAAACGACTTCGAGTTTGACGTGGCAAAGCGCATTTATAGAAGACGACAAGATCTACCAAATCCGGATAAGGGACCGAAGCACTCTTCAAATCGGATGACACGCGTGGTTGGGACTCGTATCTCACCGGAACACATGGAGCTTTTTAATCGATGTGCAGAGAAATTTGACAACAAGCGCGAAGCACTTGAACACGCGATTGACCTCCTTGCTGCCGAGCAGGGAATCGATCTGGACCGATAAAGTGGCTAGACACTTCTTGACACGCTTTGGCAGACCCTCCATCTTCACGTCATAGACAGGCACACCCTTCTGAATTGGCAAACACGCCAAGACCACGCTGAAAGCTCGCGCTTTCGGTCAACAGAGGAGGTGCGCCCGGACAGCTGAGTGAGATGGAGACGACGGCTATGGTCCATCAGTTCGTACGGAGAATAGCAAACGTGCTTTGGCGATCGCCCGCCTTTGAAAGAGGGTGCAGCGGTTTCCAGAAGTCGGTCTCCATGCGGGCCAAAGCTCTTTCCTGCTGCGCTGGCGGGCTGATCTGATGGTGACCCGCGCCAACTCCGTCCACGTCATAGAAGACTGCGATGTCCTGCCTTTGGACGAGAATTCACCGTACGAACTAACGCCGGACATCAGGCCCCTGTCGGCGAGCGAGCAGTTGCACACGGCGGGTCAAGAGCTTGTCCATCTGTTGAATGAGCGTCTGCTGGCGCTCTGCATGAAGAACCGGCAAGGCAACTTCGTTGGCCAAGCGCCGGAGTTCATCCTGACAATCCAATCGTCCGGTCGCCGCAAAGGGTCCGTCGCACAAAGCGTCTGGTCAGACCGGCACGGCAGTTTCCGGGATGAGATCAGCCTTTGCTGCGAATGCCACGCCCACGGTGACGTCAGGGATCTTTCTCTGACTTTGGTTCAATGCATGGTCATCCTTACGCAGCTCTACAGAGGCAAGACCCATAAGAGCAAAGCAAGCAACAGCCTGAGCCCATACCGCAACCGCCAGTATGCTGACTGGATGTGGTCCATGGGACTGTGGACATACAAGCCCGGCAAGGACGACACCGTCCCGGCGGTCGGCGCCGGCCTGAATGTCCGCGTTATGTCTGGCAGCACCTTTGATCGCGTCATTGACGAAATTCTCTCCGACGGATTCGCCTTCCCTTGGGAAGCCGTCCGGGCGCTGCCCGCTGTCGCCAATCCACATAATGGAGCGACTGAGAGTGAAGCTGAGGCTGAGGACAAGCCCAAAGACCCGTCGAAGGTGAAGTTTTCCTGCCCGTCCTGCGGCTTGAACGCGTGGGCCAAGCAGTCCGCGATACTGTGCTGTGGTGGGCCCCTGTGCGGAACGCCCCGCATGCTTCCAAGACATCACCTATAGGGAGGATAATCCCATGTCGTTCCCCTTTGGGCATGGCAACAACAATGTCGTGCCGTTTCCCAAGAAATCGAAAACGGAGGCCGAACGCGACGCGCAGTGCCATGCGGTCGACATCCAGAGAGCTTGGGTGTTCCTTGCCGCAATGTTGGCGGCATTCGCCAGCATCGGACTGTCCTTTGTCGGCACGGCTTACAACCTGGAGCGCGACGGCGGTGCGAACTTCGCGACGCTGGCGGCGGCGCTCAGCGTATCCATCGTCGTCGGCATCTTCCAGATTGTGGGTTGGTCGATCCTTTTGGAAACTCGCTCCTATCAATCCTTGTGGCGGCAGATTGCCGGGGCTCTTTGCGCTGCGGCGTTCCTGGTGTTTGGTTACGGCACGTCCAGCTACTTCAATTACGCCAGCATCACCGCACCGTCGGCCACGGTTATCTATCTGAGCGACCTGATAGAGGAACGCATTGCGAAGCTGGAGGCACTCCGCATTCGCAATGACGCGGCCAAGCAGTTGTTGCCGCTGGTCGAAGCCGAGGAGCGGGCGGGCTGTTCGGCAGCGAAGCTGGAGCAGGAAAAAGGCATCTACTCAGGGTCAGCTGGCACGGGCCTTGTGTCCGGTGGTCTGGACGGCATTTGCCAGCGTTCAACGGAAGCCGCGGATGCGTTGAGGGCCGCTGTCACTGCCAATGAGAACAACGCAGCGCGCGCGGATCACCTCGTCGATCAGCTTGAGAACACCCTCTCCAATGTCGGCATACCGATCCTAGAGCGTGAGCGTCATGTTCAATCATTGGTGCGCGATCTGGATGATGTGATCCGTGACACCCGCAGCGCGCGGATGAACGACAGCATCGAAGCCTTCTTTGCGACGCTGGTCACCGCTGTTGCCTCTCTGGACAGCACCGGCGGCACCGCGTTTCAGGCCAGCCAGAGCGATGCCTTGTCGAGTCTGCGCGATGGGTTTGAGGAGCGTCTGCCAATCATCAAAGAGCTGATTGCCAAGATCGATGCGGTGCAGGTGCCGGAGGTCACGCTGGATGACCAGCCCTCCGTCCATGAGGTGATGCGGTATTCGGTCTGGAAGCATCCGCAGAACGTCCTGCTGGCGCTGGGGATCGATAGCTTCTGCGCCTTCTTCATCCTGGTGCTGCTGCTGAAGGAGCCCAGCAAGGCCAAACCGCGTAAGCGCAGGAAGTAGCGCCGCCAGGGGCATCGCACCCTCCACCCGTAACCCAACGAGGAGATATCGGAATGTCGACCTTTACTATGCGTTCAGCTGCCACCAAAGCTGGTTTTGCTGTTTCCTTTTTCGCCGTATGCGGAATTTCTGCAGCGCTGATCGGCGAGCGGATGGCCACGCCGGAGCTGCGAGCCAAGGCCGCCTGCTCGCTGGGGCTGGTGGAGTTTGGTGGCAATGCCTGCGTCGCTCAACGCATTGAGGCGGCGCGGGCGATGGTGCGGGACGACCTTCAGAACGCCCGGAAGGCGCAGGCCGCTGCGGAGCAGGCGCTGCAGGGCGCCATTGTCTATACGCAAGGACCGACGGTGGACAACCTCACCGTCATCGTCGGCTCGGTCTACGAAGACCATGCCGGTCGTCAGGGTCTGGTTCATGCCGTGTGCTTCGGCTTTCTGGACATCGTCGGTCTCGATCCGCAACTGACGCTCGCCAAGATGGGCCCGGACGCCATACCGGAAGACTTGCCGGTCGACGCCTTTCAGCGCTCTGCACTGAACGTTGAAGAAGCGACCGTGGCCGAGGCACAGGATGCCTGTCCCTGGCCGGATGCCGATAGCACCGACGCGGGCTAACGGTGTCATGCAGCCGCAGCGGCAAAACCCACAGAACATCAGCTTCCTCGGTACGGCCGCCATGACGGGCGGTTTGGTCTGGCTCGGCGATTATTTGGGCGCGCCTATCATCAACGGCGAAATCCAGCCCTTGCCCGCAGCGGTCTGGCTTGCTGCAGGACTTGGGGGACTGACTCTGACCATCCAATCCCTGGAGTTGCTGGCGCGTGCGTCGAACTGGAAGCGGATGCATACCGCCACCGGTAAAGGCGGCACGGGAGGCTGGGCGAAGAAGAAACACTTCAAACGCGAGCTTTCCCGCAAGAAGCAGGGTCCCTTCTGGGGGATCAGCGCCGATAAGAGCCGCACACCGCTCTTCATTCCCTATGACTCCAATGCGGTGACCTTCGGCCCGGCAGGTTCAGGCAAGGGTGAAACCTCCGTCGTTCCGAATTGCCTCAGCATCCTGGACAGCAAGGTGATTCCGGATTTCAAGGACGCCGAACTGAGCTGCATGCTGAAGGGCGAGCTGGAGCGCCGCGGTGAGCGAGTGATCATTCTGAACGCTCCGCGCAAGCACACCGAGATCATCGGTGAAGGCGAAACCTACAACCCCATCGATATCGTCACGGATGATCTAAACCGTCCGGGCGGCCTGCGCGATGTCATGGATGACTTGCGCGAAATGACCATGCAGCTCCGCCCCGAGCCCGCCAGCGGTGAGAGCGAGAACACCTATTTTCGCAATGGTGCCCGGGGCCGGATCGCTGACTCCATTCTCTTCGAATCCATGATCGATGAGTACGACGCAACGCTGTCATCAGTGTCCTTGTTGATCGAAGACCGAGACCGCCTGGATAACACCGCGCGCTGGGTAGCCGGGATCGATCTGAAGGGCAAACCTCATCCGGGTGGCCCCATGCCCATTGAGCGCACAGATTGGGCGAAAATGCACCCGCCCCAGGATGTCGCAGAGTTCACTCAGCTTGTTCGTGCCAGAGCGCGCAATCTCGTCTCCCTGATGGACCGGCCCGACAACCGCACCTTTGAGTCATTCATTACAGACGCGCAGCAGGCGCTGGCCCCCTTTGCCTTTGGCCGCTTCGCCCCGGCGATGGGCCGTTCAACCTTCCGCATGGAAGATCTGAAGAACGGCGACAAGGCGACCAGCCTCTTCATTATCGCCGATGAAAGCCGCCCGGAAACCTCTAACGCTTACATCGGCCTCAATCAGTGGTGCTGCATGACGGCGCTGAAGCGCCACACGAACAAGCACAAAGACGTCTATTTCATCTGCGATGAGGCAAATAATTATAAGGTAAATGGCCTCATCGAATTACTAACTTGGGGGCGCGCTTACAAATTGCACGTCCATATATTTTGCCAGAACATCGCCGCCTTCCGGAAGATTTATGGTCAGGACGGTGCCGATACTCTGATTAGTGAAACAGAGATCAAACAGTTCCTGCCTGGGCAGAGACTACCAGAAATGTTGGAGCTGATGTCCAAGCAGCTGCTTGGTGAGCAGTCGGTGATGGCCCCCAACATGGGCCAGGGCGGCCAGCAGACAGTCTTTCAGGACACGCTGAGCGAGTCATCCCGCGCCCTCATGACCTTGGACGAGCTGCGCCGCTCCGATCTCGGCCTGCTCTTTGTGCGGCGCTGCAGGCCTATCGCGTTTGAACCCGTTTCTTACGCCGAGGTCAAACCATGGCGCGACGGCCAGGTCGGCATCAACCCCTTCTACGGCAAACCTTACCGCAAGCCCGTGAAGCTGCGGCTGTGAGAGGAGACAGCATCATGGATCAGTACAAGCCCAGAAGTCTGCGCCCCTGGTCGGTCACCACGCTGGTGTTGCGGATGCTCGCCTATGTGCTTCGGCATTGGGTGGTGTTCGTCATCGCCGCGATCCTGATTTCGCCGGTCGGCCCGCACCTGCGCATTGAATACAGCTACGTCCCGCTGCCGGGCGGCGGCAAGTCGATGAAAGACTGCCGCTACATCGGGGCGCAGGGCTGGGTCACCAAGACCTTCGGCGAAGACTGCCCCCTCATCGCGATCATCGATACGCGGGATGCTCGTTGATGCGTCTCCGTCCGCCAGCCGGGGTTATCCGCCTTCCCCCGGCCTTGGTGGCACTCCCCCTGAAGGCGGGTCTGTATGGAGACTTGATATGGCAAGACGTAACAACGGCGGTCCCGGCCCGAAGCCGGATTACATCGCTTACTCAGTTCGCGACACACGTGACCGGAAGGGGTTCTGGCGTGCCGTTGGCGCTGCATGGCAGCACCGCGACGGCGAAGGGTTCGACATCGACCTGGACGCCACCCCGGTCAACGGGCGGATTGTGCTGCGCGAACTGCGTGAAGAGCGCGAGCAGGAGTTAAGTGACGAACGCTCTGAGCGCACTGACGACCGCGACCCGGACCAGTCACGCGATTATGGCCCGGAGCGCTAAGAAGACGACGGCGGAGCAAACCCAACAGCGTGACGTTGGGTTTGCCTCCCGTCACAAGGACCTGGCCGGAGGTATGCCTGTCGCTCTGCGAACGGCACCTTCGTCCAGGCAGCAATTCGCGCAAGCGCGTGATCCTCTGATTGCGGAGCAGATAGAGGACCTGTCCAAGACGGAAGCCGAGCGCCGCGAAGAAGGCGGTGAAGAAGCCACAAAGCCGAAAGTCCTCCAGCGGCCGTTTCCGACGCCGGATCACAAAGATGTCCGGACGGCGCCTCCGGCACGCCAACACTTCGACAATGCCCGTGACCCGCTGATCGCCAGGCAGGTCGCCGATCTGGACAAAACGGAAGCTCAGCGCCGTGAAGCCGCCGGGGAAGATGCGACAAAGAGAAGGGTCCTCCAACGCCCTTTTCCGACACTGGATCGTCAGGACCCAGATCACGCGCCGAAAGACGGGAAGACTCTGAGCCAGGCAGAGATGCAGCGCCAGCGCGACCAGCGCTTCGCCAGTCTCGATGAGGAACGCTGGGAGCGCTATCGGGACTGGCAGGAAGAGCCGACCCGCAGTGGTCCGGCTCCGGAAATGGACAGGTCATGAGCCGGAGACCAGCGCGGAATTACACTTGACCAAAGAGGTAAATTATCGTATGTTCTTCTTTTGTTCTAAAGAGAAGAGGAGGAACAGGCAACCCTTAACGCAAGGAGAAAAGCGGTGAAGGACGCAGGCGTAAAAGAAACAGATGGCGGTGTGGCATTGGCCGAAAGCAACACCAACGGCATTCCTGAGTCTGGAACGCCGACGTTCGACCCACAGCGCTACAGGCCTCACTTGGACGGTTGTGACGACCTGACCGCAGAACAGGCTGATAGGCTCTTGCTGTCCCTCTGGGAGATCATGAAGGGCTTCGTATACCTTGGGTGGGGTGTCGATTCTGTGCACCAAGTTTTGCCCGATCTGGCCGCGATTGCTTCGGACATCGAAGCCGCTGAGCTAGACTCGGAAGATGCGAAACTTCTGAACCAATTCGAGCATGTCACCGCTGCCAGCGGGACGAAAGGGGAGCAGTCTTGAACCAGAAAGCTGTTCTATACTGCCGGGTATCCGGCAAGAAGCAGACAGTCGACGGCAGCGGTCTTGATAGTCAGGAGTACCGCTGCCGTCAGTATGCCGATTCAAAAGGCTATCAGGTGGAAGCCGTCTTCGGAGATGACGTGACCGGTGGCGGTGACTTCATGAAGCGGCCAGGGATGGTGGCATTGCTGCGCTATCTGGATGAGCGCCCCGGCATGAACTACGTCGTCATTTTCGATGACTTGAAGCGCTATGCACGTGACGTCGAGTTTCACCTGAAGCTACGGAGATTGATGAGCGAGCGGGGCGCGACGCGCGAATGCCTGAACTTCAATTTCGAGGACAGCCCGGAAGGCAAGTTCAACGAGATCATCTCCGCTGCCGCCGGTGAGCTGGAGCGGCTGCAGATGGGGCGGCAGAACCGCCAGAAGAGCATCGCAAGGCTCGAACAGGGCTACGCCGTCATGAGCCAGCCGCCTGTGGGCTATCGCTATGAGAAATCATCGCACGGCGGCAAAGTGCTGGTCAGGGATGAGCCTCATGCCTCCGTTGTGCAGGAGGCGCTTGAAGGCTATGCGACGAGGCGTTTTGCATCTCAGGTCGAGGTGAAGCGCTTTCTTGAATCCCATCCTCAATTCCCTCGGGGCAAGGAGGGGGAAATCCGGCAGATGTTCGTTGTTCGGATGCTGCGGCAGAAGCTCTATGCTGGCTATGTGGACTCCCCCGGCTGGGGCGTGCCGATCCGCAAGGGCAATCATGAGGCTTTGGTGAGTGCCGAGACATTTGAACGCATTCAGGAGCGGCTCGATCAAGGCGTCTACGCGCAGACCCGAAAGGACATCAAACAGGATTTTCCGCTGCGCGGCGCCGTCTGTTGCGCTGATTGCGAGACACCCCTGACGGCAGGATGGTGCAAGGGAAAGTACAAGAAGTACCCCTACTATTTTTGCCGGGAGAAGGGGTGCGCGCAGTACGGTAAGTCCATCGCGCGCGACAAGATCGAAGGCCGCTTCGCGGACCTGCTGAAATCGCTTGAGCCCAAGCCAGGCTTGGTGAGGGCTGCCGCCATGATGTTCCGGGATCTTTGGGACCATCAGGCAAAGCAAACCAAGACCGCTGCGCAGTCATTGCAGCAGGACATCCGAAGCGCGGAATCCAAGATCGATCAGCTGGTCGAGCGCATCATCGATGCGAGCAACCCGCGGGTCATTGCGGCCTTCGAAAAACGTATCGACGAGCTGGAGCGTGAGAAGCTGGTTCTCCAGGAGAAAGTGCTTCAGGTCGGAAAACCCCGAAGGACCTTTGACGATATGTTTGAACTCTCGATGCGCTTTCTCTCAAGCCCTTGTAAAATATGGGCTTCCGGTCGCATAGAGGCGCAAAGGCTGGTGCTGAAACTGGTGTTCTCGGAGCATCTGGCCTATTGCCGGAACGAAGGATTTAGAACACCAAAAACCGCCTTTCCCTTCAAGGTGTTAGGCGATGTTTCGGAGGGTATCTGCAAAATGGTGCTGCCGGAGAGATTTGAACTCTCGGCCTCTCCCTTACCAAGGGAGTGCTCTACCCCTGAGCTACGGCAGCGCCGGGCGGGCGTTGGGCAGGCGGCGCGGCTGGCCGGCACCCCAAGGCGTCGCGAGGGCGGGAAGCTGCCACCAAGCGTGCTGGAATGCAAGAGGCCTGGAAGCCATAGCAGTGGGCTTGACCGGCCTCTCGCGGCAGGTCAGCGTCAGCCTCATGGCAGACAGCAAGCAAGACCGGGCAGCGGAGGCGCTGCGGCGCAATCTGAAGCGCCGTAAGGAGCAGGCGCGCGCCCGCCAAGAGGATAGCCGCCAAGAGGGTTCCCAGAAGGACACACCCGAGAGCGAGAAAGCAAAGCCCGCACCTCAGTCCTTGAGCCGGCGCGAAAGACAAGGCTAGAAGCAGACGAATCGGGCGCGGCAGTCTCGCTGCCGGCACCTGCAGGCTCCGCGCTTTGACGGGCGAGCCTCAACCAGTATCAAGGACGCGTCGCTCACACCATGTCAGTCATGCCGGACAGCTGGATTCGCGAGCAAGCGCAGGCGCGCGGCATGATCGAGCCCTTCGTCGAGGCGCAGAAGCGCGACGGGGTGATCTCCTACGGCCTCTCCTCTTATGGCTACGACGCGCGGGTGGCGCCGGAATTCAAGATCTTCACCAATGTCGATTCCGCCGTGGTGGACCCCAAGGACTTTTCCGGCACCTCCTTCGTCGAGCGGGAGCTGGATGTCTGCATCATCCCGCCGAACTCCTTCGCGCTGGCGCGAACGGTGGAGTACTTCCGCATTCCGCGGGACATCCTGGTGATCTGTCTGGGCAAATCGACCTATGCGCGCTGCGGGATCATCGTGAACGTCACGCCGCTGGAGCCGGAGTGGGAAGGCCACGTGACCCTGGAGTTTTCCAACACCACGCCCTTGCCGGCAAAGATCTACGCGGGGGAGGGGGCCTGCCAGTTCCTCTTCCTAAAGGGCGACGCCCCGCCGGAGGTCTCTTATGCCGACCGGCAAGGCAAGTACATGGGACAGCGCGGCGTGACCTTGCCGCGCTTATAGACAAGAAGAGAGCAGAAGAGGGACAGGCGAGTGGACCGGATAGCAATTCGTGGCGGGCGGCCGCTGCACGGGGAAATCGCAATCAGCGGCGCCAAGAACGCCGCCCTGCCGCTGCTGGCAGCCTCGCTTCTGAGCGAGGAGGGACTGACCCTACACAACGTGCCCGACCTGATGGATATCCGCTCCATGGTCGCGCTGCTGGAACGTTTGGGCGTCGTCGTTTCAGCCGGTCCCAGTCTGGAGGGCGTGGCCAGCATGACCCTGACAGCCGGCCAAATCGCCGAGCGCTGCGCACCCTATGATCTGGTGCGCAAGATGCGTGCTTCGGTCCTGGTCCTGGGGCCGCTTCTGGCGCGCGAGGGCGAGGCCAGCGTCTCCCTGCCCGGCGGCTGCGCCATTGGCACCCGTCCGGTCGACTTGCACCTCATGGGCCTTGAAGCCATGGGCGCTGCCATCGAGCTGCGGGATGGCTACATCCATGCCAAGACCCAGCAAGGCCTGGTGGGGGCTGAGATCGTTTTCCCCAAGGTCTCCGTCGGTGCGACAGAGAACCTGATGATGGCGGCCAGCCTGGCCAAGGGTCACACCCGCCTGGTGAATGCAGCCCAAGAGCCGGAGATCGTCGATCTCGGCCGCTGTCTGCAGGCCATGGGCGCTGAGATCGACGGGCTGGGCACGCCGCAGATCGACATCAACGGTGTCTCACGCCTGCATGCCGCCAGCCACCGCGTCGTGGCGGACCGGATCGAGACCGGTACCTACGCAATGGCGGCGGCCATGACCGGCGGCGAGATCGAGCTCTTGGGCGGGCAGATCGAACACCTGAGCAGCGCCGCTGATCTGCTGGCCGAAAGCGGCGTGGAGCTGACTCAGAACAACCGCGGCATCACCGCCAAGCGCGCCAACGGCCGCCTGCATGCGACCGACGCAGAGACCCAGCCCTTCCCTGGCTTCCCGACCGATCTGCAGGCCCAGTTCATGGCCTTGATGACCACGGCGGAAGGCACCTCGACGATTACCGAAACCATCTTCGAGAACCGCTTCATGCACGTGCCGGAGCTGACCCGGATGGGCGCGGACATCACCATCGACGGCACCTCTGCCATCGTAAGGGGGCGTGAGCGCTTGACCGGCGCCCCTGTTATGGCGACCGACTTGCGCGCCTCCGTCAGTCTGGTCCTGGCTGGCTTGGCAGCCGAGGGGGAGACCATGGTGAACCGGGTCTATCACCTGGACCGCGGTTACGAGCAGGTAGAGGCCAAGCTGGCCGCTTGCGGCGCCGATATCGAGCGCCTGTCCGACTGACCGCCATGCAAGCGCCGATGAAGCCCTTAAAGTTACGTGCAAGAGACGACGACGATCTTCTTGTTCTGTCTAGTCTTTTGCAAGACGCGCTCGTGCCCCCGCAGGAGATGCGCTACATCACCTCCGAGCGGCGCTTCGTCATGCTGGCCAACCGCTTCCGCTGGGAAGGCCGGGGTGCTACGCCGCCCGCGCCGCCCGAGGAAGGGGCCGATGCCAGCTTCGAGCAGGACGCAGCTGCGCTGGCGTCTGACCTGAAATCGCAAGACGACGGTTTGGTCTACAGCCGGGTGATCTGCGGGCTCTGCTTCGATCGGGTGCGCGCGGTACGCACGCGCGGCCTCGAGCAGGGGAACGAGGAGCAGCCGCTCAACCTGCTAACGGTCACCCGCGGCATAGCCGCCTGGCTCTTAAGCTTCTCGGGCGGGGCGCAGATCCGCTTGGAGGGGCCGGCCATCGTGCTCCACTTGGAGGATCTGGGCGAGGCCTGGCCGACCCGCTGGAAGCCAAGCCACCCGCGCCCTGACGGTGAGGAAGAAGGCTAAACGTCAAAGCGCGAGGTCTCGCGCAGGTCACCATTTTGCCAAAGATAGAAGACCACGGCGGGCTCGTCGTGTGTGCGGAAGCCATGGATCGCTTGCGGTGGGACCGGCACGACGGCACCGGCTGACAGCTGGCGTGGCGGCGTGTCGCCGACCGTGAACTCGGCGCTGCCGGCCAGCAGGATGTAGATCTCGTTGGCCTGGTGGCGGTGCAAGGGATAGACGATCCCCGGGCCCCAGGCGCCGACGCCAGAGCGGATGACCTCGCTGACGAAGGGGCCCCACTTGCCGACGATCTCGGCGAAGCCATAACCGGCCAGCATGTCGTCGCCGACGAAGCCGTCGCTCTTCTTATAGCTCTGCTCCCACTTGCGGCTTTCCCAATGCTCGGCGAAGAGGCCGACCAAGGGATGCGCGTCCGGGCGGTGGGCGGCGTCAAGGATGGTCTGGGCGACGGGCAGGGGGTGCGGGGCAACCGCCGCATAGCGCTCGCCCCAGTCCTCCATAGCGGACCGAAAGCTGTCGATCGCCGGATCGGGATGGCTCCGCACGTAGGCGCGGAGCGCGTCGAAGAGCTCTCGGTCGGCCTGCTCTTGCGCGGCAGGGGTCATGCGAACCACCAACGCTCGATGGAGCGGCCGCCGTCAAGCTCCCAGTTGCCGGCCATCTGCGTCGGCGTGGCGACCTTATCGGAATGGGCGAAAACGTTGTTGGCGAAGAGCGGGACAACCGCGCCGCCCTCGTCACGCACCAGCCGCTGCATCTCGCCGTAGATCTCCGAGCGCTTGTCCTCGTTCAGCTCGGCGCGGGCGGCGACCAAGAGCTGGTCGAAGCGCTCGTTGTTCCAATAGGTGTCGTTCCAGGGCGCCTCGCTGGCGTAGGCCGTGGCGAACATGATGCCGGCGGTCGGGCGCGGGCTCCAGTAAGAGGCGATGAAGGGCTTCTTGCGCCAGACGTTGGAGAAGTAGCCGTCGGAAGGCTCCCGCACGATGGTGAGGTCGATACCGGCCGGCGCTGCCTGCTCCTTGTAGAGCGTGACGCCATCGACCGCGCCGGCGTAGAGGAAGTCGGAGACGCTTATGTCCAGGCTCAGATCCTCCATGCCCGCCTTCTTCAGGTGGTGCCGCGCCCGATCGGGATCATAGGTCCGCTGCGGGATGTTGGGGTCGTAGTAGGGCGTGGTCGAACTGATCGGCTGGTCGTTGCCCAAGGTGCCATAGCCGCGCAGCACCTTCTGCAGCAGGGCCTCGCGGTCGACGCCGTACTTCAAGGCCAAGCGCACGTCGTTGTTGGCAAAGGGGGCGATGGCGCTGTTCATCGCATAGGTGTAGTGCAGGCCGCCTGCCGTCTCGCCGATCACCACGCCCGGCGCGCGCTGCAGGTGATTGACCGTCTTGAGATCCACCTGGTCGATGATGTCCAAAGACCCGGTCATCAGCGCGTTTTGCCGTGCGGTGACGTCCGGCACCGTGATGATCTCAGCCGAGTCGAAGAAGGCGCGGTCGCTGCGCCAGTAGTTGGGGTTGCGCTCCACCTCGGCTCGCACGCCCGGCTCGAAGCTCTTGATGCTGTAGCCGCCGGTACCGACGCCTGCGCGCCAGTCGATCCCGCCCTCCGGCGTCGCCGGCATCATCACCATGCGATAGTCGGCGAAGATGAAGGGGAAATCTGCGTCGCCGCTCACCAAGGTGAAGCGGACAGTCAGATCATCGTCCTTCCGCATCTCGGTGATGGCAGAGAGCAGCTTCTTCATGCCCGAGGTCGAGTCTGGCCCGCGGTGATGGTTGATCGTCGCCATGACATCGTCGGCGCCAAAGCTCTTGCCGTTGTGAAAGGTGATCCCCGGCCGCAGCTTGAAGGTCCAGGCAGTGGCCCCGGGTTCAGCCGACCAGCTTTCCACCAGTTCCGGCTGCAGGCTGTTGTCGGGCGCGACCTCGGTCAGGGTATTGCAATAGCTGTAGCCAAGCGTGCGCATGAAGACGTCCGGCCAGGTCGCCGGATCCAGCGTGTCGGAGGTTGAGCCGCCGCGCACGCCATAGCGGGCATGGCCGCCGCGCTTTGGCGTAGCGGCCAGGGCCGATGGTCCAAGGGCGAGCAGAAGGCCGCCGGCGGCAGCACCGCCGAGCAGTCGGCGGCGCGAGAGGGCATCAAATGTCGTCACGGGCATGGCACGTCTTCTCCCTTTGAGCGGGCTGTTCGTCTCGACAGCCTTCGCCCAGTGCGTTATAGGTCAATGAATGAACCTTATTGAGGGTTAGAGAACTGAAAACAATAGAAATATTGACCTATGTCATTGTGGCCACCTGACCTCTCGCAGGGTCGCGGACCGCTCTATCGCCGGGTCGCGGCGGCGATCACCGACGCTATTCAGGCCGGTATCTTGCCGCCTGGTAGCCGCCTGCCGTCGCACCGCGACATGGCCTATCAGCTGGGTGTCGCTGTGGGCTCAGTGGCCAAGGCCTATGGCCTCTTGGCAGAGCAAGGCCTGGTGCGTGCCAGGGTCGGGCAGGGGACTGTGATCGAGGCCAAGCAAGGCCGTTGGCGCGAGCGGCTAACCCCGGTGACGGAGATGGTCGATCTGGGCGTCATTATCCTACCGCCGCTGAACGACCCCGAGTTGCTGGACGCCTCCGGCCGCCGCACCCTCACCGATATCGGGGCTCAGTGGCCGCTCTTGGGCCTCACCGGCTATCCAACCAAGACCGGGATCGAGCGTCAGCAGAAGGCCGTCGCCCGCTGGCTCAGAGAGAGCGACGTGCCGGCGACGCCAGAGTCGGTGGCCATCACCATCGGCGCGCAGGAGGCCCTGGTCTCCGTCCTGCTGACAGCCACCCGTGGCGGGGCGGCGCTGCTTTGCGAGGATCTGAACGCGGTCGGGACGAAGAACCTCTTCTCGGCCCTCGGTCTGGAGCCGCAGGGCTTGGCGATGGACAAGGAGGGCGTTACACCTGCTGTACTGGAGGCTGCGGCGCGCAGCAACCCAGGCGCCGTGCTGATCCTGCGCCCCTCCTTTCAGATCCCGACGGCTGCGGCCATGTCCGCCGAGCGGCGGCAGGCGATCGCGGCTCTGGTCCGCCGCTACGACCTCTTGCTGCTGGAATGCGATACCTATGGCCAGTTCGTCCCAGCCGACGGCCCGCCTTTCGCCGCCCTGCTGCCGGAGCAGTGCGTCTACATCTGCAGCTTTGCCAGCCAGACCCAAACCGGCCTGCGTGCTGGCCTCTTGCACAGTCCACGTCATCTGGAAGAGCGCATCGGCTTTACCCGTCATGCCTTGCTCTTAGGTACGCCGCCGCTGATCGGTGAGGTAATGACCGCCTGGATCCAGTCGGGTCTAGCCGACCGCATCATCGCCGCGCATCGCGCCGAGCTCTCCAAGCGGCACCGGGTGCTGCACCAGGAACTGGCCGGGTTTCCCCTGCAAACCCAGCCCTGCGGGCCTTTCGCTTGGTTGCCGCTTGAGGGTCAGGACGCCGACCGGGTGGCGGAGCGGGCGGCAGAGCAGGGGGTCTATCTTCTGCCCTCCAGCCGTTTCGTCATCGGGCAGAGACCACCGGCACCGGCGGTACGGCTCTCCCTGTCTTCAACGTCTGACAGGAAGACCTTGAGGCGCGGGCTCGCCCTTCTGCGCGGCTTGCTGCCACCACCTCCAAGCGCCTGAAATGACGAGCTCTCCGCCCTTGACAAGAGCGTTACCGGGGCATACCTGCTGGCCACGCATCGGCTGGCACTCCTGAAAGGTGAGTGCTAACAGCCGAAGCGCTCCGGTTAACCAGAGACCACACCACTCGCTCAGTTTTGAGGAGGATCCCGCTTATGAAGTTCCGTCCGCTGCACGACCGCGTCGTCATCCGCCGCCTTGAGGAGGAAGAGAAGACCGCCGGTGGCATCATCATCCCCGACACCGCCAAGGAGAAGCCCATGCAGGGCGAGGTTCTGGCTGTCGGCCCCGGCGCCCGCAACGAGAAGGGCGAGGTCGTGGCGCTCGACCTGCAGGTTGGCGACCGCGTGCTCTTCGGCAAGTGGTCCGGCACCGAGGTGAAGATCGACGGCGAAGACCTGCTGATCATGAAGGAGAGCGACATCATGGGTGTCCTCACCGACAGCGCCGCCACGCAGGCCGCCGCTTAAGGTCAGTCAAGAGAACCGCAGGCCGGATAGGCGAGAGGCGATCCGACAAGCCTGCCTACCGTTCAAGAACAGCGCTAGATCAGAGGATTAGCGAGACATGAGTGCAAAAGAAGTCAAGTTTGGCGGCGATGCCCGCCAGCGCATGCTGAAGGGTGTCGACATCCTAGCCGACGCCGTGAAGGTCACCCTGGGCCCCAAGGGCCGCAATGTGGTCCTGGACAAGTCCTTCGGCGCGCCGCGCATCACCAAGGACGGTGTCAGCGTCGCCAAGGAGATCGAGCTCTCCGACAAGTTCGAGAACATGGGCGCGCAGATGGTGCGCGAGGTTGCCAGCAAGACCAACGACCTGGCCGGCGACGGCACCACCACCGCCACCGTGCTGGCCCAGGCCATCGTGCGCGAGGGCTCCAAGTCCGTCGCCGCCGGCATGAATCCCATGGACCTGAAGCGCGGCGTGGATCTGGCCATCGCCTCCGTCGTCAAGGATCTGGAGCAGCGCTCTAAGGAGATCGCCGCGAACAGCGAGATTGCGCAGGTCGGCACCATCTCCGCCAACGGCGACAAGGCCATCGGCGAGATGATCGCCCAGGCCATGGAGAAGGTCGGCAACGAGGGTGTGATCACCGTCGAGGAGGCCAAGAGCCTGGAGACCGAGCTGGACGTGGTCGAGGGCATGCAGTTCGACCGCGGCTACCTCTCCCCCTACTTCGTGACCGACTCTGAGAAGATGCGGGTGGTCCTGGAAGACCCCTACATCCTGATCCACGAGAAGAAGCTTTCCGGCCTGCAGCCGCTGCTGCCGGTCTTGGAGGCCGTGGTGCAGTCCAACCGTCCGCTGCTGATCATCGCTGAGGATATCGAGGGCGAGGCCTTGGCCACCCTGGTGGTCAACAAGCTGCGTGGCGGCCTGAAGATCGCCGCCGTCAAGGCGCCTGGCTTCGGCGACCGCCGCAAGGCCATGCTGGAGGACATCGCCGTCCTGACCAAGGGCGAGATGATCAGCGAAGACATCGGCATCAAGCTGGAGAACGTGACCCTGGAGATGCTGGGCACGGCGAAGAAGGTGGTCCTGAACAAGGAAGACACCACCATCGTCGACGGTGCCGGTTCCAAGGAGGACATCGAGGCGCGTTGCGGTCAGATCCGCCGTCAGATCGACGAGACCACCAGCGACTACGACCGCGAGAAGCTGCAGGAGCGCTTGGCCAAGCTCTCCGGCGGTGTTGCTGTGATCCGCGTCGGCGGTGCGACCGAGGTCGAGGTGAAGGAGCGTAAGGACCGCGTCGAGGATGCGATGAACGCCACCCGCGCGGCCGTGCAGGAAGGCATCGTCCCCGGTGGTGGCACGGCGCTGTTGCGTGCCATCAAGGCGCTCGACGGCATCTCCGTTGCCAACGACGACCAGCGTGTCGGTGTCGAGATCGTGCGTCGTGCGCTGAAGGCCCCGGCCCGTCAGATCGCCCAGAACGCGGGCGAGGACGGCTCTGTCGTGGTCGGCAAGATCCTGGACGCCACCGACGACAACCTCGGCTTTGACGCCCAGACCGGCAGCTATGGTGACCTGGTGCAGGCCGGCATCATCGATCCGACCAAGGTGGTGCGCACTGCGCTGCAGGACGCAGGCTCCATCGCCGCGCTCCTGATCACCACCGAGGCGATGATCGCTGACGCGCCGAAGAAGGATGAGGCTGGCGCCGCTGGTGCGCCGGACATGGGCGGCATGGACTTCTAACCGTCCCGCTCAGCACCTATCGTGAGGGGCCGCAGGCGCAAACCTGCGGCCCCTTTCTTTTGCTATGGAGGTTCCGTCCCGTGCCGTCCTTTACCGACCGTCTCTGGCAGGATGTGGCGCCGATCCGGGCGGCCATGGTCGCCATGCCCTTCAATGAAGAGCTGCGGCAAGGCAGCCTGTCGCGGGATCGCTTCCAGCACTACCTGCTGCAGGACTCCTACTATCTGAAGCTCTACGGGCGGGTGCTGGCGGTCATCGCGGCCCGGGCGGAAGCGCCAGACCTGATCCTCGAGTATGCCAAGGCGGCAGAGGTGGCGATCATCGTCGAGCGCGCCTTGCATGAGGGCTTCCTGAAAGACTTCGGCTTGACGCCGGAAGCGATCGCGGCGGCGGAGCCCAGTCCGACGACCTTGACCTACACCTCCTACCTCTTGGCGACGGCACAGAACGCCTCCTTCGAGGAGGCGGTAGCCGCCGTCCTGCCTTGCTTCTGGGTGTACCGCGAGGTTGGCTTGGCGCTGGCCGCAAGCGCTGCCAAGCCCAATCCCTATCAAGCCTGGATCGATACCTATGCCGGCGAGGAGTTCGGCGCCGCGGTGGCCCGGCAGATCGCCATCACCGACGCGCTCGCCGAAGCGGCCTCGCCGGCCTTGCGTGAGAACATGGCCAAGGCCTTCCGCCGCTGCACGCAGCTGGAATGGATGTTCTGGAACGCAGCCTACCGCCGGGAAACCTGGCCGATTTAACGGGCGTCGTCGTCGGCCAGCCAGGTCTTGATCAAAGTCTGGAAGCGCTCAGCACCGAAACTGGGGAAGTGCCCTCCGTGCACGGCGGTCACCGGCAGCGTAAGCAAGCGCTCGAGCGAGGCTCGGTAGTCGTTGCGATCAACCCCTGGACCTTCGTCATACAAGGGGCCGTCGTACATGATGTCCCCGGTAAAGAGCAGACCCGTCGCGGCCTCGAAGAGGCTGATGCTGCCGGGTGAGTGTC
>JBCBSF010000057.1:0-33403 GCA_039819325.1 Pseudomonadota bacterium | reverse complement strand
ACGCGCTGCGCCAGGCGGCAGCATCCTTGGCAGCCGCGCCAGCAGCGGACTAGAGTGCGCCGGCCTGGCCCAAAGGCCCGGGTTTGAAAGGGGCTTCCAGCATGGCAGACGCACGGACGATCGGGGATACCAAGGCCTGGCTGCGCACCGCGCGCACCATCAGCGAGGCCTTGCCCTACATGCGTCGCTATGCCGGCAAGAGCTTCGTCATCAAGTATGGCGGCCACGCCATGGGCAACGCCGACTTGGCGCAGCTCTTCGCCCGCGACATCGTCCTCCTAAAGCAGATCGGCATCAATCCCATCGTGGTGCACGGTGGCGGCCCGCAGATCGGTCAGATGCTGGAACGCCTGCAGGTGAAGAGCGAGTTCATCGATGGCCTGCGCGTGACCGACGCCGCTACCGTCGAGGTGGTGGAGATGGTCTTGGCCGGATCGATCAACAAGCAGATCGTCTCTGCCATCAACGAGGCTGGCGGCACCGCCATCGGCATCTCCGGCAAGGACGGGAACCTGATCCGCGCCAGCAAGCTGCGCCGCAGCCGCCGCGATCCCGATTCCAACATCGAGAAGATCCTGGATCTGGGCTTCGTCGGCGAGCCCAAAGCCATCGACCCGCATATCCTGGCCGGCCTGGAGCATTCCGGCATGATCCCGGTGATCGCCCCCATCGGCGTGGGTGCGCAGGGCGAGACCTACAACATCAATGCGGACACCGCCGCCGGCGCCATCGCCGCGGCGGTCGGTGCCTCGCGCTTGCTTCTGCTGACCGACGTGGTCGGCGTGCTGGACGGCGACGGCAAGGTCATGCCTGAGCTCGATGTGGCAGAGATCACGCGCCTGCGCGAAGACGGCACCATCTCCGGCGGTATGATCCCGAAGCTGGAGACCTGCGTCTTCGCCGTTCAGAACGGGGTCGATGCCTCCGTCATCCTAAACGGGCGGATGCCGCACGCGCTTCTGCTGGAGATCTTCACCGAGCACGGGATGGGCACCTTAGTGCGCCGCCGGCGCTTCACCGAAGAGAACCCCAACGACCTGGCCCACGACTAACCCCTCAGAAAAGAGACGACCAATGGACAAGACCGCGCTGGAACAAGAGATCCTGGCCGCCTGGGAGGCCCGCGACAGCATCACCCCAGCTACCACCGGCGCCACCCGCGATGCGGTGGAAACCGCACTGGCTGGCCTGGACTCCGGCGAGCTGCGCGTTGCCGAGAAGGGGACAGAGGGCTGGACGGTCAATCAGTGGCTGAAGATGGCAGTACTGCTCTCCTTCCGCCTCAACGACATGCGCCCCATTCCCGGCGGCCCAGGGATCAACACACCCTGGTGGGACAAGGTCGATTCCAAGTTTACCGGCTGGGATGAGGCCCGCTTCCGCGACGCCGGCTTCCGCGCCGTGCCCAATGCCGTCGTCCGCCACTCGGCCTATATCGCGCCGGGCGTGGTGCTGATGCCCAGCTTCGTGAACCTAGGCGCCTATGTCGACAGCGGCACCATGGTGGACACCTGGGCCACCGTCGGCTCCTGCGCGCAGATCGGCAAGAACTGCCACATCTCCGGCGGGGCCGGCATCGGCGGCGTGCTGGAGCCGCTGCAGGCCGGACCGGTTGTGGTGGAGGACAACTGCTTCATCGGCGCGCGCTCGGAGGTGGTCGAGGGCGTGGTGGTGGAGGAGGGCTCGGTCCTCTCCATGGGGGTCTTCATCGGCGCCTCCACCAAGATCATCGACCGCAATAGCGGCGCGGTCTATCGCGGCCGGGTGCCGGCCTATTCGGTGGTCGTGCCAGGCTCCCTGCCGGGCGCGGACTTGCCGGACGGCAGCCCCGGCCCCAGCCTCTACTGCGCCGTCATCATCAAGCGCGTGGATGAAGGCACACGCGCCAAGACCTCCATCAACGATCTGCTGCGCGACTAGGATCTCATGACCGGCACGCTGAACCCCGTCTCTCTGGCGCAAGACCTGATCCGCTGCCCCTCGATCACCCCGATCGAGGGCGGTGCCTTGGATCTGCTGCAGGGCCTCTTGGAGCCTTTGGGCTTCGTCTGCCACCGCCGCGTCTTCCAGACGGCGGAGACCGCGCCGGTCGACAACCTCTACGCCCGCTGGGGGCGGGAGGGCGAAAACCACTGCTTTGCCGGTCACACTGACGTGGTGCCGCCAGGCGACCCGGCGGACTGGCAGGTCGATCCCTTCTCAGCCACCCTGCGCGATGGCCTGCTCATCGGGCGGGGCGCGGTCGATATGAAGGGCGCCATTGCCGCCTATGTCGCCGCCCTGGCCGGTCTCTTGGAGCAGCGCAAGCCCAAGACCTCCTTCTCACTTCTGATCACTGGCGACGAGGAAGGCCCCTCGATCAACGGCACGGTGAAGATGCTGGGTGCCTTGCCGGAGCTTGGGGAGAAGCTCGACTCCTGCCTGGTGGGCGAGCCGACCTCCGTCACCCGCATCGGCGACATGGCCAAGATCGGGCGGCGCGGCAGCCTAAACGGCTGGCTGACGGTGACCGGAAAGCAGGGTCACTCCGCCTACCCGCATCTGGCCGACAACCCGGCCCACCGGCTGATCGCCTTGCTGCAGCGCCTGACGCAAGAGCCCCTGGACCAGGGCAACGCGCACTTCCAGGCCAGTAACCTGCAGGTCACCACCATCGACATCGCCAACCCGGCCACCAACGTGATCCCGGCCACCGCCAGTGCACGCTTCAACGTGCGCTTCAACGACCTGCATCACTCCAGCGACATCGAGGCCTGGGTGCGCGAGCGCATGGCCGCCGTCGGCGGCGAGATCGACCTGAAGATCCGCGTGTCCGGCGAGTCCTTCCTGACCCCGCCCGGCCCGCTCAGCGCCCGTGTCTGTGACGCGGTGGAGGCGGTTACCGGTGCAGCGCCGGAGCTCAGCACCACCGGCGGCACCTCTGACGCGCGCTTCATCCGCACTGCCTGCCCCACCATTGAGTTAGGCCTGCGCAACGAATGGGCGCACAAGGTTGACGAACAGGTGCCCCTGACCGACATCGAGAGCCTGACGCAGATTTACGGCCGTTACCTGGACAGCCTGGCGGCCTGATTCCCGAAAGCGAGGTCGGTCATGTTTCCCACCGGTGAGGAGCTTCGCCGCGGTCTAGCTGCGGTCCTGCCGGCCTTCACCTTCAAGGACCATGGGCTGGAGATGATCGGCAAGGACCGGCTGACGGCCTGGCGCTCCTTCCTGGTCATGAGCCTCACCTTCCCGCCCTTCGCCCTGCAGATCCTGATGCTGCAGCGCGACCAGGCGATGGAGCCCTTTGGCCTGCACTACATCTTCGTCTGGGGCCTGGCCTACGTCGTCGCCTGGACGACCTTGCCCTTGCTGCTCTTGGAGTTCGGCAAAGGCCGGGACTTCGAAGACCGGGTGCCGCACTTCATCGCCTGCTATAACTGGCTGGCCCTGCCGGTCGCCTATCTGCGCTTCCTGGTCAACATCCTGCCCTTTGGCGAGACGGGCTTCCTCTCCTTCCTGCTGACGATCTACATCTTCTCGGTGGAGTGGTTCTTGGCGAAGCGCGTGCTGGGGCTGAACGGCATGGGTGCCGCCGCTATCGTCGCGGTCTCCTTCTTCCTGTCGGTGATGATCATCGTCATCGCCACCGATCTGACGGAGCTGGTGCCGCAGCTGCCTGCGCAGTCACAAGAGGTTGGACAGACTCAGTAGTCGACCTGCGTCAGGCAAAGGCCCTGCGGCGGCGCCGTGGGGCCGGCTAGGCGGCGGTCCCGTGCCGCTAGGATTTGCGCTACTGTGCCAGGTGTCCAGCTGCCGTCGCCCACTTTGCGCAGAGTGCCGACGATGATGCGCACCTGGTTGTGCAAGAAAGAGCGTGCCTGCAGGCCGAAGTGCAGTTCCTCGCCTACCTTGGTGACCTCCATCCGGTCCAAGGTTCGCCAAGGCGACTTGGCCTGACAGGCCACGGCGCGGAAGCTGGAGAAGTCATGGTGCCCGGCCAGCAGGGCCGCAGCCTCCTGCATCGCAGCAAGGTCCAGGCGTGCCGGAACCCACCAGACATGATTACGCTCCAAGGCCGGCGGTGCGGGGCGGTTCAGCAGACGGTAGCGATAGTGCCGTGCGCTGGCCGAAAAGCGCGCGTGGAAATCGGGCGCCTGCGGGCTGACCTGCAAGACCGAGATCGGCAGCGGCTTTAGGTGAAAGTTCAAGGCCATCAGCAGACGGTCAGGCTCCAGCAGCCGGTCCAGATCCAAGTGCACCACCTGGCCACTGGCATGCACGCCGCTGTCGGTCCGCCCAGCAGCGATCACGGGTCCCGGCGCGTTGGTGAGCTTCGCCAGGGCCTCTTCCAGAGCGGCCTGGACCGAAAGGCCGCTCTCTTGCCGCTGCCAGCCGACAAAGGGCGTGCCGTCATACTCCACGGTCAGCTTGTAGCGGGTCATGGACGTCAGGAGAGCCGGCTGCCGGCCGGAATCGGAAAGCCGCGCCGCAGGGCATCGGCCGGCTGCGGTCCGCGCCCAGGACGCTGCAGCCGGCTGAGGCGCAAAGCCCCCTCCCCGCAGGCGACAGTCAGCTGCGCGTCCAGCACCGTGCCGGGTTCACCCTTCCCTTCGGTCAGTACCGCTTCCAGGACCTTCACGCGTTCATCCGAGAAGAGGAAATGGCTCCCCGGCCAGGGCGTGAAGGCCCGCACCTGCCGTTCCAGAACGACTGCAGGCTTGCTCCAGTCCAAGGCACTCTCACTGCGCTGCAGCTTGGCGGCATAGGTCACGCCCTCGACCGGCTGCGGCTGTGGCTCGATTTCGCCGCGCGCCACCGCCGCCAGGGTGCCCACCAACAGCGCAGCTCCCTGGCTGGCCAGAGCGTCGTGCAGACCTTGCCCCGTGGTCTTTGGCCCGATCGGCTGGCGGGCAGAGGCCAAGACGGGGCCCGTGTCCAGCCCGGCCTCCATCTGCATGATGGCAACACCGCTCTCCCTGTCGCCGGCTTGGATCGCCCGCTGGATCGGCGCTGCCCCGCGCCAGCGCGGCAGAAGCGAGGCGTGAACGTTGAAACAGCCCAGCCGCGGCGCATCGAGGATAGCCTGCGGCAGCAGCAGCCCGTAGGCGACGACGATGGCCGCATGAAGCTGCAAGGCTGCGAAGGCCGCTTGCTCGCCCGGGTCCTTCAGGCTGGTCGGTGTGCGTAAAGGGATGCCCGCCGCCTTGGCTGCCTGGCCGACCGGCGTATCGCGCAGAGCCTGCTTGCGGCCAGCCGGCCGTGCCGGCTGGCTATAGACCGCGACGATCTCGTGACCGGCCTCTTGCAAGGCTGCAAGGCTGGGAAGCGCGAAGTCCGGCGCGCCCATAAAGGCGAGCCGGAGGCGATCGGAGGCGCTCATCGCCCTTATGCGCTGGTCAGCTGCCCCTGCTTCTTGGCCTTTAGGAGCTTGCGCAGGATCATGTTGCGTTTCAGCGCTGAGACGTGATCGACGAAGAGAATGCCTTCCAGATGGTCCATTTCGTGCTGGATGCAGGTGGCCAGCAGGCCGTCGGCCTCCATCTCCTGGCGCTGGCCGTCCCGGTCCAGGTAGGCAACACGGATGGCCTTGGGTCGCACCACGTCGGCATAGTGCTCCGGCAGGGAGAGGCAGCCCTCGTTGTAGCTGGCGTCTTCTTCCGAGACCCAGGTGATCTCTGGATTGACCAGGCAGTGCGGCTCCCGCGGGCCGCCGTCGGGCGCCACGTCCACCACGATCACCCGCTTCAGGACATCGACCTGGGGGGCAGCCAGCCCGATCCCGGGGGCCAGGTACATGGTCTCCAGCATGTCGTCCATCAGTCGGCGGATGCCGTCGTCGACCTCGACCACGGGGGCCGCGACCTTCTTCAGGCGCGGATCGGGAGCGACGAGGATCGGGAGGACAGCCATGGGACGCTTACTTTCTGCTTAGTCTTCACTGCTGCGCGACGGCGCAGAGAGATAGCTGGGTTGGGCGTCAACAGGGGTCAAGCGATCAGGCGCCTCCGCCTCCAGCAGATCAGCCGGCAGGGCCTTGCGGGTCTTGGCGCCCAGTTGGCGCAGCTTGTCCGCCTGGCCCACCAGATTGCCGCTACCCTGCGATAGCTTGGCCAGCGCGTCCTCGTAAGACACCTTGGCCTGGTCGAGGCGCTGCCCGACCGCCTGAAGGTCCTCCACGAAGCCCACGAACTTGTCGTAGAGCAGCCCGCCGCGCTTGGCGATCTCCTCCACCGACTGGCTGCGGCGTTCCACCTGCCAAAGGTTCTGCACGGTCTTCAGCGCCACCATCAGGCTGGTCGGCGTCGCCAACAGCACGTCGCGGTCCAAGGCCTCGTCCTGCAAGGCTTCTCCCTGGCGCGCCACCACCGACAAGGCCTCGTCCAGCGGCAGGAAGAGAATGACGAAGTCAGGCCCGCCCTCGCCCTGATGATAGCTCTTGTCGCCAAGGCCACGGATGTGGCCGCGCAGCGAGCGCAGATGTGCCGCCAAGGCCTCTACCTTCTCCGCCTCTTCCTCGGCGTTCACATAGGTCTCGAAGGCAGTCAGCGAGACCTTGGCATCAATGATGATGCGGTCGCGGTTCGGCAGAGTCACCACCACGTCCGGCCTCAGCCGCCCGCCCCGTCCGTCGCTCTGGCTGACTTGTGTCTCGTACTCCAAGCCTTCGCGCAGTCCGCTGCGCTCCAGAATGCTGGCCAGCAGCATCTCGCCCCAGGCGCCCTGCACCTGGCTTTGCCCCTTCAGCGCGCGGGTCAGGTTGCGCGTCTCCTCCCGCATCGCCTGGTTGGTGTCGAAGAGGCTCTTGATCTGCTGCGTCAGGCCGGCGCGTTCCTTCACCGTCTCCTGCTGGGCCAACTGCAGCGCGCCTTGAAAGGCGTTGATCCGCTCTTTGAGCGGGGTGAGCAGTCCGGTCAGGCGCTGCTCCTGCTGGCGCGCCAGCTCCTGGCCTTGCCGCCCGGCAATCTCGGCCGAGAGCAGCTTGAACTCCTTGGTCATGGCCTCGCGGGCGTCGCGCAGCAGCGCCAGCTTCTCATCCGCCTGCAGCTGTTGCTGATCGTTGGCTTCGGCCAGGCGCGCCAGCTCTTGGGCTTGTTCCAAGATCTGGCGCTGCAGGGCCTCGTTACGGGCCATCAGCGAATCCCGCTCTTGGCCCAGCGCAGCGAGACGCTCCGCCTGCGCTACGCTCTGCTGCGCCAGCGTGGTGGACCGCCGGTTGGCGCGCAACAGGAAGATCCAAGCTACCGCCAGGCCGAGGAGCGCCAGGCCCAAGGCGAGGAGGATCGGCCATTCACTCGGCAGCGGCATGGCCAGCGATTTCTGCTAGACTGTGCATAGATTCCTTCTTAAGCCTGCTGTCAGGAGTCAGCGAAGGCCGTTAAGCCCCTTGCCATGGGCCATAATGTGATGTATGTCTAATATATCAGACTTTGAAGGCAAGGAGGCGAGCTCCATGGAACTCTCACAAAGCCCCATGACGGAGCGTCAGCGGCGCTACCGCGGCCAATACCGCGATGCCATCGCCGGCTGGTACAATGGCTGGCTGCACGTGGCGGTCATCTACATCATCGGCCTGACCGCGCTCTACCTCTACGTCACCAATATCCACCAGCCGCTCTGGTGGGAGTGGCTGACTATCCCGGTGGTCTTTCTGATCTGCAACGGCTTTGAGTGGTTCCTGCACCGCCATGTCATGCACCGCCCCTCGCAAATCCCGGCCTTGCGGGCGATCTATTCGCGCCACACCCTAACCCACCATCAGTTCTTCACTGAGGAAGAGATGCGCTTTGCCGATCACAAGGATTGGCGTGTGACCTTCTTCCCGCCCTACGCCCTGGTGGTCTTCGTACTGATGTCGATCCCAGGTGCCA
This sequence comes from Pseudomonadota bacterium, assembly GCA_039819325.1. Taxonomy (GTDB): domain Bacteria; phylum Pseudomonadota; class Alphaproteobacteria; order Kiloniellales; family JACOMY01; genus JACOMY01. The sequence continues at coordinate 25,550 of JBCBSF010000057.1, read as the reverse complement.
TCGTCGCCGGTTTCCTCTTCAGCCCCAATGTCGGCTGGCTCTTGATGTGCACCACGACGGGCATTTACCTGCTCTACGAGTTCATGCACTTCTGCTGTCACGTGGAAGAGAACAAGTTCGTGCGTTACTGCCCCTTCGTGAACACCATCCGGCGCCATCACACCGCCCACCACGATCAGTCGATCATGATGGAGCGGAACATGAACCTGACCTTCCCCATCGCCGACTGGTTCTTCGGCACCTCGGACCTGAAGCGCGGCCTCTTGGGCCACATCTTCAATGGCTATGACGAGACCCACATCCGCACCGACATGCGCCAAACCAAGCGCACCCCGAAGGTGCGGCGGCGCAGCGCCGCCGCGAAGGCCGACGCCACGGCCTAGGCTTGCGTTTTCTCTAGGATGAGGGCGGGCTTTCCAGAGGCCCGCCCATTTTTTTGTCCTCGGCAGAGCAGCAGAAGCCTCGTGTCTGCGCGCTTGCACTGCCAAAATCTCTAAACGCGAACGGCCGGCCGCCCTCAGGACTACGCCCGGCCGTCGTGCAAGCCAACCCGCACCCAAGACCTAGACGCGGCTGACCAGCCCGCGCTCCATTGCCCGCACCACGATCTCAGTGCGGTTGCGTGCACCCAGCTTGTCGCTTAGGTTGCGCAAGTGCAGCTTCACCGTCGTCTCCTTGATCTGCAGGCTGTGCGCGATCTCCTTGTTGGAGGCCCCTTCCGACAGCCGCTCCAAGACCTCTGTCTCGCGCGGGCTCAAGACCGTGTCCGGCTGCAGCGCCTTGTCCTGCCCGCTCCTACTGTCCAGCAGGGTTGAGGGTACATAGCGCTCGCCCGAGACCACCAGGTGAAGCGCGTTTGACAGCGACTTGCCGGCCAAGGTCTTGGGCACGAAGCCGCGCACACCGATGGCATAGGCCTCACTCACATCGCGCTGGGAGATCATGCCCGACATGAGGACGATGGGAACTTTGGGGTAGAGTTCCACCATGCGGCGCAAGCCTTCCAGGCCACGCATGCCGGGCATCCGCAGGTCCAGCACCACCACATCGAAGGTCTCGTCCTCGAGGAGACCCAGAGCCCGATCCAGATCCTCGACGGAGCTGACCTTGATGCTGGGATCGTCCCGCGAGAGGATCGCGATGACACCATCACGGACCAGATCGTGGTCGTCAGCTAAAAGCACTTTCATAGATTGATAGCCAGTTTCATCACGTGAGTCTGAAGTCTTGCCAAGTCTGCGCTGCCGCGCTGCCCACTGGCAAGTCCTGGCTGAGCCGCCCCCCCTAACCGGCGAGCGCCTCTTGCAGGACCCGCCGGCGCACCGGCTTCGAGATCAGATTGGCGACGTTTGCAGGCGCATTGCCCGGCCAACCGGGCATGCCGGTGCAGATGATCACCGGCAGACTGGGCCGCAGGTCGAGCAGCCGCCGTGCCAGAGAGAGCCCGTCTAGCTGCGGCATCTGCTGATCGGTGATCACCAGATCCCAAGTATTGGGATCGTCTTCCAAGACCCCCCAAGCCTCCAAAGGATGGTCGAGGAAATCGGCGCGATGGCCCAACTGGACCAGGAGCCCGGAAAGCGCCGCGCCTGCCAGGGGATCGTCGTCGATCACCAAAACGCGGGCGCAAGACGGCAGCCGCAAGCGGTAGCGTGGCAGACAGAGGGTTGCCCTCGAGCCAAAGCCCGGGGTGCTCTCCAGAACGATTGCCCCTTCATGCGCGTCGGCGACTGCGCCGCTGGTCGAGAGACCAAGCCCGCGCACGGCTTTGCCGCTCTTGGTCGAGAAATCAGGCTCGAAGGCACGCTCGATCACGGTGCCATCCATCCCGCAACCACTGTCTTCCACGCTGAGGCAAATGACAGGGCCAGCTTTGGGACAGGCACCTTGTTGCGAGACGAAGGCCCAGCCCTCACTCCGCAGCCGTGGATCGTCGTTCTGCGCAACCGTCACGACGATGCTGCCACCGGCCTCACCCAGCGCCTCGCGCGCATTGACCAGAAAGTTCATCACCGTCTGACCCAGCTGCGCGTGATCGCCCAAGACCGGAAGGGCGCTGTCCGAGGTTCTGAGCCGAAGCTCCTGCTGCTCGCCTAAGGTTGCGCGCACCATGTCCGCCGTGTCGCGTGCCAAAGCCACCAGGTCGACGCGGCCACGTTCAAGCGGGCGGTCCGTGACGGAGGCCTGGAGGCGGTTCACCACCTCTTCGGCATGGCTGATTGCGCTGTTGATCTTGCCGAGTAGTCGCTGCGCCCCGACCGGTTGAGAAAAGTCGGACTGCAGATTGTCCGCAAAGGCGGAAATCGCCAGCAGCACGTTGTTGAAGTCATGCGCTACGACACGGGCCAACTGGCCCACCGCTTCCATCCGTTCAGCCTCATAGAGCCGCTGCATCACCCTTTGCTGCTGTGCTTCCGCCTCCCGCCGCTCGGTGATGTCCCGCAAGACGGAGAGGATGCCGCGTGTCGGCAGGAGGCTCATGGAGAGCTCCAGCACACGGCGCCGGCGTAAGGCGTCGCGGGCTTCCACCGTGCCCTGCCAAGAGCCTTGCGAGAAGAGTTCCGGAATGATCTCTCGCTCGAAGCGCTCCAGTTCCTCCTCGTCGTAGAGCCGCCGCCAGGAACGGCCGATTAGCGAGGCTGCGCTCTCGTAGCTCAAGAGGCGTGCATGGGCCATGTTGAGATAGAGGTAGTGCCCGTCTTGATCGGTAATCGCGATGCCGTCGGCGGCTTCCTCAATGGCCGCCAGTCGCCACTGCAGCTGCGTTTCAGCCGTGCGCATCTCAGTGATGTCACGGTGCAAGGAGATGCGCTGCCCGGCCTCAGTCTCCTGCTCGATGATGCAGATATGCGCACCCTGGGCGGTCACACGCTCCCAGCGGTTCACCTGCTGGTTTTCACCGCCAAAGCCCGGTAGCGCGAAGAGGCGGCGGCTGCCGAAGCTGAAGGCCCCCTGGCCGATCAACTCCCGCCAGAGCTTACCCTCCGCAATGCCCGGCTTGCAGATAGATCTTGCCTGCGGATAGATCTCGAAAAAGCGCCGGTTGGCGAGGATCAGCTTGCCGTCCTGGTCGAACAGCAGCAGGCCGTCATCCAGGCTGCGCAAGGCGTCACTTAGGTGGCCTTCGGCTGCCTCCGCGCGCAAACGGGCGGCGTAGAGCTCGTTGCTCTTGTCTTCCAAGAGCCGCTCCGCCTCTTCGCGGGCCCGCCTCTCCCGCTCCAGTTGGCGTTCCAGCAGCTCTTCGCGTCTCATAGCACCCTAGTCTGATAACTGTCTGACCGATCGACACATCACTCTAGACCAGGAGCCGCGGCTGCCGAAAGTCTTCTAACCGCATAGCGTGTTCAGCTCTCGCTACCCACCCTGAAGCGTACGCGTTTCGATGGCGCACAGGGGCTCTCGCTGCGCTCTATCCTTGCTACTTTTCCAAGACGCATCAGCAAGCCCCGGATTGCGCCCTCAACGAAGTCCGGGGTGAAGGGCCGGCAGTCGACATCAAGGATAATCCAACCGCCTTGCTCGTGGCGCAAATCAAAGTCGGGCAAAGGCGTGTCGCCGTAGAGCTTCTTGGTGTCTTGGCGCAGCATCCGCGGCAAGGAAGCCAAGGCCAGCGCCACGCTCTGCTCCTCTGGTACGGGATCGCTTTGAGCCAAGAGCAGACGGTCTATCGTCAGTCGGCCAAGGTCTGCATAGATGCGGGCATGCCCTTCGCCCGTCACGCCCGCCAAAGCCGAGACGAGAGCCTCGAACTCCTCAGGCGGGTAGTCGCCGACGGCCGTGTAGGCGCCGCCACGCGCCAGGCCGGCACGATCGATCATCTCTTCGATCGCCAAGGGCCCCCAGCGCGCGTCGGCGTAGTCCAGCAAGACTCTGAAGGGTGTACCTTTCATCGCAACAGATCCGAGCTTCTGCTCGCTCTCCCTTTCTGCGGTCTAGAGGAGCGTGCAACGGCCTTGGCACATCCATCTTTTCACTGTTTGACCGCTCTCGCGGGGGCCGATAGGCTCAAAGTAAGCGTAGTGAAGTTCAAGGTCTAACAGTTTTCGTCAACTGTCACGGAATGGGGATGGAATGGACAAGAAGCTGACACTTTCCGGGGCGCTGCTGGCCGGATTGCTTGTGGTCTCACCGGCGTCTGCGCGCGACACGCTGATCGTGGCCAATTGGGACGGCTACATGCCTCCCGACCTCCTGGAGAACTTCGCGGCGGAGAAAGGCATTGATGTCGAGTTCGCCCCGCATGCCAGCAATGAAGAGATCATGGGCAAGTTCATGGCCGCTCAGGGAGAGGGCTATGACGTGGTCTTCCTCTCCAGCCCCTTCGCCCAAGCGCTCGATAAGCTGGGCCTCTTGTCCGACTTGGATCATGCCCAGATCCCCAACCTGAAGAACTACTACGCCGAGGCCGGGCAGCTGCCGCACGACCCGGGCCACCGCTATTCCGCACCCTATACCTGGGGCACGACCGGCATCTGCTATCGGGCTGACCTGGTCGAGGAGGCGCCGGACAGCTGGAACGACATCCTTGAGCCCAGCGAGGCGCATGCCGGCAAGATCACCATGCTGTCCACCGACCGCTGGCTGATGCAGCCGGCCCTCTTCGCGCTGGGCTATTCGGTGAACGAGACCGATCCCGAGAGGCTGGCCGAGGCCCGTGACCTGCTGATCGCGGCCAAGGAGAACCTGCTGGCCTATGACGACACCACCTTCTTCTCCAAGCTGGTCTCCGGCGAGGCGGTGCTGGTGCAGGGCTGGGACGGCTGGTGCAACTACGGCATCGCCGAGAGCGATCAGATCAAGTTCATCCTGCCCGAGGAAGGGGCCGACCTCTGGGTCGATACCATGGTGGTGCCCAAGGCCTCAGAGCACAAAGAGCTAGCCCATGAGTTCATCGACTATGTGCTGCGCCCCGACGTGCACGCCTGGGTGGCCTCGAACATCCTCTACAAGGTACCGAACGAAGCCGCTATGGCGAAGGTCGACCCGTCCCTCTTCGAGACCTTCCCCAACCTGGCGATGACGCCGCAAGAGCTGAAGAGCCTGGAGCTGGTCGAAGATCTGGGCGAAGGCCAGCGCGCCTTCACCCGCGCGGTGCAAGAAGTGCTCTCCGCCAACTAACTGCTGCTGACGGCCGCGCTAGCGCTGTTGGCGTGGCGCGGCCATAGCATCACACCCCATGCGGTGGCCCAGTTCCTCCAGCCTGCTGATGGCGCCGGGCCTCGGCTGGCTGGCGCTCTTCATGGTCGTGCCCTGTGCCCTGGTCTTCCTGCTGGCCTTCTTCCAGCGCGGCATCTATGGCGGCATCGACTATGTGCTGACCCTGGAGAACTTTGAGCGGGCGCTCGACCCGCTCTACCTCTCGATCCTCTGGGATTCGGCCTTGCTGGCCGCCAAAGCCACGATCATCGCGCTCTTGATCGGCTATCCGGCCGCCTATGCCATCGCGCGCGCGCCTCAGCGCTGGCAGGCGGCACTCCTGGTGCTGGTCATGCTACCCTTCTGGAGCAACTTTCTGATCCGCACCTACGCTTGGATCGTGCTCTTAAACCGCAAGGGCGTGGCCAACGAGGCCATGATCAACTGGGGCCTGACGACAGAGCCAATCTCGCTGCTCTACAACGACGGCGCCGTCATCACCGGCCTGGTCTACAACTACCTCCCCTTTGTCATCCTAGCCGTCTATGCAGCGCTCGCCCGCCTGGACCGAAGCCTGCTGGAGGCCTCGGAGGATCTCGGCGCGCCGCCCTGGCGCTCTTTTCTGCGGGTCACCTTGCCGCTCTCCCTGCCGGGGGTGGCTGCCGGCGGCGTCTTCGTCTTCGTGCTCTCGATCGGCAACTTCATCACGCCGGACTTGCTAGGCGGCGGGCGCATTCAGATGGTGGGGAACCTGATCTATGACCAGTTCCTGACCGCGCGTGACTGGCCCTTCGGCGCCGCGCTCTCCATGCTGCTGATCGCCATCATGCTGGCTCTGCTCTTCACCCAAGCCATCCTGGTGCGCCGGGCCAGCTCAGCGAAGGAGGCCGCCTGAGCCATGCGCCCACTTCAGCTGCACCTGGGCCTGGTCTATTTCTTCCTCTATGGCCCGCTGATCCTGCTGATGGTCTTGAGCCTCAACGACTCCGGCCTGCCGACCTCCTGGGGCGGCGCCTCCTTCCGCTGGTATGAGGCCTTGGCGGAGAATAGTGCGATCCAACGCGCGGCCCTGAACAGCCTGATCGTCGCCAGCGTCTCCACCTTGGTGGCCACCATCTTGGGCACCTTGCTGGCTCTCGGTGTGGAGCGGCGGCGGGGGTCTGCCGGGCTCGACGCGCTGCTCTTCGCGCCCATGGTGATCCCGGACATCGTGCTGGCGATCGCGCTGCTCTCCTTCTACTTCCTGCTCAGCGTCTCGCTCAGCCTCTACTCCATCATCATCAGCCATATCGTCTTCAACATCGCCTTCGCCTGCGCCGTGGTGCGCGCCCGGCTGAAGCAGTTCGACTGGGCCATGCTGGAGGCTTCGGAAGACCTGGGCGCCCCGCCGCTCGTCACCTTCTTCCGGGTTACCCTACCGGCCATCTTGCCGGGCGTGGTCGCAGCCGCGCTCTTGGCCTTCACGCTCTCGATCGACGAGTTCATCATCGCCTTCTTCACCGCCGGCCCCGGCCAGTCCTCCACCACCTTGCCGATGCAGGTCTATTCGATGATCCGCTTCGGGGTGACGCCGGAGATCAACGCGCTGGCCACCCTCTTCCTCTTGACCAGCTTCACCCTGGTGCTGATGGCCCAGCGCGTCTCCGGCCGCCGGGGGAACCTGGTATGAGCGCCTTGATCTCCCTTCAATCCGTCGAGCGCCGCTTCGGCAGCGTGACCGCTGTGGACGGCGTCTCCCTGGACCTGCTGGAGAACGAGTTTTTCGCCCTCTTGGGCCCCTCGGGCTGCGGCAAGACCACCTTGCTGCGCCTCATCGCCGGCTTCGAGCAGCCCGACGCTGGCCGCGTGATGATCGACGGCAGCGATATGACCCGGGTCAGGCCGCGCCACCGGCCGGTCAACCTCATGTTCCAGTCCTATGCCCTCTTCCCGCACATGACGGTGGCCGCCAACGTCGCCTACGGCCTGGAGATGGAGCGGTTGGCCAAGCCCGAGATCAAGCGGCGGGTGGCCGAGGTGCTGGAGATCACCGCCCTCTCCGACTTCGCTAACCGCAAGCCCGAGCGCCTGTCGGGTGGCCAGCGCCAGCGGGTGGCCCTCGCCCGCGCCCTGGTGAAGCAGCCCAAGGTCTTGCTGCTCGACGAGCCTCTGGCCGCCCTGGACCGGCAACTGCGCGAACAGATGCAGCTGGAGCTGAAGCGTCTGCAGCATGAGGTCGGCATCACCTTCTGCATCGTCACCCACGATCAGGAGGAAGCCCTGGTCATGGCCGACCGCATCGCGCTGATGCAGGCGGGCCGCATCGCCCAGCTGGGTCCGCCGCAGGAGCTCTACGAGGCCCCTGCCTCCCGCTTCGTCGCCGGCTTCATCGGCCGGATGAACTTCTTCGAAGGCACCGCAACGGCAGAGGGACTAACCCACCCCACGCTCGGCCTGCTGCGCGGTGCCCTACCGGAGGGCTTGTCATCAGGACAGGCCGCCACCTTGGCAGTCCGGCCGGAACGGCTGCGCGTGACCGAGACCGCCAACAACAGCGTTCAGACCACCCTGCGCGCGGTCGCCTACCGCGGCGGCGACCTCTTGCTGGAGGTGGCGGTCGCTGGCCTGGAGGATCAGCTGGAGCTACGGCTGCCAATCACTGAAGGCCCCTTCACCGTAGAGCCGGGCCAAACGCTTACCATCGGCTGGCGTGCCGAGGACTCGCGTCTCCTCCCCGCTAGCGACTAGTCTCCTCTCCAAACACTCCGATCAACAGGAAGGACCCCTCATGCCCGGCAAGACCATCGCCTTCTTCCCCGAGGCCGCCTTCGGCCCGGCGCTTAACTCCGTCGGTATCGCACAGGCCTGCAAGGCGCTGGGGCATGAGCCGGTCTTCCTCTGCGATCCTGGCTTCACCGGCGTCTTCGCCGGCTATGGCTTCCCGGAGGTGCCGGTGCCCATGTCGGAGCCGATGGAGCCGGAGGCCATGGCCAAGTACTGGTCCGACTTCATCAACGGCCACATCCCGAACTTCAACAAGACCCCCTACGAGCAGATCGATACTTACGTGCGCGACTGCTGGGAGGCCATCGTCGATACCTCCGTCTGGGCCGAGAAGACCCTTCCTGAGAGCCTGGCCAAGATCAATCCGGACCTGGTCTGCATCGACAACGTCATCCTCTTCCCCGCCATCAAGCGCTACTGCGAGGCAGAGGGGAAACCCTGGGTGCGCATCATCTCCTGCTCTGAGAACGAGATCCCCGATCCGGCGATCCCGCCGCACCTCTCCGGCTGCGGCGAGAACGACACCGCCTGTCACAAGGCCTTCGAGGCGCGCTTCAACGAGGTCGTCGGCCCGATCCACGAGACCTTCAACCGCTTCCTCGCCGACTGCGGTCATGACCCCTATCCCTTGGGCGAGTTCTTCGAGGCTTCACCGCACTTGAACCTGCTGCTCTATCCCGAGCCGGTGCTCTTCAAGCGCGCGCAACCGCTCGATCCCAAGCGCTTCCAATACCTGGAGGGCTGCGTGCGCGACGAGGTGGACTACGAGATCCCAACCTTCGCCGCCAACCAGGACAAGCCGCTGATTTACCTCTCCTTCGGATCGCTGGGCTCCGGTGACACTGACCTTCTGAAGCGGCTGATCGACTGCCTGGGTCGCCTGCCGCAGCGTGCCCTCGTGAACGTCGGTGACTACATCGACGACTACGCCGCACCGCCGCCCAACGTACATCTGGACAAGTGGTACCCGCAGCCCTCCGTCATCGCCCAGGTCGACGCGGTGATCCATCACGGCGGCAACAATTCCTTCACTGAGTGCCTCTACTTCGGCAAGCCGGCCTTGATCATGCCCTATGTCTGGGACGGCCACGACAACGCCACCCGCGTGGCGGAGACCGGCCACGGCCTGAAGATGCACCGCTCCAACTGGACGGAGGATGAGCTGGCCCAGGCGCTAGAGACGCTCCTGACCGATCAGGCCATGGCGCAGAAGCTGCAGCGCGCCAAGGAACTGATGCAGTCCCGTAGTGGAACGACCAAAGCGGCCGCCCTGCTCGACGGCCTGCTCTCTGGAGCAGCGGCATGAGCGTGACCAAAGGCAGGGTCCCGCACCTGCGCGAGCCGACGAAGGTCACCGATCTAAAGGACTGGGGGCCGGTCCCGACCATGATCGAGGGGCGCTCTGAGACCAGTGGCGTGCTGCTGCACCGCAACGCCGACGGCTCCAGCGAGTGCGGCATCTGGGTCTGCACGCCCGGCACCTGGACCTGCCACGTCGAGCGGGACGAGTTCTGCCACTTCCTGGAGGGTCACTGCGTCTACGAAAGTGAGGAGGGAGAGGTCATCACCGTGGCGCCGCAGACGGTGGCCTTCTTCCCGGCCGGCTGGCGCGGCACCTGCACCATCCGGGAGACGGTGCGCAAGGTCTACATGATCCGGTGAGCGGCTTCGATCCCTTCGCCGGCCAGATCTTCGCTCAGAACAGCTGGCAAACAGCAGCAAGCCCGGAACGGCAAGCCGTCATCGACCCGGCCAACCTGCAGCCGGTGGGCGAGATCGCCCTGGTCGCCGCCGAGGAGATCGAAAGCCTCTTGAGCCAAGCCACGTCGGCACAGCACCCTTGGGCTGCCTTGGACGCCAAGACCCGGGCCACGCACCTGCACGCGGTCGCCGATTCGATCGAACGCGACGGCCTGGAAGACATCGCCGAACTGATGAGCCGGGAGATGGGAAAGCCCTATCCCGAGGCTCTGGGCGAGTTGGCCAATGTGCCTGGCGTCTACCGCTACATGGCGGAGATGGCGCGCGATGAGGCTGGGCAGATCCCTGGTTCGACCCAGGCCGGCTCCTTCCAATACAGCCGGCTGGAGCCCTATGGCGTCTCCGCCCACATCCTGCCCTTCAACTTCCCCATCCTTCTCATGAGCTGGACCCTGGCGGCCAGTCTTGCCGCCGGAAACGCCGCCGTGGTGAAGCCGGCGGAGGCCACCTGCCTCTCCACCCTGGCCTTCATGCGCCACTTGACCAGCCTGCCGCCCGGCCTGGTCACCTGCCTGACCGGCGGCGGCACGACCGGCGCCGCCTTGGTGGCCTCCCGTCAGGCCAAGATCGTCGCCTTTACCGGCGGGGTGGAGACGGCCAAGTCGGTCGGCGTCACCTGCGCCCAGCAGATGAAGCCCTGCATTCTGGAGGCCGGCGGCAACGACGCCTTCCTGGTTATGAACTCCGCCCCGGTCGATGTCTCAGCCGCAGCGGCCGTCTGTGCTGCCTTCCACCTAAGCGGCCAGATCTGCACCTCGGCCGAGCGCTTCTTCGTGCAAGAGGGCATCCACGATGCCTTCGCCGAGGCCTTTTTGCGCCGGACCAAGGCGCTCAGGATCGGCCCCGGTCTGGAGCAGAGCGAGATCGGCCCGCTGGTGAGCGAGGCCGCGCGCGCCAAGGTCATGCGCCTGGTCGAGGATGCGCTGTCGAAGGGCGCGCGCCTCTTGACCGGCGGCCGAGTGCCGCCAGGCCGCAACCAAGGTTGGTTCTACGAGCCCACCATTCTGGCCGACTGCAGCCCCGACATGGCGCTCTTCCAGGAGGAGAGCTTCGGTCCTCTCGCCGGCCTCTGCAAGGTCGCCGATCTGGAGGAAGGCATTCGCCTGGCCAACGCCTCCGACTACGGCCTGGGCGCATCGCTCATGACCACCCGGCTGGATGAGGCGTTGCGGGCCGCCGAGGCGCTGGAGGCCGGCATGGTCTGGGTCAACAACCCGCTCATCGACAACGACGCGCTCCCCTTCGGCGGTTGGAAGACCTCCGGCCTTGGTCGCGCGCTTGGCCGCCAGGGCCTAAACGCCTTCCGCCAGACCAAGATGGTCGTCCTGGACCCGGTGCCGAAGCTGCACGACTGGTGGTATCCCTATCCGGATTCGGTTTTTCGCGATAAGGGTCGTGGATGAGTAGCCCCTCTGGTAACCGACGTGAAAGCTGACTTACCCCGCCACCCACGTACACCTCTCCTGAGCGTGTCGAAGGGCTGAGCAGCGGGCGTAAGTCCGCACCTGTCGAAGGGCGGGTCCCAGGCTCGGTGCTAACGGCCCGCCTTTCGACGGACGCTCGCTAGCGCTCGCTGCTCAAGACGAGGGAGTGCTCTTGGAACCGCCCAGATCGACCTAAGTAGCTCATACGCGAGCGTAAACCCCGCCATGCCGGACGTCGACATCGTGCTGACCGACCGCTTCCCGGTCCTCTCCCTCACCCTGGTGACCGAGCCCTTGCGCGTAGCCAACCGCGAGAGCGCAGAGCAGGTCTGGCGCTGGCGCCTGCTCTCTGCCGAGGGCGGCCCAAAGGTTAGCTCCAGTGGCATTCCGATCGACACCCAAGAGCTCGACGAAACCCCGGCAGACATCGTCCTGCTTCTGGCCTCCTACCAGCCGGAGACGGCACTGGCCAAACCCTTGCTAACCTGGCTGAAGCGCCGCGCGCGCAGCGGCACTCTGCTGGGCTGTGTCGATTCCGCTGCACTGATCTTCGCCAAGGCAGGCCTGCTCTCGGGCTCACCGGCCGCCGTGCACTTCGAGGCCTTGTCCAGCTACCGCGCGCTTTTCCACGAGGAGATCTTCGTCGACCGCCTCTTCTCGGTAACGGAACGGCGCTGCTCCAGCGCCGGCGGCGTCGCCACCATGGACATGACCTTGGGCCTGATCGAACGCTTCAGTGGTGCCGCACTTGCCGCACGGGTGGCAGAGGTTCTGACCTACCGCCCGACCCAGCACAGCGGACCGCAGCAGAAGCTCTTGATCGGCACTGCCATCAAACGGCTGGACCGCACCCTGGCCCGGGCGTTGGACCTGATGATCGCTACTTTGGATCAGCCGCTCCCGATCGGCGCCTTGGCTGAGCGCGTCGGCGTGCCGGTCTGGACCCTGACCCGTCTCTTCAAGCATCACCTGAAAGAGACTCCAGCCGCCTACTACCGCCAACTCCGCCTGATGGAGGCTCGCAACCTGCTCCGCAACTCAAGCCTGCGCGTCAGCGAGATCGCCGGCCTCTGCGGCTTCGACAACCCGGAGAGCTTCGCCCGCGCCTACCGCCGCCAGTTCGGCATGACGGCCTCGCAGGACCGAGAGAACCCGCTTTCCGGCTAATCGACCGCCGGCCGGGTCTCCATGGCCTTGGTGACGATAGCCTCGACCCGTGCCCTTTCCTCGCCCACCAGCGGCAGACGCGGTGCCCGCGTCCACTCTGCGCCCTCGCCGGTCATGGCGTTGGCTAGCTTGATGTACTGGACCAGCTTGGTGTGGCAGTCGAGGTGGAGCAGCGGCATGAACCAGCGGTAGAGCGCGATGGCCTCATCCAGCTTGCCGGCAGCCGTCAGCCGGTAGAGCGCCACGGCTTCCTTCGGAAAGGCGTTCACCAGGCCTGCCACCCAGCCGGTGGCACCGAGCAGAAGTGATTCCAGCACCAGGTCATCGACGCCACAGAAGAGGATAAAGCGGTCACTGACCTCGTTCTTGAGATCGGTGATGCGGCGGACGTCGTCGCTGGATTCCTTGATCGCCACCACGCTTTCATGGCGGGCCAGCTGGGCAAAACCAGCCGGACTCATGTCCACGCCATAGGTGACGGGATTGTTGTAGATCATGATCGGCAGGCCGCTGGCCTCCGCCACCGCCTCGAAGTGAGCCAAGGTCTCGGCGGGGTCTGTCTTGTAGACCATGGTCGGCAGGACCATGACGCCGTTGCAGCCGTCCTTCTCCGCCTGGTGCACGGCCTCAATGGCGAAGGCCGTGGTGTAGTGGGCGATGCCGGAGATGACCGGCACCCGGCCTGCCGCTGCCTCCACCGCTGCCGCGCGCACGGCCGATTGCTCCGCCGGTGTGAGGGAGAGGTTCTCGCCCAAGGTGCCGAGCATCACGAAGCCGTCCACCCCAGCGGCGATGCAGGACTCGATGTGGCGGGCGGTGGACGCCAGATCCAGGCGGCCGTCTTGGGTGAACTCGGTCATCAGCGCGGGATAGATGCCGCTCCAGGTCACGGTCATGGCAGGCTTTGGTCCTTGGCTAAGGGCTATGGGGTCAGGAGATCTCGAAGAGCGGCGCGCCGATCACCTCGGGCCGCGGGGTGATGCCGAGACCAGGGGCAGCTGAGGGCGTCATACGCCCGTCTTGGCGTTGCGGCGCGCCGGCAGCCGTGGAGACTGTGACGTAGGAGTTGAAGTCAGTCGCCGCCAAGCGCAGCTTCGCCGGCGCAGAGAGGGCCAGATGCGCGATGGCCGCGGTGGTGACGTCACCGCCCCAGGAATCTTCGATGTTCATGGCGATGCCGAGCTGGGCGCAGAGGTCACGGATCTGCCGTGCCTTGGTCAATCCGCCGACCTTGGCGATCTTCAGGTTGATGGCATCCATGGCCAGATCCTGCTGCGCGCGAAGCAGCGCCGGCAAGCCATCGATCACCTCGTCCAGAATGAAGGGGTGGTCGCAGTTGCGGCGGATCGCCAGGCACTCTTGGTAAGAGGGGCAGGGCTGCTCGATGAAGACGTCCAGGTCGCTGACGGCGCGGACCACGCGCTGCGCCTCGGCCTGGGTCCAACCGGTGTTGGCGTCGGCCATCAGCAGCTCGCCGGCCTTAAGCTCCGCCCGGCAGGCACGGATGCGGGCAATATCCTCTTCCACCGCGCCGCCGACCTTCAGCTGAAACTTGGTATAGCCCTCGGCCCGATACTGCCCGACCCGGGCCGCCATGGCGTCGGGCCTGTCTTGGCTGATAGCGCGGTAGAGGTCGATCGCCTCGCCATCCGCACCGCCCAGCAGCGTGACCAGGGGCAGCCCGGCGGCTTGGCCCAGCAGGTCCCAGCAGGCCATGTCCAAGGGGCTCTTCACATAGGGATGGCCCAGCAGAGCCCGGTCCATCACCGCATTGATGCGGTCCAGATTGCGCGGGTCCTGACCCAGAAGCTGCGGTCCGACCTCTTTGATGCCTTCGCGGGCACCCGGGCCATAAGCCGGCAGGTAGAAGGGCCCCAGCGGGCAGACCTCCCCCCAACCGACCAGGCCTCTATCCGTTTCCAGTGACACCAGAGTCGAATCGAAGACCTCGACAAACTTGCCATCGGCCCAGCTGTAGCGGCCTTCGCGCAGCGGCAGGTCGACCTGATGGACGGCGATGCGGACGATTTTCATCAGGCTCACGCCTTACGCTGCTTGGCGAGCGTGGCGACGAGGGACTTTCCGGCCTCTTCGATGTGGCCGCGCATGGCTTGGCCCAAGGCCTTGCCTTTGCCTGCGCGCGCAAGCTCCAGGATCTTGCGATGATCCTCCTGCGCCTTCGTCAGCATACCCGTGAGCGCCAGCTGCAAACGCACATAGCGCTCCGTCCGCTCGGTGAGCCCTCGCAGTTCTTGCATCCACAGCGGCCGCTCGGCTGCCTGCAAAAGCGCGTGGTGGAAGGCCCAGTTCAAAGTGCCCCAGTTGGCGATCTCCTCGGCCCCCAGTGCTGCTTCATAGGCGGCGAGCGCGTCTTCCATAGCCTCCAGATGCCGCGGCGTCAGCTGCTTGGCCGCCCGCTCGGCCAGATCCCCCTCCAGGCAGGCGCGAAGTTCATAGAGCTCACCGATCTCCGCCGGCTTCAGCCCGGAAACCTGGGCCCCTTTGCCCGGATCGATGCGCACCAGTCCCTCTGCCTGGAGGCGCTGCAGTGCCTCGCGCACAGGAATGCGGGACACCCCATAGTCGGCAGCGATCTGCGCTTGGCGGAGCGCCAAGCCCTCCGGCAGCGCGCCGGAGAGAATACGCTGACGCAAGGAATCTGCGATCTCCGCTGGAATGCTGCTACGGCTGATCCGAAGCGGCGCTATCTCGCTGCCCAGCGCTGAGGGCGCCGGAGGGTCCAGCTTGCCAGAGCTTTCGTCCTTTCGCTGAGCCATCTGCCAGAACCTTCTCCCTTAGACCGATGAGCACTTGAACTCTAAAGAATGCCGAAACCCCTGCCGCATGGCCTAGGCGCCAAGCCCAAGGCCACAGCACCCCCGTCTATTCCGCTCCACCTTGATGAACGCGCTGATCGTTGGGCCAGCTCGACGCCTCTGCAGAACTGCATACAATATGCAGAGAGCCTCCCACAAGAGAGATGTGGCCTTCGGCAGTTGGATCCAATCCGACTGGGGAGAGCGAGGCGAGAGTCGGCAGTTGAACAAGTACGGCCTTAATGCGGTGCGGAGCCCTAGATCACGTCTCGCGCAAGGGCCGAAGAGGCGAGGGAAAGACTGACACGCCACTTGCCTACGGCCTAGTCCCCGACCGCCCGATGCCTTTCCCCTTCCAGGATCGCGCGGCCGGCCTGGTCGATGATGCTCCCAGGATCGTTTCCGGGCGCGATGACCTCCAGCGGGCCCTCAAGCACCAGGCTGGCGACGCCGTGCACCAAGGCCCAGATGCGGAGCGCCAAGGGCATGGGATCTTCGCCGCCCCGCCCCTCCCGCTCTAGGAAAGCGGAGACGGCGTCCAGCAGGTTGCCGAAACAGTCGCGGCCTGTCTGCTCCACCTGCGGCTTGGAGGTGATGTCCGGCTGGCGGCCGAACATCAGCTTGAAGCGCTCCGGGTTCTCCAACGCGAAGGTGAGATAGCCGCGGCTACCCGCGAGGATGCTCTCGATCGTGCCCGGGGGCAGGCTGGCCTTCGCCTCGCCCGTGGTGCGGGCTAAAGCCTCGAAACCGCGCATACAGACGGCGGCCAAAAGGGCGTTGCGATCCTCGAAGTGACGATAGGGCGCAGCGGTGCTAACACCGGCGCGCCGGCAGGCATCAGCGAGGGTGAAGCCAGCCGGTCCGACCTCGGCAATCAGTTCCTCCGCCGCGACCAGCAGCGCTTCACGCAGGTTGCCGTGATGGTAGCCGCGCTTGACCGCCGTCGCGGCAGGCTTCTCGGACGGTGCCCTGTTCAGGGTCTTTTGGTGCGTCTCGGTCATTCCATCCAGGCTCTTACACTTCTTTCACGGGGGCAGGGCTTGCCTTCCATGTGAAGGAGGTTAACATAAGCGAAGTTACGCAGATTAACATGCGGTCTGCCGCGCAAGCAGACAAGCCATTTGGCGGAAACCACAGCGGATTGCACGTGAGGAGCGTTCTTCAAGGATGACTGAGGCCGATGCAGTTCATGCGCGCCCAAGCCTGGCGAAACGCATAGCCCGCGGCGGGGCAAAGCTTACCGTCGCCGCAGTCATGATCGCCATCATGGTCGGTGGCATCAGCCTTCTGCAGCTGCGTGCTCAACTGGCTGACGAGAGCGATGCCGTACCGCCACTGCCGGTGGCTGTCGCCGCCCTCGACCTGCAGACTGGCTATGACCTGCAGCAGCGCTACGCTGGCCGGCTGGAGGCGCGGCGCAGCACCGCGCTAGCCTTTGAGCGCGGCGGCTTGCTGATGGAGGTCCTAGTCGAAGAAGGCGACACGCTGGGCAACGGGCAGCTGGTCGCCCGCCTGGACGTGGAGCCTTTGGAGGCGCGGCGCGCCGAGCTGATGGCCCAGCGCCAGGCGGTGCTGGCGCGCCTGGAGCTGGCGCGCATCACCACCCGGCGCCAGCAGGCTCTGGTCAATCAGGGCAATGCCTCCAAGCAGCGCTTCGACGAGGCGCGCCTGGAAGCCACGGCCTTGGAGGCGGAGGTCGCCTCTCTCGACGCCGCGATCCGGCAGCTGGACATCGACATCGGCAAGTCCAGCCTGGTCGCCCCCTATGCCGGCCGTGTTGCCGCCCGCTACAGCGACGAGGGCGCGATCGTCGCTGCCGGGACGCCTGTCGTCGACCTGGTCGAGAGCGCGGTCATGCAGGCCCGCATCGGCATCAGCCCCACCGCCGCCAGCAGCTTGAGCATCGGCCGAGACTATGGCCTGCAGATCGAAGGCCGCACCGTGCCGGGCCGGTTGGTGGCGCTGCGCCCCGACATGGCGACCGGCACCCGCACCGTCAGCGCCCTCTTCGACGTGGCGGCGCAGCCCGGCTTCTTCCTGGGCGAATTGGCGGTCATGAGCATCGCCCGGCGGGTGCAGCAAGAGGGCTTCTGGCTGCCGGTCACGGCCCTGGTCGCCGGACCCAAGGGCCTCTGGACCGTCTACACAGTCGAGCAAAACGGCGAGGGCCAAGCCGCCGTCGCGCAAGAGGCGGTGCAGGTGCATCATGTGGCCGGGGAACTGGCCTATGTCACCGGATCGCTGCCGCCCGGCGGTCTCTTGGTCATGGAAGGCCCGCACCGCATCGTCCCCGGCCAGCTGGTAACACCGCAGGAGGTCGCGCCGCCGACAGCGCCGAGCGGAGCGCAGCCGGGCACGCAGCAAGGCACCAGCAGCCTGGTGCTCTTCTCCGCACCCTCACTACCTCTGCCTGGCACCGCGAACTGAGCCACAGATCCATGTCCAGCCTCTTCTTCCGCGAATGGCGGGTGACGGTTCTCACCCTGCTGCTGATCCTGGCCAGCGGCCTCTCGGCCTTGTTGACCATCGGCCGGCAGGAAGACCCCACCATCACCAACCTCTTCGCCACCATCGTCACCCCCTACCCCGGCGCCGATCCGGCCCGCGTTGAGGCGCTGGTGACAGAGCCGATCGAGGTGGAGCTGCGTGAAATCTCCGAAATCTCGGAGATCAACTCAACCTCGCGCACCGGCATCTCGGTGGTGCAGGTGGAGCTGGACCAGACCTTGAGCGACACGGAGCTGGAGCGGACCTGGGGCGAGGTGCGCGACGCCCTGGCCGATGCCGCCGTGCAGCTGCCGATCGGCGTGCCGGACCCAGACTTTGACGACGGGCGCACCGGCGCCTTCTCCGCCATCGTCGCGCTGCAGATGCGCGAGGGCCGGACGGTCGAGCCCGCCTTGCTGCGCCGCTACGCGGACCTGCTGGCCGATCGCCTGCGCCAGATCGGCGGCACCAAGCAGGTTGATGTCTACGGCGACCGGGTCGAGGAAATCCTGGTCGAGGTCGATGCGGCCCGCTTGGCCTCTCTCGGCCTTACCATCGGCGCGGTGGCCGATGCCATCGCGGCTGCCGACGCCAAGGTTGCGGCCGGCCGCGTGCATGGAACGGAAGCCGACCTGCTGGTTGAGGTCAGCGGCGAGATTGAGGCGCTTGCCCGCGTCGCCGCCGTCCCCTTGCGTGAGGGCGAGAGCGGCCCGCTGCTGCGGGTCGGCGACGTCGCCCGCCTGACGCGCAGCCTGGCGGAGCCGGCAGAGACCCTGGCCTATTCCGACGGCCGCCCGGCCGTGCTGATTGCGGCCAAAATGATCGAGGATCTGCAGGTCGATGCCTGGATGGCGCGGATCGACCGGGAGCTGGCGCAGTTCCAGCAGGAGCTGCCGGCGGGCCTGGAGAAGACCCTGGTCTTCGACCAGTCCCGCTACACCGCTGATCGCCTGACCGGGCTTCTCGGCAATCTGGCCGTCGGCATTGGGCTGGTCGTTCTGGTGCTGATCCTCTCGCTGGGCTGGCGGGCGGCGATCATCGTGGCGCTGACCATTCCACTAGCGACCTTCATCACCCTCTCCGTCCTGCGCTTCGCCGGCATTCCCATCCAGCAGATGAGCGTTACCGGTCTCATCGTGGCGCTGGGCCTGCTGGTCGATGCGGCCATCGTCATGTCCGACGAGATCCGCCGGCGTATCGGTGACGGGCAGAGCCGGCTTGCGGCCGTACAGGGCTCGGTGAAGCGGCTGGCCGGGCCGCTCTTGGCGTCCACCGTCACCACGGTCTTGGCCTTCATGCCCATGGCCCTGCTGCCGGGGCCGGCTGGTGACTTCGTCGGCTCCATCGCCATTGCCGTGATCACCATGCTCTTCGCTTCACTGGCCTTGAGCCTCACCATCACGCCGGCGCTGGCCGGGCGCTTCCTGAAGCAGCCCGATGCAGAGGGCCGCCTGACCTGGTGGGAGACCGGCATCCGGCCAGGCGCACTGGGGCGGCTCTTCGAGCGCTCGGTCGGCCTGGCTTTGCGCAATCCCAGCCTGGGCGTGCTCGCCGGCTTGGTACTGCCGGTGATGGGCTTCGGCGCCTTCCCAACCTTGCAGGCGCAGTTCTTCCCCGGCGTGGACCGTGACCAGCTCTATGTCCAAGTCATGCTGCCGAACGGGGCCGCCCTCGCCTCCAGCGAAGCCACGGCGCTTTCCGCCGACGCACTCCTGCGCCAGCAGCCGGAGGTGGTGCAGGTGCAGTGGGTGATCGGCGAGTCGGCGCCAGCTTTCTACTACAACATGATCGCCAATCAGGATAACGAGCCGCGCTTTGCCGAGGCGCTGATCACCACCCAGTCGCCGCAAGCCACCGAGACCCTGATCACGCGCCTGCAAGGCCTGCTGGACCGAGAGATCCCACAGGCCCGCGCACTGGTGCGCGGCCTGGTCCAAGGCCCGCCGGTGGCCGCCCCCTTAGAAATGCGCATCGTCGGCAGCGATCTCGACGTCTTGCGTCAGCTGGGCCAGGAGGCGCGCGCGCTGATGAGCCAGGTGCCCAGCGTCACCCATACCAAGGCACAGCTGCCGGGCGGCGCGCCCAAGCTGCTCTTCACCCTGGACGAGGACAAGGCACGGCTGGCCGGCCTAGACCTGGTCTCGGCCGCGCGGCAGCTTGATCACCTGGCAGAGGGTGCCACCGGTGGCTCGCTGGTCGAGGGTTCAGAGGAACTGCCGGTGCGTGTCCGCCTGGCCAAGGAGGCGCGTGACAGTGGCCAGGAGATCGGCGCGCTCGACCTGGTGGCGCCCGCCGGATCGACCTTGGCAAAGAGTGGTACCTATCCAGGCGTGCCTTTGAGTGCACTTGGCAGCAGCAGCCTGGTCCCGGCCGAGACCCCGATCACCCGCAAGGATGGGGAGCGCATCAATACCGTCCAGGGCTTCATCCTGCGCGACGTGCTGCCGGAGGAAGCGCTCAAGGATCTGCAAGCAGTCCTAGCCGAAGACCCGCTGCAGCTGCCGCCTGGCTATCGCATCGAGTGGGGCGGCGACACCGATGAGCGGGCCGAGACCACACAGAACCTGGCGGCCTCTGCCGGTCTCATCATGGTGCTGACGGTCGCCACAATCGTGCTGACCTTCAACTCCTTCCGCCTCTCCCTCATCACCGGTGTGGTGGCCGTGCTGTCGATGGGCCTGTCACTGCTCTCGCTGGCCGTCTTCCAGTACCCCTTCGGCATCAACGCTTTGATCGGAGTGATCGGCTCCATCGGCGTCTCGATCAACGCCGCCATCATCATCCTGACCGCCATGCAGCAGGACGAGGGGGCGGCAGCCGGTGAGGTCGAGGCCATGCAGCGCGTGGTCAGCGGCGCCAGCCGTCACATCGTCTCCACCACCATCACCACCTTCGGCGGCTTCCTGCCCTTGATCATCGCCGGCGGCGGCTTCTGGCCCCCCTTCGCCATGTCGATCGCCGGCGGCGTGCTGCTCTCGACCGTCGTCAGCCTCTACTTCACCCCCTCCGCCTACGCGCTGATCACCCGCAAACGGCCGAGGCTGAGCGTTCAGCCGGTGGCGGCAGAGTAGGGCGAGAAAGCTGCCTCCCGTGGTGTTTAGCTCGCTTCTACTTTACTAAGAGGCGTTCCCAAGTTTATACTACCGAAGATGAATAACAGCGGGGCCTACCTTTACAATCTGCGTTGCGCGGACGGCAGATACTACACTTGGACCACAAGGCGCAGCTTGGACGAGCGTGTAGGCGAGCACAATGCTGGGGCACTCGGTGGCTTCACAGCCAGACGACGGCCGGTCACGTTGGTTTACGCCGAGCACTTTTCACAGATCGTGGATGCTATTGCAGCCGAGAGACAGATCAAAGGTTGGGGCCGCGCGAAGAAAGAGGCGCTGATTTATGGTCGTCTAGATCTCTTGCCAGTTTTAGCCAAAAGTCAATCAGGAGGGTGAACTCTGCGAAACCCAAGCACTACCCTCATCCTGAGCTTGTCGAAGGATGTGCCCCAGGCGCGATCTTCTCGGCGGCACATGCTTCGACAAGCTCAGCATGAGGTTTGTGCTTTTTGGTTACGGCCTGGAGATCATAGCGTATGCACCAAAGCTGAACCGTCCCGAGTGCGATAAACGGCAGGCGCCTAGGTTACAGTGTACAGTATCGTTGTGTACTCCACAAGAAAGGCGCGCGAAGGAGGTCACGTGATGCGCAAGTCCATCCCGGTGGAGGAGTCCTTTAAACGGTGGCAAGAGGATCCAGCCTACCGGCAGGCCTACGCTGCCTTGGAGGAAGAGTTTTCTCTGGCGTCTGCCTTGATTAAGGCCCGCAGCGATGCCGCAATGACGCAGGAAGAGGTGGCCGAAGCCATGGGCACCTCACAGGAAGCCATCGCGCGCCTGGAGAGCGGCCGCAACCTGCCATCAACCCGGACCCTAAAGCGCTTTGCCGACGCAACGGGTACGCGCCTGCGGATCAGCTTCGAGCGGCCGGAGCAACCCGCCAAGTAGGTGGAAGAGACAGCCCTAACTCAGCCCGCGTAAGCTGGCCTCCGCCGCAGCGCCTGTGAGAGGCAGTGAACGCCGCCGCCGCCCAACGTGAACATGGACATATCGGGATCGTAGACGGTAAAGCCCAGGGCGCGCAGGCGCCCGTTGAGGTCGGTGGCCCCGGCCATTGAAAGCACCCGGTCATCGCCCAGAGAGACCAGGTTCACGCCCAGTTCCTTTGCCTCTGCGTAGCCGACCTCCACGAAGCTGAAGCCATGGCCCTTCAGCCAGTCGACGACCCAGGTCTCCAGCGCCTCGACGCAAGCGACCAGCAGCTTCGGCGCCAAGGGAACCACGATGGCGTCCATGTGAATGAAGTCGCGCGAGATCATCGCGACCTCCGCCTCCCAACCCTCGGCTCTCAGGAACCCGGCAGCTTGCTCGGCGCCGGCCTCTTCCGAACGCTCGCCGCTCCAGCCGATCAGCGCCAGGCCCGGTTCCAGGATCACGAAGTCCCCGCCTTCAAAATGACCGGCGGTCGCATAGTTCCAGATCGGGATGCCCTTGTCTTGATAGAAGCGGATGGCGGTGACGTAGTCGGCCCGCCGGCTCTTCAGCTGCATATGGCAGATGAGGGCACCCCAAGGTGTCATGCAGCTGGAATCGCGGGCGAAGAAGTTGCGGTGCAAGACGGGATCGGGGTCGAGGAAGTGGCAGGTCACTCCGGCTGCCTCATAGATCCGCACCATCTCCGCATGCTGGCTCTGGGCCAGCTGTAGGTCGAAGCGATAGCCCATCTTCTCGGCGTTCACCAAGGTGCGCCGGGTCATCGGGCCGGCGTCGATCCAGCGGAAGTAGTCGGGCTTGCCCAGCAGCACGTCCTGCAAGGTCGTGTAGTCGTTGTCGATGCCCCAAGGCTGTGCCGCAGTCTCCACCGCTCGTCCTCCCTAAAGACCCTAGAGGCTTGGACCCTAGGCGCCCTCTTTGTTATATAAAATAGCAAGCAACGCATTTTCACATGTGGATAGCCGCAACTATGAGCGAGATCGGCGAGGCGCTGCGCCGCAAGCTGGCGCGCAGCGACCTGCAGCTGCTGAGCGTCTTCATGACGGTGGTGGAGCGCGGTGGCTTCACCGCAGCACAGGTCGCACTCAACGTCAGCCAGTCGACCATCAGCCGCCAGATGAGCAGCCTGGAGCAGAGCCTGGGCCTCAGGCTTTGTGAGCGCGGCCGTGGCGGCTATCGGCTGCGCGAGCAAGGGCGTCTGGTCTATGCCGCCTGCCAGAGCCTCTTCGCGGCGCTGGAGCGCTTCCGCAGCGACGTGGGCGCCATTAGCGGCCAGGTGATCGGACAGCTCTCGCTCGCCGTTATCGAGAACTGGGCAGACGATCCCGCCTCGCCCCTGCCGGCCGCCTTGGCGGCGGTGAAGGCGCAAGGGCCCGGCCTTAGCCTCGATCTGCAGTGTTTGGCCCCAGACGATATCGAGCGCGCGGTGCTGGACGACCGGGTCGCCTTGGGCATCGGCGTCTTTCACCGGCAGCAGCCTGGCCTGACCTATCAAACGCTCTACGACGACCCGCTGGAGCTCTACTGCGCGCGCAGCCATCCGCTCTTCGCCGCCGAACTGCGCGGACCGGCGGACCTGGAGGGCGCCGACTATGTCCGCCGTGCCTACCTGGCCGAGGAGCAGGTAGCCCCGATGACCGCCAGCCTTCCCTCCAGCGCCACGGCGCATCAGATGGAGGCGGTTGCGCAGCTCATCCTGTCAGGCCGCTACATCGGCTATCTGCCGGTTGCCTATGCACGGCGCTGGTGTGAGACCGGCACGCTACGCTCTCTCCTGCCCGATCGCCTCAGGCTCTGGACCAGTCTGGCGCTGGTGCGCAAACCGCGGCCCAATCCCCTAGCGGATCTCTTCATGACAGGGCTGCAGACCGCACTGGCAGCCAGAGTGCAGGCGTCTTAAAGGGCCTAGCCCTTGCCCTTTTTCTTCTTCCCCTTCGGCTCAGCTTTATCCTTACCCTTCCCTTTGCCCTTCGCTTCGGCTTTCCCCTTCGCCTTCTCATCGACCGCCGCGCGTTCCGGCAGGTCGTCGCGGGGCCGCGCGATGGCGGCCATGGCGCGGCTGGTCATGGTGCGGCGCGCGCCGGGCTCGGGCACCGGCTCAGGCGCACCCCCCTTGGGCTGCGGGTCGCGCTCGCCCTCGGAGAGCTGCAGCAGGTGGCCGCGCTGCCAGGCAGGATCGGCATCGCGCAGGCCCTCGTAGTGGGGATCCATGCGCACCACCAGGCTCTTCACCTCGGCGTCGCTCATGGCATCGATGACCAGCAGCATGGTCTCCCGGCCCAAGGCGGTCTCTACCGCGCGCAGGCCCTCGATCCCCAGGCTGCGCTGGCGCAGCTGCTTCATCATCAGGCTCTGCGCCAAGCGGCTGAGCTCACCATGGATCACCGGAAAGGCATGGGGCTTGTCCAGGACCGTCTGCAGCACCTGGGCGCCATTCAGTTCAAGCGGCATCGAGCGCTCCTTCAATCTCGCCGACCAGGCTATCCAAGACGCTGACCATGCGCGGGCCCCACTTGTCGCGGAAGGTCGGCCGGTCGGTCGCCCGCTCCAGCGCCGCCGGCACGGCGGTCAGCTGCGGCACCCGGGTCTGGAAGAGGCGGAAGGAGGAATCCTCCGCAATGGCCTCTGCCTCCAGCCCCGCCAGGCTGCTGCGCTGGGCCAGATGGCCGGTGACCTTGGTTGCCAGCACGTAGGGCCGGCCCTTAGGCTGCGGCAGGTTCGTCTTTCGCGCCAAGGGATCGCGCCAGACGTTGTTGCAGAAGGCCTGCAGACCAAGCGTGGAGATGAAGTCGGGGATGGTCGGCACGACCACCAGGTCGGCCAAGCGGATCGCGACCTCGGTATAGGCAGAGATCCCCGGCGCGCAGTCGAAGATGATGATGTCGTAGCGCTTGCGCGCCCGCTCGATCTCCTTCGAGAGGATCTTCCAGACCTGCTCCTCGATCGCCCGCATGGAGTAGCCGAGCTCGGTCAGGTGATAGATCAGCTCCCGCTCCAAGGTGCGCAGCGCCGGGCTGGCGCAGACCAGGGCCAAGGGCAGCTTCTCGCCCAGGTGGGTGACCTGGCTGACCTCCGCCTGCAGGTAGCGGTCCAGCCGCGCCTTGTCCTTGTAGAAGACCGCATCCTCCAGGAAGCAGGTGATGCTGCGGCGCTCTTCGATCAGACGGGCTAGCAGGTCGTCACCAGCCAAGCACCAAGAGGCGCTGGCCTGGGCGTCCAGGTCGATCACCAGCACCTCATTGCCGGCAGCCGACAGGGCCTCCGACAGCGAGACCACGCTGGCAGTCTTGCCGACGCCGCCCTTCATGTTGGCAACCGCGATGACCTTTCCCGTCATGCTGGCCCCCTTCTGACGTGAGGTTTCAAAAGATCAACTCTATCTCACGCAGGCCCTGAAAGTAGAGCAGAGATGTGAGGTCACCGTGATCGATGTGATAGTCCGCAGCCTCGCGCACCGCCGGCTTGCCGCGGAAGGCCACACCCAGCCCCACGGCACCGAGCAAGGCTATGTCATTCGCCCCATCGCCCACGGCGGCCGCTTCCTCAGGCTTCAGGCGGCGGTCGGCCAAGACCCGGTTCAGGCGGTCGACCTTGGCCTCGCGCCCCAGCACCGGCTCCGAGACCTGGCCGGTCAGCTTGCCGTCGGCATGCAGCAGCACATTGGCGTGGTGTTCGTGAAAGCCGCAGAGCTCCGCCACCGGGCCGGTGCAGAAGGTAAAACCGCCGGAACAAAGCACGGTATAGCAGCCCTGGGCCCGCAGGCTGCGCACCAGGGTGCGGGCACCGCCGGTCAGCGTCAGGTTGCCCACCACCCGGTTCAGCGCCTGCATCGGCAAACCTGCCAGCATGGCCACCCGCTGGCGCAGCGACTCCTCGAAGGGCAGCTCGCCGTTCATGGTCTTGCGGGTGATTTCCGAGATTGTCTCCGCCTGGCCGGCCAGGGCGGCCAG
>JBCBSF010000056.1:22459-33879 GCA_039819325.1 Pseudomonadota bacterium | reverse complement strand
ACCGTGACGAAGTCGGCATCGGTCAGGTTGTCGAAATCGATGCCGGCATAGATGGCCGCGCACCACCAGGAATCCTCGGCAGCGTCGATGATGGAGAGGCGCCCGGAATAGCGCTCGTTCCAGAGCATGCCCCACGACTCTTCCTGGCCTTCCAGGTCATAGAGATCGGTGCGGTAGGTGACCGAGGTCTGGCCCCATTCCCAGGGGACAAAGAACTGCTGGCCGTCGATCTGCGTGCCCTTGATGGTCTTCAAGGAAGGGATCACGTCCGGCCAGTTCGACAGGCGACTGGTATCGATCGGTTGGATCAGGTCGGCGCGCTGCCAACGGGGCACGTTGTTGCTGCAGGGGTGCACCAGATCAACCGAGAAGCCGGCGCGCAGCTTGGTGAAGGCTTCCTCCGCCGAGCCATAGGTCGGCAGCTGCGGCGGCTCGCCATAGGTGTCGACGTAGGTCTGCCACATCTCCGGCACGTCATAGCCGGCCCAAGTGTAATAGATCGCCTCGTCGCTCGCCCGCGCGCCGCGAGAGGCCAGCGGCATCATCGCCGTGGTCAAGCCGACAGCCGCCAAGGCCTTGCCGAGATCGCGCCGGCTGAGCTCACGCTGGCGCAGTCGTTTGATGGTGTCACCGATGTCCATTGGTCTTCTCCTCGCTCTCCCAGTCTCAGGTCGGTCTCGCGCGCCGGCTCTACGTCCCTGCTGCGCGCAAAGGTTAGGCTCCCTGCCCGTTCCCGCCATTGGGTCGCAACTTCTCTGACTGGTCAATCAAATTTTTCTCCTGAGTGAACAATTTTTCTCTGATCAGTCAATCAAATTTTGGCGCAAACAACTGAATGAATAGCATATTTTCAAACCATGCGGCACTAGAACGAATCACATAGCAGACGCGTGAGTTGGCTAGGTCAGTCCGTAAACGAAGGAGTCTGCAGTTGTGACAGAGCCGAAGACGCCATCCTCGATCATGACCGAGCGCACGGCCCAAGCGTGCAGGCCCTGCTCGATGGCACCGCAGGCGTCTTGGATCAGCAGCGGCTGAAAGCCCCGGTCGTTGGCCTCGCGCAGGCTGGTGTGCACGCAGACGTCGATGGTGTTGCCGGTGAAGGCGAGCGCGCGGATGCCCTGGCCGGTCAGAATGGGCTCAAGCTCGGTGCCGGTGAAAGCGCCATTGGCGGTCTTGTCGATGACGATCTCGCCCTCGATCGGCTGCAGTTCCTCGATGATCTGAAAGCCCGGCTCGCCGCGGATCAGCACCCGGCCCAAGGGTCCCGGCGTTCCCACCAGACCGCCGTAGCGTTCAGCCCGCAAGCGCCGCCAGAGCGGCTGATCGGCCA
Source organism: Pseudomonadota bacterium (assembly GCA_039819325.1). Taxonomy (GTDB): domain Bacteria; phylum Pseudomonadota; class Alphaproteobacteria; order Kiloniellales; family JACOMY01; genus JACOMY01. The sequence continues at coordinate 32,546 of JBCBSF010000056.1, read as the reverse complement.
GGTCAGGGCGATAGCCTTGACGGGTGTGGATGACGCGCAGACCCGCGGTACGGGCGGCGGCCAGACAGCGGGCGATGGCCGGAATGGGGCGGCGCAGCGGCCCCAGATCATGGCCAAGCTGGCCGACATAGCCGGCCGGGTCGCAGAAATCCCGCTGCATGTCGATGATGACCAGGGCAGCCTGCTCGGGCCGCAGCGGCTCTAAGGGCCAGGGATAGGGATCGGCGTCGACTGGGCGCAAGGCTGCTCTCCGGAGCTTCCATTTCTGTCGCGTGGACGAGACGACTATGCTTGCATTGGCGCCAGGTGAACAGCGGTCGTGATGGGAGAGAGCCTTGGTGGCACTGGCAGCGGACTTTGTGATCAGGGGTGGACGGATCGCCACCATGGACAGCCGACACCGCTTTGTGGAGGCCCTGGCCGCCCGCAGCGGACGGATCGTGGCGCTGGGGGCGTCCAGCGATGTCGAGGGCTTGATCGGTCCCGATACCCAGATCATCGAACTTCAGGGCCGCACCGCTATCCCCGGCATCGTCGACAGCCATTGCCACCCTGACGGCCAAGCGGCCCGCCTCGCCTCCTGGCTGGACTTTAGCCCTGAGGCCGTGCCGGACCGCCAGAGCCTGCTGGCCGCCATCGCCGCAGCTGCAGAGACCCGCGGTCCGGATGACTGGATCGCCGGGGCCCGGCTGAACGAGAACAAGTCCGGCGGCTATCCGACCTTAGCGGAGCTGGATCAGGCAGCCGCTGGCCGGCCGCTCTACATTCTGCGCACCGACGGGCATATCGGTCTGGCGAACTCCGCCGCCTTCGCCCGGCTGGGCATCAATGAGACCACGCCCAACCCGCCCTTCGGCCAGTACGACAAGGACCCGGAGACCGGCAAGCTGACGGGCCTCTTGCGCGAGACGGCATCGGAACAGTTCAAGGAGGAAATCCACGCCCAAGACACGCCGGAAGACCTGGCCGACGGCCTGGTGCAGGTCTTCGACGAGTGGCTGCAGCTGGGTATCACCAGCGTCTACAACTCGCTGGCCGGCCGCCGCTCCATCCAGGCCTACCAGCTGCTGCATCGTGCGGGCCGCACGCCCATGCGAGTCGGCATCATCGTCTCCGGCCGCGAAGAAGGCCTGGTAGAGAGCTACATCGCCGCCGGCATCCAGAGCGGCTTCGGCGACGAGCGGCTGCGGATCATCGGCGTCGAGTGGTGCCCCGACTGCTCCACCTCCGGCCGCACCGCGGCCTACTACGAGCCCTATGTCGGCAAGAAAGTGCTGGGCGAGCCGGAACCCAACACAGGCATGCTGCTCTATGAGTTGGAGGACCTGAAGGCCCGCGCGCTGGCGGCCCACGCTGCCGGTCTGCAGGTGATGATCGAAGGTGTGGGCGACCGCGGTATCGACTTTGCACTGGACGCCATCGAGCACTGCTTAGAAGCGGTCCCGCGGGACGACCACCGCATGCGGGTCGAGCACTGCTGCTACGTGACCCCGCCGCTGATGGAGCGGCTGCAGCGTCTGCAGGTGATCGACAGCTCCGCCACCGGCTTCATGTACGACCTGGGCGATGCCTACCGCGCCAATCGCGGGGCGGAGGCCATGCAGCACATGTGGCCGCACCGCGCGCTGATCGACGCAAACGTGCCCGCGCCGGGCCATTCCGACGCCATGGTCTGCGATCCCAACCCCTTCGTCGCCCTCTGGTCGATGGTGACCCGCAAGTCCGACAGCGGCGGCGATCTGGATCTAAGCCAAGCCATCACCCCAGCCGAAGCGCTCAACGCCTATACCCTGCTGGGCGCCTATTCCGGCCGAGAGGAGGCTGACAAGGGCTCGCTAGAGGTCGGCAAGCTGGCCGATCTGGCGGTGCTGGATCGCGACTACTTCACTGTCCCAGTGGAAGAAATCCGCGAGATCCAGGTGCTGCAGACCATCGTCGGCGGCAAACTGGTCTTCGACCAGGGCCGCTGAGGGCCGTCACGGGTCTGACACAGAGGGCTGTTAGTCTGACGAAATCAGATAGCCAGAAGCGAATGGGAGACGGTGCGTGATCAAGCTCTTCAGCATAGGCGGCCTTGCGGCAATCCTGGTGACAGCCGGCCTGGCCTTCACCGACCCGCCGCGCGCCGAGAGCGATCCCGATATCAAGGAGCGTATGGCGCTGATGAAAGACATGGGCCAGGCGATGCGGACCTTGGCGCCGATCTTCAAGGGCACGGTGGCCTATGATGCCGAAGCGGTTCGCAGCGCCGCCGAGACGATTCGCGCACGCAGCGGCAAGGAGATGACCCGCCTCTTCCCAGAGGGCAGCCTGTCGGCTCAGAGCGAAGCTCTGCCGGCGATCTGGACCGACTGGGAGCGCTTCGCGATGCTGGCGGATGAGCTGGGCTTCTATGCCACAGGCCTGTCGGCAGCAGCCGGCAACCCGCGCACAGACAGCGGCAGCCAAGGCGGCGGCACGCTCGGCGGTCAGGCGGCGACCTTGGGCGAGCAAGCCGGCGAGGCCGCTCCGAAGGACCCGGAGGCCTTGGGCAAGCTCTCACCCGATGTTGCCTTCAGTGCCATGGCCCAGACCTGCGGCACCTGCCACACCAGCTTCCGCAAGGATGATTGATAGCCACGCAGCAGGCTTGCGCCCATGACGACCTTTGCTGTCTGATCGCCGGGCATCATGGGTAAGATCTTCAGCTTTCTCTTTGGCTTGGCCGTCTTGGCGGGCACCGCGGCACTGGTCTATCTCGTCATCGAAGAGCCGGAGCCGCGCCTGATCACCGCAGAGGCCGGGGATGCCGAACGCGGCACCTATCTGGCGCGGATGAGCGGCTGTATTGCCTGCCATACCAACAGCCAGGCGGGCGGCGCTCTGCTGGCCGGCGGACCGGCTATCGAGACGCCCTTCGGTACCTTCTACGGCCCCAACATCACGCCGCATGAGGAGGCCGGGATCGGCTATTGGACCTTAGAGGACTTCGGCAAGGCCATGACCGGCGGGCGGGCGCCAGAGGGCTATGCCTACTATCCCGTCTTCCCCTATCCACACTACGCCAAGCTCAGCGATCAGGACATCGCGGACATCTGGGCAGCCCTGCAGACCGTGCCGCCCGTGGCCGGGCGGGCCCAGCCGAACCGGCTGGAGTTCCCCTATGACCAGCGCATGCTGCTGGTGGCCTGGCAGACGCTCTTCCTGGACACCAGCCCCTTCCAGCCCGACCCTGACCGCTCTGCCACCTGGAACCGTGGTGCCTTCATCGTCGAGGGCCCCGGCCACTGTGCCGCCTGCCACACGCCCCGCAACCTGCTGGGCGGACCGGAGAGCGACCAAGCCTACGCCGGCGGTAAGACCGGTCCAGGCGGCGAAAGCGTGCCGCCGATCACCGGAGAGGCACTGCGCGAGGCAGGCTGGAGCCTTCAGGATGTGGCCTTTGCGCTGAAAACCGGCGTGACCCCCAGCGGCGACGCTCTCGGCGGCTCCATGGGGGAGGTCATCCAAGGCGGCACAGCCTGGCTGACGGACGAGGATCGCCTGGCGATCGCAACCTACCTGATGGAGCGTTAGAGCAAATCCCGAGCGGGGTGACTCACCCCGCGACGACGATTTGCTAACCAACAACATAGCTAGCGCGGGTGAAGTAAGCAGTTGCAAACGCAACCGTCGCTAGCCGGCCGCCCGCACCATCAGGCCGGTTGGATCAATCGGGCTGGCGTCCTTGCGGATCTCGAAGTGCAGCTGTGGGGTGTCCACGTTCCCGGTCTCGCCGACCCGGGCAATGACATCGCCGCGCCGTACCGTCTCGCCGCGCCGTACCAGGATCTGGCTGTTGTGCGCATAGGCCGTGACATAGCCGTCCTGGTGCTTGATCAAGACCAGCTTGCCGAAGCCCTTCAGATCGCCACCGGTGTAGGCGACTACGCCGCTTTCCGCTGCACGGACGGGGGTGCCGGCAGGGGCGGCGATGTTGATGCCGTCGTTGCGCAGACCGCCTGGCTTGCTGCCATAGCCAGAGATGACCCGGCCGGTCACCGGCCAGTCGAACAAACGGCCCTGGCGGCTCGGCGGCTCTGGCAAGGCGGCACTGGTGTTGGCAGCAGGCGGTACGTCTTGCTCGGCGCTCGGCGCACTCACCGGGGCGGCAAGGCTGACGTCACGTTGTGGCTTGGCCGGCGGTGCTGCCAGGCCCGTCGCCGTGCTGCTGGCAGCAGGGCTCGGCAGTGGCAGGGCCGGGCTGGCCGCAGCACTTTGGTCGAGGGGCGCGGTCGTGGCCGTGGCCACCTGGTCGCCGGCAGTGGCCGCTGTCGTGCCCGGGGTGTCGGTAGCGCCTTGGCTGAGGTTCGCTGTTGCTGCGAGAGCCGCCGCAGCGGCCGCACTGGCAGCGGCGGCGTCACCAGAGAGATTCTGCCCATCGAGCTCGGCCGTCCCCAGCTGCGCGGGCTGGGCGCTTGCCTCCTGCAGCAAACTGGCCGACCGGGGGGGATCAGGCAAGGTTAAGATCTGACCGGCGCGCAGGTCATAGGGCGGCTGGATGCCGTTGGCCTCAGCCAAGGTGGCAACCGGCAGACCGGTTTGGCGCGACACGGCATAGAGGGTCTCACCCGGCTGTACCTGATAGCTGTGCGGCGCGGCACCCGGACCAGGCGTCCGGAAGGCTTGGCTGGCGGCTTGGCTGGCGGTTTGGCTGGCTGGGGCTACCGTTGCGCCAGGCAAGACTGCCGGCTGCCCGACCGCTTGGGTCGGTGCGGCTTGGTTGGTTAGCGGCACGGGAATAGCCGTCGCACTGGTCGCGAGAGGCAAGGCCGGGTTCGGGTCCTGCACGACCGCCTGCTGCGCAGTGATCGGTGCCTGCGCCGTCGCTGGCACCACACCTGGCCCGGGGCCTTGCCCGGGAATGCGAAGCTGCTGACCGATCTGCAGCAGGTAGGGCTCGCTCATGCCGTTGCTGTCGATCAGGCTTTGCAGCGGGACCCCTTGATTGCGGGCGATGCCCCAGAGCGTATCGCCCGAGACGACCGTGTAGAGCTGGTCTTGGCCAGGAACGGTCGCGGTCTGGCTGTAGGTGCCAGAGCCTGAATCCGTGACGCAGCCGGCCAGCAGAGCCAAGGCCAGCAGACCGAAAGCTGCCTTTCCACGCTTATGCACAGCCATAGATGTTGCGCACCTCCTTCGTCACCGCCGAGCCGACAGTGCCGACTCCCTGCAAGGCTTTGCAGATAGGGGTCGCGTCGGTCCAGGCAAGAAGAAACAAGATCACTGGTTTTTGTGGCGGACTTAAGACCAGGCTTTAAAAGCTAGCCGCCGGGCGCGATTGCCTTTTGGTACCCCTCTTCGAGCGCAGCGAGGATGGCGGCAGCCGGCTGGACGGCCTTGACCGAGCCCACGCCCTGGCCTGCGCTCCAGACCTCTTTCCAGGCCTTCACGTCTGTCCGCCCATCGGCCAGGGGCTTGCCTGCGGCATCGACCACGCCGGCTTCCTCCAGCCTGGCTTGGACGAAGTTGGCCGGCAAACCGGTGACCGCATCGGTTAACAGGATGCCGTCGGCGTCGCAGTCGACCAAGGCCTGCTTGTGGACCGCCGGCGCCAGGCTCTCCTCCGCCGCGATGAAGGGGGTGCCGAGGTAGCCGAGATCCACATCCAAGGCTTCCAGCGCCCGAAGCTCATGACCTTGAGTCACGCAGCCGGCCAAGGCAATAGGGCCATGGAAGAAGCGCCGCACCTCCGCGACAAAGGCGAAGGGGTTAAGCCAGCCGGCATTCCCCCCTGCCCCGGCGGTCAGCAGCACCAAGCCGTCCGCTCCCGCCTTCACTGCTCGGCGGGCGTGGCGGAGAGAGGCGACATCGGCGAAGACCTTGCCGCCATAGCCCTGCACCGGTTCGATCACCGGATCGGGTGGGCCGACGCTGGCGATCACCAGGGGTACCTTATGGCGGACCACGGCTGCCAGATCATGGTCGCGCCGCGTGTTGGAGCGGTGCAGGATCAGATTGGCAGCGATCAGGTCGCCACCGGGCGCCGCAGACATGACCGTCAGCCAGCGCTCCAGATCTTCTTCCGTGCGGGCATTGAGCGTCGGGAAAGCGCCGATCACGCCACCGGCTGTTGCAGCCGTCACCAAGTCCGGCCCGGATACCAGGAACATAGGCGCGGCCACCACCGGCAGCCGCAAGCGCTCTCGTAAGACTGCCCGGAACGCTTCCGGCGTCTTCGCCTTTGCCCACATCGGTCTTCGCCTCTATCCCACCAGACACTGCCATGGGTTTACCAAACAAACCATTGTTTGGTAAACTAAGCCGTCTGGATGAGCGCAGCAGCAGACTGCGATGTGGAATGAGGGGATGGAAAGCGGCATGAGCCAAGAGCGCATCTTGGTTGAGCGGCAAGACGGCGTCGTGATCTGGCGCTTCGTCAACCCGCCCGAAGGCTATATGGACGGGGCCAGCGAGGCTCGTCTGGTTGAAGTCTTGGATGCCTTCGAGCAGGACGAGAACGCGCGGGTGGCGGTGCTGACCGGCGGCCAGGATGACGTGTTCATCCGGCACTATGACGTGCGTGTCTTGGAAGAGCGCTGTGCCAAAATGGCCGCGCGCGGCCTGCAGTTCTCGATCGAACGGCCGGTGCCGGAGCCCCTGCTGCATCAATGCCTGCGCCGGATGGAGGCCTCGGCCAAGCCTTTCATCGCGGCCATGAACGGCACTGCCATGGGCGGTGGCTTCGAGCTGGCCTTGGCCTGCGACCTGCGCTTGGTGCAGGACGGCCCCTTCGCGCTGGGTCTTCCCGAAGTCAACCTCGGCCTCATGCCCGGTGCCGGCGGAACCCAGCGCCTGCCGCGCCTGATCGGTGTCGCCAAGGCGCTCGAGATGTGTCTGCTGGGCCGTACGCTGAGCCCGCAAGAGGCCCTGGTCTGGGGCCTTGCGAGCGACTGTGTGGAAGGCCCAGTTCTGCCGGCAGCCCTTGCCATGGCGCAAGGCCTGGCCGCCCAGTCTCCCAAGGCACTGGCCCACATCAAGCAATCCATCCGCAGCGTGCAGGCGCTGCCGCCCGATGAGGGCCTGGCACAGGAGCGGACGCGCTTCTGCGACCTCATGGTTGACGCCGACGCCCTGCGCCGCGTCGCCCGTATGAACCGGGAAGGCCTGGATATCCGCGCGGTCTCTTGACCCGCCCGCCTTTCCCAACCGACCGCCTAGCCCGAAAGGACCGCCATGCCACAGCTCGACGACCCGCAGGTCATCCTGCCCGACCTCTGGGCCAGTCACGCTCGCTTCTATCCCAACAAAGAGGCCGTGGTCTGTGGTGAGGTCCGCCGCACTTGGGGTGACTTCAACGCCAACATGAACCGCGTCGCCAACGCCCTGCTGCGTGATGGCCTGCAGAAGGGCGAAAAGGTCGCGGTGGTGATGGGCAACTCGGTGGAGATGCTGGAGACGACCTTCGGCGTTGTGCGCGCCGGGGGCTGCGTGGTGCCGCTGTCAGGCATGCTGACCGGCGAGCAGCTGGCGGGTTTGATCACTGACAGCGATTCCACCCGGCTCTTCGCCTCGGCCGAGTTTCAAGAGCGGCTCGATGCCAATGCAGAAGGCCTGACCGGTCTGAAGGACGGCGGCAAGATCGCCTTCGGTTTCACGGCAAGCGGTTGGACCCGCTATGAGGACGTCTTGGAGGGCGCCTCGGATACCCAGCCGCCGGTGACCTGCGCGACCGGCGACGACTTCAACATCATCTACTCCTCCGGCACCACCGGCCTGCCGAAGGGCATTCTGCAGACCCACCGAGCCCGCACGCACTGGGCCTTCTCCAACGCCGTGGAGATGGGCTTTACCTCCAAGAGCCGCGCGCTCACGACCACGGCGCTCTACTCCAACGGCACCTGGCTGATGGTGCTACCGATCCTCTTTGCCGGCGGCACGCTGCACGTCATGCCCAGCTTCGATCCCGCCGGCTTCCTAGAGACAGTGGAGGCGGAGCGGATCACCCACAGCTTTATGGTGCCTGCGCAATACATCATGGTTCTAGCGGAAGCGAGTTTGGACAGCCGCGATCTCTCTAGCCTTGAGACCATGCTATCGGCCGGCTCTCCGCTGCGCCGCGATACCAAGCGCCAGATCATTGAGCGGCTGACGCCTGGCCTCTACGAACTCTATGGCTTCTCCGAAGGCTTTGCTTCCATGCTGAAGCCCGAACAGCATGCTGAAAAGTTCGCCTCCGTCGGCACGCCGGTGCTGGGTTTTGAGGTCGCGATCCTGGACGACCAAGGCAAGGAGATGCCACGCGGCGAGGCCGGCGAGATTGCTGGCTACGGCGCCGGCATGATGAAGGCCTATCACAAGCGCGAAGAGCAAACGGAAGAGCTGATTTGGCGCGATCCACGCGGGCGCACCTTCATCCGCGGCGGCGACATCGGCAAGCTGGACGAAGACGGCTTCCTCTACATCCTGGATCGCAAGAAGGACATGATCATCTCCGGCGGCTTCAACGTCTTCCCCGCCGACGTGGAGGCCATCGTCGGTCAGCACCCAGCCGTGCGCGATGTGACCGTCATCGGCGTGCCGCATCGCCGCTGGGGGGAAAGCTGCATGGCGCTGGTGATCCAGAACCCGGACGAAGAGGCCGACATGGAAGAGATCAAAGCCTGGGCGAACGAGCGTCTTTCCAAGACGCAACGCCTCGTGGGCGTCGAGTTTCTAGAGGACTTTCCGCGCAACGCCTTGGGCAAGGTTCTGAAGAAGGTCTTGCGCGATCCCTACTGGGCTGAGGAGGAGAAGGGTTAGGGCCATGCAGATCAACAAGCAGACCGCAATCGTCATCGGCGGCGGTTCCGGCCTCGGCGAGGCGACCGCCCGTCACCTGGCCGACCTAGGCGCCAAGGTGACCGTCATCGACTTGTCGGAAGAGCGTGCAGCCGCCGTCGCCAAGGAGATCGGCGGCACCGGCCTGGCTGGCGATGTGGTCAGCGCCGAGAGCCTGGAGGCGGCCTTTGCAGCGTCTCAGCAAGCGCAGGGCCCCTGCCGTCTTCTCGTCAACTGCGCCGGTGTCGGTCCCAGCAAGCGCATCTTGGACAAGGAAGGCGCACCGCAGCCGCTCGACGCCTTCGCCCAGGTGGTCAACATCAACCTGGTCGGCAGCTTCAACGCTCTGCGTCTGGCAGCCGCGCAAATGGCCGCCTGCGAGCCGCTGGAAGACGGGGAGCGCGGCTTGATCGTCAACACCGCCTCCATCGCCGCCTTCGAGGGACAGATCGGTCAGGCCGCCTACGGCGCCTCCAAAGGCGGCGTCCATGCGCTGACCTTGCCGGCTGCGCGGGAACTGGCCCGCTACGGTATCCGGGTCAACACCATCGCCCCCGGCGTATTCTGGACGCCCATGTTCGAGACTGTGAAGCCAGAGTGGCGCCAGGGCATCATCGACAACATCCCCTTCCCCAAACGCACCGGCCAGCCGGAGGAGTTCGCCCGCCTGGTCGCTTTCCTGGCGGAAAACCCCATGGCCAATGGCTCGACCTACCGCCTGGACGCCAGCCTGCGCCTTGCCTGATCGGCCAGTGCGCCACTAGCCATCTGCGGCCTCAACCCGCATGATGGTCTGCTGCAAGGTCGCAACCAGTTGAGACCTCTCTTCTGCGACCACGGCAAGATCGACCCGTGTAACGGTAAGGCGTCGTCCTGGCTTCAAGACGCTGGCCAGTGCCTCTAGGCGCTCGCCCTTGGCAGGGCGCAGGAAGTTCACCTTGTACTCGACGGTGAGCACCTCCGAGCCGGCTGGCATGAAGCTGAGCGCCGCGTAGCCGCCGGCGACATCGCCCAAGGCGCCGATGAAGCCGCCATGGAAGAAGCCATGCTGCTGCGACACCGCCTCACCGAAGTCAGCAGACAGCTGACATTGACCTTGCCTTACCCAGTCGAGACGCGCGCCGAGCCTTACCAAGAGGCCTTGCCGTGCGAAGCTCTCTCGAATGCCAGTTTCGATCTCGGGTTCCAAAACAACCGTCATCGGCTAGAGCCAGACGAAATCGGTCGCCGTTAGCCGCGCCGCGTTGGTCAGGCCATCGACCAGGAAGGCGATGTCCGTCGTTCCGTCCCCGTCGCGGTCCACCTGGAC
>JBCBSF010000056.1:0-22360 GCA_039819325.1 Pseudomonadota bacterium | reverse complement strand
GCCCGAACCGCCGCGAACGTCATCATTTCCCGTACCGCCGTAGGCGACGTCGGCGCCACTGTCGCCATTGATCGCGTCGTTGCCGTCTGCTCCAAAGAGCGTATCGTTGCCCAGCGCACCTATCAGGACATCATCACCGTTCTCTCCTCGAACCTGATCGTTCCCGTCACCGCCATAGAGCACATCCCCGCCTGAACCACCGCGCAGGTCATCGCTTCCCGTGCCGCCATAGGCGACGTCGGCGCCACTTTCACCACTGATCGAGTCATCGCCGTCGGCTCCGAAGAGCCCACGATCATCGCCCGCGCCAGCGAAGAGGTTGTCATTACCGGCGTCGCCCAGGAGCGAGTCGTCGCCATCATCGCCATAGAGGCGATCTTCATCCTGCAGACCACGCAGAAGATCCTGACCGCTGCCACCGAAGACCGTATCGTTGCCCAGCGCCCCCCGCAGGAAGTCGCTGCCGGTGGCACCAAAGAGCGTATCGTCGCCACCAGCACCGTTGAAGGTATCGTCACCCGTCAAGCCGTACATACGGTCGCTGGTGGCCACAGAGTTGACGCCATCGATCATGTCCGATGCGCTGGTCCCGATGAAGGCAAAGACCTCAATCCCAGTGACCGAGAGCCCCGCCGGCAGCGTAGCCGCCTGCTCCAAAACCATGGTATCGACGCCACTGCCGCCGTCGTAGGTCTCGCCGGCGACCAACTCTCCTTGGCTCGCCACCGACAGGACATCTGCGCCGCTGCCGCCAAAGACACTGTCTAGCCCCGCACCGCCTTGCAACCACTGATCCGAACCAAGGCCACCATAGACGGTATCGTTCCCCGCTTGGCCCAACAAGGAGACATCGTCACCATCGTCTCCCGAAACGACATCCTGACCAGAGCCGCCCAGCAAGCTTAGATCGCTGCTTGACCCGCCCGAGATGGTGTCATCGCCATCACCGCCAATCAGACTGGAGTCTGACCCCGTGTCACCCGAAATGAAGTCGGCACCTGGGTTGCCAAAGAAAGCACTATCCGCGCCCGCTCCGCCGATGACCGAGTCATCCCCAGCACCGCCTTGCAACCAGGCATCCGACCCCAGGCCGCCATAGACCGTATCGACCCCTGTGTTGCCCACCAAGGAGAAGTCGTCACCCGCGTCTCCCGAAATCACATCCCGCCCAGAGCTACCCAGCAGACTGCTGTCATTACCTGATCCGCCCGAGACAGTGTCATCGCCATCGCCACCAGCCAGGATTGAATCTGACCCTGAGTCACCGGAGATGAAATCTGCACCGGCGTCACCAAAGAGAGCCCTCTCCCTCCCTACGCCGCCGACGATGGTGTCGTCACCAGAATTGCCCAGGACATTAAACTCCGATCCCTGCCCACCATAGACAACGTCGCTACCGCTTCCGCCATAGATGACGCCGTCGTCACGGCTGCCGCCAAAGATCGTGTCATTACCTTCGCCGCCAATAAGTGATCGATCCGGACCTTCACCGCCGAAGACCGTATCGTCTCCATCGCCACCAGTCAGAAGCGTATCTTTGCCGTCGCCACCATAGATCGAGTCCGCGCCAGAGTTGCCTGCAAGATTCCAGTCGCCATCGGCTCCGCCATAGATACCATCTGAACCTGACCCGCCGCGAAGCTCTCGATTCTCACCTGTACCGCCAAAGAGCAAATCATTTCCGTCGTCGCCAAACAGGCGACTGTCATTATTGTCGCCACCAAAGACTAGATCGTCACCCGATCCGCCGCTGAGAGAGGTATCGCGTCCTGCGTCGCCGTTCAGCGTGTCGGCGCCACTTGCCCCAAACAGCCCGACGTCATCGCCGCTGCCACCTTCGAGCGTGTCGGCACCGCTGCCACCGAAGAGGCTGTCGTCGCCACCGTCGCCCAGCAGTCTGTCGTCGCCATCATCGCCATAGAGGCGATCGGCATCCTGCAGACCACGCAGTAAGTCCTGACCGCTGCCACCGAAGACACTGTCGTTGCCCAGTGCCCCGCGCAGGAAGTCGTTGCCGCTGTCACCAAAGAGCGTGTCGTCGCCACCAGCACCGTTGAAGGTGTCGTCACCCGTTAAGCCGTACATGCGGTCGCTGGTGGCCGCATTGTTCGCACCATCGATCGTGTCCGAAGCGCTTGTGCCGATGAAGGCATAGACTTCAACCCTGGTCACCTCCACGTCCACTGGAATCGTTGCAGCCTCCTGCAAGACCAATGTGTCGATGCCGCTGCCGCCGTCTAAGGTCTCGCCCGTTACCAATTCACCTTGGCTGGCAACAAACAAAACGTCAGCGCCGGTCGCACCCAGCACGGTGTCGCGGCCACCGCCGCCATAGAGGGCATCGTCTTGGAAGTTACCGCTGAGCCTATCGTCGCCGTCACCGCCCTTGACTGTGTCGTCACCGGGCCCGCCCGAGAGGAGGCGGTCATCGCCAGAGTCACCGTACACCGTGTCTTCGCCAAAGCCGCCGTAGAGGAGCAGATCGTTTCCGCTACCGCCGTAGAGCGTATCATCTCCCAGATCACCGAAGACTGACTCATCGTCACCATCGAGAGCTCTGAAGGTATCGTCGCCGCTCAGCCCGTCGAAGTTGTCTTCCTTGTCGGCAGAGTCGGTGCCGTTGAGGCTGTCCGCGCCACTCGTGCCGACGAACTGATAGACCTCAATCCCGTTGATCGAGACCCCAGCTGGAAGCGTGGCCCCCTGCTCCAAGATCAAGGTATCGGTGCCGCTGCAACCGTCGAGGGAGTCGCCGGCGAGCAACTCGCCCTGGCTCGATACGGAGCCGGCGACCAACTCGCCCTGGCTCGATACGGACAGGACATCCGCACCGCTACCACCTTCGAGCGTATCGACACCGCTGCCACCGAAGAGCGTGTCGTTGCCTATCGCCCCGCTCAGGAAGTCGTTGCCGCTGTCACCAAAGAGCGTATCGTCGCCACCAGCACCGTTGAGGCTATCATCACCCGTCAAGCCGTAGATACGTTCGCTGGTGGCCACATTGTTCAGGCCATCGATCGTGTCCGAAGCACTGGTGCCGATGAAGGCATAGACCTCGATCCCGGTGACGACCACGTCCGCTGGGATCGTTACATCTTCCTGCAAGACCAGCGTATCTAGGCCGCTGCCCCCGTCTAAGGTCTCGCCGGTTACCAGATCACCTTGGGTCGCAACGAAGAGGATATCTGAACCTGAGGCACCGAAGACGGTGTCACGGCCACCACCTCCATAGAGGGCGTCGTTCTGGGAGTTACCGTTGAGCGTATCGGCACCCTCATCCCCCTTAACCGTGTCATCGCCGGGCCCACCTGAGATCGCGCTGTCATCGCCAGATCCACCATAAATGGTGTCCTCGCCAAAGCCGCCGTAGAGGACGGAGTCGTCCCCGCTACCTCCGAAAATGGTATCTGCTCCGGTTAGGCCGAACAAGAACCTGTCGTTGCCATGGTCGCCTGAAATGACATCCGAGCCGGCGTCGCCCCGCAAGTTGATGTCATTGCTCGACCCGCCAGAGACTGTATCGTCGCCATTACCACCAAGCAGAAGAGAGTCAGACCCTGAGCCTCCCAAGACAACATCTGCACCGTCGTCACCACGGAGCGATCGATCACCGCCTAGCTCACCGAAAAGCGTATCATTGCCCGAGCTGCCGCTGACGCGGAACTCTGACCCGTCCCCGCCGTAGACCAGATCGTTACCACTGCCACCAACTAAGAAGCTATCAGAGCCATTGCCGCCAAAGATCGTGTCATCGTCCAACTGGCCATAGAGGGCCAAATCCACGCTTTCACCACCGAAGATCGTATCATCTCCATCACTGCCACGCAGCAGCGCATCTCTCCCATCGTCGCCAAAGATCGAATCTGCACCAGCACCGCCAATAAGACTGAGGTCAGCATCCGCTCCACCATAAATGCCATCAGAACCAGACCCGCCACGAGCAACAGTGTCTGCGCCAGCACCGGCAAAGATCAAATCATTGCCCGAATCTCCAACCAAACCACGATCACTATCTTCCCCGCCAAAAACTGTATCATCACCTAACCCGCCGAACAGTAACGTGTCTTCTCCTTGATCTCCAGACAGCGTATCGGCACGGGAACCACCGTAGAGGCGGTCTTCGCCCGCTCCTCCGTAGAGGCTATCTGCCCCGCTCAGCCCAAAGAGGCTGTCGTCTCCACTCAATCCGAAGATCTGGTCATCACTCTTGCTGCCCTCCAAGCTGTCCGCGCTGCTGGTGCCGACGAACTGGTAGATCTCGACCCCAGTGACCGTGACGCCAGCAGTGAGCGTGGCTCCCTGCTCCAGGATTAGGGTGTCGACGCCGCTACTGCCGTCGAAGATCTCGCCAATGATCACCTCACCTTGGCTGGACACAAGCAAAACATCAGCACCGCTACCGCCGTAGACGGAATCCAACCCGACACCACCTACAAGAGTGTCATCACCAGCACCGCCATAGAGACGATCATCACCGCTGACACTGACTAAGGTATCTGTACCGTTCAAGCCGTAGATGAGGTCGTTGCCGGAAAAACCGATCAAGCTATCGTTCCCGCTCTGACCGACCCCCAACAAAACCTCGATCGATGTAATTACTAGATTGACCGAGACGTCCCGCAAACTCTGCAAGTACAGGGTGTCGGTCCCACTTCCCCCATCGAGGAGGTCGCCTGCGACCAGGTCTTCCCGAATTGCGAAGAGGACATCCGCGCCGCTGCCGCCGAAGACGCTGTCCAGCCCCGAGCCGCCCTGCAGCCAGAGATCCGCACCAAGCCCGCCGTAGACGGTATCGACCCCAGACCCACCAACGAGCGCATCATCGTCACTATCGCCGAAAAGGAAGTCGTTGCCGCCGCTTCCTCTGAGGGTGTCACGGCCGACGCCGCCAAACAGCGTATCATTGCCGCCCTCACCAAACAAGACATCGCCGCCACCAAGGCCGAAGATCGTATCGACATTGCCGCCGCCGGTCAGAGTATTAGGCTGGTCTGTACCGGTGATTCTTGCCACTTGATCTTACTCCCTTTCCGTAGACGAAACTTAGCCCGCCTGCCATAGTTATTGGGTGATGGTGAGGACGCCGCCCTAGCGGTGGAGACCGGACGGTTTAGTCCGTCTGCAGCGCCACCCAGGCCGATCAATGCTGCAAAAGCGCTTGATCACTCTGGTTGCTTCTATCCACTTGACAGCACGATCACCGAGCTAACGGCTTACGCAGCTGCCACACCCCTCTGCCAGTCCCCGACGACCATTGCGCCATCACATAGCCTGCCTGACATTCCTCTCAGCTATCTCAGGGTTGCGAGGATAGAGAGTGAGCCGGTTTTCGGTAGCTGGCCAAAAGGGGAGATAGGCGACTGTCCAAAAGGTCAGGTGGATAGCCCAAAGGGTCTTGGATCTTTACTTACAGTTACACCAGCGTGTTGGAGCTGGAGACTGTGATCGCAGAAGTGGATCTCGTTTTGCAGAGATCGGAAGGCCGGGCGACTCAAAGCCGAACATGGCTGATGGCGCGACATAGAGGTGGCGTATCGTGGCCAAAATCAGCAAACTCAACTGCTACTTTTACACTATTTCTTGAGAATTAATACAGCTTTTCATTTCTGTGTCAAGAAGAAGATCTTGAAGATGCCTTAGGGCGGTTGCGTGCCTGACGCGCGACCTGGAGGGTCTCCCGGCCTTCTAACTCTCCCTTTACAAGCATTGGACCTACCTGCAGACGGTCAATCCGATCGAGAGGGTTCTTGTCAGGATCAGATTTGACACTGCTCGCACGAAGAGCTGCCGCTCCCATCAGACGGCCATCATCATGGTTTTCAAGCTGATCACCGCTGCCTGATTGCCCGCCACCCAAAAGCGGGCATAGCTCTTGCCTCTTCAATCCCGGGATCTGGCGTGACTGTTACTGCTTACAGCCAGACGAAATCGGTCGCCGTCAGCCGCGCCGCGTTGGTCAGGCCATCGACCAGGAAGGCGATGTCCGTCGTTCCGTCCCCGTCGCGGTCCACCTGGACCTGACGCGACCCATCAAAGCGCGCCTCGCTGTCTCCGCCGCCGTTGAAAGCGGCCGAACCTATGTAGGCGAAGGTCCCAACCTCCAGCCCGGTGGCGAAGACCAGCTTGTCTTCGCCATTGCCGGCATTCACCAGTTCACCATCGAAGTCGCGGATGACGGGACCACCGGAGTTGCCGTCCCCAAGGGTCACGTTGGTAAAGCGGAAGGCATCCATGCCTGATCCGCCGAAGGCCACGTCGCTGGACGCCATCCAGAGGGTATCTGCCCCGCTCTCACCTTCTAGGCGATCATTGCCGACACCGCCGAAGAGCTGGTCATCCCCCTCGCCCGCTTCGATCAGATCACTACCAGCCTCACCGCGCAGAGCGTTGTTGCCGGTGTTGCCTTGAATCCTGTTGTCCAGGCTGTTGCCGGCCCCGTTGATATCGCCCTGGCCGCCTTGCATGCGCAGATTGTCCAGAAAATCGCGGATACCGCCGTCGGGCAGAGTGTAGTCGACCTCAGCACGCACCAGGTCGGTACCGGCCCCGTTGAACTCCCTAACCTCGTCTGTGTTGGTAGCCACCACGAAGGTGTCGTCGCCGCTGCCGCCGGTCAGGACGTCGGTGCCCCCCTGGCCATTCAGGATGTCGTCACCGCTGAGCCCGAAGAGGCGGTTGTTGGCCGTGTTGCCCAGCAGCGTGTTCGCGAACTCGTTCCCGCGCAGGTCAGCATTGCCGACGCCGTTGTTGATGTTGGCCCGCTCGATATGACCTTCGGGGCCACTGGCAAGCGTGTAGGCATCGGCGTTGGACCGCAGTACGTCCTCGACGCCGCCGTTCGCGGTCTCCTGCAGCAGATCACCCGCTGTGTCGACGATGAAGGTGTCGTTGCCAGCACCGCCCGCAGCGGTATCCACACCGCTGCCACCGTTGAGCCTGTCTCGGTTGCCTTCGCCGAAGAGCAGGTCGCTGCCTGAACCGCCACCCAAACGGTCTCCCCCAACCCCGCCCGTGGCCGTATCCTTGCCGACATCGCCAAAGAGCGTATCGTTGCCCAAAGCCCCTACCAGGACATCGTCACCATTCTGCCCCCGAACCTGGTCGTTCCCATCACCGCCGTAGAGCCCATCATCGCCCGAACCGCCGCGAACGTCATCATTTCCCGTACCGCCGTAGGCGACGTCGGCGCCACTGTCGCCATTGATCGCGTCATTGCCGTCCGCTCCGAAGAGCCCAGTATCATCGCCCGCACCGCCGAAGAGGCTATCGTTACCGGAACCGCCGTCCAGGCGCTCGTCTTGACCGGCGCCGCCGAAGATCTGGTCGTCGCCACCGACGCCGACGAGTCCGTCATCGTTTCCGGAATCACCATAGATCCGGTCATCGCCCTGGCCGCCGTTGAACGAGGTATCGTTCCCTGATCCACCGAAGAGGCTGTCATCGCCGGCGGCAGCGTAGAAGAAATAGTCATCACCCGCATCGCCATAGAAGCGGTCGGTACCCGAAAGGCCGAAGACGAAGATGTCGTTTCCAGATCCTCCGAAGACCGAGTCGTTCCCAGCATCGCCATAGAGCTGGTCTTGACCACTCCCACCAGTGACCACATCATCGCCACTACCGCCTTGTGCAAAGTCGTCGCCATCGCCGCCAGAAATGAGGTCGCTGCCGGTGAAGCCGCGGAGGGTCCGATCATCGCCACGACCACCGAATATGCTGTCGTCACCCGCTTGGCCATCTAACCGTACGTCGTTTCCGTCACCCCCGTAAATGGCGTCATCTCCGAGACCACCGAAGAAGGTAACGTCATCGCCTGTACCAGCGAAGAGCCGGTCGTTGCCAAGACTTGCATAGAAGTAGGTATCGTTCCCGCTGCCGCCCGACAGCTCATCATCTCCACTGCCGCTGAAGAAGTAGGCGTCATCTCCAAACCCGCCAAAATGGCTATCTTGCCCGGAAGTCGACAATAGAAAAATGTCATCCCCTGACCCGCCGCTCAGGGTGTCGTTGCCAACACCGCCGTTAAGCTGATGCACGCCTGACCCACCGCTGATCGTATCGTCACCACGCAGCCCATAAGCAGCTTCTGAGAGGCTTGCCGATCCAACCCCCAGATCGATGACGTCATTACCACTCTCGCCAAAGACTGAGCGTTCTAGCCCGCTGCCGCCATAGATGGTGTCATTGCCAGAGCCTCCTAAGAGGCCGTAGTCGCTACCCGAGCCACCAAAGAGGTGATCGTCACCACGGCCGCCGAAGAGGCTGATGTCAGCGCCATCTGCACCATAGACCCTGTCGTCGCCGTCAGCGCCGTCGAGGAAACTGTCGGCTCCTGACGCGCCGTCAACGACGTCATCCCCGCTCGCGCCATTTAGAATCTGCCCGCCGCTGCCACCGATAACACGATCATTGCCACTATCACCCCGGGCTGCATCGAAGCCCGACCGGGCGGGGCCGGTCTCTATGGTGTCGTTGCCGTCCCCACCATAGAGACGATCATCGCCCTCCCCCCCAAAGATGCGGTCAGCGCCGGAGGCACCCCTGACGTCGTTCTCGTCCCCAGTGCCGGCCATAATCACATCGGCACCGGATCCGCCACGAAGGCTAATGTCCGTGCCGCTCCCGCCGTCCAGCGTATCCTTGCCGTCACCGCCAAAGAGGTAGTCACCGCCATGCCCGCCGAAGACCCGGTCGTCACCGCCTGCGCCATAGAGCAGGTCGAGACCGCTGGCTCCAAAGACACGATCGTTGTCGGCGCCACCGTAAAAGTTGCTGTCGCTCCCGCTGCCGCCGAAGAGATAGTCATCTCCTGAGCCGCCGTCTAGGTAGTAGTCCAAACCATCGGTGCCATGGATGCTGTCCGACCCGCTCGCTCCATAGAAAGACAGAGCGTTGCTGCCCTGTCCTTCCAAGAGATCGTTACCGCTACCGCCGTTCAGCTGAGACTCGCCACGCAGTGTGTCGTTGCCACTCTCGCCGTAGAGGCTCGAATCCTGACCGTCGCCGCCGGTGATGGTGTCGTTGCCGAGGCCACCGAAGAACTGAGAGTTGGACCCGCTATCGCCATAGATCCGGTCGTCTCCTTCGGCGCCGAAGAAGAAACGATCCGTACCTCCACCAGCCCAGAGGCGGTCGTTCCCGCTGCCGCCGTCGATCCCCAGGTCATTGCCAGTACCAGCGAAGATCCGGTCCGCACCGCTGTTGCCAAAGAGCGAGAGATCATTCCCGTCATTGCCCTGGATAAGATCATCGCCCGTCAGACCGGCCAAGCGGTCAATGCCGCTGAGACCAATGATGGTATCGACAGCTGAGGTGCCGACGAGTGAATCATTTCCGCTGGTACCGATGAAGACGGCCATACCCTTGGCTCCCCTTATTGCTACGCGTCCAGGATAGGGGCGTCGCTTTGTGTGAAAGGAAAGCTACTCGACGGTACAAGTGCAGGGCTAGGGCTTAGAAGTGGTGAAGGGAAGATACCCGCGTCAGGGCAGGCCTTGCCGCTCGCCCAGCACGCGATCCATTTTTTCGGCCAGACGGCGCAGATCCATACGCAAACGAGAGGTTTCAGCCAGCAACCTTTCCTCAAGCACTTGAGCGTTGGTACTCGTAAAGCGGTCGCGCGTACGGGCATCCAACTCACCGTCGATCCGCGCAATCGCCCGCTCGGCGTTCGCAAGGCGTGGCTTCACGCCCTCGCTGATCACCGACTGCATGGAAACGAAGTCGTTACGCAGACCGATGAGTTCGCCGAGCGTCCAGGTCAGGAGTGCGGCGACGACAAGGCCGATCACCGTTTGTACGACCTGCAGCCAGGCCTTCACCAGCGGGTTGGAGCCTGCCCGTTCAACGGCACCGTTGATGCCGATATCGCTCATTCCGCCTACCCCTTGTTGCCGAAGAGCCCCGCCGTCCAGATGTGCTTTGCAAGCGCATAGAGCGGGATGGTAAGCGCCAAGCCGCCAAGCGCCACTTGGACCCAGTCACCGCTGGTCAAACGCTCACGCTGCTCGTCCAAGCTCTGCGACAGGGCCTCGATCAAGGCCAGCGTGCCCACAGCCGCCAGCGTTCCCTGGCGGGCAAGGACACCGGGCATCATGCGTCGACTGGCGCGCCGATCCTCGGCAGCCTGTTTGATGGCGTCAGCGCCTAGGCCGTCCACGAGGTCTTCAGCCCGCAAAGCGGCTCTTCGGCGCTTGGCCAACGCTGCTTGCACGGCCTTTCGGGTCTCAGGGCCCGGCTCTCCGTCGACCAGAAGGCCATAGCCCAGGCTGACCAGATCGCTTTGCAAGGTCTTCACACCTGTCTTGTCCATGTCTCTGCTCCTACTAGGTGAGCGCACCGATGGCGCGCAGGTACTGCCGCTCAGCCCGTTGCTGAATGCGGTGTTGCTGATCTGTCATGGACCCGCCGGCGCTCATGAAGGCGCCTTCGGCCTTGCCGTAGGCGTTGCTGATCCGGCCCATCATCAGGGCGCTGTCTGGGAGGGTTGCGTGTGACGCCGCCGGATAGCTCTGAACTCGCAGCCGCCCATCGCCACCTTCGGCCAGGTAGCGGTAGGCATCCGCTGCGGCCCGATCGAGCGCGAAGTATCCTTCGGTCCGGCCGTCAATGACCGACACACTCTCCGTGTTATCGGCGTTGGTCATCCGGTGGAACGCCCGCCGAGGGGCGAAGCGCGCGATCAGCGAGGCCCGCCCGCCGGAGCCAGCCACCCCGCCAACCGCTGCCGATCCCACGTCGGAGGCCAAGCTGTAGACGAAGAAGGCGACATGGGCGCTGTTCTGGGTGAAGGCGACGGCGTCAGTGCTTGGCACCCAAGCCGCCTGAACGCTAGAGGCCACTCCGTCTGTCACCCCGCCGCGATCTGCAACAAAGGTGGCGCCATCTTCCAGGCTCGCCGCGAAAGAGGCCGGATCCTTCCAGTTCAGCAGGCCGCTGGCCTGATCATGCGCTGCAAGGCAGTAGTAAACGTCTTTCAGATCCCAGATGCCGGCGTCCTGCAGGGCGGCGATCAGCCTATCTATGTAGTCCCGGCGACGCACGCCCGGCTTGACCACAAAGGCGTCGTAGAGGGCGCTGGTCGCCGCCCGGATCTGCCATTGCGGCCGGAAGAAGCGGGCATCGAACTGCAACGAGGCATCCGTCTCTCGGGCATGCGTGATGTGAAGCGTTTCGCCTGCAGTCAGAGGGTCGGTGAGCAACACCTCGGCGCCCGTCAAACGCTCTTGCAGGATAAGCGCCAGCTCGGCGCCGCTGGGCAGCGCGGATGTCAGCGTTATCGACCCGCCGGTCCCCTCCTCACCGACGATGGTGCCGGTAAAATCCGTATCGACGGCGAGCGTGTTCTCGCCCGATTGATCGTTGTAGGAGACCAGATCTGGAGTGCTGAAGTTCGGCAGCACAAGCTCGGTCGTGAATACAGAGTCCCCGGTCCCCGCAATCCAGACGTCCCGCTGCTGGGCGAAGCTGAGCCTTAGGTCATAGTCGGCAGGAAAAGACAGCGTCGTGCTGCCGCCGACAGTCTCCTTAACGACCTCGACGTCGCCTTCATCCAGCACCAGCATGTCCTCGGCGGTGAAGGCGTCTAGGGTGCCGTCGCCAATGTGTGACACCGACTTCTGGGAGATGGCCTCCAGGAAGACCTGATCACCCGGCACCAGGCCGCTGAGGTTGTCCACCGCGACCAGCGCCCTCTTCTCGTCCGCCTCTGCCAGGGTTGGCGTGCCGGTCTTCAGCGTGCCGCTCGTATTCACGGCCCAACCGCCTTGCACACGCAGGTCCGGCTTCATATTCATATCGGGCAGCGGGAAAAGGAAAGCAGCCTTGCTGGCACTGACCGCCTGCCCGGTCGCCACCGGCAAGCCGCGCCGCTCAGGCTCGACCGGATAGAGGTAAGACAGGGTGCGATCTTCTTCGTTCGGGTCCGGCCGCACCCACTCCCGCGGTTTGTCGCCGGCATAGACATCCAGTCGGGCGATCCGCAGGTCGAACTCTCGCCCGGCCTCGACGACGAAGCGCAAAGCGCAGAAGCTGCCGGGTCCGATCAGGGTCTTGTTGGTCTCGTCCACCTGCGGGATCGGCAGCGAAATGGGTTCGCGCTGCCGGTCGCGAATGGCCCGGATCGGCGCTATGCTGGTGACCTGTTCCTTGTCGCCGCCAAGCCCGAAGTTCTGGACCCAGTCGATCAGGACCGAAATGCCGCTATCGTAATCACGTTCGCCTTCGGCCGGCGGGCGGGCATCCCAGAGATCCAGCATGACGAACCAGGGCCGCCCGACCAGTGCCCGCACGTCCGGCCAGGCATACTGAAAGCGGATCTCCGAGCTGCCGGCTTTCGTGCACTCGATCTGCAGGCCGGTCTCCCATCCGCCTTGCTGACGGTTGGCCGCATCAAGAGAGAAGCGGGTCTGCCGCGGCGTGACCGTGGCGTCACCGATATCGTGCAGGGCCCAGCCGCTAAGGAAAGCGCGCGGCGCCTCGCTGGGATAGCCTGTGCCATTGCGCTCGGCATCCCGCTCAAAGCCAGGGTCCAGCGCCAGGTTCTTCGCGAAGGTCGGGTCCTGCCCTTTGGTCCACTCCCGGTGATCCTCCGGCACCTCGATCGCAACGATGGAGGCCAGGTCCATCTCCAAGGCACGGGTCGTCGGCGCCTCGCTCAACAGGTAACCGTCACCAAGCAAGAGGGTGAAGGGCCATTGCAGCGGCAAGGTGTGACCTTCGATGGTGACCTCGCCGCGATAGGAGTCGTAGCGGAAGGTCCAGCCCATCCAGACCCCGACATCGTGGATGCGGTTGCGCTCTAGCGGCGGTGTGCGGGCGATGTTCCGAACCCCACCGGCCTGATCGATCAGGAAGAGATCGCGATTGAGATGCGGCTCGTTGTAAGAGGCCTCGAGGGAGGCAAAACGCTCGAAGTTGCCCAGCGCCAGAATGCGCGCCGGATCGATGCCGCTGGGCAGCTCTGACAGGCGCCAGCGGCCACTGACCTGCCAACGGCCGGCCGGCAGATCGACGCCTGCGGAGGCGGCGCCGTTGAGGGTCAGGATGTTGCTGCCGGCGTCATGCGACCAGCTATGACCGCTGTCAGAGAACTCGACCGCCGCATTGCTGCGTGGGATCACGTTCAACATGTCGCTGCGCGGGAAGCCGCTGGGATCGATCCGCGCAAAGCGGATGCCCTCACCGCCGACCCCCGGCAGATAGGCCCGGTTCACCGCGTGGGTCACGCCCAAAGCGCCGCTGTACTGGTTCTTGGTCCCAGTCGAGACCGGTGCCCGCTCGCCACGCTGAACCGTCAGACGCAGAATGTCGTTGGCCGAGCGATCGTGAAACAGGGTGACCTGGCTACTGCCCGTGTCGGCGTGGAAGCCCAGGAACGGAGAAACGATCGTGTCCTGCTCGCTGCCCTGGATGACGCGGGCCTGAAACGAGCCCTCAGCAATATCCATCGTCCCATCGAGCGGGAAGAGGGTATCTCCAGGGCTCAGCGCGACGCGGGTCTCGATCTGGCCGTTCTGCTCCACCCGGACCACATCGAAGTCCTGGCCCGTGCCGTAGACGGTGACCTGATCGGCAGCAGTGCCGACCAGCGCGTTGCCGGGTTCAGAGCCGAAGGGAATGGCGATGCTGTCGTCGCCCTCCAACCCCCAAAGCGTCACACCGGCGGCGCTGTTCACAGCGGTTAGGTCGAACTCCACATCAAGCGTGGTGATGGTGTCGGCAGGAATCGCGAAGTCTTGGGCCTGTCGACCCTGCTCTGCCACCAAGGTGTCGCCGACAGAGAAGGGCTGATGGCGAAAGTCGACCTGGTTGGCCTCCCAGTCGGCGATGTAACCCTCGCTGGTCAGGTCGATCCGCTCACCGGCGCTGCGCCACCACTCCGCCAGGACACGACCGCTTGAGAAGCTGAGCGTGCTGGTGGCCGTCTTCTGCCCAACCTCCGCGTCTTCAAAGAGGGTATCGCGCGCCTTGGCCAGCGGGTCTTCGTTAGAGATCCGCAGGCCAGGCGTGACCCCGGCGTTGCGGCGCTTCAGCCAGGCGGCAACGTTGGTCCGGCCGACCGGGATGTCGAAGGTGACGTAGGCGGAATGCTCGTGGTTCAGGCGCACGAAAGAGGGCCGGTCGCGGTGCGCCTGCATGCCAGCCGGCTGCCAGCCACTGAAGTTGACCCCGTCGCCGAAGGCCACCCAGTGCCAGCGCCCTTCGGACTCGCCCTGGGTTCCGTCCTTCTCGTTGCGGCGCCGCAACGCGGTGAAGAAGCCCGGCGATTCCTCGGTGATCGACCACTCCCACGGCGAGCCTAGATCGGTACCGCCGTGGTTGATGCCCGGGCCGACCGTGAAGACAATGTCTTCTGGATTGGCCTCGCCGGGGTTCTCCGAGTGGAGCACGAAGACGTCGTTGAGATGGCTGAAGATCTGGCCGGACTTGGTCGGCACATTGACCATCAGCATCAAGAGCCGGCCCTGACTGTCGATCAGCCAGTCGTGGCAGTGCATCCACAGGCCATCGCGCCCCTCGAAGACGAACTTCCGGGTCCAGCCGACCGGAGCGTCTACACCGTGATGAAAGGCAACACGACCAGTGGCCTGCTCTTGGAAAAGGCCATAGGTCGTAAACGGGCCGGCCGCCTGGGTCTTCTGAGCGATGACGACCGACGGATAGAGCTGCGAGCCGCGCCCCCAACCGCCCAAATTCCAAACCTTGTTGCCGAGGCCATAGGGCTGGAAGTTCAAGACGTTGCTGCGCCACATCTTCTCGTTGGTGCCGGTGAAGTCCACCGGGTTGGTGGAGTCCTCGGCGGAAGTGAAGGGCAGGATCAGGTCGCTCCAGCTCTCCCCCAGGCCGCCATCGATGGACTTCTTGGCCCGGATGATCTGCAGGCCCTTGCCCTCGGTGCGGACATCGGGCGATGCCTGCCAGGTGATGATCCACTCGCCGTCGAGGTCGGTGCCGATCTGCGGCTGGTGGTTATAGAGCCCCTCCATCTCCCAGACGGTCGAGTGCGTGACCGTGGGGTTCCACAGCTGCGCCCCCTTGATCCGGCCGCGTTCAGCGAAGAGGTTGGTGGAGCCGTTAACCGCGGCGCGCGGGTCCATGATCCAGCGAACGTCAGTGACGCCCTCAATGTCGCCCAGGACGAAGTACCAGTCGTCAGGATCGGGCGGCACCGGGATCACGACATAGTCCAGGCCCAGTTCCACCGCCTTGTCGCGGGCGGCTTGGAAGGCGGCTAGGTCGTTGGTTTCCCGGTCACCCTCGGCGCCCTGGGTGATGACCGAGATCTGCGAGCCGCTCTGCGCGTTCGCCAGCACCTGGTTTAGGATGCTCTGCATCTGCGCCAGGTAGTCGGCCGGCGCGGTGCTGTCGCCCGGCGGTACGGTGACGGCGCGGCTCAAGCCCTCGGCCAGCTGCTGATCGCGCATCACGCCACGGTCGAAGGCCGCCTCGATATCCTCGGCAAAGAAGGGGCCTTGGTTCACCAGGTCCAGACCCTGGGTGAAGGGCTGATCGCGTAGGATGATCAGCTGCTGTCCACTCTTCAGCGCTGTGGCCAGAGTGACCGCACCGCCGGCCGCCTCGCCGATGCCCGACACCTGATAGTCAGCACCCAGGGCCAGCGTGGTCTCTGCGCCGCTGGCGGCATCGATGCGCAGGACCCGCAGGTGGGAGGCGCTATCGATCCTGAAGCGGTAGGCAAAGCTCGTGTTCAACCCGGTGCCCAGATAGGGGCCAGAGCGGGCGGTTTCGGTCGAGATGGTCATGCGGGTTCTCCACAAGATAAAACCCCGCCGGAGCGGGGTGCGTCAGTCATGGCGCTGTTCTAAGGAGCGCCGGATGTTCTAGGTTCGTTCTCATGTCAACGATTGGCCGGACCCGCCTGGAAGCGGTCGAAGAGATCACCCGCGCACTCTGCAGCGCAGCGGGAGTCCCACGGGAGCTGGTCCAGGCCTACCTTGATGCCGTAGAGAGCGGCGATCAGACCAGGATCGAGCACACAGCAATCACTCTGGTTAGGAGTATCCCCAGGCCGGACTGCAAAGCGCCTTCGAGCTAGGGCCTGCAGAGCGAGCCAAAGCACCGCTAAGCAAAAAGCGAGCCCGCAGTCAGCAGTGAACCGCCCGCGTTGAAGGCGCTTTGAGTCAGAGCCGATCGGCCTTGGGCGCGGTTGAGGCTGGCCTGCACGCGGGCGTCGTTGGCGGCTAGTTGGCGGCTAAAGACCTCCCGCTCGGCGTTGGCGCGCACTTGCAGGCCATCCAAGCGGCCCAAGGCCGCGGTGTCGGCTAAGGTCTGCAAGGGCGAACCGCTGGAGATGTCGACGCCGTTGGCTGCAAGGGCTGCGGCCTGACGGCTGCGCAGGCGGCCGGCGTCCAGAAGACTGCGCTGCTCCTCAATCTGGCCGCGCCTGGCAGCATCTAACGCCAAATTGTCCTGCAGCCGCGCATTGTTCTCTGCGACCCGGGCGTTGAACTGAGCTGCCTGCTGCGCCTGCATACCCTGCGTCACCTGTCCAATGGCTTGCAGGCCAACCGCGGCGCCGAGAATGGCTGTAGCTCCCATCATTGCTACTCCTCTTCTGTGTTGGTGATCCCGAGACTGCGCAGGGCCTCGCCCAAGGCAGCCTCGTCCTCCGCCGCGCTCAAGGCGCTACCCTTGGCCCGCCGGGCCTGGCGGAGGGCGTGATCGAGGGCCAGGGCCAGGCGGCCTCTATCGATGTCCATCGCTGCGTTTGTACGCTGCAGGAGCTGCTGACGGCGCAAGTGGTTGTCGAAGAGCTCTTGACGCGCCTCTTCATCGCTGCCGGCAAGCAGGCGGCGGGCGTTGAGTTGCTGGCTGCGTAGGCTGCGGAAAGCGGCCTCGCCCAGATCCAATCTCTGGCCAAAGAGATCAACCGCTGCCAAGCGCTGCGGTGGGAGGGCGGTCAGGCGCTCATAGAGTGCCGGATCTGGCTCTTCAGCGCCAAGGCCATCGAAGGCGAGCCGGAGGATGCCTAGGTCCTCGGCGCCCAGGTCCTGACGGGTTTCCAGCGGCAAGTCGTCAGGGTTGGTCCCTTGGCCCAGCTGCTCCCAGGCCGCGTCTAACGCCTGCTCTCGGAGAGCACGCGACTGCGGGTCGCCAGAGTTCTGGCGGCTCAAGGCTGCGATCTGCCGGCGGGCGATGTCGGCTACCTCAAGAGGAGCCTGCTCCAAAGCAGCAGCGACCGCCTCTTCGTTCTGCCCCAGAAGCTCCTGGGCCAAAGCACGTCCGTCCTGCAGAAGCTGCTCCTGCCGCAGGGCCTCTGCTCGCTCTTGCCGCAAGCCGGCTGGAAGCTGGTCGAGATGCTCTTGCGCCTGAGTGAGCGCGCCGCGCTCCAAGTTACGCAGCAAGGCAGCGTCATGCAGGCCGGCGAGGGACTGCTCAACCTGGGCCCGGCGCTGATCTGGCGGCAAGGTGGCTGCCTGCAGCTCCGCCTCCACGGCCAAGAGATCGCGCCGCTCGGCGAAGGCTTGCGGATCGTCCAGGGCGTCCAGTGCTGCCGTCCGATGCGCGGCCAGACGCTCCGCCTCTGCTTGGCGGAGCTGCGTAGCGGCTGTCTGCTCGGCACGGCGCGACGCGTCCCGGGTGAAGAGACCGCGCCGTAGGCTGCTGTTTTCGGTCCAAAGCCGTTGCAGCCTGGGGCTGGACAGGTCCGCGCCGATCGCGAGCAGGCCTTCCTGGAAAGCAAAGAGCTGATCCTCACCGCCAGGATCCCGATCACCGCTGTTCAGCATCGCCTCTTGCAAGGTATCGGCGCGGTTCTGAGCGGCTAAGAACTCAGCCTCCTCACTGGCGCCTTGGAGTTGCGCTTCAGACTCCCCGACCGCAGAGCCGACGTTCGCAATGCCGGCGGATAGACCTGAGAAGTCGAAGCCAGCATGGCTGCCGACGGTGGCTCTGGCGCTCTGCTCCAAGCCACGGGGAAGCGGCCGGGCGGTCTCGCGTGGGCCGCCGTAGAGAGGAACGCGCGGCATCAACCTTGCTCCCGATCAGGCGGCGACGGGCGGGTGACAGAAGACATGAGAGGTCCTTCCAGATGAAAGGGATGAAAGGGCAGGCCGGCGACGCCGTAGGGCCTGGCGGGGCCCAAGGTGAAGCCCAGCCAGGCCAGCCAGCGCTTAGCGGTCTCGTGACGCGCATCGACCCAGTTGCTGAGACTGGCATAGTCCCGGCGCCAAACCGCCACGACCGAGCGAGAGGCGCGCAGGAAGCTGAGCGGCGCCTGCTCCACAGCCACGCCGGTCAAGAGCCAAGGAATGCCGTGATCGCTGGACAGGCTGATACGGCGCACCCCCAGCAAGGCAGCCGGCTGTCCGTTAACAAGACCTAGATAGGCCTCGCTGGACAGGGCCAGGCTCCGCTGCAGAGCGGCCAAAGGGTCCAAGCCATCACTGGCCAGCACCTCGGCCCGGTCGGCGGCCCGCAGGCTGTCAGCCAGCAGGCGCGCGTCACCGGGCTGTGCCGGGCGCAGCTCAACGGCCAAGGCTGACCTCCGGCGTGATCGCCAGGATTTCCATCGGCAGCGGGTCGCGCTGCTTAATCCAGAGATCGGCCTCACGTGACCACTCGGCCGCCAAGTCCAGCTCGATCCGGCCTTCGGTCAAGGCGAGCGGGCTGCCCAGCGCCTCGCTGGAGCGCGGCCGGTAGGTGAAGAGCCGGTCAGCGCTGGGGCCGGCCCAGAGGCCGCGTGTCTCATAGGTGGTGACGGTCAAGCGGACGGGACGCTTCATCCGTCCCGTGGTCGGCCCGGCGCGGGTTTCCAGGGGCAAAGGCAGACTGCGCAGGGTTGCCTCATAGGCCAGGCCCACCTGCACCTTGCCAGCCGCGAAAGGCAGAGCGAGGGCACCCGCAGTGACCGTCAGGTCGCGCAAGACCTGACCATCGGCAAGCACGGTTACCTGCCGGCCTTCCAGATGATCGAGCCCCAAGATGCCCTGAGTGGCCGGGCCGGCGTAAGAGAGCCCGCAGTCTAGGAAGAAAGCCTCTTCCAGTGGCCGCGTCACCCGCTGGGGCATACGCTCGATGCTACGCTGGCGACGGCCTTGCACCTGGCGACTGACCAAGAAATAGGGCACATCCTCGCCATCCTCGGAGATCACGGTCACGTCTTCGAAGCAGCCGTCCTCAGCGCTCAGGCGCTCGGTGGCATGGCGGGTCCAGGCGTAGACCTGGTGTTCGCGGAAGTAGGTGAAGGAAAGCAGGCTGCCGTCGTCCATTACCACCCAGATCAGCGAATGCGGGGTCTGGGCATAGGCCCAGGCCTTGATGGTTCGCCCCTCAAAGAGGTGGCTGGACAGCACCGAAAGATCGCTGCCCTCTTGCGTGGCAAAGGTATCGACGGTGATCTGATGGAAGAGATCACGCACCGCTTGGCCCTTCTCCACGACAAAGAGGATGGAGGAGCCGATCTCCAAGGGCGGCACCTTGCTGGCGCCCCAGGCGCTGATCTTCTTGGTGGTAACGCTTGAGGGCGTGATATAGTCCACGTCACCGCCGCCTCGGATGCGCCACTCCCCGCCACTGGTCAGCGCCCAGAGATCCTCCTTGGCCACCAGATGGCGCACGGCGTTCACTTGCCGCGCGACCAGGGTCACCTCCACAGAATCGTCGGCCTGGGCGATAGAGCGCGTGCCGAAGTTCTCGAAGTTGGCCGTGGTGCTGAACCAGAGGGTTTGCGGCCGCTTGTTCGTCGCCGCCAAGACCAAGCGCTGCTCGAAGAAGGTAGCCGTGGAAGGGCGGTTACCAGTTCCCTCGAAGGGGTTTTTCGCCTTGGGCGGCGTCGAGGAGAGGTCAGCCGTGATGTTGGCATCCTCGAACGACAGTCCCTCTGTCCCGCCAATAAAGCCGAAGACGCCGTTGTCGTCCTTGTAGACCTCATAGCGGTCGGCGCCGGCGACGGCCGACCAGGTGATGCTGTTCTTGTTACCGGCCAAGCTGAGGTCGTTCACCGCGCTGGCCGCACTGGAGGCCAGGCTCTCCTCGCCGCTGTCAGCCGCAATGGCGGTCACCTGATAGCGGTAGGTCGTGTCGGTCCCGGCCGTGTCGTAGGTGGCGCTGACGCCCACCCCGCCTGGCGCCGCAATGTCGGGTGCGAAGGTCACCGCCTCCAAGGTCCAGGCGGTGTGATCCGTGCGCGAGAGCTTGTGCAGCGGATAGTCGGGATGCACCAGGTAGAGCACGTCAGCGCTCTGGATCGCAGAGAGGTCTTGCAGATCGGCTACAGCATAGGGCGTTGCCAGGCTATAGACCCGCGAGACCTTGGCGCCGCCGTGATAGGGATGGAAAGCGCGGCTGTCCAACGGCAGGACGGAACTCTTGGACCGCAAGCAATAGCGGTCGGCCTCGGCCTGGCAGATCAACAGAACCCGTTCCTTGATCTGCTCCATGCCTTGTCCGCCGGTGATTACTACCTCCTCGCCATCGCCGAAGCTGTGGCCGGGGTGGAAGACGCTAACGGCCTCGGCTTGGGAGATGTCAGCCAGGGGTTCGGCACTCTCCAAAGCCAGGCCGCCGTTCAGCAGGACGCGCATACGCTTGTCGGCGAACTCCAACACGTAGGTCTGCAGCGTGGAGAAGGAGAAGGGCAGCAGCCGGCTGGCGGCCTCACTGTCGGCGACCTCGCAGACGAAGCGGGTCCCGGGCCGGTTCACGATGCCGCCTTGCGGGCGCACGAAAAGGTTTTCGGCAAAGCGCAGGCCGACATGATACTTGGCCAGATCGCTGCGCGCCTGCAGCGCCGGCGTCAGCTCGCCGGCGGCGAAAGAGGGTTGGGTCCGGGTGATGGTCATGCCCTGGCCTCGATCCAGTCAGCCTCCGGCTGCTCGCGATTGGAGGCCTGATTGGCATCCACCGCCCGCGCGCGGTCGAGCGCCAACTGGTACTCGCGCTGGACCTCCCGCAGCAGGTCGGGATCGACCCTGAGCGCCGCGCCGAGCCGCAGGGCCAGCAAGGCGGCGAGCGCCTCGGCGAAGAGCGGATCGAAGAGGCCGGCCTCTGTGACGCGGCGGGTGTAGATCAGGGTCGCATCGGCGAGGTCGCTCAAGACCCAGTCGCCTTCCACAGAGAAGCGCCCGCCCTGCAGGCCGAGGCGATGGTCAGCTGGCCCCAGCGCGCGGGCGGCCAGGCAGTCGCTGGGCAGGACATAGAGCTGGCTCCAGGGCGCCGGCACCGGGGCTGCCAGCGGCGCCAGCTTGGCCCGCGCTCTGGCAAAGCGCCAATCGTGCAGCGCCAGCAAGGCATCGCGCGCCTGCGGATAGAGCCGCGCACAGGCCTGCGCCCCAGCGCTCGCCTCGCTCAACGCGACGATGGTCTGCGCGCCGACCCGGTCGAGGGCTTGATTGCAAAGAGAGACATCAGACGCCATGGCAGAGGCTCCTTTTCTGCGGGCATGAAAAAAGGCAGCCGGGGCTGCCTCGTACGTACGGATGGGGGTGTGGTGCTTCGCGCTAGCGCCGGTAGGTGTTGTCGTAGAAGCGGCGAGCGCGTTCCTCTTGCACCTCCCAATAGGAGCCTTTGCCTTCCGTCGGCAGGTGCCAGGAGTGGAATAGGTTCCGTGGCTCTCTAGTCCGCTTGGTCAGGTCGCCGAGTAGGGGCGGCGCGGCATTGCCCTCTTCGTAGACAAAGCCCTTACCCTGATTCCAATTCCCCTCAGCGTCAGGCCAGGCCGACTGCTCGACAGTCTTCCGAAGAGGCTCCCCTTGCGGGTCACGCTGAATGATCCCTTTCTCGTCGACTATCATTGGGTTCTTCGTCCACTGACGTGGTGGCGCAACGCCAAGTGGCTCGAGCTTCAGCCGTCCCCCATCCAACTCTATCGTGCCGGGTTTCACATAGAAGTCCTGATCGAGAACGAACTGGTTCTTCCAAACATCGAACCCAGGGTCGCGGCCCGGCAAGGCCACTGGGGCATCATGGTAGAACTTGGAGAGACCCGTTTCGGCGGGCTCACGACGCCACGTTCTTTCGATTTCGCCGATATCGCTGCCTGCGAACGTCTGCGTCATCGCTTCTCTAGATAGACGAACGACGTCCTGCCAGGAGTTTCCATATTCTCGGGCATACAAACCGATTTTCATGCCTTGAGCATTGTTCCAAGAATCGAGCCCGTTGTCCAAGCCGTCGGTTACATCGAGCTCGTGCTTTACGAGTTCCCTGGTCGTGAGCGGTCGACCCAAGACCCTCATAGCTTCAGCAGCGAGCAGCACATGCCTATACACATCAGCGAGCCCTCCGCCCCGCCCTGGGAGCTGCGATGCTGTCGACTCACCAAGGGCTCGGTACTGCGGATCAATTTCTCTCTCTTGCGCAGCCCTGAACTCTGCACCTTTGTTGTAGAGATAGCTAAGTG
>JBCBSF010000055.1:0-34408 GCA_039819325.1 Pseudomonadota bacterium | reverse complement strand
CTACTTGGCATTTATTTAGACTGGCCCACCGTAGCGCTGCAGCAAGGCCAAGTCGACGGCAGAAGCCGCGCTGGCAGGCCCACCGGTGCAGCCGCAGGAAGACAGCCGGCCTGGCCGTGCCGCCTGGCGCATTGCTCTCAGGCAAGCAATGGCCAGCGGTCGGCTCGACCCCGCCCAAGGTGACGCCTGGCGCGCGCTCTTGGAGCCAAAGACGGCAGAGCCCGACGAGGTGCATTCCTAAGGCTGCAGCGCCACCACGCTGGGCACATCGCCAACCGAGCCAATGGCAAAACTGACGCCGTAGCTCTCTTGCAGCTCCCTACTGGCCAGCACCGAGGCGGTCGATCCCTGCAGCAGGATACGGCCACGGTGCATCAACGCCAGGCGGTCGCAGTAACGCGCAGCCAGCGAGAGATCGTGCAGGATGACCAGCAGGCCCAAGCCGTGATCGACGCGATGGCGCAGGCGGTCGAGGACGCGCAGCTGCTGGCCAGGGTCCAGGGCCGCCACCGGCTCGTCAGCGAGCAGTAGACTGGGACCCGCGACCAGGGCACGCGCCAACAGGACCGAGGCGCGCTCCCCGCCAGAGAGGCTGACGACCGAGCGTTTCGCCAGGCCGGAGACCCCGAGATCGGCGAGAACCCTCGCGACCATCTCACCGGTCTCGGGCGGGGCACCAGCAAAGGGGCTGCGCACCGCCCTCAGGCCCAAGGCGACCAGGTCCTCTACCGACACTGCCCAGTGGCACTGCCCGCCTTGTGCCAGATAGGCAAGCTTGGCCGCACGCTGACGCGGGGTCATGGCGGAGAGCGGCTGGCCACCTAAGAGCAGCCGCCCCTCCGCAGGGATCAGACCAGCCAAAGCACGCATCAGGCTGGTCTTGCCGGCACCATTCGGGCCAATCAGGCCCAGGGTCTCACCCGGCTCTAGGCGCAGGCTGGCCGGCTGCACCACCTGCTGACGGCCCAGACGGACCGAGACCTCTTCCGCCACTAGGATCATAGTCACACGGCCTCCCGCCTGAGCTTCAGCACCAGCCAGAGGAAGAAAGGCGTGCCGATCAACGCCGTCACCACGCCCAGCTTCAGGCCTTCCTGCGGCAGGATCACCCGCGTTGCCAGATCGGCAAAGAGCAGGAGCGTGGCCCCGCCGAGAAAGGAGGCCGGCAGCAAACGGCTGGGCAGCGATCCCACCAAAGGCCGCAAGAGGTGCGGCACCACAAGACCGACGAAGCCGATTGCGCCGCTGACAGCCGTTGCGGCACCGACCACCAAGGCACAGCCAGCCACCAGCAGCACGCGGGCCAACGGTAAGCCAATCCCCATGCTGCTCGCCGTATCTTCGCCCAGGGTCAAGGCGTTAAGCGCCGGACCCAGCAAAAGCAGCAGGAAAGCCCCAAACAGGATAAAGGGCGCGGCCAGAACCAGGTGCTCGTTCGAGCGGTCGGCAAGCGAGCCCAAGAGCCAGAAGACGATTTCGAAGACGGCAAAGGGACTCGGCATCAGGTTCAAGGCCAGCGAGGTCAAGGCGCCGGCAAAGGCGGAGATGGCGACGCCAGAGAGCACCAGCCCCAAGGTGGTTGCCTGCCGCCCGGCCAAGAGCAGCAGGAAGAAGGAGGCCAGTCCCGCACCAGCCAGCCCGGCCAGCGGCAAAGCCAAGGGAAAGAGTGCACTCAGGCCCGTGTAGAAGGCCAAGACGGCGCCCAAGGCAGCGGCGCCGGAGATGCCGAAGATCGCCGGTTCGGCCAAGGGGTTACGCAAGAAACCTTGCAAAGCGGCACCGGTCAGCGCGAGACCGCCGCCGATCAGCACGGCCAGGGCCGTCCGCGGCACCCGCAGCTCTTGCATGATCAGTACCTCTTCGGCCGTGCCCCAGCCGAAGAGGCCGCCCAGGATGGACGCGGGCGGCAGACCACTGGCCCCGACGGAGAGAGACAGGATCACGCCGACAGAGAGCAGCAGCGTCAGCAGGGCATAGAGACGCCCTGGGGTCACGACTGCCCCTTAGCGTCGAGCGTAGCGCGCAAATCCAAGAGGCTGCGCGCGGCCTGCAGAATGGAGCGCGTACCGCAGACCCAGGTATCGGAGGAGAGCTGCATGACCGGTAGATCGTCAGCCAAGGCAGTCAGGGCCGGATGGTCCAGCAAGACCACTTGCTGGGAAGCTGGCGTATCCTGATCCAGGGCCAGGACAAGCGCGTCCGGTGGATCGGTGATCAAGGTCTCCAGCGAGAGCGCGCCGAAGGTCTCGACACCCCAGTCTTCCGCCTTGTTGCGCCAGCCCGCCAAGGCAGCCGCATCGCCCAATAAGGTCTCGCGCCCTTGCAGTCTGAGACCAGGGGTTAGAATGGCCAGGCTGGGCGGCGGTCCAGTCTCTTGGCTTGCCGCGAGTATGGCTGCGCGTTCGGCTTCAAACCTTAGAACCTCCGCCTCGGCACGCGCCTCTTGCCCCAAGAGCCCCCCCATCCAGTCAAGAGTCGCCACGACGTCATCCAGGGTAGTGGCAAAGGCAAAAGCCTCGACGCGGTAGCCCAGACGGCGCAGGACCGTCGCCGTCGGCTGGGCGGAGAAGAAATCGACCAGCACCAGATCGGGCTGCAGCGGCAAGACTTCCTCTGCCCGGCCCATGTTCAAGACCAGGCCCTGGTCGAGCAAAGGCTCGATCTCGCCCTTGAGGCCAGAAGCAAGGGATACCGCCGACAGCAAGGTGATCGAGGCGATCTGCTGCGGATCGGCCAAATCTACCAGCAGTTGGTCGAGGCACATGTTCATAGAAACCACACGCTGGGGCGGAGCCGCAGGCTCCGCCCCAAGGGCGCTGCTTCCGATGACAAGGCCAGCGGCCAGTGCCAACCAGCTAGAAGCGCGCGCGGATCCCAAAGATGGCCTGCGCGCCCGGGCCGGCGAAGCCAACAGCCGGCTCATATTCTTGGTTGGTGACGTTGTTGCCCTGGACATAGAACTCGAGATTCTCCAGCAGCGTGAAGTTGGCCGCCAGGTTGATGATGGTGTAGGGCTTGGGGTTCTCAAAGCCACCGAAGAGGCCGATGTCC
This sequence comes from Pseudomonadota bacterium, assembly GCA_039819325.1. Classification (GTDB taxonomy): domain Bacteria; phylum Pseudomonadota; class Alphaproteobacteria; order Kiloniellales; family JACOMY01; genus JACOMY01. The sequence continues at coordinate 31,357 of JBCBSF010000055.1, read as the reverse complement.
TGCCGCCCGCCGACGGTCAAGAGATTGCCGGTGAGTTGAAACCAGTCAGTGACATCGTAAGCAGCCACAGCGTTGATCTGGTGCTTCGGCCGCCGCAGCGCCTGGGTTGGCGTTGTGGGGTTATCGTCGTCCAGATCGCTATGGGTAAAGGTGTAGTCGAAGCGGAAGTAGAGGCTGTCAAAGGGATTGACCTCGACGAATGCTTCGACACCTTGGGTGTCCAGCGTGTCAGCGTTCTCTGTTGTCGAGTTAAAAGAGGCGTCAAAGACCGTGACGATTGCATCCTTGAAGGAATTGTTGAAGTAGGTCGCACCGAAACCCAGGCGTTGATTGAAGAGATCCTGGCGCGCGCCGATCTCCCAAGAAAAGTTCCGTTCTGGATCGAGATCCGGATTGCCGCGAAAGGCGGTATTGAAGTTTGTCGGCGAGAAACCGAAGAGTTCAAAGAGAGAGGGTGCGCGAAAGCCAGTACCGACCGAGCCGTGGAAGGTGGTACCGGTCTCCGGAAAGGTGACCAAGGGCGTGACCGAGAAGGTCACCGCGTTTCCTGTATCTTCGATAAAGCTGCCCCGGATGTTGCTGGTCAGGAAGAAGCGGTCATCGAAGCTGAAGCGATGTTGGCCGAAGACGTTGCCCTGCAGGCGGTCGGCGTCAGAGTCGTTGTCGATGATGAAACCACTGAAGTTGCTGAAGCCGGATTGTTTGAAGCTCTCGCGCTGAATACCCCCGCCCAGGGTCACCAGGTTCGTGTCATTGATCAGGAAGTCGTTCCTGAGTTCAATATCGATACGCGAGCCATCTTGGGTAGTATCGACGATGGTGGCGCTGTTCGCGTCCGCGTCGTCGGTGGTGCTGCGGTGAAAGTCGGCAAAGCCAAAGGCAAGGGTCGGCTGCCAGAAGCCATTCATGAAGGAGCCTTCCAGAGCCGCGTCGACAAAGATGTCCCGCGTTCGCTGCTCGGCATTGGGGTCGTCCGGGACCGTGTCGAGATCGAAGCGCGCGTCGCTGATGCCGAAATAGGCCCGCGCGGAAAGCTGATCGGAGATGTCGCCATTCAGAGCGACCGCACCGTTGTACTCCCGGAAACCGTCATCCTCCGCAGCCACCCCAGCAGATTCCAGTCTAGCAGGTGTTGTGTTGAAGCCGCGCGTGCGGAGCGCGTTGAAGGTGACGTCATAGCCAACGGGGCCGGATGTGCCGTTCACATTGGCGGTCTGGTTGAAGGTGTTCTGCGTGCCGAACTCCGCCTGGCCGGTGGCGGTGAAGGGGCCTTCGCCTTGGCGGGTGATGATGTTGATAACACCGGCCTGCGCCTGGCTGCCGTAGAGAGAGGCACCCGGTCCGCGGACGACCTCCACCCGCTCGACGTTGGCCAAGGGAATGCCTGCCAGGTCGATCTGCCCGTTAGGGGTTGAGGGATCGCCAATCGGCCGGCCGTTCAAGAGGATAAGGGTCTGGTTGGAGTTGCCGCCGCGGGTAAAGACCGAGGTTTGTGCCCCCTGCCCGCCTGACTGTACGACGCTCATCCCCGGGACGCGGCGCAGTGCGTCCGGTAGCGTGCGCAGATGCTGCTCTTCAATCTCCTGCCGGGTGATCACGGTGACGGAGTTACCGAGCTCGTCCTCCGGCACCGGGAAGCCGGTGGCTGTCACCACCAAGGGATCGATGGCGACGACGTCCGCACTGCCGGCGGTGATCGGCCCTTCCTCCGCGTCTTGCGCCAGGACAGGCGTGGCCAGACTGACGCTGCCAGCTAGCAGGAGGACGGAGGGGGCCAGACGGCGGGGAAAGAAGGGGAACGACATGGGTAGAGAGGCCTCCACACAGAGCCAGTGACGCTACGACGGACGTGCACGTCACCACTGCGCAGAAGGCCGCGTCCCAGGGCACCCCGCCCGAAGGACTCGATGACGCTCCGCCGGCAGGTCTCCTGGCTTGCGGGTCATCGGTTCGGCCCCGCCTTCCCACGGACTGCCAAGCTAAGCCTGGCGCCGCAGTGGCATGCATGGGGCCAACCCTTACCGCATACAGTTGCGGGGGCAGCTTGGGCTTTAGCAGGCGGATCAGCCTGCCGTCCCAATTCCCTCTTAGCCCCCCTTGACTGAAGGGGGGAACCGACAGTGCGGAAAGCAAGCCTGAGTTAAGGGCTTCGCGTCAAGATGGAAAAAAGGAGAAAATGTGTCGAACGCACAGCAATTGGTTCTGTTAAGAGCTGCGCGGTATGATCCGGCGGAAGGCTGATACCAGCTCCTCGCTCTCGCGCGTGCCGACCAGGATGTTCCGCAGATCGCCGTTTGGGCCGAAGAGCAAGAGGGTCACGGTGCCGACGTTGTGATGGTTGGCCAGCCGGCGACCTTTGTCGCTGGTGATGTTGGCCACCAGATACTGCAGCTCGCCCGCGTCGAAGGCCTCCATGGCGCGGCGTGCCTGGCGTTGCAGGGCCGTGCAGCGCGGACACTGCGGGTCGTGGATCTGCACCACGGTCGCCACCCCTTGGCCAATACGCGAGAGGTCTTCCTCCCGCACGGTCGCGCGCACGTCCTCAACGAAGTACCAGCCAACGCCGCCAAGACCCACGGCAATCACGCCGAAGGTGCCGGCCCGCTTGAGGAACCCGCGCCGGGTCGCTGCTGCCTGCGGTGCAGCCGGCTGCGGTGCCGCAGTGGCTTTGCGCTGACGGTTACGCTTTGGCTTCTGCTTCTGCCGCTTCATCGCGCAGACGACCTCCTCTGCTTGCCTGCCTAAGTCCTTCCCCGGCAGACTAGAGCAACAGCCCCCGGTGCAACGCCGGCAGCCTCACAAAGCTTCACGTTTTGGTGCGAAGGAGCCGCAATATGCCCTCCCTCTACGACCGCGATACGGCCAGCCTGTCCCGCTTGCAGAAGCTCCGTTTCTTCCCGCTTGCGGTGACCGGCGGCCAGGGGAGCTATGTCCGGGATGAGGAGGGTCGCCGCCTGCTTGATCTCTCGGCCTCCTGGGGCGCTGTCAGTTTAGGCCAAGCCCATCCCGCCGTTGCGGAGGCCGTGGCCAAGGCGCTCGGCGATCAGGCCGCCGCCAGTACGCTTTCCAACGCCACCCTCCCCGCCGTCACCTTGGCCGAGCGCCTGCTGGAGCTAACGCCGCGCGGCGAGCGGGTTTGGCTCGGCCACTCCGGCTCTGATGCCAACGAGACCGTGGCCCGTGCGGTGGTGGCGGCGACGGGGCGCCCGCGGATCATTTCCTTCGCCGGCGCCTATCATGGCGGCACTGCGGGCTCCATGGCGATTTCCGCCCACAGCGTGCAGGAGCATGCGGAGAAGGCTGCCGGCCTGCAGGTCATCCCCTACCCCGACCCCTATCGGCCGCTAGAGGGCGATGCCAGCGGCGGCGCCATTCTGGCCGCGCTGGAACGCGCCTTCGAGACCGACTGCCCGCCGCAGGAGGTCGCGGCCCTCTTCCTGGAACCGATCCAGTCCGATGGCGGTCTCATTGTCCCGCCACCCGGCTTCATGGCCCGGCTCGCCGCGCTCTGCCGCAAGCACGGGATCCTGATCGTCAGCGACGAGGTCAAGGTGGGCCTCGGCCGCTCCGGCCGCTTCCACTGCATCAGTCATGAAGGGGTGGAGCCCGACATCATCGTCATGGGCAAAGGCCTAGGCGGCGGCCTGCCGCTCTCCGCCGCCATCGGCCCAGCCGAGATCTTGGATTTCGCCACCGCCTTTTCCATGCAGACCCTGCACGGCAACCCAGTCTCAGCCTCCGCCGGCCTCGCTGTGCTGGACACCATCGCGGCCGAAGGCTTGATTGACCAAGCAGCAGAGGTCGGCGCGCATCTGCAAGCGGCTTTGCGCGCGCTGGCTCAGCGTCAGCCCCTGATCGGCGACGTCCGCGGCCGTGGTCTCGCCATCGGTGTCGAGCTGGTCAGTGACCGCGCAACCAAGGCCCCGGCAGCGCGCGAGGCTGCCAAGCTGGTCTACCGCGCCTTCGAGCTGGGCCTGGTCCTCTACTACGTCGGCATGAACTCCAACGTGCTGGAGATGACCCCGCCACTGACCTTGAGCCGCACCGAGGCAGATGAGGCCGTCACTATCCTCGACCAGGCCTTCACCGATGTCGCTGCCGGCGCTGTGCCGGACGAGGCGCTGGCGGGGTTTGAGGGCTGGTAACCCTCAAGAGCATGATGAGTTCAGATAGGAGTGCTGTTCCCAAGATCACTCCCTCGTCTTGAGCAGCGAGCGCTAGCGAGCGTCCGTCGAAAGGCGGGCCGTTAGCACCGTGCCTGGGGCCCGCCTTTCGACAGGTGCGGGCTTACGCCCGCTGCTCAACCCTTCGACACGCTCAGGAGAGGGGTACGCGGGTAGTTGGGTTTTCAAACGAAAACCATCTTGCTCTAGCCGCCAGCCTTCTCCGTGATCCGCGTCCGGCAGCAGCCGACTTGTCCGGGCGTCCAAAGCTCCAGCTCGTAATCGAAGCCAGCTGTCTCCAATGTGGCTTCGTCGAAGGCGGAGGCGCAGTAGAGCAAGGTGCAGACCTCTTCATCGCTGCAGCCGGCCTCGATCCAGCTGTCCCGTAAGGGGCAGGCCATCATCTGCACCTCAAGACAAGTCTCATCCAGCTGGCGGATGTCAGCCTGATAGGTGGTGCCGTCGTCCGGTGCCTTGGCGAAGGCCTCTGCCATGCCGGCGAAGTCGCGCGGAGCGAAGCAGGAGAGCCCCTGCCCCTCCGCCTCGCCGACAGCACGGCTGGCCGCCCGCATGACGCTGATCGCCTCGGCCTCGCCGTAGCGCTGCTTCACTTCGCGAAAGGCAGCCAGATAGATCTTGCCGCGCGCCTTGATTGCATCGACCAGCTGCTGCTGTTTCTCTTCCAGGGTCATCCGCTTCCTCCAGCACTTGTGGGCCGTGACCCTAGGGGCCGTCAGAGCAGCGCAGCAAAGGAGAAAAACTGGGTCGCAGGGTTAGAAAAGCTGGTGCTAGGACCAGTCGCCTGAACCGGAGGAGACGAGATGAGCCACCGCATCCCCAGCCTGAACGGCCTGCGCGCCTTTGAGGCCGCCGCCCGACACCTAAGCTTCACCTTGGCCGCCGCCGAGTTGGGCGTCACCGCCGGTGCGGTCAGCCAGCAGGTGCGCAAGCTGGAGACCAGCCTGGGTATCAGCCTCTTCCGCCGCCTGCCGCAGGGCCTGCTGTTGACGGCTGCGGGAGAGGCCTATCATCCGCGTATCTCTCAAGCCTTCGAAGACCTCACCGCGGCGACGGAGGCCGTGGCGCCTGATATCAACACACGCGCCTTCTCCTTGGGCCTTAGCGCGGACGCGGTCCACCTGCTGCCGCAGCCCTGGCCGGAACGGCGAAGCGACCTCAGGCGCTATCTTCGGGAGACGCAGGTCACCGATGACGTCGCCTTGATCTTGGACAATGCACTCGACGCTGTCGTGCGGCGCGGCCCTCCGCAGCTCTCCGGCCTCAGCGCGCTGGCCTTGTCGGAAGATGCTACGACATCGGGGTTTCATTTCGTGTGCCGCAACGGCTTGTTGAACTGTCGCCAATCACAAGCCATCGTCGAAGAGTTGTCGCGGCTGCTTGCAGAGCCCGCCCTATCGGAGACCGAAGAGCGATGAAGAAAGCGCGGAAAGAAGACCACTATCTGCGTGTGACGGCGATCGGCAGCGCGGTTTTGGGCTGCCTGGGCATCGGCTTCACCTTTGCCACGGGCTCGCAGGCCATTCTCTTGGATGGCCTCTTCAATCTGGCCTACTGCGTGGCGGCGCTCTTCACCATCAAGGTCGCGCGCCTGATCCAGCGCGGCGAGGATGAGGAGTTTCCCTTCGGCTATCTGGCCTTTGAGCCCCTGGTAAACGGCCTCAAGGGCTTGATGATGCTGGGTGTCATCCTCTTCGCCCTGGTCGATGCGGTGGCGACGATCCTGGCCGGCGGACACCGCATCGAGGCCGGCCTGGCATTGATCTACGGCGTCGGCGCCACCTTGGCCTGCTGCACATTGGCACTGGTGGCCCGCCGCGCCGCAAAGAAGACGGGCAGCCCCTTGCTCCAGGCGGATGCCGAGAACTGGATGGTGAACGGGGCCGTTTCCTCAGCCGTGCTTCTGGGCTTCATCGGCATCTTCGTGATCGAGGGCACGGGCGCCGCCTTCCTAACCCCCTATGTCGACTCCATCCTGGTCATACTGGTGTCGCTCGTGTCGATTGCTGTTCCAGTCCGCATGGCCTGGCGCTCCTTGATGGAGCTGCTGGCCCGCGCGCCGGACGCCGACATCGTCGCTGGCGTTAGGCGCAGCGTTGAGATCAGCACCGCAGAGCTACCGGTCCAGGACCTTTTCTTGCGCGTGCTGCAGTACGGCCGCACTCAGTTGGTGCTGGTGCATGTTGTGCTGCCCGAGGACTATGAGGTGGGATCGCTGCAAGACTTGGACGCTATCCAGGCGAAGACGCAAGAGGCCTTGAGCAGCCTGAACAAAGGCAGCGTCCTCGACATGGTCTTCACCGCCAACCCAGCCCTCGGCGCACCGCTGACGGGGACGGCCAAACCGCGATAGACGAGCAGGCTCAGCTGCTTAGGCGCAGAAACCGAAGCAGTACGCTTTGCTTCCACATGGCAAGGCCGCTCAAGACCAGCGCCGGGGTTACCAGGTAGAGCGTCAGGACCGAGAAGGCGGCATTGCTGCTCCAGGGTGAATAGAGATAGGTTCCAATGATCAACCCGCCGAGAATGTGGAACCAACGCAGCGATTGGCGGAGCGAGGCAGCGCTCATGACGATCCCCTTTTGCGTGTCGTCGAATGGTGGTTGCCTTCTAACTTAGCGCTGCTAACTTTGCAATGCATAGATTCGAGGCTGCTTTGGAAAAGACCGCATATCACCATGGCGATCTCCGCAGCGCTCTCTTGGACTTAGCCGAGGAGCACCTGCGCCAAGCACCAGATGCGCCCCCCAGCGTTCGAACGCTCGCAGCAGAGCTGGGTGTCAGCGCGACGGCTCCACACGCACACTTCCGAACCAAGTCCGACCTGCTGACGGCACTGGCCGTCCGTGGCTTTGAGCGGCTCGGAGCGGCACTCTTGCGTGCAAAAAGCAGTCACCCTGACCCAGAAACGCAGCTCACAGCCCTGGCGGAGGCCTACCTCGTCTTCGCGAGCGAGAACGTTGGGCTCTATCGCCTCATGTTCTCGACCGGCACGACCTACGACGCAGATGCGGAGCTTCGTCGGGTGTCACGGGCTGCCTATGACGTCTTGCGCGATACGATCGGTCGAAGCGTCGCGCCACTGTCTGATTTAGAGCGCAATGAGCGCGCCTTGGCAGCCTGGGGGGTGGTCCATGGGCTGGCCTCCCTCGCAGCTGAGGAGCGGATCTCCGACGACACCCTCGCTGACCGAACGCCAAGCAATCTGGCGCGGATCACCGGGAGACTGGTTGCTGGCAGTAGGTGATCGAAAGAAGGCGGCCGCCTAGGCCTCACTATCCTCCAAAGCCACCAGCAGGGCGCCCTCCTCCACCTGGTCGCCGACGGCGATGCTGACCGTCTCCACCACGCCGTCGCGCGGCGCGATCAGGCTGTGCTCCATCTTCATCGCCTCTTCCACGGCCAAGAGCTGGCCCTTGGTCACGCTCTCACCGGGCGTTACGGCCACGAGGAGGATGCGGCCCGACATGGGGGCGGTGATGCGGTGGCTGGCGCCGGCGTCTTCGCCGCCGACAGCATCTCGGTCCGGCAGACCGAAGAGGCTGCGCTCGCCCTGCAGCGTGACGCTCAGACTAGTCTCGCCGCGGTGGAAGCTGACCGGCAGGCGGGCCATCCCGAAGTCCAGCACCGCAGCGGAGGTGCTGCGGCTGGCGACGGCGACCTCTAGGGACTGGTCGTCCCAGGTCAGGCGATAGGCCTGGCCGTCGAAGTCCGCGGTGATTTCCAGCAGCGTCTCGTCATGCTCCAGGGTGATCAGCTGGCTGGCGCCGCCCCAGAGGCGGAAGCCCGTGAGACTGTCCCAGGGATCATTGCTGGCCGGCGGATCGAAGGCGCCGGCAGCATAGAGCGCCGCGGCAGCGATGGCGCCACGGGCTGGACGGCCGGGCACGGGCAGCAGCTGCTTGAGATCGCGGTCGATCAGGCCGGTGTCGACCTCTCCAGCGGCGAAGCCGGGATGGCGGGCCAGGGCTGCCAGGAAGGCGCGGCTGGTGGTCAGCCCTTCAACCTCCAAGGCCTCCAAGGCCTGCGCCAGGCGGGCCAGCGCCAGCGCGCGGGTCTCTCCCTGGACGATCAGCTTGGCGATCATAGGGTCGTAGTAAGAGGTGATGCTGTCGCCTTCACGCACGCCGCTGTCGATACGCAGCCAAGGCGCCTCCGCCGGCCAGGCCAGACGCTCCAGGCGCCCGACGGCCGGCAGGAAGCCCTTGACCGGGTCCTCGGCATAGAGCCGCGCCTCGAAGGCATGGCCCTGGATCGCCAGGTCTTCTTGCGCCAGCGGTAAGGGCTCTCCAGCCGCGACACGCAGCTGCCAGACCACCAAGTCCTGGCCCGTGATCAGTTCGGTGACCGGGTGCTCGACCTGCAGGCGGGTGTTCATCTCCATGAACCAGAAGCCATCCGGGCGCAGGCCCTGGGCACCGTCAGCGATGAACTCGATGGTGCCCGCGCCTTGATAACCGATGGCCTTGGCCGCCGTCACCGCGGCCTGGCTCATGGCGGCACGCACCGTCTCTGGCATGCCGGGCGCCGGTGCTTCCTCGATGACCTTCTGGTGACGGCGCTGCAGAGAGCAGTCGCGTTCGAAGAGCGAGACGGCATTGCCCTGACTGTCGGCGAAGACCTGGATTTCCACATGGCGCGGCTGGGTGATGTACTTCTCGATCAGCACCCGCGGGTCCCCGAAGGCGTTCTGGCCCTCCCGCTGGGCACTTTGCAGCGCGCTTGCGAAGTCCTCTGCCCTATCGACGCGGCGCATGCCTTTGCCACCGCCACCGGCTACCGCCTTGATCAGCACCGGATAGCCGATCTCCGCGGCGCGTTCGGCCAGGAAGGCCGGATCCTGCTCGGCGCCGTGATAGCCGGGGACGACCGGCACGCCGGCCTCGTCCATTAGCGCCTTGGCGGCGTCCTTCAGGCCCATGGCGCGGATGGCCGAGGCTGGCGGGCCGATGAAGGTCACCCCCGCCGCCGCACAGGCCTCGGCAAAGGCCGCGTTCTCCGACAAAAAGCCATAGCCGGGGTGAATGGCCTCGGCCCCGCTGGCCTGGGCGATCTCTAGGATCACCTCTCCCTTCAGATAGCTTTCGGACGTGGGGGCCGGGCCCAGGCGCCAGGCCTCGTCGGCCTCGGCTACGTGTAGGGCCGCGGCATCGGCATCGGAGTAAACAGCGACCGTGGCGATGCCTAAGGAGCGGGCGCTGCGGATGACGCGGCAGGCGATCTCGCCGCGATTGGCGATCAGGATCTTGGTGAACATCACGAGATCCCCCTTACATCCGGAAGAGGCCGAAGCGCGTCGGCTGTGCCGGCGCCGAGAGGCTGGCCGAGAGGGACAGGCCCAAGACATCGCGGGTGCGCGCCGGCGGAATGATACCGTCGTCCCAAAGCCTGGCCGAGGCATAGAGGGGATGGGCCTCCCGCTCGAACTGCTCCAAGACCGGCTGCTTGAAGGCCGCTTCCTCTTCCGCCGACCAGCTCTCGCCGCGGGCCTCCAGCCCATCGCGGCGCACGGTCGCCAGGACACCTGCCGCCTGCTCGCCACCCATGACGGAGATACGCGCGTTGGGCCACATCCACAGGAAGTTGGGGCTGTAGGCGCGCCCGCACATGCCGTAGTTGCCGGCACCGAAGGAGCCGCCGCAGATGACGGTGAACTTCGGCACCTTGGCGGTGGCAACAGCGGTCACCAGCTTGGCCCCATCCTTGGCGATGCCGCCGGCTTCGTACTTGCGGCCCACCATGAAGCCGGTGATGTTCTGCAGGAAGACCAGTGGGATGCCGCGCTGGGCGCAAAGCTCGATGAAGTGTGCCCCCTTCAGCGCCGATTCCGAATAGAGCACGCCGTTGTTGGCGATGATGCCGACCGGGAAGCCCCAGATCTTGGCAAAGCCGCAGACCAGGGTGGTGCCGTAGAGCCGTTTGAACTCGTCCAGCCGCGAGCCGTCAACGATGCGGGCAATGACCTCACGCACGTCATAGGGGTGCTTCAGGTCGGGAGGCACGATGCCGTCGATCTCGTCCGGGTCATAGGCCGGCGGCTCAGGCGTCGCCTGCTGCAAGCTGCCTTGCTTGCTCCAGTTGAGGTTGGCGACAATGCGGCGGGCCAGCGCCAGGGCATGGGCGTCGTTCTCCGCATAGTGATCGCTGACGCCGGAGGTCTTGGTGTGCACCTCCGCCCCGCCCAGATCCTCGGCGCTCACCACCTCGCCGGTGGCTGCCTTCACCAGCGGCGGGCCGCCCAGGAAGATGGTGCCTTGCTTGGCGACGATGATGCTCTCGTCCGACATGGCAGGCACATAGGCCCCGCCAGCGGTGCAGGAGCCCATGACCACGGCGATCTGCGGGATGCCGGCAGCCGAGAGGTTGGCTTGGTTGTAGAAGATACGCCCGAAGTGATCGCGGTCGGGAAAAACCTCGTCCTGGTTCGGCAGGTTGGCACCGCCGGAGTCCACCAGGTAGAGGCAAGGCAGCCGGTTCTGCGCCGCGATCTCCTGCGCGCGCAGGTGCTTCTTCACGGTCATGGGGTAGTAGGTGCCGCCCTTCACCGTGGCATCGTTGCAGACGATCATACAGGCGACGCCAGAGACACGGCCAATGCCCGTGATGATCCCGGCCGAGGGCACGGCATCGTCATAGAGGCCCCAGGCCGCATAGCGTCCGACCTCCAGGAAGGGTGCACCTGGATCCAGCAGGCGGGTCACCCGCTCACGCGGCAGCAACTTGCCCCGCGCCAGATGCTTCTCACGCGCCCGTGCACCACCGCCGGCCTCAAGCTGGGCGCCCTTCTCCGCCATATCGGCCAGCAGGGCCTGCATGGCGGCGAGGTTGCGGTGATAGCCCTCCGACCGGCGGTCGACGAGGCTGTCTAGTCTGTTCATAGGCCGGATCCTGGTGCTGACGGGAGAGGTCTCGCCTTGCCCGCCAAGCTGTCACAAGCCCGCCCGGCGATCAACGCAGGCCGTCTTCGCCCTTTACCTGATCAGCCGTCAGCCCGCCCATACGCGCCGCCACGCGCGGCCCGCAGGTCATGCACAAAGCGAAGAGGATCTCGTCGTCGCGCGGCGCGTCCGGCAGACCGACCTCCATAGCGTCGAAGTGGCTGCGCACGTAGGCGGCATTGATGTGTCCCAAAGGCACGTCTAGCCGCGCGCCCAGGCCACCCACCTTCTTTGCCGAGGGCACGATGGCCTTGGCCTCACCCAAAAGTTCGCGCATGGCATAGCCGCCGGGCACATGCCACAGCGCACCATGCTCCAACTCTCCCCGGGCACCGACCAGGGCGCCCTTGCCATAGCCGTCGATGCCCTCCGGCCCGCCGAGGGCTGCGATTAGGCGCTCGCTCATCATCAGACCCAAAGGTTTCAGGTCCTCCATCGCCGGTTCCAGGCTCTCGACATAGCGGCCAGCGAAGGGATTGGCGACGACGGCCAGCATGGCCGCCCGGCGGCGCGGCTGGGCAGCCGGCGGTCCGCATTCGTGAAAGATCTCTTCAACCAGCAGGCAGGTCCGGCGAAGGGGAAAGTCAGGCATAGGCAAGCTCCGGCGGCTGCTCTGTTTGAAGAAAGGTGTCTTCCTGCGCCTGCAGACAGCGCAGGTTCCCAGACAGCGCCAAGACTGCGCCCTCGATCTCACCGCGGTCGATCAGGGCGCGGGCCAAGGCCTCCCCGTTCGCCAGCGCCTCGGTGATCTCCGCCGAGGTCAGTTTGCCAACCTGGATGGTTACCAATCGCTCTTCCAGCTCACTGCCAACCTCCACCTGGTTGGCCGGCAGGCGCTGGATGGCTGGATGGCCCGGAAGATCGACGGCATTGGCAAGCATCGTCGCTGCCACGTCGGCCTGCGCTGCAGTGGCCGCAAGCACCGTCACAGAGTCGGCGATCCCGAGTGACCAGCTGCGTCCACGCCAGCCAGAGGTCGCAAGCCCGCGTACGGGTGAGCTGGCTGAAATGACCACCTGGCTCCTGAGGCCTGCAATGGCAGCCGTCATGCTGGTGCCCTCGGCCAGGTAGAAGGCGCAGTCGCCGCCGTTGTTCACATAGGCGCGCTCCAGCTGCGGCCCCTGCGTCATGGCTGCCACGACAGCGTCAGCCACTGCGCCCGCCACGGCCGCCATGGGCGTGACGAAGCTTGGCAGGTGCTTGCGGGCAGCCAGGGACATGGCATTGGCGACACTGCCCTTCGGCAAGGCCTGGCGCGGGCTAACTGGGCTGCGCAGAGCCGGCAGCTCCGCCACCAGTTCCTCCAGCAAGCCGTCAAAGCGCTGGCCCGCCAGAGCGTAGGCCTCAGCGATTTGGTCTTGCGCCCCAAAGGCTTCGACGATCAGATCGATCGGTCCGTGGTGCAAGTGTAGCCGGCGGCCACCCGGCAAAAGCGAAATCTGCATACCGTTTACTGTCTACTCCTTGGCCACTGCGGTGTCTTACCCACCGAAAGTCCTCGTTTGGCGGCCCCGTACTCACCGCCACGTTCCAGAATGTCGGAGAGGCTGCGTAGCGAGCCGCTATAGCCCCCCAGCGCTTCATAGATCGTCCGATCGAGGGTGAACTCGATCGGCGCCACCAAGGCCGGCGTCGGCACATAGCCAAATGCGCGGTCCGGCAGCTGGGTCACGTCAGTCATGAAAGTGATACCGCCGCCCGGCCAAATGTATGCCGGTGCTCCGCCACAAGTGACCAGTGTCTCGCCCGATTGCACGGAACGGGTTAGCCGGACCGGGTTCTCGGTCACGCCAGCGCGCAAAGACCCGCCAGCGCCGGCCATGAAGAGGACGGAACAGAGCGCCGGCTCGCAGTTTTCCTCAATCAGGCGCACCGATTTCTCCAAAGCCTCCGGCAGCGGCTGCTTCACCGGCTGCAGGTCCTCATCCAGTTCGTAGTAGCTGAACTGCTCTCCCGTGGTGGAGACCATCAGCATGGTTAGGCCAGGCCGTGCCCCCTTCTTGGGGTTGAAAGGCTCCAGGATCTCCAAGGGGTCCTGAATGTCGGCGCCGCCCCAGCCCAGGCCCGGCTCCGCGACCTTGAAGTAGCGCCCAGGCGTCGAGCGCCGCCCGCGCACGCGAATGCCGGTATCACCCCAGCCCAGCACCTTGCCGGCCTGATGCTCCGAGACCACGCCGGTGATGTGGTCATCAACCACCACCACCTCATCGACCTTGTCCTTCCATTGTGTCGCAAACATGCCGATGGTCGCCGAGCCGCAGCCGACCCGCATGCGCTCCTCCTGGACGCCATCGACCACCGGCGGCGCGCCGGCCTGCACCGTGACGCTCGAGCCCCCCTCAATCGCAAGGTCAACGCTTTCGCGGTTGCAGAGATCCAGGAGGGTCTGGCAGGTCACCCGCCCCTCGGACTTACTGCCACCCGTCAGGTGCCGCACGCCGCCGAGTGAGAGCATCTGCGAGCCGTACTCGCCACTGGTGACGTGGCCCACGGGCTCGCCCTTGGCGGTGACGGTCGCCTGCTCGGGCCCCAGATGGCGGTCGGTGTCGATCTTCACCTTCACGCCGCAGTAGCTGAAAATCGCCTCGGTCACCACGGTCACCAGATCGGCGCCCTCGACCTCACGGCTGACGATGAAGGGGGCCGGCTTGTAGTCGGGATAGGTGGTCCCTGCCCCGATCGCGGTGACGAAGCGCTCGCCATCCGGCAGCAGCTGCCCGTCCCATTCAGCACCCTTCTGCAGGAAGGGCACCAGCTCTCCGCCCTCCTCCTTGGTCTGCTCCAGGATGGTCAGGGGATCGCAGCGCACGATGCGCCCGCCCTCGTTGGCGTAGCGGTCGCAGGCACCGCTTCTGCCCTCGGCGATGTAGCACATGACCGGGCAGGCATCGCAGCGGACCTTTTCAGCCGTCTTGGCCGTCATGCCCGGCCCTCGGCTTTGCGGATAGCCGCCAAGACCCGATGCGGCAGGGCCGGTAGCTGGGTGATCTTGGCCCCACAGGCATGGCGGATGGCGTTCAGGATCGCCGGCGCGGTGGGGATCAAGGCATGCTCCCCCAGACCTTTGGCGCCAAAGGGGCCTTCTGGATCCGGCTTTTCGATCAGGATGGAGCGAACCTCTGGCACGTCGCCGATGGTGGGGATCAGATAGTCGTGCAGGTTCTCGCTGCGGCCGGGCAGGTATTCCTCCATCAAGGCCAGGCCGATGCCTTGGGCGATCCCGCCCTCGATCTGCCCCTCGGCCAGCAGCGGGTTGATCACGCGGCCCAGGTCATGCGCGGCGGTGATGCGGTGCAGGCGCACCAGACCCAGACCCTTGTCCACCGACAGCTCCACCAACTGGGCACCATAGCCATAGACGGCGTAGGGCTTGCCCTGCCCTTTCTCGTCCAGCGGCGTCGTTGGCGGGTCGTAGGTTTCTTCGGCGCGGAAGACATAGCCTTCGGCGTCTGCCGGCAGGGCGCCCAGGTCGAGGTCGCGGCTGGCACCAGCCTCGGTCACCGTCAGCCGCTGTCCCGTCACGCTCAGCGTGGCATCGGTGGAGACATTGGCCTCACGCAAGATCGCAGTGCGCAGGGAAGCACCTGCCGCCGCCGCCGCCCGGCCGGAGACGAAGGTCTGGCGCGAGGCAGAGGTCTTGCCGGCATCCGGCGTAACCGCCGTATCACCGCCGACCAGCCGGAACTGCGAGAGCGGCAGGCCCAAGGCATCCGCCGCGATCTGCGCAATGACCGTGTTTGAGCCCTGGCCGATATCCACGGCCCCCTGGTGCAGCACCACGGCCCCGTCGGCGGCCAGCGCGATCTTGATGGTCGAAGGGTTGGAGAGCGAGGTGTTGCCGCAGCCGTACCAGCAGGACGCCAGTCCGACCCCGCGGCGCCAAGGACCTCCTTCGACGTTGGCTGCATCTGCTGCCGCTAGTGCTTCATCCCAGGGGCCTTGTAGTGCCTCCAGGCAGTCCGCAATGCCGACGCCGGCCTCCAAAACCTGGCCGGTGACCGTGGCATCGCCGTCGCGCAGAGCGTTCAGCCGGCGGAAGGCCAGGCGGTCCATCCCACAGGCCTCCGCCAGCTCGTCATAGAGCTGTTCCTGCAGGATGGCAGCCTGTGGCACGCCGAAGCCGCGGAAGGCGCCGGAGATGGGGCCATGGCTGTGGATCGCCCGCGCCCGGGTCCGGTAGTTAGGCGTGCGGTAGGGGCCGGAGGCATGCACCGGAACCCGGTTGGCGACCGTCGGTCCCCAGGAGGCATAGGCGCCCGTGTTGAAAGCGCCTTCCATCTGGAAGCCGACAATCCGCCCCTCGGCATCCGCCCCGATCCGCGCCTGCAGGCTGGCCGGATGGCGCTTGGTGGTGGAGGCCATGGACTCACGACGGGTGTAGACCAGACGCGCCGGCCGCCCAGTCTTCAAGACGGCCAGGCCCAAGAGCGGCTGCAGAGAGACATCCAGCTTCGACCCGAAGCCCCCACCCGTCGCCGTAGGGATGATTCGCACCCGGGACTCGGGCAGACCCAAAACCACGGCGGTATCGGCGCGATCCATGCCCGGCGCTTGGGTGCAAGCTTGGATCACCAGGCAGTCGCCTTCCATCCAGGCCGCACCCGCCTCGGGCTCGATGTAGGCATGCTCGACGTAGGCAGTCTCTACCGAGCCCTCGACGGTGAAGACAGCGCTGGCGAGGGCAGCTTCGGGATCGCCGCACTCCACCAGCCCTTGCGTTAGCAGGTTACCGGGGCGGTCAGCGTGCAGCTGCGGGGCGGCGGGATCCTGTGCCGCTGCCGCGGTCAAGACGGCAGGACGCTCCTCCCAGTCGATCGGGAAGGTGTCGAGGTCTAGCGTGGCAACCACAGAGGCCTCGCCCACGACGAGCGCTACCGCCTCCCCCCGAAAGCGCGCCACATCCGTCGCCAATGCCGGCTGATCGGCGAAGGGCGGGATCACACCATAGCGGTTCTGACCCGGAATGTCGGCGGCTGTCAGCACAGCGGTCAGACCCGGGGTGCTCGCGCGCCACGCCTCCAGATTGCCCAAGCGGAAGCCCGCGTGGTGATGCGGTGAGCGCAAAACGCGCACGGCCAAGGCCTCTGCCGGCCAGCTGTCGGCGCCGAAGCGGTCGCGGCCGTTCACCTTCTCCACCCCGTCCAGCCGTTCCACCGGTACTCCAACGGCAGCGCCGGCGGCGGGCTGGGGCGAGGCTGGCTGCGCGCCCTCGAACCGCCAGGCCTCACAGACGGCGGTGATGATCTTGCGATAGCCGGTGCAGCGACAGAGGACACCGCCCAGCGCTTCCTCTACCTGGGCCGCGCTCGGTTTCGGGCTCTGGGCCAGCAACGCGGCGCCTGCCATGATCATGCCGGGCGTGCAGATGCCGCACTGGGCAGCACCATGCTTTAGGAAGGCAGCCTGGAGGGCGGCAAGGCGTCCGGCCTCGCCCAGTCCCTCGATGGTGGTCACCGCCCGTCCCTCGGCCTGCGCTAGGGGAAGCAGGCAGGCGCAGACAGCGTCCCCGTCCAGCAGGACGGTACAGGCGCCGCAATCACCGGCATCACAGCCCACCTTGGTGCCGGGTAAGGCCAGATCTTCGCGCAGAACTGTGCTGAGCCGGCGGCCTGGCGCAGCGGCGACCTCGACCGCGCGGCCGTTCACCTGCAAGCGGTGCACCTGGAGGGCGCGGGGTGACTGCAGGATCAAGCCGACGCCTCCTTGGCAAAGGCCGCTGACAAGGCCCGGCGCAGCAACTCAGCAGCAGCCTCTGAGCGGTAGGCAGCCGAGGCGCGGGGGTCATCGATGGGCGAGAGCGCGGCGGCGACGCTGGCGTCGTCCAGCTGGGCCTGAGCCTCGGCTGAGGTGAGTCCCAACAAGCGCTCTTCCAGACTGGGCAGGCGGCGCGCCACAGCGCTGCAGGAACCCACTGCCAAGGCCAGCTCGGCCAAGCGCCCCTCGGTTACCACAACACGGGCCACCACCATGGCGATGGAGATCACCAGATAGGCGCGCGCACCCAGCTTCAAAAAGGCAGAAGCACCCCCGCAGGAGGTCTTAGGAATCCAAAGGGCCACCAGAAGTTCATCCGGCGCCAAAGCGGTCTGCCGCGGCCCGGTGATGAAATCCTGTAAAGCCAGGCGGCGGCTGCCGGACTGACTGGCAAGCTCGACCTCCGCATCCAGCGCCAAGAGTGGCGGCACCCCGTCGGCAGCGGGCGAGGCGTTGCAGAGATTGCCTGCAAGGGTTCCTGCATTCTGGATTTGGATGCCACCAACCTCGCGTGCGGCCGCCTGTAGCGCATAGAAGGCAGGCGGAAGGGCTGCATCGATAACCTCGCGCCAGGTGACAGCGGCACCCAATCGCCAGGCCGCGTCAGTCTCCTGGATACCTTTGAGGGCCGCGACCGCGGTCACGTCTAGAATCGGTCCGGCCAGCTCTGCCGCCGTCGTCGCCGGATAGAGATCGGTACCACCGCCCAGGGGCGTCCAGGGCCCGGCTGCGCGCAGCGCAAGCGCGTCGGCCAAGTCCAACGGGCGCTTGTAGAGCATGCCTCCCTCCCCGAAAGCGATGTCACTGAAGAGCATTTGTTTGTGTACAAACGGAACTCTATGCGCTCGCGAGGGCCTGTCAAATGGAAAAACCGCAACGACAGCGCTAGATTGCGAGTCACTGGGGATAAGGGAACCGCAGTGCCGGACGACCAGGAAACGATCGACTACCGCTTGGATGCACAGGTGGGCTTTCTGCTGCGCAAGGCCAACCAGCGGCACCTGGCGATCTTTGCTGCCGGAATCGATAACCTGACCCCGCTCCAGTTCGCCAGCTTGGCCAAGCTGCTGGAAGAAGGGCCGCTCTCGCAGAACGCGCTGGGGCGGGCGACAGCAATGGATGCGGCAACGATCAAAGGGGTGATCGGTCGCTTGCGCGACCGTGGCCTGGTGACCACCCTGCCCGATGCAGGCGATCGCCGCCGCCTTACAGTCGCCCTGACCGCGAGCGGCCGCAGTTTGGTGAGCGCGCTCACGCAAACCGCCAGCAAGATCAGTGCTGATACCTTGGGGCCGCTGACGCCAGACGAGCAGCAGCTCTTCCTGCGCCTCTTGCAGCGGCTTACCTAAGGGGAGAAGGATAGCGGCCATGACCAGCAAGACAGCCCTCCTGATCATCGACGTTCAGCTAGACTTTTGCCCCGGTGGCGCCTTGGCCGTGCCTGACGGCGATGCCGTGGTGCCCGCCATCAATGACCTGCCTGACGAGGCGGCAATCACGGTGCTGACGCAAGACTGGCACCCAGCCGACCATCGCTCTTTCGCCTCCCGGAACGCCGGCAAAACGGCCTTTGAGGCGGTGGATTTCCCCTATGGTCCGCAGGTCCTCTGGCCGGATCACTGCGTGCAAGGCAGCAAAGGGGCGGCGTTCCACCCCGACCTGCGGACGGAACGCGCGGACCTGATCATCCGCAAGGGCCAGAACTAGGAGATCGATTCCTACTCCGCCTTCTTCGAGAATGATCGGACGACGCCGACGGGACTTGCTGGATATCTCCAAGACCAAGGGATCAAAGCGGTGACCATGACCGGCCTCGCGACCGATTTCTGCGTCTGCTACAGCGCGCTCGATGCGAGGCGCTTGGGGCTCGAGGTCACACTTCTAAAGCAGGCCTGCCGCGGTATCGATCTAGACGGCTCGCTCGAGGCCGCATTGAGGACGATGCAGGAGACCGGGGTCCGCATCGTTTAGGCCCGGTTTTGCAGTCCTTACCCTTTCCAGAGCGCTCTCACCACTTTCGACAACGCGCTGTCTGGTCGGGCACGCCTCTCTTCGGAAAAAGCCCCTCACGATGGCGCTCCTTCGCTCTCCGCTCAAGCGCTGTGAGGTTGCAGCTTATGCGGGGAGACGACGCGCTTGAAGTCCTCGAAGAGGGTTTCGAGCGCGATGGCCACCAAGGGAAGCAGGATGTCTATCCGGATGCCGTAGCCTGTTAACCAGACGCCGAGGACAAAAAGCGCAAAGAGTGCGGCACTAATCGCTAAACCGTAGATCAGACCCCAGACCAGAAGACGAAGAACTCCTCTCGGGACCGCAAGGATGAACGCACAGATAGAAGGCCACAGGCGACCGAGGCATGCTTCTTCAGCACCAGCCTGAGTCGAAGAGTGCCCAGACACTCGGCTTACGAACGGAAAAAACCGTTGCCGCAGCACCTGGAGCTGCATGTAGAGGTAAACGAAGACCAGCGCACCGACGAAGACAAAGAAAAGATTCAGGGCAAAATCGGCGAGCGTGGCTGGAAGCTTGTCCCAGAAGGTCTCGAGTGCGCTCGGCTCCAACGGCGGTCGAAGCGAGTAGGAGCTGGCGAAGGTCTCTGTCGCGTTGATCAGAACTTCAGCGCCTGTCATGAGACCGACAGGGGTCTTATGCCAGTCGCCGCCAGCCAAGGCAGAGGTCCCGACGAAAACCACCGCACCCTCGAGCAATCCGTGGAAGGGGCCTATCTGGCCGGGCTGGGCAAAGTCAGCCAGGTCGTAGTAGGCGTAGTGGTTGGCATAGAGAAGCCGCATCTCGTCCCGGATTTCATGCAGGGCCTCGCTGTCCTCACCAGCGTAGCGGTGCGGATGGGGGGCAAGGGCAGGATAGGTGAAAGAGATCTCTTGCCCCTTCAGTTCTGCGAGAAGCTCTTCGGCCTCGGGCTCCGGCGTGCCGTTCAGGCGCCGCGCCTGCAGCCCGATCGGATCTCCCTGCAAGCCCTGCCAAAGCCTGCAGCCCAGGAGCTGTTCCAGGCCCGCGCAGCTGGTTGTGGCGGTGTGTCCCTCCAAGACGGCTTCAGGATCGATTCCGGCCTCAGGAAAGAGTGCAGCGATCGCAATACGCGCGACCATGGGCGCCTCTGCTGCACGCGGCAGGCTGCTGTCGCGCGATGCTCGCTCGCCATCCAGGATAATCGCGGCCAGCAAAGGCAAGGACGGCAGCAGGCTGGTCTCTAGACTATCCGGCGCGACCTGGGCCAGATGCACGGCCGGCGCGCGCCGCATGATCGCGTCGCCAACATCGCTGTCACCCAGCAGATGAACGTTGCCGCGCAGAAGCGATGCCGGGCGATCTTCCTCCGGCCAAGGCGTGAGGAGTACGCGCTCAACCCCGTCCCTGTTGTGCTGCTGCGCGGCAATGAGAATCGGGAACTCGACGCCCATTGCCTTCAGCAACGCCTTCGTTTCGTCAGTGAGCTCGACTGCAATCTCGAGCGGTGCGATGCCGTCGGGCAGCTTTAGATCGAGAACCAAGGCGGCCGGCTCCGCCTCCGCCACGGCCTCCACAATGGCCTGCAGGAAAGCCGGCGGATAGAAGTAAGGGCGTGGGCAGATCCCTTGATTGAACCGATCGCAGGCGGCCTCGCTGGCGTCGAGAAACACCAGGTCGGCGCCAGGATGGGCTGGGTCGTAGCGTAAATCCTCTGGCCCATAGAGCAAAGCCACATCGCGTTGCAAATCCAAGCCAATGGACTCGATTTTCGCGAAGGGCGGCCAAAAGAGCGACAAAATGAAGAGCGGCAGGGCGAAGAGGACGCCAATCAGAAAAGCTTCCCGAAACTCACCCAGGAAGCCCTTTGGGTAGAAGCAGCAGAGCTTGCTTCGAAGCCACCTGCCGCAAGGGCCGTCCCTGTGCACCCTGCTAGTTCTCGAGTTCTGCGCGTTCTGCCGAGTCGGCAATGGCATAGCGCCAGATGTGATGGGCGAAGAATGACCCCTCCTCCGCCATCGTCGCGAGGCGCGACTGGGCGTCAAGTCGCCAAGCCGGCGGGCCTTCCAGGTAGAGCCAGGCAGCTGCGGTCGCCAGACCATAGGCCTGCGCAGCCTCGGGGATCACGGCATCGCGCTGCTCGTCGGCAACCTCTAGCCGCCGCGTGACGTCACCCAAGGCAGTCCTCAAGACGAGGGTCAAGGCCTGCCCCGGCGTTACCGGCGGTAGCGCAAGGGTGGCTCGGCCCACAGCTGAGTCCGGGCTTTCGGCAAGGACCGCGCCGGTCCGATCATCGATCACCTGCAGGAAGCCGGGCGCTCCACTCCAGCCGGCCGAAAGGCTCCGGCGTGCCGGTGCGATCAAGAAGACCTGGTCGTCCGGCAGGTTCTTGAAGTCCAAAGGGCCGTTCTCGGGGGGCGGTGCGGAGCCCTCGTGACCACGCACCGGAGACATAGGCTTGGATAGCCTCGGAGTCTGAAAAGCAACTTGCTCAAACACGATCGGGATGACATCGAAGGTGTCTGGCCCCTCCCAATCCAGTTCGCAGGTTCCAGCGATGACATAGGGGCTGTCTCGGCCCGGTACGGAAACCGTGCGGTTGTTCGTTTCCATCCGCAAGCGGACGCTCGACGTGATGCGCGAGAAGACCAGCGAGTCGCCCGGTAGTAAGAAGCGCCAGGGCGTGAGCTGCTGTCGCTCTCCATCGCGGGTGACCAAAGCCACGCCGCGCTGCCCTTTGATTTCCCAAACCTGGGCGCGCGGCTCGCAGCTAGCCTGCGCCGCCGCCGTCGGGAACAGCAGGCCTAGGGATAGCAGGCCAGCGGCAACGAAAGGGGCTCTCAGGGTCACAAGGCGGCCCTCCCTCTGGTCAGTGGAAAGGGTGTCAGACTCCGGCCTGGCGTGCGGAAAATGATCGACTGCTGACCGGCCTCGCCATCCATCTCGGCCACTTTGCCCATAAGGAAGGACCCCAGCATCAAGACGTCGACGTCCCGCCCCTCTTGAGCCCAGAGCCCCTTGACCCCCTCGGCGAAGGCCTCCGCCAGCATGCCGCGGCCGCTGGTCGAGACCGTGTCGAAGATGGTGCTGTAGGGACCGGTAGCGGTGATCAGGAAGTGCTGCAGATCATGCGCCAACTGGTCGGAGGCCTCTTGCCGGAAGGCACCGGCGTAGCAGGTGTCCAACAAGAGAAGCAGAGAGCGCGCCTTGATCTGGCTGAGGGAGTCAATCAAGTCGGCGTCGCTGATCCCCTGTGCGTGTAAGTCCTGGTCGGGGCTGACATCCTGCGGAATGAAGGCATAGCCGGCGTCACCCGTCTCGCCATGGCCACCCAGATAGATCACCACGGCATCGTTTGCGTCGGCCTCAGCGGCGATCTGATCGATGGCTTGCCCGATCGCCTGGCTGCTGGCGTCGCTTTCCAATAGCAAGACCGGATCTTCGGCGAAGTGATACTCGCCGGAGAGATTGTCGATCAGGCTCTGGGTAACCAGCTCGGCATCGCCAGGCGGCGCGGAGAGATCCAAGGCCGTGCCCAGATAGTCGGCTATGCCAACGGCCAGGATGAAGAGGCGGCTGGTCGTGTTTTCGGCCGGGACGTTGAGCCGCGCGACCGCCAGGTCGCTGTAAGCACCTTCTTTGCCGAAGACCTGCAGGCTCAGATCATTGGCGCCGGCCACCAGGGAGACTGGAACTTGAAGCAGGGTTCCCGCCTCGTTCTGACTTGGCGAGAGCTCATCACGGTCCCAGACGCCGGTAAGCCCGCCGTTGCGGTAGACCTGCACCCGTGTCACCGGCCCCTCGCTCTCATCGGCGGCCAGGGTGATCAGGACCTCTTGCTCCTCGGCCCAGTCAGCCTCTCGGGGAGCACCCGGGGCGCGCTGGTCAAAGGCTGCACAGGTGTCACCCAAGGTCCCAAGCGCGAGACCTTCGGTGCAGACCCCTGCTAGGCTTGGCGACGGTAAGGCCAGGCTGGTGATGAGCGCGTCGATTGCGCGCCGATCGACCACCTGCGGCCAGTGCTCTGGACGAGCGAGCACCTCGCTCACCAGGGAGGGCCGATGGCGCAGCCGGTAGAGCCCCCCCATGGACAGCCAGCGCCCGCCCTGTTCATGGCGATCACCACCCTCTTCAACGGGCAGAGCGTTGATCTGATAGCCCGCGAGGTCTTCCCCGCCATAGGATCCATGCGTAAAGTAGCCATCCTGGCGCCAAGCGATCCATCGCTTCTGCGCCTCGCTGGTCTCACCCTCGGTGATTGCATCATCGGCAATGAAGACGGCTGCCAGCTCGCTCAAGGGCTCCACGCCGTCCAGCGCATACCACCTGAGGGTACCATCGCCGAGAGCGGCCACGGCCAGTGGTGCGTCAGGAACCAGAGCCACCGCCCAAGCCGCCGATTCCAAGGCCCGCCGCGCCACCAGGCGCCCCTCCCGGTCCAGGAGGTTCAAGGAGAAGTCGGCGCCGAGAAGCACCTGGCTCCCATCCGGCGCTATGTCGACGGAGAGGCTGCGTTCGTTCGCGCCCAGGACGGCGCCGCCATCCGGGGCCGTCAAGCGCTGCCCATTTACCTTCGGCGAGCGGTGACTGTACCAGTCGGTCACCCGCACGCCGGGCACATAGTCGCTGGGGGAGTAGAGGTCAGGCGCAACCGTCTGCCCGCTGCCGGCCGACAGCGTGAGAGCCTCTAAATCAAAGGTGAAGACGCGGGCCTTCTCGCCGCCTGCGTCGTTCGGGGCGATGGAAACCAAAGCACCTTTTGCGGCAAGTCCGAACCTTTGCTCGCGCGCCGCATAGCGAAAATCCAGCTTCGGCGAAGACTGGTCATAGAGCAGCTGCGGTGGCACGGCGCGTCCGGCAGTCAAGGTCGTCTGGCTCGGCGGCGGCGGCGCCAGGCGGCCCCAGGAGGGAAAGGTTGAGGCGAAGAGCACGCCACCATCCGATAGCGCGCGCAGGTCGGTGATGCTGTCGCGCGCCACGCCCAGGGCAAAGCCAGCCCCCTCCCCCTCTCGCCAGGTGACGATGGCCGTCAAGCCACTGTCGTTCATCTGCAGCGTGCCGCCGGCGTAGAGGAAGGCACGGCCATTAGGGTCACTCGCCCAAGTGACGATACCCAGATTGCCGTTGGCAACGACATTGCTGGCTTCCAGCCGCCGCAAGCGCTCCCCCGTCTGGATGGCGTAGAGATCCACCCAGGAGCGGTTGAGCATACCAACCGCCAGCCTGCTGCCGTCTGGCGAGATTGCCAGCGACAGCGGTTCCAAATCGGCCGGCAGGTCGATCAAGCCCACCAGCTCCGGCCCTGGCTGATCACAGCCCAGCTGCGTCACCTCGATGCGCCCTTCGGCACTTGCCGTGGCATAGAGCCCACCGGGACCGAAGGTCTGGGCAACGAAGCGCTGCCCCAGTGGGGAGCGGTTCAGCAAGAAGCCACCACAGGCTTCCGCGCGAACCTGCGCGGAGCGGCCGCTCAGCAACCCAAAGTGACCCGTCGCGCCATCGAAGGTGAAGTCGCTCAAAGGGCCGACTGGGAAGAGCGCGCTGACGCTCCCCTCCTCCGGCCTGATGCGATAGAGATGGCCGTTTGCCCCCGTCTCGTCGGAGGCCACGAAGAAGGCAGCACCGTCACGCGGTCTGACGTCGACCGCACGCAGTTGGCCGCTGCGCCCTGAGCCCAAAGGCGGCCTGCGGACCCCGTAGTCCGAGCCGTCCGCCAGGCTCCAATAGCGCAGACTGCGGTCCGAAGAGACGGTCACGACAAAGCCGGCGGCCTCATCCACCGCCAGTCTCGGGATCGCGGCCGTGTGCCCACCCGGTTCCAAGAGCAGCCGTGGCCGCTCTGCCAGCGCCAGTGAGACCGTTAAGACGAGGCAGAGCAGCCCCAAGCCGATTGGCGCTAAGGCCCTTAAGGGGCGTTTCTCGCCGAGGATCATGGCAAGCCGTCCCGCGTGAGCCTAAACGGGTAGACCCAGCGGATGCTGCCACCAGAGCCGGGCATCCAGGCTAAAGGTGCTGGGTGCAGCGGCCCGCACAACCTGCACCTCTTCCTGGGTGTCTTCGTAAACCGCTTGATTGGTGACCAGAGCGTCCTCAACCTGCGCCACGGAACGCGTCTGCGACGCGCCTCGCGCTTTGGTCTTCGCTTCTAGGCTTGCCACTCGAAAATCCCCAGTCCGAGCCTGGACATCGTCGAGCATCTCTTGGGCGCGGGCGACGTCCGCCTCCGTCAGCTCCCGCAAGGTCGTCATATCTGCTTCGGCCTGAGTGCGGGTGATGCGCCCCGCGCGGAGATCGCTGTTGATCTCTGCCGCGAGCTGAACCCGGCAGGCATGCAGGACCTCCAGTTTCACCGCGGCATCCGTCATATTCGCCGTGTCTTCCTCTATTGACTGATTGAGGTCGGTCAAGGCTTCGGAGAAATTGGACTCCAAAGCCGACGTGAAGACTGGCCCGATGTAGTATTCGCTTATGCTCCGGAGAATGTCGCCGCCAATGACGCTTCCTTCTTGCGTGAACTGTGCAAGATCCACAGCATCGGAAAAGGCATCTCGCTGCGGTGCGCAGACGGTCGTGTCTTCCTTCTCGACGATACCAACGCTCTCAAGCGCTGTCTTGCAGCCTGTCAGAACCAGGGTTGCCGATAGAGCCCCGACCAGAAGCTTCCCCCGAACAAGCATAGCGTGCACCCCCTTTCGTCGAGTCATATGATCGGCGATCATCTAAAGCCTGTACTCAGACGCTAGACCGAAGGAGGCAGAGGACACAATAAAATTGTTTCACCGATGGTAAAAAACTCTTTTTACGTGCATTTCAAAGCAGCCCTATCAAATCCGGCGACGGGCCGGACTCAGGAAACTGCCCAACTTCAATGTGGAGACGGGAACCGCGCTAACGCCCCAGCCGGTCGCGCCAGCGGTAGTAAGCAACCGAGGCACCAAGGAACCAGGGTTTGCCCTGATAGAGGGGGCGGGTTTGGAAAGGGGCCGCGCTGAAGGCGGTCTGGCCGTCCGGCAGGCCCAGGACCCGCTGGCCGCAGCGCATACCCAGATAGCTGGAAAGCCCCACGCCGGCGCCGCAGTAGCCCATGGCGTAGAAGAGGCCCTCCTCCTCACCGCTGTGCGCCAAGGTATCGAAGGTGTAGGCGACGAAGCCCATCCAGGAGTGTGAGACCTTGACCTTGGCCAACTCGGGGAAGAGCTGCACCAGGTCGTGATGCAGGCGCGGCGCGCTCTTGCGCGGGTCGGTCTCGCCGGCGCTCACCCGACCGCCAAAGAGGATGCGGCTGCGATCCGGCGAAGCGCGGTAGTAGTAGACCACCTTGCGCGCGTCGGAGACGATGCGGTTCTTCGGCATCAACTGGTCGATCAGGCCGGGCTCCAGCGGCTCGGTGGCGATCACATAGCTGCCGATCGGGATCACCCGGCGCTGGTGCCAGGGTGAGAGGTTGCCCGAGTAGCCGTTGGTCGCCAGCACCACCTGCTCGGCGCGCAGCTGACCCTTAGCTGTCTCCAGCAGGAACCCGCCAGACTGGCGCGCGAGGCCTGTGACCTTGCAGGGGGCGATCAACTGCGCGCCGGCGGCCTCCACCCGGTCGCGCAGACCGGCGTAGTAGCGGCCGGGGTCGATGGAGGCATGCTTCTCAAAGACCAAACCGCCGTAGTAGGCATCCGTTCCGAGCTCGTCGCGTTGCTCGTCGCGGGGGACGATCCGCAGCGGCACCTCCAACCCCTCCGGCTGGTTCTCCGCAGCAGCCGTCATCTTGGTGAAGGCCTCGGGCGAATGGGCGGCATGGAAGCGACCGACCACCTTAAAGTCGCAGTCGATCTTCTCCGCCGCCACGAAGTTGCCGACGAAGGCGAGCGAGGCCTGGCCTTCGCGGAGGATGGCCCGCCCCGTCTCCAGGCCATGGCGCTTGGTCAGGGTCGCCAGGTCCGGTTTGATCGAGGTCGAGATCTGGCCGCCATTGCGGGTGCTGCAGCCCCAGCCCGGCAGCTCGGCATCGAAGATCACCACCTGGCGGCCACCACGCGCGATCTGCAGGGCGGCGTGCAGGCCGGTGTAGCCGCCGCCGATCACCGCGACTTCGGCCGTCTCCGGCACGGCTTGGTCTTCCGGTGGGCGGAGCGGCGAGACCTCCCACCAATAGGGTGTTTCCTTGAAGTCGGCGGTGAAGACGTCTGCGGTCATTATGCGTCCAGCTGGCTGATCTGATAGGCGGAGCGGACCAGCCACTCCGGGTCTATTTCTATGCCCCAGCCAGGCGTGTCGGTCACCTCCACCTGACCATCAGTGACATCATATGGCGAGCGGACATAGAGCCCCTCCTGCCAAGGGTAGTAGTCCGCGCCCTCGATGGAGAACTCCAGGTACTTGCCGGCACCCGGCAGGGCGCGCAGCAGGTGCATGGTGAAGAGCGTCACCAGGGAGAGGTTAGCGCAGTGCGGTGTCACCGGCAGGTCAGCCTCTGCCGCCATCTTGGCCACGCGAAGCGTGCGGGCGATGCCGCCCAGATAGCAGATGTCGGGCTGGACGATGTCGACGGCCCGCATCTCAATCATCCGCCGCCAGATGGTCAGGTCGCAGTCCTGCTCGCCGCCAGTGACCGCGATGTCCAAGGTGTCGGTCACCTGCTTGGTCTGCGCCAGCTCCCAATAGGGGCAGGGTTCTTCATAGTGCTCCAGGCCGTTGGCCTCCATGATCCGCCCAACCTCGATGGCGCGCTCCGGGGTAAAGCAGGAGTTGGCATCGGCCAGCAGAGCGACCTCGTCACCCAGCGCCTTGCGGACGGTCGGGATGATGGCCTCGCTACGGCCGGGCCATTCGTCTTGATTGCGGCCGACCTCTGCCCCCACCCGAAACTTGAAGGCGTCAAAGCCATAGTCACCGCGCAGGCGTCTGAAGCGCTCCGCCTCCTGTTCCGGCGTGATGTCCCGCTTCATGGAGGAGGCATAGGCGCGCAACGGACCGGGGGAGCCACCCAGCAGACTGGCGACCGGCAGTCCTGCCTGCTTACCACGCAGATCCCAGATGGCGGTGTCCAGGCCCGCCATGGCGCGGCGCAGATAGGAGCCCGGGAACTTATGCTCCCGCTCGGTGATCAGGTCCAGATGGTCGTCCAAATCGCTGATCTCGACGCCCAGGGTCCAGGGCGCGACCTGGCGGTGCAGCACCTGGGCGGTGATGTCCGAGTGGTAGGTGGAGACCTGGCCCCAGCCCTGCGCGCCGGTCGCATCGGTGACCCGGACGAAGCCGACGTAGGGGGTGCAAAAGCTCTCGATCGCGGTGATTTTCATGCGGCCAGTCCTTGCGCCTCGTCGGCCAGGATCATGTCCGCGGCCTTCTCGGCGATCATCATGGTGGGTGCGTTGAGGTTGCCCGAGGTGATAAGGGGCATGATGGAGGCATCTACAACACGTAGCCCCTCAACCCCATGCACCTTGAGCCGCGGATCGACCACGGAGTCCGCCGGGCTGGGCCCCATGGAACAGGTACCGCAGGGGTGGAAGACGGTGCCGGCACGCTGGCGGAGATCCTCGACCATATCGGCATCGCTCTCGATCGCCTGGCCGGGCAGCAGCTCGCGTTTGGTGATGGCGCGCAGCTGCGGCGTGGCCGAGAGCCGGCGCAGGAAGCGCGCAGCCTCCAGCAGCTCGACGACATCCTCGTTGGTGGAGAGGTAGTTGGGATGGATCGCCGGCGCCTCGAAGGGGTCCTTTGAGCGAATCTGCAGATAGCCGCGGCTGCTGGGATGGCAGTTGGAAATGCCGAGCAGAAAGCCCGGATAGGGGTCTGGGCTCATCAGCGGCCGCTTGCCTGGCGGCGCCTTGATGTAGCTGACCGGCGAGAAGTAGAGCTGCATATTGGGCCGCTCCCGCTCCGGGCTGGAACGGAAGAAACCGCCGCCTTGATTGACGCTGAGCGACAAGGGCCCGCCGCCAGTCAGCAAAAAGCGCAGGCCCAAGGCTGCCTTGCCCCACCAGGGGCGCAAGACTTGGTTCAGGGTGGGCCGGTTGGCCTCAAAGATATGATCGAGGCCCAGATGGTCCTGCAGGTTGCGCCCCACCAGCGGGGCTGCCTTGACCAGCGGGATGCCGTGCTCAGCCAAAAGCGCCGGGTCGCCGATGCCGGAGAGCTGCAAGAGCTGTGGCGAGTTGATGGAGCCCGCCGTCAGCAGCACCGACCGGCGCGCGCGGACCTGCTGCAGCGCGCCCTTGTGGTGATAGGCCACGCCGACCGCGCGCTTGCCCTCGAAGAGCAGCCGTGTGGCCTGTGCCTTGGTGCGGATTTCCAGGTTCGGGCGCTTGGCCGCCGGGTGCAGATAGCCGCGCGCCGCCGAACAGCGCCGCCGCCCGCGCGTGGTGATCTGATAGATCCCCACGCCTTCTTGCGTTTCGCCGTTGAAGTCTGGGTTCCGCGCCAGGCCGGTAGCCTCACCGGCCGCCAGGTAGTCTTGACAGAGCGGGTGCACGCGTTTGGAGATGTCAGCGACGGAGATGGGCCCGCCGGTCGCCCGCCAGTCGTCGGCGCCGGCCTGATTGTCTTCCAGGCGTTTGAAGTAGGGGAGCACGTCGGCATAGGCCCAGCCGGGATTTCCGCGGGCTGCCCAACCGTCGTAGTCCGCGGCCTGCCCGCGCACGAAGACCATGGCGTTGATGGCGCTGGAGCCGCCCAGGACCTTGCCGCGGGGCCAATAGCTGCGCCGGCCTGCGGTGCCGGGATCGGGCTCGGTCTGGTAGCACCAGTTGATGCCGCGGTGATAGAAGGCCTTGCCGTAGCCGATCGGCATCTGCACCCAGGGGTGCAGGTCGCTGCCGCCGGCCTCCAGCACCAGCACGGTCGCGCTGGGATCGGCGCTCAAGCGGTTGGCCAGCACGCAGCCGGCGGAGCCAGCGCCGACGATCACGTAGTCCACGTCTTTCATGATCCGCGCCGCCTCCTTGCCTGATAAAGCAGCCAGTCTAACGAAAGCGCGTTCCTAGGCCGCTTCGCTGCGATCTGTCACCTCTAAAAGAGCATGGCTGCTAGCGGCGAAAGACCTCTGGCAAGAGCGGACAGTCGATAGGGGCGTTCGCGGCTTGGCCTTGAGCGATGACATGCCGGCTGATCTCCTCCGTCCAGCTGCCGCGCGGCTTGAAGCGCACGTCCTGATCGCCGAAGCGCAGCGACATCCGGCTGATGGTGCGATCCAGCGGCTTGGTGTCGTTGGTGGCGCGGTGCAGGGTGCGGAAGTGGAAGATCAGACAGTCGCCAGCGGCCACATCCCAGCTGAGATAGCGATCGGCATAGGCGTTGAAATCCTCCGGCTCGCAATAATTGCTCATGTCGCCCTCAAAGGGCGCACGGGTGCTAAAGTTCCGTGCCATGTAGAGCTTGCCCCAGGCGTGGGAGCCGCCCAAGAAGGTCAGGCCTTCAGCTGCAGAGCTGTCCTCCAGCGGGAACCAGACAACGCACTTGGCGCCACCGTCGTAGTCGAAGTAAGGCTCGTCATGGTGCCAAGGCGCTCCGTTGGTAGCGCCGGCTTCCCGCGTGAACCAGTTGTCCATCAGCAGTGTTAGCCGCTCGGCCCGAAGAAGGTCGGCAGCCAGCTGGGGCAGCGGGGATTGGAAGGCCAAGGCCCGGAACTCAGGGATCGCCTGCCAGTTCCAGTAGTCGAAGGTGTAACGACCAGGCGAGCCCTCTTCGGTGTAGTCCCGAAAGAAAGGGCCGGGGTTGGCAAAGCTGGTCTCGATCCCGGCGCGCGCCGTCGCCACCCAGTCCGGCGACAGGATTGAACGCAGGCAGACGACACCTTCACGACCATAGAAAGCACGGGCCTCTGGCGTGATGGCGGTAAAGCTCTCCGGCATGATGTCACAATCCTTCTGAAAGCACGAGACGGCCGCAGATCGCCGTATAGCGGCACCTGAACCCTCCACCCACGTACCCCTCACCCTGAGCAGCGGGCAAAGCCCGCACCTGTCGAAGGGTCTGCCCCAAGCACCGATGCCAACCGCCCGCTTTTCGACAGACGCTCGCTTGCGCTCGCTGCTCAAGACGAGGAGGAGCGTGTTGAGACATCTGAGGGGCCGAGTAGGACCAAACAAACAAAACTGTCTAGGCTGGCCTCTCGAGCCAATCAACAACGGTCTTGATCTGCCGCGCTTCCATCAGCGAGGGCGCATGACCGCAGCCGGGGAAGGTTACCAGGCTGGCCTTGGGGCCACGCTCCGTCATCTGCTGCGCCGTCTCTTCCAGCAGCAGGTCGGAGTCGACGCCGCGCAGCAACAGGGTCGGCTGGGTGATGCGGTCCCAGACCGGCCAGAGGTCCAGGTCGGGGATCGGCTGGCCGACGAAGGTCTCGGCGATGGCGGGGTCGTAGGCCAGCACCAGGCGCCCTGCCCCATTCCGGCGGAATGTGATACGGGTCATCAGGCCCCAGTCAGCATCGCCCAGCTGACCGAAGGAGGCGTAGGTCTTACGCGCATAGACCTCGGCCTCGTCCTCATCGGCGAAAGAGACCGGTTCACCGACATAGCC
>JBCBSF010000054.1:0-34587 GCA_039819325.1 Pseudomonadota bacterium | reverse complement strand
CCGCCGACTGTGACCTCGAACCGCGAGGCGTCTTCGTTCTCCAGGGCAAAGGTGGCGGTGCTTCCGCCGTTCCCACCGCCGCCTGCGATCGACTGCGCCAGAACGCCATGCGAGCGTTCTGCGTGGGTTCGGATGCTGCCTGTCTTGGTGACTGAGACGTCGCCTGATACCGCGCCAGATCCGGCTGCACCACCAACTGCGACGTTGAGCGAGCGCTTTCCCCGGTTGTTGGTGCCGGTCAAGACCATGCCGCCGTCGCCGCCGCCGCCGCCAACCGACTGGGCTAGGATGCCGTACTCCCGATCCAAGCCCGTCTCGCTGGCGCTCGCGGCCGTGCCTGTGGAGATGCTGCCGCGGTGCGCGACCGTGACGGCGCTGCCATTGCCGCCATCACCGCCGGAGCGGCCGATGAAGACCCCCAGTTCCTTTGACGCGTTGCCGGCGATGTTACCGCTGACGACCATTCCGGCATTGCCGCCACCGCCCCCGACGGACTGGGCGACGATGCCCCGGCTGCCGTCACCGGTGACTACGATGTCGTTGAAGTCTCCGCTGTTGACGGCATTGGGATTCACGGTGATGGCGCCGGCGTGACCGCCGGTGCCACCGGCACCACCCATCCCGAAGCCCAGTTGCGTGGGCGATCCAGACAGCGTGACACTGCCGGAAACGACGGTCCCGCCACTGCCGCCGCTGCCGCCCACGGACTGCGCAAGAATGGCGTCGGAGAAGAGGCCTTGCGTCGTGACATCGTTGGTGGCTGTGACCGTTACGTTGCGGCCAGCGCCGCCGCCGCTGCCATTGCCACCCATGTTGAAGCCAAGCGATACCCCGCCGCCTGACTTTGTGATGTTGCCGGTGATCGAAGCACCGCCGCTGCCGCCGCCACCGCCAACAGACTGAGCGAAGATCGCGCTCGAGAGATCGCCGGCGGTTTCAACCACTCCACTGCTGGTCACATCGACGGTGCCGCCGCTCCCCGCCGCGCCACCACCGCCGCCGATCGCCATCGCCAAGCCGTTGCTGCCGCTGGCCGAGACGTTGGCGGAGATAGCGACGCCGCCGTTCCCGCCGCCGCCGCCAACCGACTGTGCGAAGAGGCCCTCGGACCGCTCGCCGCTGGTGGAGACTGTGGCGCTGTTGTTGATGAGGGCGCGGCCAGCTGTGCCCCCAGCACCGCCGGAGCCGCCGATCGAGCCTCCCAGAGACACCGATTGCGAGGTGGAAAGGTTGGCGCTGATGCTGAGCCCGCCGATGCCACCGCCGGCAGCGATGCTTTGTGCAACGACGCCCTGAGACTGAGCGCCAGTGGTGGTCACGTCGCCGCGGTTCTGCACATTGGCCAGCTGGGCATTGCCGCCGGTCCCGCCGCCGCCGCCAACCCCCACCGAGACGGCGGTGGAGCCACTCAAGGAGAGGGATGCGGCAATTGCGGCACTGCCGCGCCCACCACCGCCACCGATCGACTGCGCGATGACGCCGGGTGCTTCGTCGCCACTGCTCTCGACTGTGCCGCCGTTGGAGACATTGGCCTCCCCGCCAAAATTGCCGTCGCCACCGCCGCCGCCGACGCCGATGCTGACGCCGATCGAACCCGCCGACAGACTGCCGGACACGGCCAGGCCACCGTTGCCGCCACCGCCGCCGATCGACTGCGCGAGCAGTGGCACCGAGCGCAGGCCAGAGGTTGTCACGCTCTGCTCGTTCGCGATCTCGCTGTTCCCGCCCGTGCCGCCGCCGCCGCCGCCGCCGCCGACCGCGACGGAGACTGCCCCGGTGTTGCTGGCAGACGCAGCGATGGCAAAGCCGCCGTTGCCGCCACCACCGCCGATCGACTGAGCGAAAAGCCCGTTCGAATCGTCGCCCTCTGTCATCACAGCGCCGCCGGCATCGGTCGATATCGTGACCTGCGAGGCAGCACCGCCGGTGCCGCCAGTGCCGCCGACAGTCACGGCGACGGCTGGAAAGTTGAAGCCAGCGGAAAAGGCCGCAGCGAAGGCGCCATTGCCACCACCGCCGCCAATGGACTGCGCGTGCACGCCATGTGAGGCATCGCCCTTTGTCGTCGTGGCCGCTGCGTCGCCTAAGGAGATGGTGACCCCGCGGCCCAAGCCCCCATTGCCGCCAGAGCCACCGATCGCCACGGCGGCACCCAGGCCGCCGCTGACGCTGCCGCCGCCGTTGCCACCGCCGCCGCCGATCGATTGCGCTAGGATTGCCGTCGAATTCTCCAGATGCGTGGCAACACTGCCCGTGCTGGTAATGTCGACACGCGATCCACTGCCGCCGCCGGCAGCGCCGCCACCGACCGAGAACCAGCCGACGGAGGTGCCGCCATTGCCGCCGCCACCGCCAATCGACTGGGCTGAGATGCCATAGGAGCAGCCCTCGGCGCAGGCCGCTGCCGTCGCATCAGCCGCTCCCGAGGGATTGATGCCGGTCTCGATGTTGCCGCTGTTCACAATCGTGACGGCGTCGCCGTTGTGCCCGCTGCCGCCGCGCCCGCCGAGTGCTACCAGGCCGACGCTACTGCCGCCCGAGCCACCGGTGCCGCCGATCGACTGCGCGGAGATACCGATCGCTGCATTGCCGGATGTGGTGATCTGGCCAGAGTTGGTGATGTTTATCGCGCTGCCGGCGCCGCCGACCGCGCCAGGGCTGTTGCCGGAATAGAAGACACCAAAAGTATCGCCGCCCGCGCCACCGCCGCCGCCGATCGACTGCGCCAGCACACCGGTTGAGCGATTGCCCTCCGTTACGATGCTGCCGAAGTTTATGAAGTCGATGGCGCCGGCCTTCCCGCCGCTGCCCCCTGACGCTGCAAAAGAGTAGAGCCCGACGCTGGTTCCGCCGGCACCGCCGCGCCCGCCGATCGATTGCGCCGCCACGGCGGTCGAGTTCTCCCCTTTTGTTCGGATGCTGCTGCCGTTCTGCAGCGTGATCACCACGTCTCCCGTCGAACCGGTGTTGGCGCCTGAGCCGCCACTGCCGAAGAAGCGGCCGTCGCCGCCGCGCCCGCCGGCGCCACCGACGGAACTCACGGCGATACCGCTCGACTGAACGCCACTCGTTTCGATGTTCAAGACACCAGTGACCTGGGCACGTGTGCCGAAGCCCCCAGCGCCACCGTCTCCGCCGTCACCGAAGAATCCACCTTGGCCGCCGTTGCCGCCTTGACCGCCCTCACTGGTACTGACCAGACCTGGAGAGTTGGCGCCACTTGTTGTGATCTCAGCCGTGATGGTGCCAGTGACGACTTGGCCCGCCGCCCCGCCGCTGCCGCCATCACCGCCGCGACCCAACTCTGCACTGCCGGCGCTGCCGCCGTTGCCGCCGGTGCTGTTCAGAAGGATGCCCGGTGCACCCGATCCGGCGGTTTCGATGACCCAGTCGCTCGCCCCAGAAAGGCCGAAGAAGAAGGAGCCGCCGTCTCCGCCCCTGCCGCCGTCCACGCCGTTCCTCGTCGCGAAAGTGGTCCCGCCCGCGCCACCTCTCGACGATGCGAAGATCCCGGCATTTCCGTCGGCAAGGGTTGTGATCGTAACGCCGTCTCCGGTCGTGTCGAAGTTTATGGTCCCGCCAGAGGCACCGCGCCCGCCCTGAACGTTCTGGTTGCCGATGCCGCCGCTGCCTCCGTTCGTCGTGGTTCTGACGCCGGCTTGACCCGATACGCTGCCCTCCAGGGTCACTTGTAGATCGCCCACTCTGCCGCCGGCGTTGCCGACCTGTGGAACGACGACGCCCCTGTTCTGGACAAGAATAGTGGAGCCGGGCGCCGTCCCAACCGCATCGCCCACAAAACTCAGGTCTAGGCCAAAGCCATTCGGCTGAGAGCTGTTCAGGGAGTTTGACGTCAAAGAGACCGCCGTGTCGCCGGTGACCGTGAAGCCCCCCATGTCCACGTCGAGTGTCCGTGTAGAGTTGTCGAAGAAGCTTGTACCCCCCAAGCCCCAATCGATCCCAAAGGACGCAGGGCCAATGTTGCTGGTCAGATCCCGCACATTGACCCTGGTGGTCGATTGCGGCACCAGGGTTCCGATGCCCAGCCCCGCTGGCCAACTGCCGGAGCAGGTAACGGTGTTGGTTCCGCTGGGGTCACAGCTTGCCTGCGCGCTGGCCTGATGTGTCGGTGTCACGGCAATGAACGAGAGTATCGCCAAGAGCGCGCAA
The DNA here is from genome assembly GCA_039819325.1 of Pseudomonadota bacterium. Taxonomy (GTDB): domain Bacteria; phylum Pseudomonadota; class Alphaproteobacteria; order Kiloniellales; family JACOMY01; genus JACOMY01. Next base: position 30,417 of record JBCBSF010000054.1, on the reverse strand, counting down.
ACGCCTCGACGTCTAGCCGGTAGACGCCCACTCACTAGAGAGTATCTCGGCCCATCACTGCAATGAATGATCGTACTATCGTTTTGGTCGTTTAAAGATCGGCAGGGTTTCGGGTCGTCATGCATCACGACACCTTCTTTTTTTTGGCAGCCAAACAAAACTGAATCAGTCTCGATACTTGCCGGAAGGGTCAACCCGCGCGAACCGCGGTGTCAAGGGCTCGAAAGAGCACGCGTTGTTCTTGCACAAAGCCGGCCAGAGCGCGCCGGACGGGCCGTCGCGTGCGTCAAGTGAGAGTGGACCTAGACTGGGTAGCCGCGGGCTTCTGGCCGCCATGTGCCGAGGGGTATCGGTTGGAGCCAAGGCGCGCCACCAGGTCCGGCCGCAGCACTGCTTGGCGGGATGGCACAAGAGACCACCTCCCCAGGATGTCCCCGCTCGAGCGGCCCGCTTTCTTGAGAGCCTGGCGCTTCGGGACAGCGTGGTCCTGCCGGGCCGTCACACGAGCAAGTGCCCCGCGTCGTTCTAACGCCTTTCCTTCTGACATGAATCGACTACCGTCGCCGCTCGCATGGGCGCTATGCCAAAAAATCACGATATGGGGCTTGATCTCTAGATTTTACGCCCCGTGGGCTAGGGGAAGGGCGGTAGAGACGTGTTGGAACGCTTTGTGAAGACGGTGGATGCCTTGAACGAGGGTGTCGGGCGTTGCTTTGCCTGGTTTACCTTGGGCTGCGTGCTGGTGACCTTCAGCGTCGTGGTCCTGCGCTACGCCTTTTCCACCGGCTATATCTGGATGACCGACCTCTACGTCTGGCTGCATGCCTTGGTCTTCATGATCGGCGCCGGCTACACCTTCAAGTACGGCGGTCATGTCCGCGTCGATATCTTCTATAGCGGCCTGCCCGCCAGACGCCGGGCCTGGATCGACATCTTCGGCACCCTGGTCTTCCTGCTGCCCTGGCTGATCGTCATCGCCGGCTACTCCTCCAAATCCATCATCGACTCCTGGGAGATCATGGAGCCTTCGGTGAACCAAGGCGGCATGCCGGGGCTCTTCATCATGAAGACCTCTCTGTGGATCTTCTGCGCCTTGGTTGGCCTGCAAGGTGCGGCCTTGGTTGCGCGCTCCATCCTGGTCTTGCGCGGGCGGGAGGAATTCTCCCCCGTCTCCAGCCACTAACCGACCGGGAGGACTCAAAAGATGATGCACACGCTGCTCGGCGAGATCATTGCGCTCACCATGTTCGCGGCCACCATCGGGATCGTGCTGCTCGGCTATCCCGTGGCCTTCACCCTGGCCGGCACCGGGCTGATCTTCGGTCTGATCGGTAACCTGCTGGGCGTCTTCGACTTCTCCTTCCTGAATGCCTTGCCGCAGCGCTACCTCGGCATCATGACCAACGAGGTGCTGGTCGCCGTGCCGCTCTTCGTCTTCATGGGGGTGATGCTGGAACGCTCGCGCATCGCCGATGCGCTGCTGACCACCATGGGACAGCTCTTCGGCGGCCTGCGCGGCGGGCTCGGCATCTCCGTCGTGTTGGTGGGCGCCTTGCTGGCTGCCTCTACCGGTATCGTCGGCGCCACCGTGGTCACCATGGGCCTCTTGTCTCTGCCGGCGATGATGCGGGCGGGCTATGACCCCAAGCTGGCCTCGGGCGTCATCTGTGCCTCTGGCACCCTGGGGCAGATTATTCCGCCCTCCGTGGTGCTGATCTTCGTCGGCGACTTCCTGCAGAACGCCAACCAGTCGGCGCAGCTGGAGATGGGGAACTTGACCCCCGATCCCTTGTCAGTCGGACAGCTCTTCACCGGTGCCTTTCTGCCGGGGCTCATGCTGGTCGGTCTCTACATCGGCTGGGTGCTGCTGAAGGCCTTCCTCGATCCGAAAGCCGCCCCGGCCCTTGAGATGACGGCGGAGGAAAAGCGCGGCCTCTTCAAGCGGGTGCTGCTAGTGCTGGTGCCGCCTTTGGCGCTGATCGTGGCCGTGCTCGGCTCGATCCTGACCGGTATCGCCACGGCGACCGAGTCCGCTGCCGTCGGCGCCATCGGCGCCATGGTGCTCGCGGCTGGCAACCGCCGCCTGAACCTGGCGATCTTGCAAGAGGTCATGCGCTCCACCCTGAAGGTCAGCTGCCTGGTCTTCGTCATTCTGCTAGGCGCCTCGGTCTTCTCGCTGGTCTTCCGCGGCCTGGGTGGCGAGAAGGTGGTGGAGGATGTGCTGGGTGCCCTGCCCGGCGGCCAGGTCGGCGCCATCCTGGCGGTCATGGCGCTGATGTTCTTCCTAGGCTTCTTCCTGGATACCTTCGAGATCATCTTCATCATGGTGCCGATCACCGCGCCGGTCTTGATCAAGATGGGCGTCGACCCGCTCTGGTTGGGCGTTATCATCGGGGTGAACCTGCAGACTTCCTTCCTGACGCCACCCTTCGGCTTCGCGCTCTTCTACCTCCGCGGGGTGGCGGGCAAGTTCGTCGACACCATACAGATCTACCGCGGTGCCATTCCCTTCGTCTGCGTGCAGATCGTGGCTATCGCCATCCTCTGGGTGATTCCGGAGATCGCCACCTGGCTGCCGGAGGTGGTCTACGCGCCCGAGCCCATCCAGAACCTGGGTGCGGACGGCGAACCGGAGAGCCTAGACAGCCTCTTCGACGCGCCGCTCTTGGACGAGGGCAGCGATAGCCTCATCCCCGACTTCCAGAACTAGGAGATTTGCTTGCTGCGACGCGGGGCGCGCGGGCAGTCTGCCGCGCATGTTTCGCTCCGCTCTCGCCGCCCTGTTGCTCCTGATCCTGGCTGCCTGTGAGGCTAGCCCGCCTGATGGCCGACCCGCATCCTCTGACAGGCATCCAGATGCGCCCCCGGCTGGAACTATTCCCGCCGTCTTGCCAGCGCCGCCGGTCGTGCCGCGGCCGGGGCCAGCCAGCCTGACTTTCGTCTCCTTCTCCCAGCTGCCGGGATGGGAGGAGGATAATCCCAGCGGTGCAATTGCAGCCTTTGCGCGCTCCTGCGCCACGCTGCTGCGCCGGCCGGCCTCCGCCTCCATCGGACCCGGAGGACGCTTTGGGCGGGCCGCGGATTGGCGTCCGGCCTGTGCCGCCTTGGGCGAGCCCGAGTCCTACGATGCCGCCTCGGCCCGTGCCTACTTCGAGACCTGGTTCCAGCCCTACCTGCTGGCCGACCAGGGCCGCAGCGAGGGTCTCTTCACCGGCTATTACGAGACGGAAGTGGAAGGCGCCCTGTCTCCAAACAGCGAATACCGCTGGCCGATCTATCGCCGCCCGCCGGACTCGCTGATCGGCCTTGACCGCACGCAGATCGAGGAAGGCGGGCTCGACGGCCGGGGGCTTGAGCTCGCGTGGCTGAACGATCCGGTCGATGCCTTCAACCTGCACATCCAGGGCTCGGGCGTCATGACCCTGCCGGACGGTAGCCAGCAGCGGGTGGGCTATGCCGCCACCAACGGCAAGACCTTCGTCGGTGTTGGACGCCTGATGCTGCAGCGCGGCCTTATCGGGCCGGACCAGGCCTCAGCCCAAGGCGTGCGCGCCTGGCTGACAGACAATCCTGAGGAAGCCAAGGTGCTGATGCGGGAGAACCCGCGCTATGTCTTCTTCCGCTGGGTGGAGACTGACGGTCCCGGCCCGATCGGCGCGCAAGGCTTGCCCCTAACACCGGGCCGCAGCCTGGCGGTGGATCCGGCCTATGTCGGCTATGGCATGCCGCTCTATCTCGAGACCACCTATGCCACCGGCCATCCGCTGCGCCGGCTGATGGTCGCGCAGGATACCGGTGGGGCGATCAAGGGTACGGTGCGCGGCGACCTCTTCTGGGGCAGCGGCGCGCCGGCTTTGGAGCTGGCCGGCGGCATGAAACAGCGCGGACGCTACTACCTCTTCCTGCCGCGCAGCCTGCAGGTTCTGGCTCAGGTTCAGTAAAGCCCGCCCGCATAGCCCGTGTCGCAAAGGACAGCGCGGCGCTGGATATGAGAACTGTCACATCTAACTGGTAAGTCTCTCGCTTTACGAAACGTTTAGCGATGACGCGGGGTGCATAGGGCCCCCGCCGCAAGAGGAGACTTCCCCCTTGTCCGAGACCACGCTTCTGGTCATCAACGCCGGCTCCTCCAGCATCAAGTTCGCGCTCTATGGCGCGCTTGGCGGCGGGCAACCGCGCCGCCGCCTGGACGGACAGATCGAAGGCATGGGCCGCGCACCGCGGATCAAGGTGAAGGATGACGAGGGCAAGCCGCTGCGTGAGGAAGCGCTAGACGCGAACCTGGATGAGGCCACCTTGCTGGCCGATCTGATCACCTGGCTGAAAGACCAGCCGGCAGCGGGTCACCTGGTCGCCGTCGGCCACCGCGTGGTCTTCGGCGGCGTGGAGTACACAGCGCCGGCGATCATCGATGACACCTTGCTCGACGCTTTGGATGCCTTGGTGCCGCTGATGCCCTTGCACCTGCCCAAGAACCTGGCACCGATCCGCGCCCTCAAGGCCCTCAACCCCGATCTCTTACAAGTCGCTTGCTTTGACACGGCCTTCCACACTACTCAGCCGCGTTTGGCGCGGCTCTTCGGCCTGCCCCGAGAACTCGCCGAAGAAGGCCTGCTGCGCTATGGGTTCCACGGTCTCTCCTACGAGTACATCGCCGGCGTGCTTCCCGGATACGACGGTGCCGCGGCGCGCGGGCGGACCATCGTCGCGCACCTAGGCAGCGGTGCCAGCCTCTGCGCCTTGCAGGAGGGACGGAGCGTCGCGACGACCATGGGGTTCAGCGCGTTGGACGGACTGGTCATGGGGACGCGGCCGGGCCTCTTGGACCCGGGCGTCCTGCTCTACCTGCTGCGCGAGAAGGGGATGAGCGCTGCTGACCTTGAAGACCTGCTCTACCGCCGCAGCGGTCTCTTGGGCCTGTCGGGGATCAGCAACGATGTGCGCGACCTGCTGGCCAGCGACGCGGCCGAAGCGGCGGAAGCCCTAGACCTCTTCTGCTACCGTACAGCCCGCGAGATCGGCAGCCTGGCGGCCGCTCTGGGCGGCTTGGACGCGCTGGTCTTCACCGCCGGCGTCGGCGAGCATGCGCCGGACATCCGGGCCAGGATCGCCGAGCGCTGCAGCTGGCTGGGTCTGGAATTCGACCCTGTCGCCAATGAGCGCGGCGGCCCGCAGATCAGCCGGCCGGACAGCCGGGTCTCGACCTGGGTGATCCCCACCGACGAAGACCTGATGATCGCCAATCACACCCGCCACCTCTTGCCGGAGAGGGCGCTGAAGCTCAGCGCCTAGGGCCAGGCGAGCCTTAACGGTCCGTCTTCAGCGAGAACCCGACTTGCTGGGGCGCTCCACCTCTCTGAGGTAGTAGGCGGCCAGCCGCTCCGGTGTCGGGATCTTCGAGCAAAGCCAGCTCACGGCCCACAGCAGCCCGCCCCGATCGCTGCGGTCCTGCACCTCAGTCTGCGTTCCATTCCTCTCCATCTCTAAGCACTCCTCTGCAAGAGGTTTGAATGACACTCTAGGTGCAGTCGATTGTTGAAAACCGCTGGAGAGACTGCGCCAAAACTGTGACATCTGCCCTTGGCGGACCGGCTCTGCGCAGAACGCAGAGATCGCGGCTGTCTTCTTTTGGTGGTGGCGTGTCAAGCGCTTGCCCAAGACCACAGAAGCGGGTCATAGAAGAGAGTCAGACACGGTCTGGGGAGGCCTATGGAGATGGAACGCTACGTCCTGATCGAACATGACCGCTCGCCCGGTGATGATACGGCATCGCAGCTCTTGAGCGCGCGGGGGGCTGAGCTGATTTGGAAGCGCCCCTTCGAGGGCGATAGTCTGGAGCCCTTGGAGGAACTGCGGCCCGACGGGGTCATCGTCCACGGCGGCTTCCAGTGCGCGGACGAGACGGAGCGCTTTCCCTACATCGCCGCCGAGGGCCGCTATGTGCGGGACTGTATCGAGGCCGGGGTGCCGCTCTTGGGCATCTGTCTCGGTGCGCAGATGATCGCCTATCAGCTGGGTGCGCGCGTCGGGCCGCCGGCGGAGGAATGCCACGAGTTCGGCTTCTACGAGATCATGCCGACTGAGGCCGGGCGGGGCTTCCTGCCCCAGCCTCTGGTGGTGCCGCAGATCCACTTTCATACCTTCGACCTGCCCGATGGTGCCGAGCTGCTGGCCTCCAGTCCGGCCTATGCAAACCAGGCCTTCCGCTACGGAGACAGGGTCTACGGCTTTCAGTTCCACCCCGAAGAGACGCTCACCACCTTCGTCCGCCGCCAGAACGCGCCCCATGCGGCCTTCGGGAAGCCCGGCGCGCAGACGCGTGCGGAACAGGACCGGCTGGGTACCCTCCACCATGCCCATTGGTCTGCCTGGTTTACTGGCTTCCTGAATGGTTTCTTCCCGGCGAAGGCAGCGCCGGTCGCAGCATGAACCTGGCCGAACTCCTCGCCCGCGCCGGCCGCAGCGAGCCGGACCGCGCAGCCCTCTTCTTAGGCGAGCGCCAGATCGCGACCTTCGCCGCGCTTGCTGGGCAGGCAGCCGCCCTAGCCGGCGGTTTGCGGCACCTCCATGGGCTGCAGCCAGGCGATCGGGTCGGCTTGGTCATGAAGAACTGCCCGGACTATGTGGTGGCGCTCTTCGGCGCCTGGTGGGCGGGTTTGGTGGTGGTGCCGCTGAACGCCAAGCTGCACGCCCGCGAGTTCGCGCAGGCACTGGAGGATTCCGGTGCGGCGCTCTGCTTCGCGACGCAGGATCTGCTGGCGTCTCTGCCCAGCGACGGCCCGGTGGTGGTCGAGGCTGGCAGTGCCGACTGGCAGCGCCTGCTCGCTGCCGAACCAGTGGCGGAGCCGCATCCGCAGGAGATGGATAGCTTGGCTTGGCTCTTCTTCACCTCGGGCACCACGGGCCGGCCCAAGGGAGCGATGCTGAGCTGCGGCAACCTCCTGACCATGACCGCCTGCTATTTCATGGACGTGGATCCGATCGGCCCCGGTGAAGGTCTGCTACATGCAGCGCCGATGAGCCACGGCTCTGGCATCTACATCCTGCCTTTCATGGCAGCCGCGGCTACGCAAGTGGTGCCGGAAAGCGGCGGCTTCGACCCGGCGGAGATCGCCGCGCTCTGCCGTCATCACCAGCAGATCTCACTCTTCGCCGCGCCCACCATGGTGCGCCGCCTGGTCCGCCATCCGGAGATTGCAGCCGGTGGCCTGCTGGGTCTGAAGACCCTGGTCTACGGCGGTGGCCCCATGTACGTGGCCGACAGCCGCGATGCGCTCGACGTCTTGGGCAATCGCCTGGTGCAGATCTATGGCCAGGGTGAAAGCCCCATGACCATCACCGCCCTGAACAAAGCGCGCCACCTGCCAGGCCCGAATCAGGAGCAGCGCTTGGCCTCGGTCGGCATTGCCCAATCCCTGGTACAGCTCCGTGTCGCCGATGAGGAGGGTCGGCCCCTTCCAGTCGGCGAGAGCGGCGAGATCCTGGTCCGTGGCCCCTCGGTCATGCTGGGCTATTGGCAGCGGCCCGACGCCACCGCCAAGACCCTGCGCGACGGCTGGCTCTTCACCGGCGACATGGGGGTCTTGGACGCAGCCGGCTATCTGACGCTGAAGGACCGCTCCAAGGACCTCATTATCTCTGGCGGCACCAACATCTACCCGCGTGAAGTGGAAGAATGCCTGCTGACCCACGCCGGCGTCGCCGAGGTCTCGGTCATCGGCCGTCCGCATCCTGACTGGGGTGAAGAAGTAGTGGCCTTCGTCGTGGCCAGCGACCCCGCGCTGGACGCTGCGGCCCTAGACGCTCACTGCCTGGAGACGATCGCGCGTTTCAAGCGGCCGAAGCACTATCGCTTCGTCGAGCGCCTGCCAAAGAACAACTATGGCAAGGTGATGAAGACGGCGCTGAGGGAGGCCTTGGCGGGGGAAAGCTAATGCCTTTGGTATCCGCACAATGCCATTGGTCGTTTCTTTTCGAACACTGGGTCGTAAACTCCAAGCACATCCCTCATCCTGAGCTTGTCGAAGGATGTGCCAAGGAGAAGAACGCGCTTGGGGCACATGCTTCGACAGGCTCAGCATAAGGTCATTGCTTGTCGCTAGAATGATCGGATGCGGTTGCGGCAGTTAGTCAGTAAAGGCGATCCGCACCGTTAAGGTCAGCCACTCGCCGCCGGTCGGCGGCTTGGGCAGGGGAGAGCTGCGGATCAGGAGATCCATCACCTCGTCGTCCAGCCTGCGGTGGCCCGAGGAGCGAACGACACGCCTGGCGATGACCCAGCCTTCCTCATCGATGGTGAAAGTGACGGCAACAACACCGGTCTCGCGGGCAGCGATAGATTCCGGCGGATAGACCTTCGCGTCGTTCAGCTGCTTGGCGATGCGGCCGAGGTAGTTGGTCTCTCCACCGCCGCCGTGGCCGCCGCCGCCGGTCGCTTCGGTGTCGCGGCTGCTGCGCGACTGGCCCCGGCCATCGTCCCTGCTGCGTGTCTCGGCAGGTTGCGCGCGGGCGACTGGGGCCGGCGTACGGGTGACGGGCTGGGGCAAGACCACGTCGCGCTGCGGCTTGCTGGGCGGCACGACCAAAGGCGGTCCGGGGGCGGTCTCAGGCTCCGGTTCTGCCTCGGCCGTATCGGGCGAGACCAGCGCTAGCTGGGTCTCGCTGAGCTCGAGCGGCTCCAGGCTTGGCGGCTGCGCTGCCTCTGCCACCTGACTGTCGAAGAGCGGCAGGTCGGCGGCAATCAGGCTCTCGTCGCTCACCAGCGGCAGAGCCACGGGCTCGGCGAGCTCCGGTGGGGCCTGCGGCTCGGCGGGCTCGGGCTCGGGGGCCTGCGTTGCCTCCTCCAGCACGTCCGCCTCGACCTCGACGGGATCGGGTGCATCGACCACATCGGCCGCCGCGCCCTCGTCACCCGGGTTGCCTTGGTTGATCCGCCCGATGTCGAAGTCCGGCTGCTCGACTGCAGGCACGCGGATCACGGTTACCACCTGCTCTTCCAGCTCTGCAATCCGGGCTTCAGCCTCGGTCAGGCCGGCCGGCCAGGTGAGGCTCGACCAGACCGCGAAGGCCAATAGCGCATAGAGCAGCAGGGCACTGCCGCCGCCCAGGGCCCTGAGCCAGCGCGGCTGCGGCGACAAGGGCAGCGCCACACGCTCGGGCGCTACCTCCAGCGGCGGCCCCTCTTGGGTCAGGTCTTGGTGTCGGCTAGCAAACACGGGTGGTGCGGGATCCTGGCTTTGGCAGACTGCGCGTTCAGTTCCTCCCTTAGGTAACGCAGAGCCTTGGGTGTTTCATGGCTTCACAGTCCTACGCGCAAACGCATTGTCGTGTTCTCCAGCGTGACGCCCTGCAGGTCCATGCGATTGCGGCGGAGGGCTGTGAAGCCCAGGCTTTCGAAGAAGGGCTTGGCCGCGTCACTGGCGTCGGTTTCCAAAACGGTTAGCCCGGCCGCGCGCGCCGCGTCCAGCAGGCGGGCGAAGAGCGCCTTGCCCACGCCCTGGCCGATCAGGTCCGGCCGCACGAAGGCCAGGTCGACCAGTCCGGAGGTGGTCAGGGTCATGAAGCCGCGTAGGCCCTCGGGCCCCTCAGCCACCCAGGCTTGCTGCGGAGCGATACGCGCTAGCCAAACCTCCCTCTCCGGAATCGCCGGGCTCCAGGCCGCCCGCTGCGCGGCGTCATAGTGCGCTTGGGTCCCGCCATGGACGCTCTCGTGGTAGAGTTGCGCGCAGGCCGCGGCATCGGCTGGCTGAAAGGGCCGGACCTTGGTCATGACGCCGCGTCCTGCCGTGCCCTGCCCAAGTTGCCTAAGAGCTCCCGCGCGGCAACCAGCGCGCCGACGGTGATCAATAGGCAGGCCAAGGCCAGGGTCCAGGTCAGGGGGCTGAAGCCCAGCGCCACCAGCAGCAGGGTCGAGAGCAGGGGCGCGCAATAGCTGGCCGCACCCAGCACTTGGATGTCGCCGCGTTTCACGCCCAGATCCCAAAGGAAGAAGGCCAGCCCAACGGGTCCCAGCCCCAGGCCAGCGACGGCCAGCCACTGGGTGAGGCCAACCGGCCAGACCGTCTGCTCCCAGAGTAGATGGCAGAGTGCCGCCAGGCAGGCGGTCACCAGGCAGAAGCCGGTCACCACGTCGGTCGGAACGGCTGCCAGACGGCGCGAGGCAAGCGAATAGCTGGACCAAACCAAGGCGGCGGCCAAAGCGAGACCATAGCCCAGGGCAGAGTCGGCCTCAAGCGACAAGCCGGCGCCGCCGGTGACGATCATGCCGGCACCGAGAAATCCAAGTACGGAACCCAAGACATGATGCCAGCGCAGCCGCTCGCCCGGCAGCAAGGCCGAGAAGACGACAATCAGCAGCGGCCAGAGATAGGCGATCAGGCTGGCCTCTACCGGCGGCGCGGCGCGCAAGGCAGAGAAGTAGAGAAAGTGATAGCCGAAGAGGCCGCCGATCCCGATCACCCAGACCGGCCAGGCTTGCCGCAGTGCCCGGGCCGCCCGCGGACGCCAGATCCAAGAGGCCGCGCCCACCAGCCCGCCCAGCGCAAAGCTCATCGCCGCCAGTTGAAAGGGCGGAACCTGGCCACTGGCGGCGGTGAAGAGCGCCAGCAGCGCCCAAAGCAGGACGGCGCCGAAGCCGAGCAAGGTTGCTAGGGTCTTGGACAAACCAGGGGCGGGCATTCGACTTTACTGCGTGACGGGAAGAGGCGCTTCCTCCTGCGCGGCAGCGGCGCCGCCGTCAAGCCTCCGCCGGCAAGGGAACCTCACGAATGAGGACGCCCTCTTCGGTTTCCACAAAGCAGTGATAGGGGTTCATCAGGCTGACAGTCAGGCTGGTCGTCCCCTCCGGCACCGGTCCGACGATGCCTTCGCTGGCATAGAGCGTGATTAGCTGCTCTGGTCCGGCATAGACGTGCGCGTGCCCTTGGAAGGAGTCTTGGACGAAGGGCAGGGGATTGGTGGTGAAGGTAAAGTTCTTCGTGTCGATGTCCAGGCGGTAGAAGCCGCTGCCCAGCGGTTCGATGGCGACGGTCTCGATGGCCGGCTGGAAGGGCCCCTCGGCGCGCACCAGCCGCGCTTCGGCATTGGGCAGGAATTCGCGCAGCTGCGAGGCCCAGAGACTGGAGAGGGAGATCGCGACGCAGAGCACGGCTGCCGCGCCGATCCGCAGATAGCCGAAGCCGCGGCGATCGCGTGCCTCTCGAATGGCCTCATCGCTCTTCCAATAGCCGGGTCCGAGCAAGATGATGACCAGCAGGATGCCGAAGATGTTGGCGTGCAGCAGCGGCGATTCGCCCAGCACCAGGGCGAAGAAGAGCATGGCGCCGATCAGGGTCGCGGCCACCAGCCGCTCGGCAATGCCGACGACCAGGGCGAAGCCGCCGGCGATCTCGATCGCCGACATGATGAAGACCAGGCTTTCCGGCGGAATGCCGAAGGTCGGCATGCTGTGGTCGGCGATGATCTGCTCAAGCTGTGGGGAGTGCAGGAACTTGCTGTTGACCGCCAGGTACATGAAAGTCAGGCCGGTCAGGACCCGCAGCAAGATCAGCCCGCGCTCCAGGTTCATGAAGGGCAGCAGGCGCTGGACGAACTTCTCCAAGGGCGCGTCGCGCGGCGTGATGTGCTCGAAACGGTCGCGGTCTTCGATCAGCAGCAGGAAGGCGGGTGCTGCGATGTGCCCGGCGTAACCCAGCATGAGCTGCGGCCCGAAGACGAACAGCCCGAAGAGCGTGAGCAGGATGACGATCAGCGACGCGAAGTTGACGTAGATACCCAGCAAGAGCGCGACGCCGACGATCAGCTCCAGGCCGGCGATCACCGTGCTGAGCGAGGTAACGGCGCTGAGCTCCAGATCAGGGACGAAGAGTGTCGGCTCAGTCAGGTAGGGCGTCCCGGCGCGCGGGTTGAGGCCGAGGGCCGCAGCGATCAGAAGCAGGCCCAGCGTGACGCGCAGGATCAGCAGGCCCCAATCCCGCAAGGTCGCGTGATAGCGCCGGTCCAGCGCCTGCTCCAAGGGCTGAAAATGCCGGTCGAGATACTCGGCAACGGCAAGGCCGATAATCAGCACCAGGCCGGTACCGATCGAGAGCAGGGTGATGCGGTGCCAGACCTCGTCCAAAGGCCGGTCGAAGATCTCCAGCATCTGCAGAGGCGTCAGCAGCCAGGATTCGTGCGCGCTTGCCGGTGTGATTGATGCGAAGAGCAGGAGCAGGAAGATCGCAGTCAGGCTGACGCGACGCAGCTGCCGCTGCTCGCTACCTGTGGCTCTATGCGACAAACTCTCTCCCCCTCTTTCCTGCCCAGAGATCATTGATCCTGCCGGTCTCAGGGCCCCAGCCCGCTAAGAGGCATGCCAACCCGAAATCCAGCCTCGAAAGCCCATCAGTTGCTCCACAGTAGTCTGTGCAGGTTTCTCGCCAAAAAGGAATGGTCGGGAAGCCGCAGAAGCGGCAACGAAAGTATAATGTATACAATATCTTATATTCAATTTGCCTCGTGTTGTGTCTTTCCGTCGTGGTGTCTCTGTGCCTGTCCATCCCTTCAATCGGGCGTCGCGGCGCTGCGGTCGGGCAGGTCGCTTGCTGATGGGAGCCGTGATCAGGGGACCGCCGCATCGCTCACGGAAGACGACCGCTCGTTTTCCTGCGTCATCCTACACGAGGCTGTGCACGAGACTGTGATTGGGGTCAGCGTCCTTCGCGGCGCCAGGCTAGCAGGGCTGCCGCCAAGGCTGCCAGCAGGTAGGCCCAGGCCGGTAGCAGGGCGGCCTCGCTGACGCCGGTGACACGGTAGCGCTCTTGGCGGACCAGGCCGACCCAATCGCTGCCGGCGCGCCGGCCGTCGCGGGTGACGGAGCGCAGGCCCGGCTCGGCGGTGTCTTCCAGCCAGATCTGACCGCCGCCGCTGGCCTCGACCAAAGACGCCAAGGGGGCTTGGCTGGAGCGTAGATCCGCCAGCTCCAAGGGGTTCAGCGGGCCGGCTGCGGCCAAGGTCGCGAGCGCGCCATGACCGACCCGGTAGAGGCCCGGGGCGTCGATCGGCAGGCGGCCGGTCAGCAGACCGGGCTCCGTCTCGCTGAGGCCTAGGCTTTCGGTGCTGCCGTCGGGCCGGGTGATCTCCACCGTCACCGGATCGGCACTGAGTGAGCGGCGTTGGACCAGCAGCTGGTCGCCTTGGATCTCCGCGCGCAGGTCCTCTTCTTCCAGGTCAGGCTCCTGCATCAGCCAGTGGGCGACTCGGCGCAGCAGCTCTGCCTGTGGGCCGCCGCCTTCATAGCCGCGAGCCCAAAGCCAAACCTGGTCGGACATGAGCTGCGCCACGCGTCCGGCGCCGATCCGCTCCAGCACCAGAAGCGGGCGGCCACTGGGGCCTTCCATCAGCATCTCACCGCTGGTTTGCTGGGCATCGACCAGACGGAACCAGCGGCCCCAGCTGGGCTCGTCGCCATCGGCCGTGTTGGCGCCGCTGAGGCCGGCGGTGACCGGGTGGCGCTGACCCAGCTCCGTCAGCTCCGGGCGGAAGCCGCGCTCGACGATGCGCCCGCTGGGCGCCAGCGGCATGACCTGGCCCAAGGGCGTGCCGTAGAGCGACTGGTTGGTGGCCGAGGCCGGGCCGGCGCTTTCCAGAAGCGCGCCGCCGTTCTCCACGTAGCGGGCGATGTTCTCGAGGTAGAGCCGCGGCAGCACCCCACGCCGGCGGTAGCGGTCGAAGATGATGAGGTCGAACTCGTTCAGCTTGACGGAGAAGAGCTCGCGGGTGGGGAAGGCGATCAGCGAGAGCTCGTGGATCGGCGTGCCGTCCTGCTTCTCCGGCGGGCGCAGGATGGTGAAGTGCACCAGATCGACCGAGGGGTCGGACTTCAGGATGTTGCGCCAGACCCGCTCGCCCGTGTGCGGGACGCCGGAGACCAGCAGCACCCGCAAACGATCACGCACCCCGTTGACGGCGACCACCGCGCGGTTGTTCTCCAGGCTCAGCTCCTGATCGCCGGCCGAGGCCTCAAGCAGCAGCAAGCTCTCGCCGCGCCGCTCCAGGGTGAAGGGCACCTCGACCGGGCGGTTCACCGGTACCTGCACGCGGCGCGCCGGACCACCGTCCTGCGACAGGCTCAAAGTGGCGAAACCGGAGGACTCGCCTTGCTCTTCCACCTCGACGGTCAAGGTCTGCTCGCGGCCGACAATGCCGAAGCTTGGCGCCTCCACCACCACCAGGCGGCGGTCGCGGTCATCTGGATTACCCGTAGTCAGGTGATGCAGCGGCGCGTCGATGGCGAGGCGCTCGAGAGCCTCCGGCACATCATGCACCTGGCCGTCGGAGATGACGAAGACACCGCCCACCTGGCCGCGGGGCAGGTCGGCCAAGCCTTCCTCCAGCGCGGTGAAGAGGCGCGTGCCCTCGCCTTGGGTGCCGGCCTCGATCACCAGGGTCTCGACGTCTGGCAGGCTCGCCAGCTCGCTTTCCAGGTGGGTCAGCGCGCGGCGGGTCTGGCCGGCGCGATTGGCGACGTTCTGGCTGGCGCTGCGGTCGACCAGGATGACGGCCTGGTCGGGCAAAGCCAGCCGCTCTTCGCGGATGATAGAGGGGTTGGCCAGCCCAACCAGCAGCAGGGCGGCGGCAAGACCGCGCAAGGGCCAGCCGCGCGCGCCGCGCCAAGCGGCCACGGCCAGCAGCACGAGGGTAAGCCCCGCCAGGGCATAGAGCGCCCAGAGCGGGACCAGAGGGGCGAAGGCCAGGCTGCTGCTGGTCATTGGCCCAGACGCTCCAGAATAAAGGGCACGTGCACCTGATCGGCCTTGTAGTTCCCGGTCAGGCTGTAGAGCACCAGGTTGATGCCGAAGCGGAAGGCCATCTCCCGCTGGCGCTCACCGCCGGGGACGGTGGCGAAGTGCGGCCGGCCATTGCGGTCCAGAGCCCAGGCGGCGGCGTAGTCGTTGGCGCCGATCAGCACCCGGGCGACGCCGTCGTTGGCAACCGTACCGGTGGTGTCGATCCACAAGGTACCGCCGTCATAGCGGCCCGGGAAGTCCTGCATCAGATAGAAGGTCTTGGTCAGCACGTGCTCCGGCGGGACGGGTGCCAAGGGCGGGATCTCCAGCCCTTCGGTCAAACGGCGCAGCGCAGCGGTCGCGCTGGAGGCCGGCCCGCCGCCGCCTGGGTCGCGCAGGTCGAAGAAGATGGCGCCGCCGGAGGCCAGGAAGGCGTTCACCCGGTCTGCGGCTTCCTGACTGAGGTTCGGTTGATCGGGCGTGATCGGCCAGTAGAGCAGCGGGAAGAAAGCCAGCTCGTCCCGCTCCAAATCGACGCCGATCGGGGCACCGGCCTCCACCGCCGTGCGACGGTTCAGCAAGGTAGCGAGTCCTTGCAGGCCTACCCGGCTGATGGCATCGACTTCGTCGTTGCCAGTCTCGACGAAGGCCAGACGGGTGTCGCGTGTGGCCTCCATGGCCAAGCCGTCATCGGCCAAGGCGCCTTGTGGCAGCGCGGCGATCAGCAAGGCCGCGCCCAAGAGCGCGCCGGCTGTCGCGGCCGGGCGCAGCAACAGGCCGCGCAGGCCCAGGGCGATCAGGAAGTCGATCAGCAGCAGGATGAACGCGGCGGTCAGCAGCCAGGGTTTCAGGTCTAGGGCGGCCTGGGTGCTGTAGGGGGCCGGTGTCACGCCAGTGATTGCTGGCAGGGTGGCCAGGCTGGGCACGGCGGTCTCCAGGTTGAAGGCTTGCCGCGCCTCGGCGGTGCCGTAATAGCCTGGCGGATGGCGCGGGCCGACCGCAGCCTCGGCGACTGTGGCGGCAGTCAAGTCCAACACGGCAGCGTCCGGCGGCTGCAGCCGGCCATAGGCGTCCAGGCTGCTGATCGGCGGCAAGCGGCGGTCGCCAATCAAGGGGCTCAAGCCTTTGGCCGTCTCCACCACCCGGCGCAGCAGATCGACGAAGAGGCCGGAGAGCGCCAGGTTGCTCCAGGTCGGCCCAGCAGTGGTGTGCACCAGGACCAGCAGGCCCTCTCCCCGGTTCGCGGCGGTCACCAGCGGCGTGCCGTCGGCCAGTCGCGCCCAGGTGCGCTCTGCCAGCTCCGGCGAGGGCTCGGCCAGGACTTGGCGGTCCACCGTCACCTCGTCCGGTACCGCGAGGCCGGCGAAGGGCCCATCGGTGAAGGGCGCGATGGCGGAAGGCTCTTCCCAGGACATGACCCCGCCCAGCCGGCGGTCGCCGGTGCGCAGGGGCACGGGTGTCAGGTTATCGGGGCTGGCGGCCAAGCGCGGTCCGGCAAAGCGCAGCACCAGGCCGCCTTCCTGCATGAAGCCGTCGAGCTGCGCCTGCTGCTGGCCGGAGAGCGCACCGCGGTCCGGGATCACCAGGACCGAGAGGGGCTGTTCCAGCAGGCTCTCCAGGCTGCCGCGGGTTATGACGGAAAAGGGCGCTAGGGCCTGCTCAACATAGTGCAGCTCGGTCAGCAGTGGCTGGGCAGCCGGCTCCGCCGCAGCTTCCTCCACCAGGCCGACAGCCAGCCGGCGGGCACGGCCGTCCAACAGCAAAGTGGCCGCCGCGCTGCGCTCCTCCAGGAGAACCAGCCGAGCGATGGCGTTGCGCAGGGCCAGCGGCAGTTCCAGCTGAGCGCTGGCCTCCAGCGCATCGGGCTCGAAAGCCAGGGTCGTCCTCCCGACCTCCCGCCCGTCATCGCGCAGCGCACGCAAGGTCAAGGGCGCTGCCTCGGCTGCCGCGGGGCGCTCGACCGCGACGGCAATGCCGCGGGCGGTGTCACTGGGCGGCCGGATCAGTCTTGGCAAAGCGCCGGGTGCCGGGCGCAGCTGGGTGACTCGGCCCAGATTGGCCAAGGCCCGGCCTAGGGCTTGCGCGCCGACGGCGTCGCCCTGCAAACCGTCGCTGGCCCAGATCACCTGCTGGGCCTGGCCGGAGAGGCCGGCAAGAGCGTCAGCCGCGGCGGCGCGGTCCAGCGGCCAGGGCTTGGGCTGCAGCCCGGCAACGCGCGCGCGGGCCTCGCTGGCGGAGAGGGTGTCGGAGACAGTCGGCGCCTCGCCGGCTTGGCCGGGCGCAGTCAACAACAGACGTACCGGCAGTCCAGCACGCTCGGCCTCTGCCAGACGCAAGTCGAGGGCGGCTTGGCGCTGGCGCCAGCCGTTGGCGGCGGACCAGCCATCGTCGACCACCACCAAGAGCGGGTTGTCGCTGCTGAGCTGCGTGGTGGCGTTGATCAGCGGCCGGGCAAAGGCGGTGATAATCAGGGCGGCGATCAAGAGGCGCAGCAGCAGGAGCCACCAGGGCGTGCGCTGCGGCGTTTCTTCCAGGGGCTTCAGGCCCATCAGCAGGCGGATGGCCGGGAAGCTCAGGCGCTTAGGTGCCGGCGGTGTTGCCCGCAAGAGCCACCAGAGCAGCGGCAAGAGCACCAGCGGCAGCAGCAGCCAGGGCTGGACGAAGGTGATGGCGCTCAGCCCTATCATGCCGGCGTCTCCAAGGCAGGCGCCAAGGCCGCCTGCAGCCCGGCCAGCCCGGCCGCGGCCGGGCGATCGCTAGGCAGCGCGTGAAACTGCCAGTTCAGGCTGGCAGCCAGGGCAGCCAGCCCGGCCTGGTGCTGCTGAAAGCGCTCCACATAGGCACCGCGCAGCGCTTCGGCGCGTGGCGCCAGCCAGCGGCCCTCGGCCTCCAGCCCTTCAAAGCGCACACGCCCCTCGAAAGGCAGCGCCGCCTCGGCCGGGTCGTAGATCTGCACCAGAATGCCCCGCCCGCCGCCGGTTGCCAGCAGCCGCAGCCGCTCTGCCAGCTGGTCGAGCGGCAGGTAGAAGTCGCTGAAGAGCACCAGATCGCTGCGGCGCGGCAGCGGGCCATCCGGTGGCAGAGCCTCCGAGGCCTGCTCTGCGGCGGCTTGCTGCTCTAGTCCGACTGCGAGATGCGGCAGGGCGGCCCGTCCGCGGCGTGGCCGGGCATCGTGGCCTAAGAGGCCCACCTGCTCTTCGCCCCGTAAGGCCAGCGCGGCCAAGGCCAAGAGCAGCAGATCGGCGCGTTCCAGCTTGCTCTGACGGTCACGGGCACCACGCCAGCGCATGGAGGCAGAGGCATCGCGCCAGAGGTAGAGGGTGGCCGCAGCCTCCCACTCGCGCTCGCGCACGAAGACCTGGTCGCTGCGGGCCGAGGTCCGCCAGTCGATCGATTGCGGCAGGTCGCCCCGCACATAGGGCCGGAACTGCCAGAAGCTGTCGCCGGGGCCGGCGCGGCGGCGGCCGTGCGTGCCGGGGGAGACCGTGTCGGCGACCTTCAAGGCCTGCAGCACCAAGGGCGGCAGGCGCTGGGCCAGGGCCTCCGCGCTTGCCGTTCCATCGGCGCTGCTTGTCTCAGTCAAGCGTGCCAAGTAGACGCTCCAAGACGTCGTCGAGACGCAGGCCCTCGGCCCGGGCGGCGAAGCCCAGCGCCATGCGGTGGCGCAGCACCGCCGGTGCCATGGCTGCCAGGTCATCCAGTGAGGGCGCCAGGCGGCCCTGCAGCAAGGCGCGGGCGCGGATGGCCAGCATCAGGGCCTGGCTGGCGCGCGGACCCGGCCCCCAGGCGACATGCGTCTGCACCTCTTGCAGGCGGCTGGACTGCGGGCGGCCATCGCGCACCAGCGCCAGAATGGCCTCGACCAGCTTCTCGCCGACCGGCACCTGGCGCACCAGGCGTTGGGCCTGCTGTAGGGCGGCAGCGTTGGTGATCTGACGGGCCGGGGCCTCCTGCAGGCCAGTGGTGGCCAGCAGCATGCGGCGTTCGGCATCGAGATCGGGATAGGCCACGTCGATCTCCAGCAGGAAGCGATCCAACTGCGCTTCCGGCAGGGGATAGGTGCCCTCTTGCTCGATCGGGTTCTGCGTCGCCAGCACGTGAAAGGGGGCGGGCAGCTCGTGATAGTCGCCCGCCACGGTCACCCGCTTTTCCTGCATGGCCTGCAGCAGCGCCGACTGGGTGCGTGGGCTGGCGCGGTTGATCTCGTCGGCCATCAGCAGCTGGGCGAAGACCGGGCCCGGCAGAAAGCGGAAGCTGCGACGCCCGTTCTCGTCCTCCTCCAGCACCTCGCTGCCGACGATGTCGGCGGGCATGAGGTCGGGCGTGCATTGGATGCGCTTCTCGCTGAGGCCGAAGACGGTGCCCAGGGTCTCGACCAGCTTTGTCTTGGCAAGACCCGGCAGGCCGACCAGCAGGGCGTGGCCGCCGGCCAGCAGAGTGACCAGGGTCGCCTCCACCACCGCATCCTGGCCGAAGATCACGTCGCCGATGGCCTGGCGTGCTTCGCTCAGGGTGTGGGAGGTCTGCTCCATGGCCGCGGCCAGCTGATCAGCCGACTCCTCAGCGTGTCGCTCACTATCCAATACTGCCACGCCTTGCTACCCTCTTCCGCCGTTGCTCGTCTCGCCTTGATGGTCGGGCGGTTTGGCCTGCTGACGGGTCAAGTCTTTTTCCGCAGCCGGCACCGCCTACCTAGACAGTAAGACAGCCCTTCCAGAGCTGGCCCGCTGCCTCTGACAGATCTGAGTGGCCAAGCCGGCAATTTTAAGATGACGCCATGACCAACCAAGACCCGCTATCCATCTCCAACACTTTAGGGCGCGGTCCGGGCGGTGACCAGCAGGCCGATGGCGAAAAGCCACGCGATCTCTTCCTCCACATCGCGGCGGACGGCACCTGGTACTACCGCGGCACCGCGATCGAACGCCCCGGTTTGGTCAAGCTCTTCGCCTCTGTCCTGCGCCGGGACGAGGAGGGCCGCTACTGGCTGGTGACCCCGGTCGAACGGGGAATCGTGACGGTGGAGGATGCGCCCTTCGTTGCTGTCGATTGCGACGCTGAAGGTGAAGGCCGGGAACAAGTCCTGCACTTTCGCACCAACCTGGATCACGAGATTGTGGCCGGGGCCGAGCACCCCTTGCGGCTGACTGAGGTGGGCGCGGCAGAGGAGCGGCGCCCCTACCTGCTGGTGCGTCCCGGATTGGAAGCGCTGGTCAGCCGGCCTCTCTTCTACCGCCTGGCCGAGATGGCGGTGCCGTCACAGACGGATCCCAACCTCTTGGGGGTTTGGAGCCAGGGCGTCTTCTTTCCCTTGGGCCAAGCGCAATGAGCGGTTTCACCGCCAGCCGGCTGGAAGAGCGCCTGGCCTTGCTGCCGGCGCCGCGCCGGCGCGGTTCTCCGCAGCCCTTGAAGTCCGGCGAGCCGCCGCGCGGTGATCATGAGCTGAACCCGGAACTCTACGACCCCGACGCGCCACTGCGCCAAGCGGCCGTGCTGGTACCCATTGTGCTGAATGCCGAAGAGCCCAGCCTGCTGCTGACGCGCCGCACCGCGCATCTGAAGCACCATTCCGGCCAGATCGCCTTCCCCGGCGGGCGCATTGAGCCGGAAGACCCGGACCCCGAAGCCGCTGCCTTGCGTGAGACGGAAGAAGAGGTTGGCTTGCCACAGCAGCAGATCGACCTGGTCGGCCGCCTGGACACCTACGTGACACGCACCGGCTTCAACGTCTTCCCGGTCATCGGTTTGCTGCGCCCGCCCTATCACCTGGTTCTGCAGGAAAGCGAGGTGGAAAGTGCCTTCGAGGTGCCGCTTTCATTCCTCTTGGACCCTGCTAGCCGGCAGACCGACAGCCGGCTCTATGCGGGGAAGACGCGCTTTTTCTACGCCTATCCCTACCAGGGCTATTACATCTGGGGGGCGACGGCGGGGATGATCAACAACCTGGCTGAAGTGCTGACCGGCGAGGAGTAACCGCCCTCATGTTTCGTGTCCTGCTGATCCTCTTGGCGCTGGTGCTGCCCTTTGCCGTCTACGCCGGTTATCTGGCCTTGGAGCGGCGGCGCAAGAAGGCCTGGATCGAGGGCCGGGAGAGCGGCCCCGACACCTGGCCCTGGGGCTGGCTGATCCTTTCCAGCATTGCGCTGGTGATCCTGATCTTCCTCGCCATGCGGATCTTCGACTTCGATCCCGACGCCCTGATCGGTGGACCCAGCCTGATCCAACGCGACCAAGAGAACTAAGTCAGAGCTGAAGCAGTGGCCATTTACCAAGGTCTCTCGCTTTCGAACGCGAGGACTCTACCACCAAGCACTCCCCTCATGCTGAGCCTGTCGAAGCATGTGCCATGGAGACCTTCGTGCTTGGGGCACATCCTTCGACAGGCTCAGGATGAGGTCTGGTGCGGGTGGGGGGGACGGGACCTTCTTTGCGCTCCCGCACCAGGGGTCTGCTGATATGACAAGCGCGGCCGCTCTGCCTGCCTGGGCACGGGAGACCCCGGCGGTCGACGTTCTGCGTGCGCTGGCCAAGGCTGGCAGCGAGGGGCGGCTGGTCGGCGGCTGTGTGCGCGACGGGCTCTTGGGCCGTGCCTTCAAGGACGTGGATATCGCCACGCCGCTGCCGCCTGACGCAGTGCAGCGGGCGCTGCGCGCCGCCGGGCTGGGCGCCATTCCGACCGGCATTGCGCATGGCACGGTGACGGCCTTGGTGCGTCACCAGCCGATCGAAGTCACCACCTTGCGCCAAGACGTGGAAACCGATGGCCGGCATGCCCGGGTGGTCTTCACCGAGGACTGGGGGCTGGATGCGCAGCGCCGTGACCTCACGATGAACGCGCTCTTCTTGGATGCGCACGGCGAGCTCTACGACTATGTCGGTGGCCTAGAGGATCTGAAGGCTGGGCGGGTGCGCTTCATCGGCGACCCCCGCAGGCGGATCGAGGAAGACTATCTGCGCCTGCTGCGGTTCTTACGCTTCCATGCGCACTACGCCACCGGGCCGCTCGATCCGGAGGGCCTGGCCGCCGCGGTCGACCTGGCGCCGAGGCTGGCTGGGATCTCAGGCGAACGCAAGGCGCAGGAGCTCTTGCGACTGCTTGCGGCCCCCGATCCGCTGCCGGTGCTGCAGGTGATGGCCGATAGCGGGATCTTTCGCTGGCTGCTGCCCGGCCTGCCGCTGCCCGACCTCTCTGTGGTTGCCGGCCTTGGCGACCCCGACCCGCTGCTCCGCTTGGCGGCGCTGCTGCCGCCGGATCCTGAGGCAGCGCGCTCTGCCGCCCAGGCCCTGCGCCTCTCCAAACGCCAAGCGGGGGTCTTGGCGGATCTTGCCAAAAAGCGGGATCTCTCAACGCAAGGCGCGCGCCGCCGCTTGCTCTACCGCAAGGGTCCAGCGCTGCTGGCTGATCTGGCGCAGCTGGCGCAGGCGCGTGGGGAGCTGGCGGCAACTGAAGCACGGGCTGCACGTGCAGAGGCCGAGGCCTGGCAGCCCCGTGACTTCCCAATCGGCGGCAAGGACTTGGCGGCGCTCGGCCTGCCGGCGGGGCCTGAGATCGGGCAGCTCCTCGCGTCCTTGGAGGACTGGTGGATCGAGCAGGATTTCGCTCCAGACCGTGGTGCCCTGCTGGCGGAGGCGCAGCGCCGGTTAGGCTAAATTATCTCTTCAAAGGAACAATTCGTTTCAGAAAGCGCTTATTGTTTCTCTTCGGCGCTTTGCCATCTTTCTGTTCATGACGCGGGGCCAAGGGTCCCGGCACGCGAACAAGGAGAAGGCTCATGACCAAGGTACTGGTGCTCTATTATTCCTCCTACGGCCACATAGAAACCATGGCGAAGGCCGTGGCAGAGGGGGCCGGCGGGGTCGAGGGCGTCGAGGTGACCGTGAAGCGGGTACCGGAGTTGGTGCCGGACGCTGTCGCCCAGTCCTCCAACTTCAAGACCGATCAGGAGGCCCCGGTCGCCGATCCCAAAGAGCTGGCGGACTATGACGCCATCATCTTCGGCACGCCGACGCGCTTCGGCAATATGGCCGCACAGATGCGGAACTTCCTGGATCAGACCGGCGGGCTTTGGTTCAACGGCAAGCTGATCGGCAAGGTCGGGAGCGTCTTCACCTCCACCGGAACCGGCGGCGGTAACGAGTCGACCATCCTGACCTTTATCCCGACCCTGCTGCACCACGGGATGATCTATGTCGGCCTGCCCTATGCGGCCCAAGAGCTGACCCAGATCGACGAGGTCCGCGGTGGCTCACCCTACGGTGCTGGCACCATCGCCGGCGCCGACGGCAGCCGCCAGCCGAGCGAGACCGAGCTGAACCTGGCGCGCTTCCAAGGCCGCCACGTGGCTCAGGTCGCAGTGAAGCAGTCCGCCTAAGGCGGTATTTGGCTCAACACGGCGCCGGCCCACCCCCCGTGGCGTATCGGGGCCGGCCCCCCAACGAGAGTATCCAGGACTGGGTGGCCGGGTGGGGGGTGAGGGCCGGCGCCGCCCGGATCGGCGTAGACGCCGATCCCGCAAGTAAACGGAGACTAACTATGATCGAGGTTCGCCCCTTCGCGCGGCTCGGCGCCTTTCAGAACTTTTGGCTCGACGCGCACCACCACTTCTCCTTCGGGAGTTACTACGATCCCAAGCGTATGGGTCTGGGGGCCTTGCGTGTGTGGAACGACGACATCATCCGCCCCGGCACCGGCTTCGACCGCCACGGTCACCGCGATATGGAGATCGTCACCTACGTCCGCAAAGGTGCCATCACCCACCGCGACCACCTGGGCAACGAGGGCCGCACCCTGGCCGGCGACGTTCAGGTCATGTCGGCCGGCAGCGGGATCGAGCATGAAGAGCACAATCTGGAGGACGAGGAGACGCAGATCTTCCAGATCTGGATCCAGCCGGCGGTGGCCAACGTCGCCCCGCGCTGGGAGACCCGCAGCTTCCCCAAGGCGGCGGCCGGCAGTGGCCTGATCGCCTTGGCCTCGGGCCGGGCAGGTGACGAGGGTGCGCTGCCGATCCACCAGGATGCAGCGATCCTGGCGGCTAACCTGCAGCCGGGCGAGACCGTGACCCACCTGCTGAGCGAGGGCCGCGGTGCCTACCTGGTGGCCGCCCAGGGTGCCTTCACGGTGAACGGCCACGAGGCACAGGCGCGTGACGGCGTGGCGGCCATCGGCAAGGAGCGGCTGGAGATCACCGCCACCGAACCGACGGAGCTCTTGGTCGCCGACGTGGAGATATAGGGTGTGATGCGGGGAGGTACTTGGTCGTTACCTCCCCGCACCGACCTCTCCTGAGCCTGTCGAAGGGCTGAGCAGCGGGCAAAGCCCGCGTCTGTCGAAGAATGTGCCCCACGCTCGGTGCTGGCCGCAGATCCTTCGACGGACGCTCGCTAGCGCTCGCTGCTCAGCCCTTCGACAGGCTCAGGAGAGGTCAAGGCTTTTGGTTGCCGGTGTGGAGATTCAGGTCTCCACTAGTTTGCTACCCACCGCCTGGCTGATACTGGAGTAGCCGCCCGCAGCCAGGCGGTGGCTTAGCCCGGATACGATCTCTGGCACGATCCCCGGTCCTGCCAACGCCAAGCCGCTGTAGAGCTGGAGCAGGGAGGCCCCAGCCTGGATCTTCTGCCAGGCGGTCTCCGCCGACTCGATCCCGCCGACGCCGACCAAGGGCAGCTTTCCGCCGGTCAGGCGGTAGAAGCGGCTGAGGAGCGCGGTAGAAGGCGCAAAGAGCGGGCGACCGGAGAGGCCACCCGTCTCGCTTTTCGCGTCACTGCGCAGGCTGGCAGGCCGGGCCAACGAGGTGTTGGAGACGATCAAGCCATCAAACTGCTCCAGCGCAACGGCGGCGATGTCGGCCTCGTCGTCCGGCGTCAGGTCAGGCGCTACCTTTAACAGCAGGGGTGGTTCGACGCCGGCCTCCCCCAGGGCTGTCCGCACTGCCTTTGCCAGTTGTACCAAGGCCGTCGGGTCTTGGAGCGCGCGCAGGCCCGGTGTGTTGGGTGAAGAGACATTGATCACCAGGTAGTCGGCCAAGGGCCCCAATCGGGCTGCGCCCAAGGCATAGTCCGCGACGGCGTCGGCAGAGTCCTTGTTCTTACCCAGGTTGATGCCGAGCGGCAGGCCTAGACCCTCTTGCCGGCAGGCGGCAATGCGCCCAGCTGCGGCCTCCATGCCGCCATTGTTGAAGCCCATGCGGTTGATGACGCCCTGGTCTTCGGGCAGGCGGAAGAGCCGCGGCTTGGGATTGCCCGGCTGCGGGCGCGGGGTGAGGGAGCCCACCTCCAAGGCGCCGAAGCCGAGTCTGGCCAAAGGCCGCATGGCCTCGGCGTCCTTGTCGAAGCCGGCGGCCAGTCCCAGCGGGTTGGCGAAGGTCAGGCCCCAGATCTGCTGTGTTAGGCGGGGATCGGGTGCGGGCGCTCGGGCGGGGCCGAGCCCATGGCGCAAGCCCCAGAGTGCCAAGCGATGTGCACGCTCGGCCGGCAGCCGGCGCAGCAGCGCATAGCCCAGATTGGCGATCATGCCGGCAGATCCAAGTCCTCCGGGAAGACATGCTGCCCATCTGCCCCCAAAGGCAGCGGCCAGGCCCGTGTCACCGCCGTTACCGGCAGGGCGCCATAGAGGTGCGGGAAGAGGGCACCGCCGCGCGAGGGCTCCCACTTCAGCGCCGCCCCCAGTCGGTCGCTCGCCGCCTCCAGCAGCACCAGCCCCTTTTGCCCGGCCCGATGCTTGGCCGCGGAGGCACGCAGCTGACCGGCGGCGGAGAAGTGGATGAAGCCATCGGCCTGGTCCTGACTAGAGCCGCCGTAGCGGCCACTGGCCTGGGCTGCCTGCCACTCCTCTTCCCGGCAGATGTGGTAGATCAGGGGGTCGGTCATGGTCTTTGGCCTTTCACGCAGCCTCACCGGTCAGTCCTGACCCTCAGCCCCGAAAAGCCTGCAGGTCAAGCCTGCCGTCCTTGGCTCTGGCGCACACCAGGCTGCCCGGCTAGGGTCCGCGCTTCACTTGGAGACACGAGAGGACGGCGTCGATGCAGGCCTGGCATTTCTACGAAGGCGCGTGGCACGAAGGCAATCCGCCGATCATGGGACCGATGTCGCATGGCTTCTGGATGGCCTCGACCATTTTCGATGGCGCGCGGGCCTTTGAAGGCGTCGCCCCAGACCTGGACCGCCATTGCCAGCGCATCGTCGACTCGGCCACGTCTTTCGGACTGCAATCGCCGCTGACAGCCGAAGAGATCCAGGAGATCGGCGAGGCCGGCCGCAAGAAGTTCGCCGCCGATGCCCAGCTCTACATCCGCCCAGCCATGTGGGCCGAGAGCGGTTTCGTCGCCGCCGACCCTGAGAGCACGCGCTTCTGCTTCACCCTGCACGAGGCGCCGATGCCCGACGGGGACGGCATGGCGGTCCTGAAGTCCCCCTTCATCCGCCCCATGCCCAGCTCCGCGCCGGTCGAAGCCAAGGCCGCTTGCCTCTATCCCAACAGCGGGCGGGCCTTGACCTATGCGCGCGGCAAGGGTTTCGACAATGCCGTGGTCTTGGATGGGTTCGGCAATGTGGCGGAGCTTGCGACGGCAAACCTTTGGATGGTGAAGGACGGCGCAGCCATCACCCCGGCGCCCAACGGCTGCTTCCTGAACGGCATCACCCGCCAGCGCGTCGCCAAGCTCCTGACCGAGGCTGGTGTGCCGGTAGTCGAACGCCGGGTGACCTATGAGGAGCTGCTGGCTGCCGACGAGATCTTCGCCACCGGCAACTATGGCAAGGTCCAAGCCATCACCCGGATCGAGGAGCGCAGCCTGCAGCGCGGCCGCATCACCAAGATGGCGCGCGATGCCTATTGGGACTGGGCGCTCAGCGCCTAGTTACGGGCCTGGCCTAAGGGCCTCTGGCAGCGGATAGAAATCGAGACAGAGGTCGCCGGCGCTGGCCTCCAGGCGGGCCGGGCAGGGGTTGTCGTGGACCACGGCCAGACCGCGGCGGCCGCCCTGTTCGATCACCGCCAGACCTTCCGCCCGGTCGCAGCCCTCGGGCGCCGGCAGGTCGATGAGGCGCTCCAGCTTGGCCCGCTCCACCAGAGTCGGGCGCGCACCGCTCAAGGCGCCGGGCCAGCGGTAGATGCGGAAGGGACCGTCGTGGTCGAGCGCTGGCCCGGCCAGGATCAAGAGATCCTCGCCGTGGCAGGTCAGGTCGCGAATGCCGAGACCGTCCAGCTGAATGAAGTGCTTCAGATAGCGTTCGCCTTCAGACCGCAGAGTCTCCAGCCGGATGCGGCCCTCTTCCGGGGGTTTGGGCTGCAGGGTGAGGATCACCGCCCAGCCGCCGATGACCGGACCGCGAAAGCCCAGGTAGAGGGTTCCCTGGGAGGCCGCTAGGCCTTCGATGTCCAGCCCGTTCTCCTTCGCCGGCAGTGCGACGAAGGGTGCCAGGTGGTCGTCTTTCCGCAGCTGACGCAGCAGCCGGCTGCCCTTGCCGGCGATCTTCGCTCTGGCACCCGGTTTGCTGCCGCCGCTGGGTGGCCGTGGTTCCCAGAGGCCGGGGCCGTTCTCGACCAGCGGCAGGCAGGCAAGCAACTGGCGTTCGTTGTTCTCCTTCAGGGTCGCCAGGCGTGCCAGCGCCTGCTCGGGATCGAAGCTCTCCAGCTTCGGCTTCTGGCGTGTCCTGGCGTGGGAGCCCAGCAGCCAGAGCGTCTCCCCCTCCACCGCCAGGCTTTCCAGATCCACCTCGCTGTCGGCGGACGCCAGTTCCAGGTAGTCATGCAGTCGGAAGCGGCGGTGCTCGCCGAAGGAGCCGTCCGGCTGCAGAGTCACTTGGTCCAGGCAGGCCAACTCGTCACTGGCGAGCCATAGCCGCCGTCCCTTGCCGGCGATGCCGGAGAGGTCGTGATGGAAGGGAGCCTTGGCCGCCTCGGCACTGGCCTCGATGCTGCCTTGCCGGAAGTGCAGAGACAGGGTTTCGGCCTTAAGGGTCTCGGAGGGGGGCTGCGTCATGGACCGGCGGCCTTCTGACAAAGTCGGAGCGTCACGGGCAAAGGGAACCTGGCGTCATCTGCCGCGGATCATCTTGTGCGCTGCAAAAAACCGCAAGCCTGGAGGGCTAGGAGCGCCTTGCAACGGCAGGGCTCGCGGCCCATTTGCAACAGCAGAACCAACAGGCGGTGATCCCACTTCATCGTCGAGCAGCCAAGACCCTTTTGGCGGCGCCCCTCAACACCCCAGCCGCAATGCGACGCGGCCTTTTCTACCCGGAGATGTTGTCATGGCCACCACGTCTGAAGAAGCCGCCGTCAAGGAAGATCTGGACCAGCTGCGCGCCGACATGAAGGCACTGCGCGAGGATCTGCGCGTGCTTGCCGGCTCCAAGGCCGAGCAGCTGAAGGAAAGCGCCAAGGCCCGTGCCCAGGAAGCCCGCGTGCGCGCCGAAGAGGCCCGCGACCGGGTGGCTGAGGAGGTAGCAGAGCGCCCTTTCGTCAGCCTCGGCGTGGCTTTCGCGGTTGGTCTGGTCTTCGGGCGTCTGTTAAGTCGATAAAGCGGCAGGCCATCGCCTATGGGGCGGCGGCCGTCGTTACCATCTTCTTCCTGCCGACTGTCGTCGATCAGCTTGCGGTCAGCCTGGCCGTGGGCGCCACCGCGGCCGGCCTCTCTACCGTCTGGGCGGCGCTGGTGACCTTGCTGGCGCTGCTGCTGGTCTTAGGCCTGGTGTGGCTGGTGGCCTGGCGGCTGGCGCGTGCGCCGAAGGAGCCCCCGCCGCCGCCACGCGACCCGATCGTAGACCAAGTGGTCGGCAAGCTGCGGCGTCACCCCTTGGCGGCCCTAGGCCTCGGTCTCGGCGCCGGTTTGCTGGTCAGCCGCAGCCGTGGGGGCGAATCCCTGCTGCGCACCCTGGCGCTCATTCTACAGGAGAGCTACCGCCGGCCGCCCCAATAGGGGGCTTGACGGCCGGCGGCCGCTTCGCGCACTCTTCCGCCTATGAAACAGCTCGCGGCTCTCATTTTGCGAATTAGTCACCCGGCGCTCGTCTGAGCGACCGGGCCTTCTGGCGTTCTGCCACTCGCAATCTGATACGTCTGTTTTCCTGGAGCTGTCTTTCCCATGTCTGCTGAAACGATGAGCGCGCCTTTGTCTGCGGCGCCCGCCCTTTCCTGCTTCTGTGTCGAAGGTCAAGATGACGCCGGTCTGCTGCCGCGCGTGCTGGAGCTTTTTGCCAAGCGTGGCCTGGTGCCGGAGCGCTTCTTTGCTCAGCGCAGCCACGTCTCGCCCTCGCGTTCCGGCCGGCCTGGCCTGGTGATCGATCTGCAGGTCAGCGGCTTCTCCCGCGCCCAGCGCGAGATCGTGGCCGAGAGCCTGCGGCAGATCCCCCTAGTGACAGCGGTGCTGACCTCGGAGAAGCTCTCCTAACCATGAGCTTCTTAGAACGGGCCCTGGTCACCCAACGCTGGGACCCGGGGGCCTATCGCCCCTTTTTCGTCGCCGAGCGGCGGATGGGCTGGGTCACCCACGATCTGGCCCGCCGCTTGGCCGACCTGCCCGCCCTGGCCCGGCTGAGCGACCGGGGTGTCTCCTTGAACCCGGCGATCACCGGCTATGAGGAGCGCTCAGCCGCCTTCGCCGAAATGGCGGTCCTGCTGGCTGAGAGCGGGCATGCCCGCCCGCCGCGCGAAGAGCTTTATCCGCTGCTGCGGGATTGGCAGGAGATCCCGCTGGCCGCTGTCGACCGGGCCCTGGTCCCAGTGCTCGGCCTGCGCTCCTACGGCCTGCACATGAACGGCTATCTCTACCGCGATGACCAGCTCCACATGTGGGTCGGCAAGCGCTCCAAGCACAAGCCGACCGGCCCCGGCAAGCTGGACCACCTGGTTGCCGGCGGCCAGCCTTTGGGTCTGACGCCCGAGGACAATCTGGTGAAGGAATGCGCGGAAGAGGCCTCTCTGCCCGAGGCCCTGGCCCGTCAAGCCCGCCCGGTCGGATTGGTGAGCTACCTCTGCCGCTTCACCGATGGCCAGCGCGACGACGTGCTCTGGTGTTATGACCTAGAGGTCCCGGCAGACTTCACGCCGGAACCATGCGACGACGAGGTGGAGTACTTCCAGCTCTGGTCGATCGAGGAGGTCATGACCCGGCTGGCCGAGACCGAGGACTTCAAGTTCAACGTCGGCCTGGTGATCATCGACTTCCTGATCCGCCACGGCCTGATCGGCCCGCGCACGCCGGGCTACGAGACCATTTTGCGCTGCCTGCGCAGTGGGGGGCCTTAAGCAACGTCGTCCGCAGCGCGGTCCATACGCTTTTCTAGAAGGTTGGGGTCGGGGAGCGCGCTTCTCACCAGCCGCTCACAGTTCACCAACCGGCCCCGGTTGGAGTTCTCCTCCAGGTGGCGGAGCTCGCTTTGGCTGAAGCGCAGCTCGGCGTCCTGGTCCGGTGCCGTCGGCGTGCGCTTCTGCAAGAGGAGATGGCGAAAGGCCTCCACCCGGCGCCAGCTCTGTCCATAGGTCTGTTGAATCTCCGCGCCCTTCAGACGCCACCAGAATGCCGCTGCTGCGGTTGCGTGGAGGCAGGCGTAACTGGTGCCGTCGCCCACTCCGAAGCCGTAACTGCCATCCTTCACGCCCTCGCCGCGGCGTATCGGTTCCGCCGGCGCCCAAGCATCGACCCGGGCATAG
>JBCBSF010000053.1:0-35260 GCA_039819325.1 Pseudomonadota bacterium | reverse complement strand
CGCATAACCAAGATTCGCACATCCCATCGAGCCGTGGAATCCCCTGCCGGACTCTTCCGTTAGGCGCCATCCACTAGGTGAGGAACGTAATCAGATAACCAAAGAAGATGTCTTGTTGTTTCGGGAAATTCTACCGCCGCCCTGGTGAGTTACGTCACGCAGCAGGCGGGTGCCACTCCCTTATATCTGTCGTCGTTGATAGAGGGTCAAGCTTCTGGATTTTCTGCCGATATCTCCCTGGGCGCAAGCCGCGCCATGAGAGCAAGCCCATGCAGTGTCTCCAGCCAGCCTCGGCCTCGCCGATGCGGGCCTTGCGCCCAGGCGTCAAAATGACCCTTGACCCCTGCCGACCAGGCTCGTCTTCTAGCTTGGATGGTTCCCCGCGGCTGTCCGCCGAGGGGATGAAAAGGGAAGACGGTGCGGGCCTAGGCCCAAATCCGTAACTGCCCCCGCAACTGTGAGCGGCGAGCGAACCCGAAGGACTCCACTGGACCCCTCGAGAACGAAGAGAGGTCTGGGAAGGATCGGGAGAGCGTCGACCCGCAAGTCAGGAGACCTGCCATCGCACAAACAACCAACCGGGCGGGGTGCCCCGGAGAAAGGTGCGCGTGGTTCACAAGGCAGTCGCCTCCCAAGAAAAACCCTCCTCCCGTGAACGCCTGCGGTCCTTCTGCCTGACTGAAGTCAGCGTCAGCAGGCTTGCGCTCGGCGCGCTTGGCCTTTCTGGCTTGCTCTGGCTCGCCGTCTTGGCGGTGCTGTGATGGCTGCCGTCCTGCAGGTCCGCAACCTGGCACTTGGCTACCCAGGCCTGACCCTCTTTCGCCAGCTCTCCATCGACGTAGAGGCTTCGACGACCTTGGCCGTCTTGGGCGCAAACGGCTCGGGCAAGAGCACTTTCGTCAAGCTGCTGCTTGGCCTGATCCAGCCGCTCTCCGGGCGTGTGACTTGGCCCGGCGGTCGGCCGAGCGACATCGGCTATCTTGCGCAGATGTCCGAATTCGATCACCGCTTCCCGATCCGGGTCCGGGACCTGGCCGCCATGGGGGCCTGGCGCGGCTTTGGGCTGCGCGCTGGCCTGGATCGTGCCGGCAGGGCAAAGGTCGAAGCGGCCCTGGAGGCAACCGGCGTGGCCGATTTGGCCGACCGCGCCCTGCACACCCTCTCCGGCGGGCAGCTGCAACGCACCCTCTTCGCCCGCGTCATCCTGCAAGATGCGCCGCTGATCCTGCTGGACGAGCCCTTCGCCGGCGTCGACCAGAGCACCGAGGCGCACTTGCTGTCGATCATCCAGACCTGGCGGGCCGAGGGCCGGGCCGTGGTCCTGGTGGTCCACGACCTCTCGTCGGTCCTGGATCACTGCAGCCATGCCCTCCTGCTCGGTGGTGGCCTTGCCACCCATGGCCCGGTGCAGGCTGTGCTGACGCCGGAGCGCCTGGTTGCCCAAGGCTATCTGTCGGAAAGCCAAGCCTCCTGGATGTTCCGCGGATCTCGCGAGCGTGAGGAGAGCCTCCATGCTTGAGCTCTTCTCCGAGATGTGGAGCTTCGCCTTCATGCAGCGGGCCTTCGTGGTGACGACCCTGCTGTCGGTTTCGGTTGCCCCGGTCGGTGCCTTTCTGGTGCTGCGCCGCCTCTCGCTGGCGGGCGAAGCCATGGCGCATGCGATCACGCCCGGTATCGTCATCGGCTTCGTCACTGCCGGGCTTTCTGTCGTCTCCCTGCTGGTCGGCGGGTTGATCGCGGGGCTAGGCGTTGCGGTGCTGACCGCTCTCTTGACCCGCAAGACGATCCTGCGCAGCGATGCCAGTCTTGCCTCGCTCTATCTCATTGCCCTGGCGGCTGGGATCTTCATCCTCTCCGCCGCAGGGTCCGCAGTGCCCTTGAAGAGTTTCCTCTTCGGCTCGATCCTCGGGATCGACGACGCCTCGATGATCCTGACGGTCTCGGTGGCGACGGTGACCCTTGTTTCCTTCGCTTTCCTGCTGAGGCCCCTCATCATCAGCACCTGCGATCCGGTTTTCTTCGAGGCGCAGGCGCGGCGGCCCTGGCTGGTGGAGCAGGCCTTTATGCTGCTGGTGGTCTTGAACCTGCTGGCCACCTTCAAGACGCTTGGCACCTTAATGGCCGTCGGCCTGATGATCCTGCCCGCCACGGCGGCGCGCTACTGGGCCGGCACCATCACCAGTCAGCTGGCGCTGACCTTTCTCTTCGCGCTGGCCAGCTGCTGGATCGGGCTCACGCTCTCCTACGTCTTCCCCGAGACGCCCTCAGGCCCGGCAATCGTGCTGGTCGCCGGCTGCTTTTTCGCCCTGTCGGTCCTACTCGGTCCTCTGGGCTTCGGCCGACGGCTTCGCCCGCTTGCCTCGGCAAACCTCTCCACCAACGCGCAAGTCGCAGCTGAAGAAAGGACGGAATGGCCCTCATGATTCTTCTACGCGCAGGCCTGACCGCGGCCGCCATCGCTCTCGCAGCCCTGCCAGCCACGGCTGAGGAGCAGCCCCTGCGGGTAGTCGCCAGCTTCTCGATCCTCGGCGACATGGTCGAAGAGGTGGCCGGCGAGCATGCCGAGGTGACCACGATCGTCGGACCCGACGCCGACGCCCACATCTACCAGCCCAACGTCGCCGATGCGCGGGCCGTGGCGGAAGCCGAGGTGATCTTCGTGAATGGCCTGGGCTTCGAGACCTGGTCCGACACCCTGATCGCCGAGTCCGGCACGCAAGGAACCGTCTACGTGGCGACGGCGAATGTGGCGCCGCTTCTGGTCGAGGGCGAGACCGATCCCCATGCCTGGAATTCGCTGACAAACGGCGTGATCTATGTCCAGAACATCGCCGCTGCCCTCTCCGAGGCTCAGCCCGAGCATGCGCAAGCCTTCGCCGCCAACGCAGAGGCCTACATCGCCGAGCTGGAAGCCCTCGACCGTGAGACCCGCGAACGCTTGGCAGAGCTGCCGGCGAACCGGCGCACCGTGGTGACCGCGCATGATGCCTTCGGCTACCTGGCTCATGCCTACGGCCTCACCTTCCTGGCGCCACTCGGCATCGACACGGAGGCCGAGCCCTCGGCGCAGGATCTGGCCCAGCTGATCGAACAGCTGCGTGCCCAAGGTGCGGCCGCCCTTTTCGTCGAAAACATCACCAGCCCGGCGCTGGTGCAGCAGATTTCGGACGAGACCGGCATCAAGATCGGCGGGCGCCTCTTCTCCGACGCGCTGTCAGAGCGTGGTGGGCCGGCAACCAGCTATCTGACGATGTTCCAGCACAACCTCTCCACGCTGCTCGCCGCGCTGGAAAGCAAGCCGAGTTAGTCTGATTGATAAGAAATTCTCTTTTTGCGAGCAAATGAGAGAACGAACTTCGGAATCAAGACACAAGAGATAATCCCAAGCGCGGTGGGACACTTCGCTCGGGACATTCTCTAAGCGCGCGCGAAGCGCAAGCGCCTGGCGTGGACAGTCCGCCATCGCCAAAACCTCTCGCTTAAGATCGTCGGTGCGGCGATGGCGAGGAACTCTATACAGCCGGCTGAGTAGTTCTACCTCAAGATCCTTGCCGTCTACCCAGATGCCCAGTGCGAAACCATACGGCAACGGACAGGGGCTGGCCTCCAAGCCATCGCCAGCCTGTGCCAGGATCAACCAGTCTTCTTCGCGGATCTTAACTTTGGAGCACGAACGTGCGCATTGCGGCCAGACTGCGGTCGATTCGTTCCCGACAAGGTTAATGGACTTAAGGATCGTATCGCCTTAATACGTTAGTGCAAATGCTACTAAACCATATGCTTCGACAGAAACGAGCAATATCATGGCAACGTACGTCGGTTCTGCTGGGGAAAACAATAGCATCGCGGGTACTAGTGGTGATGACCGCATCTATGGATTGAGTGGAGCGGACAGTCTCTTCGGGGGTAGTGGCGCCGACCTGCTTGACGCAGGCAGTGGCGCAGATGGGCCTCTTCAAGGCGGCAATGGGACCGACACGCTGTTTGGTGGTCCCGGCGACGACAGCCTGGTGGATGGAGGCAGTGGCGCCGATACCCTGTTAGCTGGGTCCGGTGCGGACGTTGGCTTCTTCGGAGACGCCGGAGGCGACCTCCTGGTCGGAGACTTCGGCGCCGACAGCAGCTTCTTTGGCGGTGACGGTAACGACAGGATTTACCTGGGCCAAGGCGACGACGCCGCGGTCTACGGTGGCGCCAGCAGCGATACGATCTATGGTAGCACCGGCAATGACACCGGCCTCTTCGGGGGGCCTGGTCAAGACACTCTAGTCGGGGGCAGTGGTCAAGACAGCCTCTTTGGCGATGGCGCCAGCGACGTCTTTGTCGTCTACGATCAGTCGGAACTGACGGCGGGGGACTTCATCGACGGCGGTCCTGGCCAGGATACACTGCTTCTCCTCTCAAACGTCAACAACGTGCCGGCAGGCGTCACCTTGAACTCGGTCGAAGTCACGGCCTTCCTGGGTACGAGCGGAAGCGACACCTTGATCACTGGCTCTGGTAGTGATCAGCGCGTCTATGGCGAGGACGGAAACGACGCGATCTTCAACCGAACTGGTCCACAGCTTGCTTACGGCGGCAGCGGGCCGGATTCCTTCTATGTCTTCGATCAGGGCTTCATAACCGCTGGGGATGGTCTCTTCGGCGATAGCGGCAGCGATACCCTCTTCCTGGCCAATGGTGTGTCTCTGCCGGCCGGTGTTTTGGTCAGTGGAATTGAAGCTCTGGTCCTCGTCGGCGATGCCGGCGACAACACGCTGGTTGGCAGCAGCCTGATGGACAGCTTCTTGGGGCTCAGCGGTCAGGACACGCTGCTGGGCTTCGACGGCCGCGATGTGCTCTATGGGGGCTGCGGAATCGACCGGGTCTATGGTGGCACCGGCGATGATGTTCTCGTCGCACTCTCCCAGGGCGAGCTGGAGAGCGGCGACAGCTTCGATGGCGGTGCCGGCGTCGACACGCTGGAGCTGCAGCTGAGCGGTGCGGAGACTATTCCGGGCGACCTCTTCGTCACCAACGTCGAGACCGTCGCCATCAGTGGCGATGGCGTCGGCGACGTCATCCAGGTGCCGGAAAACCTGAATGGACTGGTCTCCGGCAACGGTGGCCCCGATGGCCTCTTCGGCGGATCGGCCAGCGATCAGCTCTTCGGCGGCAGGAGTACTGACCGGCTCTACGGTCTGGGCGGCGACGACCAGCTTTTCGGCGGCAGCGACGCAGATGGCGCGCTGGTCGGCGGCAGTGGCGCTGACACGCTCTTCGGTGGGTCCGGCGGCGACATCAGCATCACCGGCGGCAGCGGCGCGGACACCGCCTATGGCGGTGACGGCGCGGACATCTTCGTCGTCTTGAACCAAGCGGACCTGCAGGCGGGCGATAGCCTCTTCGGCGACGACGATCTGGATACCCTGGTTTTGGGCAGCGGCGTGACCGTACCGGCCGGCGCGCTGATCGACGGCATTGATGTGACCATCAGCGTCGCTCCGGCCGTTACTCTGACCGATCTTGGTGACAGCTTCGACGGAACCTCGGCACCGGAGCGGATCTATGGCCTTGGCGGTCGCGATCGCCTTTACGGCCTCAGCGGGGACGACGGTCTTTTCGGTGGCGCGCAGATCGACTCTCTCTATGGCGGCGACGGTAGCGATAGCCTCTATGGCGGGTCGGGCGTCGACCGGCTGTTTGGCGGCAGCGGTCTTGACCGCTATCTGTTCGGCGCTAACAGCGATGACCGCATCTATGGCGGCAGCGGCAGTGATGCGGCGCTCTTCGGCGCTGGCTTGCGGGACAGCCTCTTTGGCGAGGCTGGAGATGACGTCTCCTTCTTCGGCGGGCAAGAGAGGGACAGCCTCGACGGCGGCCTTGGCCAGGATGAGCGCTTCTATGGCGGCGGAGATCTCGATCGCCTCTTTGGCGGCAGCGGCAGCGACGCGCTCTTCTTTGGGGGCGCTGGAGACGACACCCTAGATGGCGGGAGTGGCAGCGACAGCCTCCTCTACGGCGACGGCGGAACCGACATTGTCAGACTGAGCGGCGGAGCCTTTGCCTTCGGCGGTGCCGACAACGATAGCGTCTATGGCGGTGACGAGGGAGCAAGCTTTCTTTACGGGGGAGGTGGCGTCGACTTCCTGCGCGGTGGATCGAGTGACGACCGCGCCTTCTTCGGTGGCAGCTCTCAGGACCTTCTCTTCGGCGGCAGTGGCGCCGATGACAGCTTCTATGGCGGTGCTGGTCCTGATCTGATCTACGGTGGTGACGGGGCGGATCAGAGGCTTTCCGGCGACTCTGGCGAAGATGAGATCTATGGCGGGAGTGGTGGAGACCTTTTCCTCTACGGTGGTGTCGGCGACGACAGTCTCTATGGCGGGGATGACGGCGACCGCTTGCTCTATGGCGGGTCTGGAGACGATAGCCTCTTTGGCGACTTCGGTGACGACAGCCTGTTCTACGGCGGCACAGGGAACGATGCCCTCTACGGCGGAACGGGAACAGACACCCGCTTTTTCGGCGATAGTGGCTCTGACCGTGTCTATGGCGGCAGCGGTGACGATGCGGTCCTTTATGGCGCTAGCGGCGCGGATGTCGTTGGCGGCGGTCTCGGGATCGATACCGTCTACGGCGGTACCGGCGACGACACTCTGCTGGCCGGCAGCCAAGCGGAGCTGGCGGTTGGCGACGTCTTCGACGGCGGCAGCGGCAGCGACAGCCTCGTGTTGGACGTCGGCACCACCCTGACCGCTGGCGCCACCTTGTACAGCGTCGAGGCAGTTGGTGTTGCCCTTGGTACGGGTGCTGACGACTACGTCTTTAACGTCAACTATGACTTCGTGCAGGGCCGCAGCGGCAACGACATCCTGATTGATCGGGCCGACAATACGGCCAGCCTCTTCGGTGGTGCCGGCGATGACAGTCTAGACGGCAACAGCGGTGCCGATGGCCTCTACGGTGGATCGGGCCAAGATAGGCTCCTCGTGTCGGACCAGGCGGACCTTGTCGATGGCGACGTCTTCGACGGCGGCAGTGGCAGCGATACCCTGCTGGTGAACGATCCCAGCGTCACC
This sequence comes from Pseudomonadota bacterium, assembly GCA_039819325.1. GTDB lineage: Bacteria > Pseudomonadota > Alphaproteobacteria > Kiloniellales > JACOMY01 > JACOMY01. The sequence continues at coordinate 28,199 of JBCBSF010000053.1, read as the reverse complement.
GTCCCGGCTGGGGCCGTCATCACCAATGTCGAGCTCGTGCAAATCGCTGGTGGTCCAGGGAGCGACACGATCATCGGTACCGATCTCAATGACCACATTGAGGGCTTGAGCGGCGACGACAGCCTCTTCGGTGAGGCTGGCGATGACACGCTGGTCGGCGGCAGCGGGCAAGATCAGGTCTATGGCGGCTCCGGCGACGATATCTTGGCAGTGAGCGCGCAGGTCTATTTCGTTGCCGGCGAAACCTTCGACGGTGGCGTTGGTACGGACACCCTGCTGCTGAGTAATGGCGTCACCTTGCCGGCCGACGTCAGCCTGGTCTCTGTAGAGATCATCGCTCAGCTTGGTGGCAGCGGCGACGATACCTTGGTCGGCACCAGCGGGGTTGACCTGCTGCAGGGTGAGACCGGCAGCGACCGTGCCTATGGCCTCGATGGCGACGACACCCTCTACGGCGGGCCTGGTGCTGATACCCTGCTGGTCGGCGGAGACGGCAATGATCGGATCGATCCAGGATCCGGCAACGATCGCGGCCTCTTCGGCGGTAGCGGTGCGGACAGGCTCTTTGGCGGTTTCGATACGCTCGTCGGCGCCTATGGCGGGTCTGGAAATGACACTGTCCAGCAAGTTGGCTCGGGCAACATCACGCTCGTCTACGGCGGGGTCGGAGACGACTTGGTTCAAGGCGTCGACGAAAACCTTGCGAGTCTCTTCGGTGGCAGCGGTGCGGACCTGGTGGTCGGTGGGGTCTCCGGTGGCGAGGTTAGCTTCTTCTACGGCGGCTCCGGTGACGATACTGTCCAGGTCGGTGAAGACGGCGGCTACTACCTCTATGGTGGGCCTGGCGCCGATACGCTGATCGGCGACGAGGATACCATTTCCTACTTCTTCGGCGGCGCCGGCAACGATGTCATTTTCGACGGCATTGACGACATCGGCTCGCTCTATGGCGACGGCGGTCAAGACACGGTCTTCGCCAGAAGCGGCAACGTTATCGGCTTCTTCGGTGGCAACGCCAGTGACACGGTCATTGGTCCGACCACGCTGACCAGCAACAGTCGCAACGATATCACCGAGATCTTCGGCGGAGCGGCAGTCGATGTGCTCTTCGGCGGCTATGCCACCATCACAGAGGTCTATGGCGATGCCGGAGACGACAGTCTCTACGGCGGCATCTACGACGACAGCAGTTTCTATGGCGGAGAGGCCGACGATACCCTGGTCGGCGGATTGGGGGACGAGGCCGAGTTCTATGGTGACGCCGGCGACGACCGCATCTACGGCGGCAGCGGCGACGACAGCGGACTGCGCGGTGGGGCCGGCAACGACCGGGTCTACGGCGGCAGCGGTGACGACATCATCGTCCTGGAGAGCGGCGATGCCGTCACCGGCGAGATCGTCGATGGTGGAGATGGGACCGATACGCTGGTCTTGCGTGGGAACGAGAGCAGCCCCAGCGGGGTCGCTCTCACCTCGGTCGAGTCCGTCGTCTTCCTTGGCTCCAATCTCAGTGATCGGCGCGAGGGGCTGGAAGACCAGACCAACACGCTCGACGGCCGCGGCAGCCAGGATCGCCTGACGGGGCAGAGCCTTGACGACAGTCTCTATGGTGGCAATGGCAGTGACCAGCTTGCGGGTGCCGGCGGTGATGACAGTCTGCTTGGCGGCAGTGGCGACGACCTGGGCCTCTTCGGCGGCAGTGGCAGCGATGTCATCCAAGGGAACTCCGGCGACGACGGCAGTCTGATCGGCGGCAGCGGTGTCGACACGGTCTATGGCGGCAGCGGCGATGACACCTTGCAGGTACGCAGCCAAGGCGATCTGGTCGCAGGCGATACGCTGGACGGCGGCAGCGGTGTCGATACCCTGGTCATCGCCGAGGGCGTGACCATCCCCGGCGGCGCGCTTCTGACCGACATCGACGTCACCCTGACCGGCGAGAACACCATCGTCGACAGCAGTGAGTCCTACGCCACGCTCTATGGCACCAGCGGTCGTGACCGTATCTACGGCGGTAGTGGGGAGGAGGCCGTCGCGGGCTATGCAGCCGACGACGGGCTCTTCGGTGGTTCTGGTCCCGATTTCCTTCTCGGTTTCAGTGGCAGCGATAGCCTCTATGGCGGCGACGGTGACGACTACCTCGGTGGGTTCGCAGGCCGTAACAGGAGTTTCTATGGCGGCAGTGGCTACGACTATGTGGCGGGTGCGGAGGGCGATGACGGCGGCCTCTTCGGCGGTAGCGGGTCGGACTATGTCGTCGGTTTCGGTGGCGAGGATGTCGGGCTCTACGGCGGCCCTGGCGATGATGTCATCTCTGGGGACTACGGCGAAGACCGGCGGTTGGCAGGCGGCAGTGGTGACGACACGATCTACGGAGGCGACGACCGTGATGCCCAAGTCTACGGCGGCAGCGGCGGCGATCGTCTCTATGGCGGGGAGGGGAACGACACCAGCCTCTTCGGCGGTGCTGGCGACGATTCCGTCGCGGGTGGCACCGGCCAAGACCGCTTCCTCTTCGGCGATGCCGGCGATGACAGCCTCTTGGGCGAGGACGGTAACGACAGCCGCCTCTATGGCGGCAGCGGTGCCGATGCGCTCTTCGGCGGTACCGGCAACAACCGAAGCTTCTTTGGTGGCTCCGGGAGCGACCAGATCTACGGCGGTCCCGGTCAGAACCAGGACTTCTACGGTGGGGCGGGCAACGACCGTATTGTCTTAGGCGCCAGTGGTGGCTTTGACTTCTACGGTGGGCTTGGCGACGACCAGTTCTATGGTGGGGAGGGTCAAGAGAGCGACGTCTACCTCGGCTCAGGAAGCGATCTGGCCTTCGGTGGTGGCTTCATTGAAAGCGACTTTTTCGGTGGAAGTGGAGCCGACAGCCTCTTTGGTGATTCGGGGGACGACAGACGTTTCTATGGCGGCGCCGGCGACGATCTGATCGAGGGCGGTCAGGGCAGTGATCGCACGCTTTTTGGGGACAGTGGCCGTGACCGCATTTATGGGGGCAGCGGCAACGATGTGACCCTTTCGGGTGGCAGCGCTGCTGATACGCTAGGCGGTGGCAGCGGCAGCGATGCGGTCTTTGGCCAGCAAGGCGATGATCTGCTGCTTGCCGGCAATGTGCAGGAGCTGACCAGCACCGATAGCTTCTTCGGTGGCCTCGGCACGGATACCCTGCTGACCTCGGCGAACGCCGGATTGCCCGCTGGGGCGACCATCGTGAGCGTGGAGGTCTATGGCGCCGCCGGGACCAGCGGCGCGGATACCGCAGGGCCCACCAGCGGCGTCAACTTCCTCTCCGGCCTCAGCGGCGATGACATTCTGCTGGAGGGCTCGGCGGACGCGCGGACCCTCTATGGCGGCGAGGGGGCGGATAGCCTGATTGCGGCCAGTGGAACACAGACGGCCTTCGGTGGCAGCGGCAGCGACACCCTCTCCGTCTCCAGTGGCGACCGCCTGACCTCAAGCGACAGCTTCGACGGCGGCAGCGGCGCCGATACGGTGATCCTGCGCGAGGCGGGGGACAGTCTGCCGGCCGGCATCGCTCTGGCCTCGGTCGAGGCGCTCCAGCAGTACGGCACCTCTGGCAGTGACACCTTCTCCGGCGGTGGCGAGGCCAATATCTTCTTTGGCGGCAGCGGGCAGGACCAGATTGCCGGCAACAGCGGGGCCGATACGCTCTCCGGCGGCAGTGGCCTCGATAGCGTGCTGGGTGGTTCTGGCGAGGATGTCTTCCTCGTCACCTCGCAAGAGCAGTTCACCGCCGGGGAGACCTACGACGGCGGTGAGGGCAGCGACACCTTGCTGCTGGGCGATGGGGTGACCATTCCGGCAGGCGTGACCTTGCTCTCCGTCGAGATCTATGGCCTGGCCGGGGGCAGTGGTGACGACACCTTGATTGGCGACAGCGGCCCCAACGTGCTGGACGGCCGCAACGGGGCCGACCAGCTCTCCGGCCTCTCCGGCGACGACAGCCTTTTTGGTGGGCCCGGCAATGATACCGCGGTCTCCGGCGGGGCCGGCGATGACCGGCTCTATGCCGGTGCGGGGAACGATTCCTCCTTCTACGGCGGCTCGGGCGCGGACAGCCTGCAACTGGGTGAGAGCGGGGGTGTCTTCGTGATGGCCGCGGGCGGCAGCGGCGCTGACGAACTGCTCTTCAGCGGGTCGCTTGCCTCCCTCCTCTATGGCGGCGAGGGCGCGGATCGCTTCACCTTGGCGGCTCCCGACGGTGCCGCGTCGATCTTTGGCGGGGGCGGCAGCGATACCCTAGTGGCTGGCGATGATGTCTCCCGTCACTACGGCGATGCAGGCGACGATCTGGTCTTTGCCGGCAGCGGCACGCTTAGCTACCATTTTGGTGGATCGGGCAACGACACGGTCATCGACCAGGCCGCGATCAACACCTCGATCATCGGCAACAGCGGCAATGACGTCTTCCTCGGCAGCGGCGGCGAGATCGACCTTTTCTTCGGTGGCGACGGCGACGACAGCGTCTACGGCGGGTCGGGCGGGGTGGCAAACCTCTACGGCGGATCTGGCCAGGACGTCTTCGACGCGCAGAGCTTCGTCGCCGGCTCGCCCAACAGTTCGATCTATAACCTCTTCGGGGACAGTGGCAACGATCGGCTGATCGGTAGTCAAGCGGGTGATAGCGGCTTCGAGGGGGGTGACGGCGACGATAGCCTGACCGCCGGCCTGGGCGACGATGGCCGCTTCTTCGGCGGCAGCGGCGCCGACCGTCTCTACGCCGGCAGCGGCGACGACCAGAGCTTCGATGGCGGCAGCGGTGCCGACCTGGTCTTTGGCGGCAGCGGGGATGACACCAGCCTGGGCGGCGGCGCCGGTATCGACTCCGTCTTCGGCGGCAGCGGTAACGATACCCTGCTCTTCAATAGCGATATCCCCAACCAGGCTGGCGAGCTGATCGACGGTGGCCAGGGTTCGGGCGATGTTCTTATCATCTATGGAAGAGGTGAGCTCCCCGCCGGTGTCACCATCACCAACGTCGAAGACACTCAGTTCCGGGGTACCGATCTCAGCGATCAGTTGGAGGCTTTCGGCAGCGCGGGAGCTACACTCGACGGCGGTCTCGGTGTGGATACGCTCTCCGGCGGCAGCGGCTATGACCGGATTTACGGCGATGCGGATAGCGATCGCATCTATGGTGGTGGCGGCTACGATAGCCTTTTTGGTGGCCTTGGTTCCGAGGGTGCCATCGTCGGCGGCTCCGGTACCGATCGCATCTACGCCGGCACTGGCGATGACGGTAGCTTGTCCGGCGGTTCGGGTGCAGACCGTATCCTGGGCGGTAGCGGCAACGACACCTTCCTCGCCGCCAGCCAAGGCGAGCTAGAGGCCTATGATCGCTTCTACGGTGGCGCAGGCACCGACACGCTGATCCTCGGCGCCGGCGTCACCATTCCGGTCAACGCCTACATCTTTGATGTCGAAGTCTACATCTTCGCCTCCACCACCTCGACCGGCGGCAAGGGTGACGACTCGCTGAGCGGTGCCACCGGGAACGACCGGCTCTACGGTGTCTCGGGCAGCGATACCCTTTTCGGCTACGATGGTGACGATGGCGCCTTCGGTGGTTCCTCGACCGACAGCCTCTACGGCGGTGATGGCAGCGATAGCCTCTACGGCGGCCTAGGCGATGACTCGCTTGATGCCGGCAGCGGTCTCGACCGTTCGCTGGCGGGCGGCAGTGGCGCGGATAGCTTGGTTGGCGGCCTCGACACAGACGCGGATTTCTTTGGCGGCAGCGGCGATGATCAAATCCGCGGTGACGGCGGTCAGGACGTAGCGCTCTTTGGTGGCGCCGGCGCCGACCGTGTCTTAGGCGGCAGCGGCGAGGACAATCGTCTCTATGGTGGTCTTGGCGACGACACGCTCGACGCTGGGGAGGGGGATGACGCGCTGATCTATGGCGGGTCGGGTGCCGACTTCATTAGCGGGGGAAGCGGCAGGGACACGCTGATCTACGGCGGCTCCGGCAGTGACAGCCTCTTTGGCGGATCAGGGTATGATCGTGGGCTCTTCGGGGGTGCCGGCGACGATCGCCTTGCTGCGGGTTTCACGGGCGGAAGTGGCCTCTACGGCGGTCAAGGCGACGACGAAATCTATGGCGGCTACGGCCTCAGCGCCAGGTTCTACGGCGGGGTTGGTGATGACAGGATCACCAGCGGGTCCGGTATCGCGAGCGGGCTGATCGGCGGATCGGGCAGTGACCGGATCTACGGCGTCAGCAACAACAACCGCTCCTTCTTTGGCGGGAGTGGCCTGGACACGCTCTTCGGCGGCGTCGGGCGCGACTATGGACTCTACGGTGGACACGGCAACGATACGGTCTACGGCGGTAGTTCGGACGATCAGACGCTTCGCGGGTTTAGCGGCGACGACAGTCTCTTTGGCGGCTCGGGCAGTGATCTCCTGCTCTACGGCGATAGCGGCGACGATGCCCTCTATGGCGGTGACGGTGACGACTACTCCTTAAGCGGCGGATCCGGCCGCGATACAGTCAGCGGTGGGACAGGCATCGATACTGTCTACGGCGGTTCCGGCGACGATCTGCTGTTGGTGGGCGACGAGAGTGAGGTCACGCTCGGCGACAGCTTCGAGGGTGGCGTTGGCACCGACACGCTTCTGGTCCGCGGCGGTAGTACCTTGCTGTCCGGCGTGGCCATCTATGGTGTTGAGGTCTATGGTTTGGCCGGGACCAGCGGCGCTGATGTGCTCACGACGACCAGCGGCCAGAACTTCCTGCAAGGTCTTAGCGGCGATGATTTCCTGTCCGGCTCGTCTCGGTCGGAAACCTTCTTCGGTGGTGCTGGCGAAGACCGGTTCGTCGCTGGAAGCGGCCCAGATACCGTCATCGGTGGTAGCGGCAGTGACCTGCTTTTCGTCATCGACGCGGCCGAGGTCCAGGCCGGTGAAACCTTTGACGGCGGCAGCGGCGTCGATAGCCTCGTGCTTGTTGGCACTGCCCCAACGTTGCCGGCAGACCTTGCCCTCACCTCCGTCGAGGTCTTGGTCCGCGAAGGCGGCGATGGGGACGACCAGATTGTCGGTTACGACCAGTTCCAAGATCTGATCTACGGCCTCTCTGGCGACGACACCCTGCTCGGGCGCTCGGGCAACGATACGCTCGTCGGTGGGTCGGGTAAGGACAGCCTCTTCGGCGCCACCGGCGATGATGTTTTCATCGTTCGCAGCCAGGGCGATCTGGTCGATGGCGAGCGCTTTGCCGGTGGTGGGGGGACCGACACCATCCTGTTGCAAGACGGCGCCACTTTGCCGGCGGACGTCACCTTGGCCTCGGTCGAGACCATCGCGCGCGCTGGATCGGCGGGCAGTGATGTGCTGGTCGGCACCAGTGCCGCGGATCTGCTCTATGGCGCGGAGGGCGACGATACCATCTACGGCCTCTCCGGTAACGACAGCCTCTACGGTGGCTCTGGCTTCGACACGCTCTTCGGGTCAGAAGGTGACGATCGGCTTTCGCCCGGTAGCGGCAGCGATGGCTCGATCTACGGTGGATCGGGCAACGACAGCATCTTCGGCGCCGAGGGAAGCACCATCTCTATCGTCCGCGGCGGTACCGGCGACGACGTCGTCTCGGTCGATGGTGGCAGCGGCTTCCGTTTCGTCTACGGCGGTGATGGCGACGACCAGCTGCTGCTGACCGGTGCGGACGTCACCATCGCCTATGGCGGCAGCGGCGCCGACCGGATCGCGGTCTATGGATCGACAAACCAGGCAAGCAACCTCTATCTAGAGAGCGGCAACGACACGCTCGCCGTCAACGATGCTGCTGCCGTCGTGGTCTTTGGCGGTGAAGGCGACGACGCCGTCATTGCCGATGAGGGCAGTTTGGGGCTCATCTTTGGCGACAGTGGCGATGACACCATCGCTAGTGGCCAAGGACCTGGCGTCTCCCTCTACGGCGGCAGCGGTGCCGACACCATCACCGGCGGCAGCGGCGATATCCTCTACGTCCAGGGCAACGATGGCGATGACATCATCGGCTCCAACCTGGGTCAGGTCGTTACGGCCTATGGTGGCAGTGGCGCAGACAGCATCTATGGCGGTGCCGGCTACGTCGGCCGCGTTGAAGGCGGGTCTGGAGACGACGTGATCCGGGGTGGCAGCACTCAAGACAGCGGGCTGCGCGGCGGCGACGGTGACGACCGTATTTATGGCGGTAGCGGCGATGATCGAACGCTAACCGGTGGCAGCGGCCAAGACAGCCTCTTCGGTGGCAGCGGCGACGACTTCTTCTATGTCTCTGCCAACGAGACCTTGGAGGCCGGCGACACCTTCGACGGCGGTGATGGGACAGACACGCTGCTCCTCCTCAATGGGCTGCCGCTTCCGGCCGGGGTGGTGATCACCAATGTCGAGGTGATCTCAGTCGGTGGCAATAATCTGAGCAATATCCTCACCGGGCTTGAAGGTGCAGCCAACCTAATCGATGCCGCCGGCGGACTGGACACGGTGTTTGGGCAGGGTGGTGACGATACGCTGAGTGGCGGCAACGCCAACGATCGTCTCTATGGCCGCGATGGCGATGACGTGCTCATTGGCGCAAACGGCGGCGACAAGACTCTCTCTGGTGGCTCAGGTAGCGACACCATCTATGGCGGTTCCGGTGACGATGGCGGTTTGATCGGCGGCTCTGGCAGCGACACGGCTTACGGCGGCGAGGGGTCCGATACCTTCCTGGTGCGCAGCCAGGGCGAGCTGGCCAGCGGCGACCTGCTGGACGGCGGCACTGGGACGGATACCTTGATCATCGGCGCCGGCGTCACCCTGCCGGCCGATGTCACCCTGGTTGGCATTGAAGAGACCTTAACCCTCAACCCGGCGCAAACGGGTAACAACAATGCCAACGCACTCTTCGGCTACAGTAGCCCGGACAGCCTCTTCGGCCTTGGCGAGGATGACTTCCTCTACGGCGAGGCAAGCGACGACCGCCTCTTCGGCGGCGAGGGTGACGATAGCCTCTCTGGTGGCGATGGGAGTGACTCTCTCTACGGCGGCAGCGGCGAAGATGTCCTCAATGCCGGCAGCGGGGATGATCGCCGGCTCTACGGTGGTGCAAACTCCGATACCATAACGCCGGGCTATGGCCATGACGCCGACGTCTTCGGTGGTTTGGGGAACGATGTCGTCTATGGGGAAACCGGTGACGATGTCGCCTTCTACGGCGATAGCGGCAATGATTCCCTCTACGGCGGTGGCGGCAGCGACCAGCGCTTCTATGGTGGCTCTGGCTTCGACCGGATCTATGCCGGCGACGGCGAGGATGCCCTGCACTATGGTGGGAGTAGCACCGACACGCTCTCAGGCGAACGGGGCGACGATAGCCTTTTCTTTGGTGGCAGTTCAAACGACGTCGTTCTCGGTGGCACTGGCAGCGACGTGCGTTTCTATGGTGGGGACGCCAACGACATCGTTCGCGGCGGCAGCGGTGCGGACTCCTACCTCTATGGTGGCACAGGCGATGACACTGTCGACGGCGGCAAGGGCGTCGATGCTGCCCTATTTGGTGGCAGTGGTGATGACACGATCGACGGCGGGAGCGGGATCGATGCCTACCTTATCGGTGGATCGGGGAACGATCGGATTGACGCCGGTACGGCTGCCGACGGCGGCCTCTACGGCGGAGACGGCGACGACACGCTGAGCGGCGGTCACGGGAATGACTACCTGCTCTACGGCCAACGCGGTGACGACACGATCTACGGCGGCAGTGGGAAAGACGAGGTTCTGTTTGGAGGTAGCGGAAGCGATCGTTTCCTCGCTGACACTGGCGATGATTTTGGGCTGTATGGCGACTCTGGCGACGACGCGATCTACGGCGGCGCTGGGGAAGACCGCTTCCTGATTGGTGGGGCCGGAGACGACTTGGTCGACGGCGGCAGCGGCAGTGACACGGTCCTCTACGGCGGAGACGGCGATGACCGGGTCTCCGGCGGCAGCGGTGACGACGTCGATCTGCGCGGCGGCAGTGGCCAGGACACCCTGGCCGGCGACAGCGGCAGCGACAGCCTGCGCGGCGACAGCGGCGATGACCTGCTGATCGCCGGCGATCAGGCAGCTCTCACCTCGCTTGATAGCTTCGACGGCGGTGAGGGTACGGACACACTGCTGGTCATCGGCACCGCCACCACCTTGCCGGTCGGTGCGACGGTCAGCAGTGTCGAGGTCTATGGCGTTGGCGGCACCAATGGCAATGACACGCTCACGCCGGACAGTGCCCAAGCAATTGCGCTGGGCTTCTTTGGAGACGACCGGCTCTACGGTGCCGCCACCGGCGATGCCGCGCTTTATGGCGCCTACGGCACCGACACTCTGGTCAGCGGAACGGGTACGAACAGCCTCTTCGGTGGTTTGGGCACTGACATTATCGACCTGGGCAGCGGGGAGGATCTGGCCTACGGCGGCAGCGGCAGTGACTACGTCTTCGTCGGCCTCGCAAGCGACCTGGCAAAGGGCGGTGTGCTGGACGGTGGCAGCGGTCTCGACACGCTTTACATCACCGGCAACATCGGGTCGATCCCCGACTCGCTGCTCATCACTAACTTTGAAGCGGTCCGCTTCCTCTTCGTCAGCACGAATGGTGATGACACCGTCTTCGGCAGCGATGGGCCCGATGAGATCTACGGGTTCAGCGGTAATGACACGCTTTACGGTCTCGACGGCAACGACACGCTGGAAGGCGACACTGGCCAGGACAGCGTTTTCGGCGGTAGCGGCGATGATATTCTAGGTGCCTATCAGCAGGCGGTGCTAGAGGCCGGCGATCTGATTGACGGCGGCGACGGCACAGACATGCTGCTGCTGAGCCAAGGTGTGACCCTGCCCGCGGGTGTGACCCTCGCCTCGGTCGAGATCTACGGCCAACGCGGCTCGAACGGCGACGACACGCTGACTGGCGACAGCCAACGCAACAACCTCTTTGGCCTCGACGGGGATGACCGGCTCTACGGCCTTTCCGGCGATGACGGCCTCTACGGCAACAGCGGTGTTGACTCCTTCCTCTTTGGTGGGTCCGGCGACGACAGCATCTATGGCGGGCTCGATGCAGGCCTGCTGCTCTACGGCGGAACTGGCAGCGACACGATCGCTGGTGACGGTGCACTCGCCGTCGTTTTTGGCGGGAGCGGCAGTGACCTGCTGATCGGCGCCCCCAATGCCAACTCCTTCTTCTACGGCGGTGAAGGGGACGACACCCTCGATGCCAACTCTGGACTGCTAACCGCCGTCTTTGGCGGCAGCGGCGCTGACTTGGTCAGCGGCTCTGATTTTGTCGCTGGTGTCCAAGGCAACAGCGGGAATGACGAGATCGTCGTCTCTGGCAGCGGCGCCGGCTTCGCGCTCTATGGCGGTGATGGCGCCGATGTCATCACCGGGCGCGACGGGGCCGTCCTCACGAGCCTTTTCGGTGACCTGGGCGATGATACGGTCTCCGCCGAAGATGGCCGGCTTGCCAACGTTGAGGGTGGGTCCGGGGCCGATGTGGTGGTCGCCGCCAATACGGCAGCCAACTCCCTCATCTACGGCGGCAGCGGCGCCGACAGCCTCTACGCCGGCGGCGGGACGCTGACCGGCGTCTTCGGCGATGATGGCGATGACCAGGTCTTTGGCGGCTCTGGTGCCATCAACATCCTGGCCCTGGGCAGTGGCGCCGACACCGTCAGCGCTGAAGAAGGGCGGCTCTCCTCTGTCTCTGGCCAAAGCGGTGCGGATAGCCTCGTCGGCGGCAGTCAGGCGGACTCTATTCTCCTCGGTGGGGAGGGGGATGACCTGCTGGCCGGGGCTGGCGGCGCGGACACCAGCCTCTTCGGCGGGTCCGGTAGTGACAGCATCTACGGCGGTGACGGCGATGATGTCAGCCTGACCGGTGGCAGCGGAAACGACAGTGTCTATGGTGGCAGCGGTGACGATCTGCTGGTCACCGAGGGTTCGGCCGGGACCTATGATGGCGGTGCCGGCAGCGATACCTTGCTGGTGGCCAATGGCAGCTTGGCTGCGGGCATCGTTCTAACCTCTATCGAGACCCTTCTCTTCGAGGGTCGCTCCAGCAACGATCTGCTAACTGGCGTCAGCGGGCAGAACAATCAGCTCTTCGGCGGTGAGGGTTTCGATACTCTGCGCGGTGCCGAGCAGGGCGACAGCCTCTTTGGCGACGCCGGAAATGACCGCCTGGAGGGCGGTGCTGGCGATGACCGACTTGCGGGCGGATCGGGTGACGAGGCTGGGCTGCTCGGCGGCAGCGGGAATGATCTCATCTTCGGCGGGTCCGGTGATGACGGCAGCCTGGACGGCGGCAGTGGTGCTGACACGGTCTATGGCGGCAGCGGTGCCGACACCGTCTTCTTCAATGCGCCGAGCGACATCACCGCCGGCGACAGCTTCTTCGGCGGCAGTGGCAGCGACACCCTGGTGCTGGGTAGCGGCGTCAACATCCCGCCGGGGGCGGGGCTCTTCGACGTCGACGTCACGCTCTACGGCTTCGTCGAGGCTTTTCCCTTCGGCGGGGGCCTGAGTACAACGGTCACTGCCGGCACGGAACGCGACCGGGTCTATGGCGGCAGCGGCTCCCTCACCGTCTACGGCGGGTCGGCCGACGACGCTCTCTTTGGCGGGTCGGGCGTCAATAGCCTCTATGGCGGCGTGGGCAGCGATTCCTTCTACGGTGGCCCTTCCGATGACTTTGTCCGGGCCGGTTATGGCAACGACCGCTCGCTCTATGGCGGCAGCGGTGCGGACAGCCTCTATGGTGAGGGCGACAGCGACGGCGACCTCTTCGGTGGCAGCGGGAACGACAGTCTCTTCGGCGGTGCGGGCGAAGACGCGGCCCTCTACGGCGACAGCGGCAGCGATACCGTCTATGGGGGCTTCGGCAATGACGGGCGCCTCTATGGTGGTAGCAGCGACGACTTTGTGCTTGGCAGCTCCGGGCAGGATGCCGGCCTTTTTGGCGGCGAGGGCGCCGATAGGCTCTACGGCGGCGTGGATGAAGACTCCCTGCTCTATGGCGGCAGTGGAGACGACACCGTCCGCGGGGATACCGGTAGTGACAGCTCCCTCATCGGTGATAGCGGGAATGATCGTCTCTACGGCGGTCTCGGCTACGATGACGGCTTCTTCGGTGGGCAGGGTGACGACACACTCTATGGCGGCGATGGCGGCGATGGCCGCTTCTACGGCGGCAGCGGCAGCGATACGCTCGTCGGAGGCGATAACCTCGATACTCAGCTCTTCGGTGGCTCGGGCGATGACCTGATCTCTGGCAGTGTCAGTCTCGACGTCTACAACTACGGCGGCGTAGGAAACGACATCCTGAACCTAGGGGGCGGCAATGATGCCAGGGCCTTCGGTGGCTCAGGAGCGGACTTCATCGACGCCAGTTCTGGCGTTGACAATTACCTCTATGGTGGCAGCGGCGGCGACGTCTTCTTTGGCGGCAGCGGTGCAGATCAACGGGTCTATGGCGGCCAAGGCGATGACAGCCTGGTGCTGGATAGCGGCAACGACTTGTTGGCCTACGGCGGCAGCGGGAACGACCAGATCGCCGCTGGCGCCGGCAGCGACCTGGCCCTCTTCGGCGCCAGCGGCGATGACCTCGTCGCGGCCGGTGCTGGCAATGACTTCAGCCTCTACGGTGCCGGCGGTGCCGACAGCATTTTTGGCGGCAGCGGGAACGACTCACTTATCTTCGGTGGTGCCGACGAGGACACGCTGGCTGGTGGAACAGGTGTCGACTACCTCTACGGTGACTCTGGTGACGACTTGCTGCTGGTCGAGAATCAGGCGGCGCTGACGGTCGGCGAGCGCTTGGACGGCGGCAGCGGAACGGACACGCTTCTGCTGAAAGAGGGCGCGACCCTGCTGGGCAGCGAGACCATCGTCAGCGTCGAGATCTATGGCCTTGGCGGCGGCAGCGGCGATGACGTCTTGATCGCAACTGGGAACATCGATCTGCTCGTCGGGTTCAGCGGCGGGGACGATCTCTATGATCGTGTTGACCACGCTGGCACCTTCTTCGGTGGCGACGGCGACGACGCGCTGCAGGGCTTCAGCGAGGCCGACAGCCTCTACGGCGGCTCCGGGCAAGATACCTTCTTCGCGGTCTCCCCCTATGATCTCGCGGCTGGGGAGATCATCGATGGCGGTAGTGGCACTGATACGCTCCTCGTCAGCGTCAGCCTTGCCGAGCTGCCGACGGACATCACCCTGGTCTCGGTCGAGGTTGTGGCCGGTCTTGGAACCAGCGGCAACGACACGCTGACCGGTACGGACCTGGTCGACATCCTCTCAGGCTTCAGCGGCGACGACACCCTTTACGGCTTGGGCGGCGACGACAGCTTGATCGGCGGGTCTGGGCTCGACAGCGTCTATGGTGGCAGTGGCGACGACGTTCTGGTCGTGGAGGGGCAGGGTGACTTCACCGCCGACGACCTCTTCGACGGCGGCGTCGGGGTCGATACCCTCTTCCGCCCGCTCGGTGTGACCATACCCATCGACGTGAGCCTGGTCTCAGTCGAAGCCTACGGCGTGGTGGGTGATGGTGGCGTCAATACCATCTATGGCACCAGCCAGATCGATCGCCTCTACGGCGCGGGTGGCACAGATGTTCTCTACGGCGAGAGCGCTGAGGACGGACTCTTCGGCGATTTTGGCAGTGATGTGCTCTTTGGTGGCTATGGCAATGACACTCTCTATGGCGGTAAGGGCAGTGACTTTGTCCTGTCCGGCGGAGAGGGCGACGACAGCATCTTTGGCGGCGCTGGAATGGACCTCTCGCTCGACGGCGGCTCCGGTGCTGATTTCATCGACGCTGGCGATGGGGGCGCGGTCACCATCCGCCTCGGCTCCGGCGAGGATCGCCTCTACGGCGCGTCCGGCACCCTAGAAGTTGCTTACGGCGGCGCTGGCGATGATACCGTCCTTGGCGCAGAGCGACTCTACGCAGTCTTTGGCGAGGCGGGCGACGACAGCATCCTGCTGAGCGACGGTGATGGGGAGGCCATTTACGGCGACAGTGGCGACGATGTCATCGATGCCAGCGGCGCTGTCTCGCTCTTCAACCTTGTCGGCGGATCGGGCGATGACACAATCCTCGCCGGCGGGACCTCCGTTTCCGCGATCAGCGGTGCCGACGGCAATGATCTGATCGTCGCCACCGCGGCGCTCTTCATCGACTTTGTCTACGGCGCCAGCGGCAGCGATACGCTGATCCACGGCTCTGGCTTTGCCAGTTTCTTCCGCTCCGGCTCGGGAGATGATGCCATCTACGGCGGGAGTGGCAGCGACCAGGCTCTCTTCGGCGGTGACGGCGACGACAGCCTCTATGGTGGCGACGGCAATGACGTCTCCCTTATCGGCCGCAGTGGCGATGACCTGATCTTCGGTGGTCTGGGCGACGACCGCTACCTCTACGGGGGCGAGGGGCTCGACAGCATCTACGGGGGCAGCGGCAGCGACTTCTTGGTCCTAAGCGCCAGCACATCGATCGTGACCGGCGACGTCTTAGATGGCGGGTCTGGCAGCGATACGCTTCACATCCACGTAGACGGCGCGCTCGTGTTCCTGCAGGGCGTCACGCAGGTCGAAGAGGTCACGATCTTTGGGCAGAGCGTCAGTGACACCATCACTGGTTTCAGCGCGATCGAGAACAGCGTTTTCGGCGGCGACGGTGCTGACACAGTCTTTGGCGGAACGCTCGGCGATACCCTCGTTGGCGGTGTGGGCCCCGACCGGTTCTATGGCAACGGCGGCGCGGACAGGCTCTACGGCGGACTCGACGGCGATCAGCTGCTGGATGGCGGCAGCGGCGCTGACATCATCTACGGCGGGCTGGGCGGCGACTATGGCCTGATCGGCGGCTCTGGCAGCGACCAGATCTTCGGCGACTCGGGCGATGACGTTTTCCTGGTGCGCAGCCAGGGCGATCTTGCCTCCGGCGACACCCTGGACGGCGGCAGTGGCTCCGACACGCTTGTGCTCTTGGAGGGGGCAACGATCCCCGCCGGCGCCAGCCTGACCGATATCGAGGTGACGCTCACCGGCGTCTACGTCTATGTCGGCACCAACGGTGCGGACTTCTTCGACGGCAGTCTCGTTACTACACTGCCGATCCAGGCCTATGGATTGTCAGGCAACGATACCCTGGACGGCAGCAGCTCCTTCGACGGCCTCTATGGCGGCGGGAACATTGACCTGCTCTATGGTCTGAGCGGGCGCGACTCGCTCTTCGGTGGCGATGGTTCCGACGCTTTGTATGGCGGATCTGGTGACGACCGGGGCCTCTTCGGCGGGGGCGATAACGATATCATTAGGGGCGGTCCCGGGTATGACGTTGGCTTCTACGGTGGCCAGGGCAACGACCAGTTGATCGAGACCTCTGGTCTGGCCCGTTCACTGTTTGGCGGTAGCGGTATCGATAGCTTTGTGGCCGCCTCCGGCTCCGACGGGGTCTACGGCGATAGCGGAAACGACAACTTCGTAAGTGGCGCGGGCGACGAGGCGAACCTCCGCTTCTTTGGCGGCGACGGCGCAGATAGCTTCTTCGGCACATCCGGCTACGATCAGTTCCTCTACGGGGGCAGTGGCGCCGACACCTTTGACCTAGGTGCCGGCCGCAACAACTACATCTATGGCGACAGCGGCGCGGACAGGCTGGAGCTCGGTGACCGTTCCGACGCCGATATCTTCGGCGGTGCCGGGGCCGATCTGATCCTGGGCGAGAGCAGTGACGATAGCTTCTTCTACGGGGGCAGCGGCAGCGACAGGCTCTACGCCGGCACCGGCTTCGATCGCTTCTTGCGTGCCGGCAGTGGGCAGGACGGGATCTACGGCGGTCTCGGTCTTGACGGCCGGTTCTATGGCGAGCTCGGCGACGACAGCATCTTTGGCGGCAGTAGCATCGACTACTTCTTCTACGGCGGTCTCGGCGCCGACAGCCTCTATGGAGGCTCCGGCAACGATCTGTATCTCTTCGGTGGGCTGGGTGACGACACCTTGGTCGGCGGCGGTGGTGCCGACACCCTCTTTGGCGGTTCTGGTGACGACCGCTTCCTCTTGGCGACCGGCGACGCGGTCACCGGCGACACGATCAATGGTGGCAGCGGTAGCGATACCCTCTACGTCCGGGACAGCTCCGCTATCGACGCGATCTCCACCCTTGGACTGGTCAGCAGTGTGGAGGCCGTGGGCATAGGCCTCGGAAGCGGCTCTGACATCATCTCCCTCGGCAGCGGCCAGGTGAACTATGTGGTGGGCAATAGCGCTAACGACACGCTTGTCGATCTCTCCGGCGCGGCCCTGACCCTCTTTGGCGGTGCCGGGGATGACTACCTCACCGGACGCAGCGCCAATGATACCCTCTACGGCGGATCCGGTATGGATCGCTTCTTCTTCGACAACCAGAGCGATCTTGGCCCCGGTCAAACCATCGACGGGGGCAGTGGCCTCGATGCGATTTACTTGGGTACGGGTGTAACGCTTCCCGCCGACGTCAGCCTGACCAACGTGGAAGTGGTCATACGTACCGGGCTCAGCGGCGACGACACCTTGATCGGTACCTCCGGTCTCGATGGCTTGTACGGTGCCACTGGCAACGACCTCATCTACGGCCTCAGCGGGAACGACGGACTTGCAGGCGAAAGTGGCGACGACGGGCTCTTCGGCGCAGCCGACGATGATCAGCTCTTCGGCGGGAGCAGCCGCGACTCCCTCTATGGTGAAGAAGGCAACGACTCGCTCTATGGCGGGGATGCTGAGGACCAAGGGCTCTACGGCGGCGACGGTGACGATAGCCTCTTCGGCGATAGCGGTAGCGACAGCAGTCTGCTGGGCGGCAGTGGCAGTGATCTACTCCTTGGTGATCTCGGTGACGACAGCCTGCTTGCTGGCGGCAGTGGCCAAGATCAAGTCTTGGGCGGCGATGGGAATGACGTCAGTCTCTCCGGCGACGCCGGTAGCGATACCGTCGACGGCGGCTCGGGCGAAGATCAGCGCCTCTTCGGTGGCAGCGGCGCTGACTCGCTCTCCGGCGCTGCGAACAACGATTCCTTCCTCTTCGGCGGTAGCGGTGACGACAGCGTCTTTGGCGGCAACGGTGACGATTTCCGTCTCTACGGTGGCGACGGCGACGACAAGCTCTATGTCGTCGCTGGCGCGGATAGTTACTTCTTTGGCGGCAATGGCGACGACGAGCTGCGCGCCGGCGGCGACGAGGTCCAGGGCTTCTTCGGCGGCAGCGGCGCCGACCTGCTCTATGGTGGCCTTGGTGAGGTCGCTAACTTCGCGGGCGGCAGCGGCGCGGATAGCATCTTCGGCGGTGTTCAGGCGGACACCAGCCTCTTCGGTGGGGCCGGCGACGACGAGATCGCGGCCGGCAGCGGCGCCGATACAAGCTTGCTCGGCGGCAGCGGTGCCGACCGGATTTATGGCGGTCTGGGCGATGACAGGACCCTGCAGGGCGGCAGCGGTGCGGATAGCGTTTTTGGAGGATCGGGGAGCGACCAGGGCTTGGCCGGCGGCAGCGGTGCCGACCTGATCTTCGGTGGCTCCGGCCAGGATGAGGTCTTCGGCGGCAGCGGCAGCGATACCTTGGCAGCCCGCGACGGTGAGATCACCGCAGGCGATCTCTTCTATGGCGGTGCCGGCGTCGATACGCTCGCCATCTACAACGCAGCACTCCCGGCAAGCATCAACGCCTATGGGGTAGAGGTCTACGCGCTGCTTGCTGGCACGGGCAGTAGCGCCTTCTTGCTGGCCGACAGCCGCATTGACGTTATCCGGGGTGGCTACGGAGACGACACCCTCTTCGGCGGCAGCAGCAACGAGGGCACGCTCTACGGCGGCTATGGCGACGATACCCTTCAGGGCCGCAGTGACGCCGATACGCTTTACGGCGGCAGCGGATCGGACCTCTTCATTGCCAGCGAGCAAGACGATCTGGCGCCTGGAGAGATCATCGATGGCGGCAGCGGGACGGACACGCTCCTCCTCAACCAGCAGGGCCTCACGCTGCCCGGCGACGTTACCTTGATCTCTGTCGAAGTGGTCGTCCAGGCTGGCGAAGACGGTGGTGACGATACCCTGATCGGCGACGAGCGGCAGAACGTCTTCTACGGCCTTAGCGGTAGTGATCTCATCTACGGCGTATCGGCTGCCGATACGCTGTCCGGTGGCTCCGGCCTTGATCGTGTCTATGGCGGCAGCGGTGCTGACCTGCTAAGCGCCGACAGGCAGGACTATCTCCAGTCTGGCGAGGTCTTCGACGGCGGGGCCGGGACCGATACCCTGCTGCTGGGCGCCGGTGTCACCATCCCGGCCAGCGTCACCCTCTCCTCCATTGAGGTCTACGGCCGGCTTGGCAGCAACGCCAACGACACGCTCACGGGCAGCGACGGACCGGACGTCCTCTTTGGTGGTGACGGCGACGACTGGCTCTATGGCCTCTCCGGGGAGGATGGCCTCTTTGGTGGTGGCGACGATGACGTCTTCCTCGGCGGTGGCGCTGGCGACGACAGCCTCTATGGCGGCGAAGGCGGCAACAGCTACTTCTATGGCGGCAGCGGCGCGGACAGCCTCTTCGGTGGCAATTTCGCGGCCAGCCTCTATGGTGGCAGCGGCAATGACCTGCTGACCGGGTTCATTTCCGGAGCTGAAGATCTCTACGGCGATCAGGGCGATGACACCTTCCTGATCGACAGCGGCACCGAGGCTGAAGACCTCTATGGCGGCAGCGGTGCCGATCAGTTTACCTTGAGTGGCTACGGCCTCGAGGTCTTCACCGTTGCCGGCGACAGCGGCGACGACACCATCGTCTTCGGCGATGGCACAGGCGGCAACATCGCTGATGTGGACAATGCCGAGAGTATCTATGGCGACGACGGCGATGACAGCATCGTCGGGTCGCTCGCCGACTCGCTGGTGGCGGTCTATGGCGGGTCCGGCGGCGACACCATCGCCGTCAACGCCTCTTACTTCTCTAACATCTACGGCGGCAGCGGGGATGACGTCCTTCGCATCTACGCCCCCTTCGCAACCTCCTTCGGCGGCGATGACGGGGACGACAGGATCTTCGGCGCCCTCAACAGCGGTGACTACTTCGACGAGGTCATGCTGGGCCGTGGCGACGACCGCCTCTACATCGGCCAGGGCTATGTCGATGGGGCCAAGGGCGAGGCCGGCAATGATACCATCTTCGGCGGTGCCGGGGATGACGAGACCATTTACGGTGACGCCGGCGACGACCAGCTCTTTGGCGGCGGCGGTGACGACACGCGGCTGCGTGGCGGCTATGGTGATGACACGATTTCCGGCGGCAGCGGCGCGGACACCTCCCTTGATGGTCAGCTGGGCCGTGATCGGATCGAGGGCGGCAGCGGTGATGACCAGTCTCTCCTGGGTGGAGGCGGCGACGACAGCGTCTACGGCGGCGCTGGTGACGATTCCTTCCTCTTCGGCGGTGCCGGCATCGACAGCCTTTTCGGTGGCAGCGGCGATGACCTGCTGGTGGTGGGCTCCGCAGACTTCTTCTTCGCTGGCGAGACCTTCGACGGTGGCAGTGGCACCGATACCTTGCTGGTCCAGACCGGACAGGGCCCGACCCCGGGGATCGAGATCACCAACGTGGAGACCTTGCTGGTCACCGAGGCGGGTGCGGGCGGTCTGCGCTATGGCCTGGAGAGCAGTGTCAACATCGTCTACGCCGCGGCTGGCGCCAACCTCGTCTTTGGTGGCGGGCTGGGTGATAGCCTCTACGGCAGCACCTTGGGCGGTAGCGACCGCTTCTATGGCCAGGCCGGCGATGACAGCCTCTTCGGCGGCAGCGGTGGCGACGGGGCGCTGATCGGCGGCTCTGGCAGCGACCTGATCCTGGCCGGCAGCGGCAACGATGGCAGCCTCTCCGGCGGGTCCGGCAGCGACCGGGTCTACGGCGGCAGTGGCGCCGACACCTTCCTGGCGGCAAGCCAAGGCGATCTGGCGGCCGGCGACAACCTCTTCGGCGGCAGCGGCACGGACACCCTGATCTTAGGCAACGGCGTCACCCTGCCGGGCGCCGCCGTGATCGACGGGATCGAGGTCACGCTGACCGCCTCGTCGCCGCTGATCGGCAGCAGCGGCAGCGACTTACTAACCGGTGGCAGCGGTCCGGACCTGATCTACGGCCTCAGTGGGAACGACAGCCTCTATGGCGCAGCCGGCGACGATGGTCTCTTCGGTGGGCTGGAACAAGACGCTCTCTATGGCGACAGTGGCAACGACAACGGCCTCTTCGGTGGCGAGGGCGACGATGATGTCGCCGGCCGCAGCGGCAGCGACCTGTCTCTCTTCGGTGGTGCTGGCAGCGATACTCTCTGGGGCTACAGCAGCGATGACGCCCTCTTCTACGGCGGCTCGAGCGCGGACCGCGTTGAGGGTAACAACGGCAACGACCATCAGCTCTTCGGCGACAACGGCGATGACTCTGTCGTCGGTGGGGATGGCGCCGACGCTGTCCTGAAGGGAGGGCTGGGCGATGACTTTGTCCGGGGCAACTCGGGTGACGACAGCTTGCTTTACGGTGGCAGCGGTGACGATTCGCTACGCGGCGACGACGGTGACGATGTCGGCCTCTTCGGCGGCAGCGGCGATGACAGCATCAACGGCTTCTCGGGCAGCGACGCCTTTGTCTACGGTGGCGCGGGTGATGACACTCTTCGCGCCGGCAATGCCAGCCCCGACAGCTACTTCTACGGTGGTCTGGGCGACGACACCCTCAGCGGCGACGACGGCGGCTTCACCTTCGCCTTCGGCGGCTCGGGTGCGGACAGCGTCATCGGCAGCGTCTCCAACGACCGCTATGTCTTCGGCGGCAGCGGCGATGACAGCATCGGAGCGAGCCGAGGCGTGGATAGCTTCCTCTACGGCGGCGCCGGCGATGACACTGTCCTAGGCGAAACCGGCAACGATCGCGCGCTCTATGGTGGGCTTGGCGACGATACACTAGACAGCGGATCCGGCGTCGACTCCTCAGTCTACGGCGATCAGGGTGATGACACCCTCTTCGGAGGGGACGGCAGCGACCGTGCGTTCTTGGGCGGGTCGGGTGCTGACAAGATCTATGGCGGTTCCCTAAACGACTTCACCCTCTTCGGCGGCAGCGGCGGTGACACCGTTGAAGGCGGCGCAGGGAACGATTTGGGGCTGCGAGGAAATGACGGCGCCGACCTCCTGCGTGGTGGTCAGGGTGACGACAGCTTCTTGGACGGCGGCGTCGGGGATGACCGCATCTACGGCGGCAGCGGCGCGGACCGCTTCCTGCGCGGCGAACTTGGCAAGGACACCGTTTCGGGTGGCTCCGGCAGCGACACGGTTTATGGCGGTGCCGGCGACGACCTGATTCTGGCCGGCAATGCGCTGGAGCAGGTGTCGGGCGACAGCTTCTTCGGCGGTGCTGGCACCGATACCCTCTTGCTGGAGGAGGGCGCCAGCCTGAACCCCCTGGTCGTCCTCTCCAGCATCGAGGTTTACGGCCTGGGCGGCGGCAGTGGCGATGACAGCCTTACCTTCTCCTCCGGCATCGACTTCCTCGCAGGCCAGACAGGCAACGACAGTCTCTATGCCGATGCGGCCGCCAACAGCCTCTTTGGCGGCAGCGGTGACGATAGCCTGATCGCGCTGAGCCAGGGCGACCTCAACAGCGGCGATCTGATCGACGGCGGCAGCGGCAGCGATACGCTGGTCTTCACCGAGGCCGGGATGACCCTGCCTGCTGGTGTGACCCTGGTTTCGGTGGAGGCTATCGCTCAAGTCGGCGGCAGCGGCGCCGATACCTTGATCGGGACCTCGGGCCAAGACAATCTCGACGGTCTTGATGGCAACGACCGGATCTACGGCCTCAGTGGCGCCGACAGCTTGACCGGCGGCTCCGGTCAGGACTTGGTCTATGGCGGCAGCGGTGACGACGTCCTGATCGTCACCAATCAAGCAGAGCTGGAAAGCGGCGACAGCCTCTTCGGCGGCGCCGGAACCGACACCTTGCTGCTGAACGCCGGCATCACCCTGCCGGCTGGCGCTGACTTCAGCTCCATTGAGGTCTTCGCCCTCCTGGGCGGCGACGGCGATGACAGGCTCACCGGTACAGAGAACGTCGATCTCCTCATCGGTGGCAGTGGCAGCGACCGGGCCTACGGCTTGAGCGATGCCGACCGCATCTATGCCGGCTCCGGGAGCGACAGCCTGCTCTTCGGCGGCGACGACGATGACCTGATCGATGCCGGCAGTGGGGTCGATACCTCGCTCTTCGGCGGCGCGGGTGACGACACCATCAGAATCGATGAAGCGGCGCGCAGCATCAATGGTGGTGCGGGGGACGACGTGATCGATGTCATCACCGGCACGGCCAGCGAGATCTTTGGCGGGCAGGGCGATGACACCTTTTACGGCGCGGTCATCGGGGCAACAGACTTCGGCACGCTCTTCTACGGCGGCAGCGGCGCCGATCTGGTCTTCGGCGGCATCGGCGGCTTCGACACGGTGACCCTGGGGTCCGGCAACGACCGCTTCTACAACATCGGTACGGGCGCGGAAGAGATCTACGGCGGTGCTGGCGACGACACGATCGACGGCGGCAACCCCGGTGAGATTGGGGGCGCCAGCGTCGGCGAGCTCGCCACCATCTTCGGTGGAATTGGTGACGACACGATTATCGGCGGTGAAGACACGAACTCCTCCTTCTATGGCGGTAGTGGTCAGGACGTTGTCTACGGCG
The DNA here is from genome assembly GCA_039819325.1 of Pseudomonadota bacterium. Classification (GTDB taxonomy): domain Bacteria; phylum Pseudomonadota; class Alphaproteobacteria; order Kiloniellales; family JACOMY01; genus JACOMY01. The sequence continues at coordinate 4,417 of JBCBSF010000053.1, read as the reverse complement.
GGGCCGAAGGCTTGACCTTTGGATTTGGCGGTAGTGGCAACGATATCCTCTTCATTGGCGACAGCTATGTCAGCGACTTCGATGGAGCCGTGGGCGATGACCTCGTCTACGCGACCTCCGGCTTTGCGGGCTCCGTCCGCGGTGGCGAGGGCAATGACCGCCTCTTCGGTCTGGGCCGCGGCGGGGACGAGAACTACTCCTTCTTCGGCGGCGATGGCGACGACACAGTCCTCGATGGCTTTAGCGATCTCAGCTACGCCTTCGGTGGGTCCGGCCTCGACACCATCTCAGGCGGCAGTGGTGAGGACACCGGTTTCACCGGCGGCAGCGGCGACGATGCCCTCTTCGGTGGCTCGGGAGAAGACGGTGTCTTCTACGGCGGTGATGGGGTCGACCGCATCTACGCCGGCGACGGCGATGACTACTCAATCTCCGGCGCTAGCGGCATCGATAGCCTCTTCGGCGGCAATGGTGATGACACCTTCCTCGTCGGCGTGGGAGAAACCCTCGAGCCCGGGGACTTCATCGACGGTGGATCAGGCAGCGACACCCTGCTGTTCGGGCCGGGCAGCGATGGTTTGCTCTCGCCCGGGCTATCCCTTACCTCTGTGGAGGTCGTGGCCTTCACCGGCTCTGCCGGCGTCGATGTCTTTGTCGGCTTGGATGGCATCGCAGGGAGACTGTTTGGGGGCAACGACAACGACCAGCTGACTGGCGCCAATCTGGACGACACCTTGGCCGGCGACGCTGCTTCCGACCGCCTCTACGGTGTTAGCGGCGAGGACCGCCTCTATGGCGATGCGGACGACGATCTGACGCTGGATGGCGGCTCTGGCGATGATCTGGTCTACGGCGGTGACGGTGATGATGGCGCGCTGATCGGCGGCGAAGGGATCGACAGTCTCTACGGTGGCAGCGGTGAGGACACCTTCATCGTACGAAGCCAGGACGATTTAGAGGCAGGTGACCTCTTCGACGGTGGCTCGGGCAGCGATACGCTGATCCTGGGCCTTGGCGTCACCTTGGGCAATGGCGAGACTCTGGCGAGTATCGAAGCCGTCACTACCGCAGCGGCGGTCATCTACGGTACCTCCGGCATCGATTTCCTCTTTGGAACGACCGACTCGGAGACCATCTTCGCGCTCAGCAGCAATGACTCGGTGAATGCGCTGGCGGGTGACGACACGGTCTTCGGCGCAGAGGGCTATGACGTCCTGAACGGCAACAGCGGCGCCGACCGTCTCTATGGCGGCAGCGGCGGTGACGGGCTCTTTGGCGGAAGCGGCGCGGATCTCAGCCTGACCGGCGGCAGCGGGAACGACACCATCTCTGGCGATGCTGGGGGCGACCTGAGCCTCAGCGGTGGTCTTGGTGATGACAGCATCGCCGGCGGCAGCGGCGCCGACGGCCTCCTCTTCGGTGGTTCAGGACAAGATCGCCTTGACGGCGGCACTGCTAACGACGTCGATCTCGACGGTGGCAGTGGCAACGACAGGATTTACGGCGGCAACAACACAGACCGCTGGCTCTTTGGCGCTGCGGGCGACGATACGCTTGATGGTGGGGAGGGTAACGACTCCTTCCTCCTCGGTGGCGCGGGTGCCGACACGGTCTTCGGCGGTGGCGCCAACGATTCCTACTTCTACGGCGGTCTTGGTGATGACCGCATAGAGGGTGGCACCGGATCAGAACGAAGCGTCTTTGGTGGATCGGGCAGCGATCAGCTCTACGGTGGTGTCGGAACTGACACCCGCTTCTATGGCGGGTCAGGGGATGACACCCTCTCCGCCGGAGCTGACCTAGATCGCTCCTTCTTTGGTGGCCAGGGTGACGACACCATCGATGGCGGGTCTGGCTCCTTCAGCGATGCCTACGGCGGTAGCGGGGACGACTTCATCTCGGTCACGAGCGTAGTAGGCTTCGATCTCTACGGTGGTTCAGGAAGCGATACGATCCAAGGTGATAGTTTCGCCCTCGACGACCTCTTTGGTGGCTTGGGTAGTGATCTCCTCATCGGCGGTGCGCAGAGCGACGATACCGTCTCTGGTGGCGCCGGTGACGACTTGCTCTATGGAGGCGATTCTGATGATAGAAACTTCCATGGCGATGGCGGCGCCGACAGGCTCTATGCTGGGACAGGTGACGACAGCAGCTTCTTCGGCGGCTCCGAGGACGACGCGCTCTTCGGCGGGGTAGGTGACGACGGCTACTTGTTCGGTGACACGGGCTCCGACAGTCTCTTCGGTGGCAGCGGCAGCGACGGACCCTTCTTCGGCGGCTACGGCGACGACAGTCTCTTTGGCGGCAACGGTGCCGATGACTCTTTCTTTGGCGGAGCCGGTGATGATCTGATCAGCGGTGGCAGCGGCAGCGACGGACCCTTCTTCGGCGGCTATGGCGACGACAGCCTCTTCGGCGGCAGCGGTACCGATACCTCTTTCTTTGGCGGAGCAGGTGATGATCTGATCAGCGGCGGCAACGGCACACTCGCTTTCGCCTTCGGTGGGGAGGGCGCGGACAGCCTCTACGGCGGCTCCAGTAACGACACCAGCCTCTACGGCGGTCAGGGTGACGATCTGCTGATGGCAGGCTCCGGCGACGACAGTCGCGTCGCCGGCGGCAGTGGCAATGACACGATTTACGGGGGCAGCGGCTCTGATACTGTCTTCGGTAACAGCGGCGATGACGTCTTCATTGCCGCAGCTGGGGAGTTTGTCGCCGGCGATTCCATCTTCGGCGGTGCGGGCACGGATACCCTGATCCTGGCGCCTGGCGTCACCATCCCTGCCGGCGCCGTCATCGAGAGTGTCGAGGTCATTCTGAGCGATATCACCGGCTCTGACGGCCCCGACACGCTCTTCGGCACCACCGGTGATGACAGTCTCTTCGGCGGCAGCGGTGCGGATACGCTCTTCGGGCTGGATGGGGACGACAGCCTCTACGGCGGGTCTGGCGTGGATCAGCTCTTCGGCGGGTCTGGGGACGAGACCTTCGTGGTGCGCTATCAGAGCGAGTTGATCCCTGGCGATATCTTCGATGGCGGCAGCGGGAGCGATACGCTGCTGGTGTCCAATGGGTTGAGCCTGCCCGATGGGGTGACCCTGATCTCCATCGAGGCGATCCAGGTGGTCGGCGGCAGCGGATCCGATACCCTGGTGGGGACCGAGGATGCCGATAGCCTCTTCGGCGCCAGCGGCTCAGACCGGATCTACGGCCTGGGCGGCAGCGACCTGCTGGATGCCGGCAGCGGTGATGACTCCCTGGTCTATGGCGGGGCCAATGCCGATAGCCTCTACGGCTATCTGGGCGACGATAGCCTGCTCTACGGCGGCAACGGTTCGGACAGCGTCGATGGCGGCTCAGGCGGGGACTTCCTCTTGGCCGGCGGCAGCGGCAGCGATCGCGTGGCCGGCGGCAGCGGTGCCGACAGCTACCTCTACGGCGGTCAGGGCCGCGACCTGGTCGAGGGTGGGGCCGGCGACGACGGCTTCCTCTTCGGTGGGGAGAACGGCGATACGCTCACCGGCGGCAGCGGTGCGGACAGTGCCTTCGACGGCGGTGCTGCCACCGATACGCTCTTCGGTGGCTCCGGGGCGGATAGCAGCCTCTTCGGCGGCAATGCCTCTGACCTGGTCTACGGTGGGCCGGGGGCCGACGCCTTTGTCTACGGCGGCAATGGCAATGACACGGTCTTCGGCGGCAGCGGTGATGACAGCGCTGTCGGCGGCGGCAGTGGGCATGACAGCGTCTTCGGCGGCAGCGGCGCGGACGGCCTCACCGGTGGTCTGGGCAACGACAGCCTCTTCGGCGACGGCGGTGCCGACAGCAGCCTCTCCGGCGGCAGCGGGCTGGACCGGATCTTCGGTGGCTCGGGCGGCGACTATGGGCTGGAGGGCGGCAGCGGTGCCGACAGCCTGCTGGGCGACGGCGGCGACGATACCAGCCTTTCCGGCGGTGAGGGCGATGACCGGCTCTACGGCGGGTCTGGCAGCGACACGGCCCTCTTCGGCGGGGCCGGCGATGACAGCATCACCGGCGACGGCAGTGACGACAGCCTGCTCTACGGCGATGACGGCGACGACAGCCTCAGCGGCGGCAGCGGCATCGATATCGGGCTCTACGGGGGCTCGGGCAGCGACATCCTGGATGGCTCTGCGGCGGACGACTCGCTGCTGTCGGGTGGCAGCGGCAACGACAGCCTCGTCGGCGGTCAGGGCCGCGGCTTCTTCTTCTACGGCGGGGCGGGCAGCGACCTGCTCTTCGGCGGCAGCGCGGTGGATCGGCGCTTCTACGGTGGCTCGGGTGGCGACCGGCTCTATGGTGCCACCGGGACGGATGCGCTCTTCAACGGCGGCAGCGGCTCGGATGTCCTCTTCGGCGGCGGTCAGCGCGACACCCAGTTCGACGGCGATGCCGG
>JBCBSF010000052.1:0-36142 GCA_039819325.1 Pseudomonadota bacterium | reverse complement strand
CCCTCGTCTTGAGCAGCGAGCCGTAGGCGAGCGCCCGTCGAAAGGCGGGCCCCAGGCTCGGTGCTAGCGGCCCGCCTTTCGACGTCCGCTCGCTCGCGCTCGCTGCTCAAGACGAGGGTGTGCGTGTGGAAACACTGGTGCTATCTGAGCTCATCCTGCTCTAGAAAAAGGCCACAACCTCGACGGAGGTGAGGACCAGGCCATCGGGCAGGCTGATGCCTTGCGCGAGCAGAAGCGTGTCGCTCCCCTGCCCGCCGTCGTAGGTCTCGCCAGCAACCAACTCGCCTTGGCTGTTCACGAGGAAGGTATCGTTCCCCTCTCCGCCGAAAAGCGCGTCGCGCTGGGCACCGCCGTAGAGGCGGTCTTCAGCGCTGTCGCCGAAGAGCTGGTCGGCACCGCTCTCGCCGCGGAGGACGTCCTTGCCGCTGCCGCCGAAGAGCGAGCGATCATCGCCGCGGCCGCCGCGTACCAGATCCTGGCCGGCATCGCCATAGAGATAGGAATCATCGCCACCGCTGCCCATCAGCGTGTCCAAACCGTCGCCACCAAAGAGCGAGACGTCAGCCCCCAGATTGCCAATGACACGGTCGGTTCCCTCGCCGCCGAACAGCAAAGAATCGTCGCCCTCACCGCCGTAGATCAGATCGCGACCCGCACCGCCGAAGAACCCAGTGTCGTCGCCACCATCACCAAACAGCTTGTCGCTACCGAACTGACCGAAGAAGGCCCGGTCATTGCCGGCCCCGCCAAAGAGGCTGTCGTTTCCGTCACCGCCCAAGAGGGAAGCGTCCTTGCCTTCGCCACCGAAGAGCTTGTCGCCGCCGTCGCCCCCAAAGAGAGACCTGTCCTCCCCCTCACCACCGAAGAGCTGATCCACGCCCTGGTCGCCGTAGAGCGAGGTGTCGTCGCCGCTGCCGCCGAAGACCAGGTCGCTGCCGTCTCCACCATAGAGGGGTCCGTCGCCGACACTGGCACCGTAGAGACGATCCGGGCCGCCCAGGCCGAACATGATATCGATGAAGGAACTGCCGGCCAGGCGGTCCACCCCATCGGTCCCAGAGGTTACCCGCAGGATCACCTCGATTGAGGTGAGGAGGACCCCGGTCGGCACTACGGCCCCTTGCTGCAGCAGCAAGGTATCGACGCCACTGCCACCGTCATACGTCTCTCCGGCGATAATGTCAGCTTGGCTTGCAACCTGGAAGAGATCCGCGCCAGACCCACCGAACTGCTCGTCCTTGCCGGCACCACCGACCAGCAGGTCGTCTCCACTATCACCGCGCAAGGAACGATCGTCGCCAGAGCCACCATAAAGACTGTCGGCACCTGAGCCACCGTATAAACCGGCATCCGCACCATCACCGCCGGCCAGGCTATCGTTACCCTCTTGACCGAAAAGAGACGAATCCTTGCCTATACCCCCGAAAAGACCGTCATCACCCGAACCAGCGTCCAGCGCGACATCGCTACCCGACCCACCATAGAGACGGTCACTGCCACCACCGCCAAAGAGCGATGTATCGTCCCCCGCGTTGCCGAAGATCCGATCGCTGTCTAGTCCTCCGAACAGTACGTAATCCGCGCCGGCACCCCCGTAAACCTGATCGTCCCCGTCACCGCCGAAGAGCGCTGTGTCAGCCCTGGTGCCACCAAAGAGGCTATCGTCCCCGAGGCCACCTAACAGTACTGTGTCGGCGCCGCTGTCACCAAAGACCCGGTCGTCTCCGGACCCACCATAACTGCGGGTGTCATCACCGTCGCCAGCATAAAGCCAGTCCTCTCCTTCTCCTCCCGAGAAACTACTGTCGGCCCCGCTGTCGCCGAAGAGGCTGTCAGCACCCAATCCTCCGTAAAGGCCCGCATCGCCACCACTGCCACCCGAGAGGATATCGTCTCCCGCATCGCCGGAGAAGTCGAAGTCACTGCCGCTGCCACCGGAGAGGCTGTCGTTACCCGAGCCGCCCTCTAGCCCTGAATCGTCTCCTTCCCCTCCGAAGAGGCTATCGGCGCCCGATCCCGCTAGGAAGACCCTGTCTGCCCCACTATCGCCAAAGAGGCTGTCATCACCCAAACCGCCGAAAAGGCCCGCATCCCCACCGCTACCGCCGTAGACGCTATCGGCGCCATCCCCGCCGCCGAGAAAGCTATCGACAGCGTCTCCGCCAAACACGCTATCGTCACCCGAACCGCCGCGAAGGTTGTTGTCGGCCCCGCTGTCGCCGGAAAGGCGGTCGCTTCCCGTACCGCCATTGAATAGCGCGTCTCGCGCGCTGCCGCCATAGATCTCGTCGTCACCGGCATCGCCGAACAGACTGAAGTCGATCCCTGAGCCGCCGAAGAGGCCATCAGCACCGCCACCGCCGTAAAAACTGCTATCCAAACCGCTGCCACCATAGAGCCTGTCGTCACCCGAGAGGCCGTAGAGGCGGTCATCCCCGGCCAGTCCATAGATGCTGTCGGCAAGATCCGTGCCGCTCAGGACATTGTTTTCTCCTGCTGTGCCGAAAATGACGGCCATCCCACAGACCCCCCCATTGATCGTGACCCTGTCGCGAAACTGTCAGTCACGCCTCACCGCGTCAAGGAAGCAGGCTTCCGCCTACGACAACAACTGAAGATGCGCGCGCTAGACTTTTTTGATCAACACAAACACGACTGTTTTTCTTCTTACCTTTTCTCAGTGTAGAATACCTCAGTGTCGACTGGAACCAGGACTCTAGTGCCACGTTCTAGAGGACACCCGGGATGAAGAACTAGCCAGCGACCGGTAGGGGCAGCACACGATAGCAGCCCCGGATCGCACGCGTCGTCTGCGGATCGACTAAGGACCAGGCGAAGCTCTCGGCCGGACGCACCCCGCCGATGGCCGGCAGGGTGCCGCCGAAGAGAACGTCGCCTTCACCAAGACTCTCACCACCCAGCACGCTGTCCTTCAAGACGTCCAGCCGGGCTAGAAGATCATAGGGCGGCAGCATCGCGGCCAAGGTGCCCTCTTGATAGACCTGCTCCTGCCCGTTTTCCGGGATGACGGAGCGCAGCTGTAGAGCATCCCACTCAGCCTCGACCTCGTCCAAGGGCCACAGCGTGGCGGCCATCGGCTTGTCGCAGAGCTGTTTGGAGAGCGCGATGCCTTGCCGCTCAGCCTCCCGGTCGGTGTGGTCAGAGCCGGCGCCGACCCAGATGCGGCCCTTGATCCAGGCCAGCAGGTACTCCGCCTCGCCACTGCTCGCCTCGCCGGTGACCTGGATAGTGTCCGCCAGCGTGAGGCGGGCGGCAGACACCCGATAGAAGACCGGCGTGGTCGGCGGACGCGGGATGCCCAGCGCCTCCAACTCGGCGATGTGGTGCTCCATTGCCGCCTTATCGCGTCCGGTCCAACCGGCGATGATCAGCCGGCGGGGCTCAAAAGAAATGCGCTCCTCCCCAGACTCGGAGACCAGGGTCAGCGGCAAGGCGGTCGGCATGGGAGCAGTCCTTGTGAGATGGGGAGGCACGCTTGCAGACTGCCGCCTCCCCTCTCCCAGGACAAGCGGCTCAGGCGCTGTTGTAGAGCTTGGTCATGACGAACTCGCGGTGCTTTAAAGCCTCCGCGGCGGTGAGGCGGCCGTTGCAAGTGCGCAAGGTCATGTCGAGGAGCGCGTCGCCGGCCTGATCCAAGGTCATCTCGCCGGTGAGAATGCCGGAGCAGTCGAGGTCGATATGCTCTGGCATCTCACGCGCCGTCTTAGGGTTGGCGGTCAGCTTGATCACCGGCTCGATCGGGTTGCCAATGATGTTGCCCTGCCCAGTCGGGAAGAGGTGCACAACGAAGCCGGCGGCCGCTTGCAAGGTCACGCACTCCGCGGCAGCCGAAGAGGTGTCCATGAAGTAGAGGCCCGCCAGGTGGCCATGAACTTGGCGGCGATCTCCTCGTTGACCGCGCGACTGGCACAGACCCCCTCCGCCCCGGTCAGCTCTCAGGTCTCGCCGCAGCAGGTGGTTGCGCCCAAGGGGTCGATCTTGTCGATGACATTGCCCACCATCGGGCAAAGGGCGAGATCGGAGGTCGTTTCGGACTCTCCGCACTTGGTGGAGACCCAAGGGTCGGAGAGCTGACAGGGCTGGCGCTGCAGTTCAGAGGCCCACTGCGCATAGTCCTGGGCGGCCCGGCTGGCCGCGGCCAGGGTCTTGATCTCGCCAGCACCTTCGATGGCAAAGCCCTGCACCGGCTTGTCGGCGAAGAGCCCGAAGGCCAGCGCCGCAATCCCCTGCACGCCGCCGAGGGTCAGGATCTCGGTCGCCATGGCTTGTCGCTTCTGTCCCAACGCAGGCATTCCGTCCTGCTTCCGCCTGCAGATCAGGCCCTGTCAACGTCTCTGCAGCGCGAAAGGATGCGCGCTGCAGAAGAAGCGGCCAAAGCACTTGTGACTGCCAAGCGCGCAAGGGACAGCGGTCGCGCTACCATCTTGGTGACAGACCATAAGGAAAGGAAACGACTATGGGCGAGCGCATTGTGATCATTGGGGCCGGGTCCGGCCTGTCGGCCTCTCTGGCCCGCCTGACGGCGCGTGAGGGCTTTCAGGTCGCTCTGGCAGCGCGCAACAGCGAGAAGCTGGCCGGCCTGGCGACGGAGATCGCCGCCAAGACCTACAGCTGTGATGCCACCGACGAGGGACAGGTCCGGGCGCTCTTCGACGGCGTGGAGCAAGACCTGGGTGGCACCCCGGACTGGGTGGTCTACAACGCCAGCGCCCGCACCCGCGGCCCCTTTGCGGAGCTAGACCGCGCGGCGGTGCGCAACGCCATCGACGTCTCTGCCTGGGCGGCCTTTCTGGTGGCGCGTGAGGCCGTGCCACGCATGCTGGCCCGGCCCGGCGGTGCATCGGGTAGCCTCTTCTTCACCGGGGCCTCGGCGGCGGTAAAGGGCTATAAGCAGTCGGCCTCCTTCGCCATGGGCAAGTTCGCCCAGCGCGGCCTGGCACAGTCTCTGGCCCGCGAGCTGTCACCGCAGAACATCCACATCGCCCACGTCGTGATCGACGGCGCCATCGCCAATGCAGAGAAAGGCTGGACCCCCGACCCGGCCAAGCCGGACTCGCTGCTTGAGCCCGATGCCATCGCGCAGAGCTATCTGGACCTGCACCGCCAGCACCGCAGCGCCTGGGCCTGGGAGCTGGAGCTACGCCCCTGGGTGGAGACCTTCTAGGCCAGGCTGCCCGCACCGAGCCTCCAGGCAGGCTATGCTGGACTGGGCGCCCGCTGCTGAAACCAGAAGGAGATGTCGGTGCCTGGATCGGAAACAAAGCTCCATAGGCTCAATGATGAAGGCCCTTTGCCCGATCTGAATGCAGTGGGCGGCAAGGCCTACTCACTGATGCGGCTGTCGCGTGAAGGCTCTTCGGTTCCGCCTGGCTTTGTCCTGCCGGTCGCCTTCTTTGCGCGCTGGCTCGCTGAGGTGAAGGCAGGGGAGGCCTGGCGCGCCTTTGTCGAGGCCTCGCCGGACGAGATGGTTGGACGCGCCGCCGCCTTGCCGGCGAGCGCAAGAAACCTGACGTTCGACAGCGAGGAGGCCGCCATCGTCACCGGGGCCCTCAAGCAGCTTGATGGCTTTGGGCTCTTTGCTGTCCGCTCTTCCTCACCCGACGAGGACCTGTCCGGCGCCTCCTTCGCCGGCGGCTACACGACAATCCTGGGCGCAAAGCCCGAGACCATCGAAGACGCCGTGCGATCAGCCTTTGTCTCCTGCTTGGAGCCGCGAGTCTTCATCTACAAGCGCCAGCGCGGCTTCGACGTCAGTGACGCACGCATCGCCGTTGTGGTGCAGGCGCAGATCGCGTCCGAGGTGGCTGGTGTCGGCTTTAGCGTCGAGCCTCTCAGCAACGACTATGACCGCGCGGTCTTCAACGCCAACTGGGGGCTTGGCGAGACGGTGGTGAGCGGCCTAGCGACGCCCGATCAGTTCGAAACGGACAAGCTTTCGGGTGAGGTCGTCAGAGCCACTCTTGGGGCGAAGGAGACCTCGATCTGGCTCCTGCCTGATGGCGGGACGGAAGAACGTCCCGATCCACGGCACAGTCTAGCGACGCTGAGCAACGACCAGCTGGCGCGCATGACGCAGGAGTTGGCTCGGATAGAGCGGGTCTACGGCTGTCCCATGGATATCGAATGGGCATGGAAAGGCGCCGACTTCTATCTCCTGCAAGCGCGGCCAATCACCACTTACCTGCCCCTGCCGGCGGAGATGGTCACCGCACCCGGCGCGCCGCGCCGGCTTTATCTCGACGTAACCTTGGCCATGCAGGGTATTCAAGAACCGCTCTCAGTGATGGGCGCCAGCTTTCTTGAGACACTAATCTCGAATTTTGCCTTGCGGGCCACGGGGCACAAAGAGCTGATCGATCCCAAGCACGGACTAGCCTTTGTGGCTGGGGGGCGCCTCTATCTTTCTCTCTCCCACCTGTTGCATCTCGTTTCGCGACACGCGCTGGCCGATTTCTTGAGTAAAATGGACAGTGTCGCAGCAGATGCACTGAATGCCTGTCCGCCGGATGACTATGTCTCTGCCGATTGCCCCGCATTCATAGTACACTTACCACGGGAACTGCTCACCCATGTGACTGGCATCCCGATGAAGGGGATCGCGGCAGCTCTACGACCCGAACACAGCGCATCAACTTACCACAGAAAGGTTGAAGCGGCCCTTTCCAAGATGGAGGATGACCCCCGCGCACCTGACGGAATCGGCGCCTACGCCGACTGGGTCTGTAAGACCTTCGTGGAGCTGATGATCGGAACGCTCATCCCGCCACTCGCCGCAGCGATCATGGCGCGGCAAAGACTGGGCCACCTCTTCGCGGAGGCCGCCAAGACCGATCCAAGGATCGATGCGGATCTCGTGCACATCGATCAGGCCCTACCCCACAACATCACCATTGATATGGGCCTGTCGCTCTATGCGATCGCCGAGAAGCTCGCCCCGTTGGGGCTGCGTGATGTCAAGGAGATGAGCGCGCGGCTCGCTGCCGGGGAGCTTCCCGACACGGTCTTGGAAGATTGGCAGTCTTTCGTCAGCCGTTTCGGGTTTCGCGGTCCACGCGAACTCGATATCGCTGCACCGAGGTATCGGGAGCGACCAGAGCTGCTTTTCGAGCAGATTCTGTCTTTGATCGCTCTCCCGACAGACGGCGACAACCCGGAAACCATCCACCAGCAATCCGTCGCGCGCAGGCAGCGCGCCCATGAACGGCTTCGAAAGACCGCCTACGAACGCGGTGTCACGATAGGTAAAGAGTATGATTTACTCTATCGAGCCATCGAGCATTTCGGCGGTTACCGCGAAAATCATAAGTATTACATGGTAAAAGCCATGTCGTTTGTGCGCAAGCGAGCGGAGCAAGCAGCCGACGCCTTGGTCGCAGCGGGTCGTTTGACGCGATCTGAAGAGGTCTTCGACCTAACGCTCGACACGCTGACGCAAGCGCTTGAGGACCCAACGCTGGATCTGGCGGAGCTGAGAGAGCAGAACCAGTCCTTCCTTAGGAAGCTGGCACAGGTGCATGAATTCCCACACATCGTCGACTCGCGCGGTCGCATCATAAGGCCGCCGCGCCCTGCCCCCGCGGCGGGTGAATTGGCAGGACAGCCGGTCTCTCCGGGCGTGGCACGCGGACCGGTCAAGGTCTTGCATGCGCCCGACGAGAAGCCGATTGCCCCAGGCGACATTCTTGTCGCCCGCGCAACCGATCCCGGCTGGACACCACTCTTCGTGAGCGCTGCGGCCATCGTTCTCGAAGTCGGAGGTATGCTGCAGCACGGCTCCCTGGTCGCGCGCGAGTACGGAAAACCCTGCGTGGCCGGCGTACAGGACGCCACGACACGGCTCAGCGACGGTGATCTCGTCGAAGTCGACGGCTCTTCCGGGATGCTTCGCTTTGTGGAGAAGCAGCCTTAGGTCTGGCAAGACGCATTGAGGGCTCTACTCCTTGCGGCGGTAAACCTCGATCTGCTCGCTCCAGGGGCCGCAGGATCCGGCAGGGCCGCTGTAGCGCCAGGTGTTGGAGTTGGCCACCAGGTCGAAGCGCAGCTTGGCGTTACGCTTACAGGTAATGCGCTGCCCGTTCTCCCGGGCGCCGTAGGAGAGGTCGCCCTGCAAGGTAAAACCTCTGCTATCGATGGCGAGCAGCGTGCCGTCGAGCACCATTCGGTCGCCTTGGCTGCCAGGCTGGCTGCCACGGGCGTAGTAGAGGCCCAGATCCTCGAAGACGGACAAGCCACCCCAAGGGTCGGAGCCGATGCGCTGCATGGTCATGCCATGGCTGCCAACGACCTCCGCCGCCACCGCAGGATCGCTGACCTTGGTCACGCCCAGCCCCTCCGGCGGGTCCGGCGGGGTCGGCAGCGCCGCGACGAGCCGGCCATAGATGTAGCCGCGCCGGCCGTCGTAGAGGCTGACCGCATACCAATCGCGCCCACGCGCGTCCTTGGTGACGCCGGTGATCAGCACTTTCGTGCCGGCCTTGAAGGTGTCCAAGGGCGGCTGCCCGGTCGAGGGATCGGCGCGGAAGTTGGATTCACGCATGACCATGGCCGGCTCGTAGCGCGGCTCGACCTGCGGCTCCGCTGCCATAGAAGTCTGCGGCAGGGCGAGCAGGAAGACTGCGACGAGGATCCAAGACCGCATGGTCGTTCTCCCTGCTAGCTGGCCGGGTCGATCCGGATCAGACGCCTGCGGCCCTCGTCGGTGAGGATGTAGAGGTGCCCGTCCGGTCCCTCGGCCACATCCCGCACGCGAGCCCCAATGCGAATTCGTTCTTCACCAAGAACGTTGCCATCGCTGTCCAGGCGGGTACGCCGCACGTCCTGGCTGCGCAAGCCGCCGGAGAAGAGGTCACCTTGCCACTCCGGTATGGCAGCACCGCGGTAAACCGCCATGCCCGAGGGCGCGATAGACGGCGTCCAAACCACGATGGGAGTCACCATGCCTGGCAGTTCCGTGTAAGGGCTGATCTGCCCGCCGGAGTACTCCTCGCTGTAGGTTGCGAGCGGCCAGCCGTAATTGTTGCCGGGTGCCATGCGGTTGATCTCGTCGCCACCACGCGAGCCGTGCTCGTTAGCCCAGACTTGTCCAGTCACAGGGTCCCTCGCCAGTCCTTGGATGTTGCGGTTGCCGTAGGTCCAGCTGGCCGAATCAGCCGCTGGATCGGAGACGAAGGGATTGTCGTCGGGAATGGTCCCGTCGTCGTTGATCCGCAGCAGGCGCCCTAAGCGGCTATCCAAGTTCTGTGACTGCAGACGGATGAACTCTCCGTTGTAGGAGATCGGCGGGTTACCGCCGTCACCGACGGAGATCAGCAGGGTCCGATCGGGCAGGAAAAGCAGGCGGGAGCCATAGTGCGCCGTTCCGCGTTTTAGCGGCCGTGCTTCGAAGATAACCTCCAGATCGTTCAGACGCTCCCCATCGAAACGGGCCCGGGCCACGCGCGTGGCATTCTCTTCGCGATCGCCGGCGGAGTAGGAGAGGTAGACGAAGCTATTCGCCTCGAAGTCGGGGTGGACCGCAACGTCGAGCAGGCCGCCCTGACCGGAGGACAGCACCACCGGCACGCCGGCGATTGGCGCCCGGCGCATTTGACCGTCACGTAAGAGGCGCAGCCGGCCCGCCTTCTCGGTGATCAGCATGTCGCCATTCGGCAACCAGGTCATGCCCCAAGGCCGCTCTAGCCCACCGGCGACCATGGTCAGCTTCACGCCACTGACCTCGGGCACGTTGTAGGGGAAAACCGGCGGTTCGGCCTGCGCCGGGGCGGTGGCCAGCAGTCCCACCAGTCCGGCAGCGAGGAGGCTTGGTCGCAGCATGAAGGCGTCTCCTATCATCTCGTTCAAGGCGCGTTGGCCTTCAGGTGGGCGCTAAGGCCTGCAATGACCAGCGCTTAGGCCAAGCGCTCCAAGATTTGAAAGACCTCATCGCCATAGTGCCGTAACTCCGCCCCCTCCGTCGCCTCGCGCAGGTCGCGGCGTATCGTCCGGCGAAAGCTCTCCTCATCCAGCGGGCGCTTGTTCAAGAGCTCCTGCAGCATGCTCTTGCGCAAGAGACCGCGGGCACGGTCGGCCTCGGGATTGTCGGCGTAGTAAGCTTCCCGAAGCGCGATTAACCTCTGGCGGGCATCGGCTTCGCTCAAGACCGGCGGCAGCGCGTCGGCCTCCTGTTCCGGCTCTTCGACCGGCTGCGGCTCGGGCTGGCCTGAGGCCTCTAGCCGAGCGGTCAAACGGCTGAGGCAGCGGTCAGGGTCCTGGAACCAGTCGGTCGACCAGACCCGCAGGATGGTCCAACCCAGCCGCTCCAACACTGCCTGGCGCAAGTGGTCGCGGTCACGGGCCGAGCGGGTGCTGTGATAGCTGGCCCCATCGCATTCCACACCGGCCAGAAAGCGGTCCGGGTTCTCCGGGTCCAGCACGCCGATGTCGATGAAGAAGCCGGCGGAGCCAACCTGCGGCTGACAGGCATAGCCTGCACCCTCAAGCCCCTCGATCACCGCTGTCTCGAAGTCGCTGTCGGCGGGGCGACCGCTTTTCCGCGCCGCCTCGGCCAGGACGCCGCTCTCGGCGAAGTGCAGGAAGGACTTCAGGGCCTGCAGGCCGCGGCTGCCACCGTCGCCCGGGGCCACATCACCTTCGCGCAAGCTGGAGAAGACCTCCATACGCTGCTTGGCGCGGGTGAAAAGCACATTGAGCCGCCGCCAGCCGGCCACCTGGTTGATCGGACCGAAGCGCTGCGGAACCTTGCCGCCCGGTTCCGGCGGGCCGTAGGTCATGGAAATCATGATGACGTCGCGCTCGTCACCCTGCACGTTCTCCAGGTTCTTCACGAAGAAAGGCTCCGCGCCGGCCTCCAGGTCGCGGCCAGCCAGAGCCGGCTCCTCCTCGATGGCCCGCTCGACCAGGCCGGCGATCAGGTCGCGCTGCTCCACGTTCATGGCGACCAGGCCCAGGCTCTTGTCCGGATCGTCGCGCAGCTGTGCGATAGCAGCAGCAGCGATGGCTTCTGCCTCCGCCTGGTTCTGACGGCCGACGAAAGTGCCGTCTGGCTGATAGCGGAACTGGACCCCGAACTCTGGATCATCGCGCCGTGGCGAGGGGAAGAGCTGCAGCCCGCCGCCGTAAAAGCTGGCGTTGGAAAAGGCGATGAGGTCGGGGTGAAGAGAGCGGTAGTGCCAGCGCAGCATCACCTTGTCGAAGCGCGTCTCCGCCACCTCCAGGATCGACTCTCCGGCGGCTGCAATGCCCGTCTCCTCCTCTTCCAGTTCCTCGCCGGTGCGTTGGAAGAAGCTGGTTGGGGCTAGCTGGTTGGCGTCGCCGACCACCACGGCTTGCCGGGCGCGGGCCAGCGCACCGATGGCTTCTTCCGGGCGCAGCTGCGAGGCCTCGTCGAAGACCACCAGATCGAAGGTCAGCGCACCAGGCTCCAGATACTGCGCCACCGACTGCGGCCCCATCATGAAGCAAGGCTTCAGGGCTTGTAGCGCCTTGCCAGCCCGACGGACCAGCTGGCGGATGGGTAGATGGCGCTTCTGCTTTTCCGTTTCGCGCTGAATCAGCGCCAGATCGGTCGACTCGCTGACCCGCTTGCCGGTGCGGCCTGCCGGGATCGGAACCTGGGCCAGCTGAGCCGCGATGGCTCGGGCGGTGACAGCCATCAGCGCCTGATCGCCCTCGGCAAAGACACGGCGCAGGTCATCGCGGGCGCCATTGGGCGCCTCCAGCAGCGCCGGATAGTGATCCAGCGCCGCTTTGGCCAAGCCGGCCAACAGCTGATAGTCCCAATAGCGAGCAGCCTGAGCGGGCGGCACGGCGTCCTGCACAAGCGCCGTCATGACCGTCCCGACGCCCGGCGGCTGGGCACCGCGCAGCAGGCGATCGACCTCCAGCCAGTCCGGCAGGCTCTCCGGGTCCGCCAGCGCTTGCGCCACGCGCGCTTGTTGAGAGAGGCCCGGACGCTCCCAGAGGGTGCGATCCAGGTCGACAGTGGCCGCGAAGTCAGCCTCGGCGGCGGTCACCGCCTGCGCTGCTGTCGCAGCCTTGGTCATGTCATCCAAGACGCTGTCGAAGTCCGCTGGGGCGAGCTGCGCCAGGGCGGAGCCCAGCGGCTCGCCTGCCAGACGCTCTAACAGTGCAGCGAGGGGCTCGGCCGTCTCTGTCAGGCCGGCAAGCCTGGTCTCAAGGTCTAGCAGCGCGGCGCCGGCGGGCTCTCGCGCCAGCGCTTGGAGCGATGCCAAGAGCCGCGGTCCAGCAACCGCCAGCGCCTGGCCCTGACCGGCACCCAGGGCTGCTTCCGCCTGCGCCCCCCAGGCCTTGGCCGCCTCTGCCCGGTCGAGCGTGGCGGCCAGATCGTCGAGGGGCGCCGGCACCAAATCAGCCGCCTGGGCCGCCGCCTTCAGGTCCGCCCAATCGCGCTGCACCCGGGCAAGGCTGCGCAGCAGGTCGGGCCAGAGCTTTGCCACCAGGCCGTCAGCAAAGATGCTGGCAACCCGCCGCTTCGCGGCCCGGTAGGGCGCGCTGAGGAAGGCGAAGAGGCCGCCGCTCTCCAGCGTCGCGGCCAGCCGCGTCAGGTCTCCTGCATCCGGGAGCTCGTCGAAGCCGAGGCGTAGGTGGCGCGCTAGGCCGCCGCGGCCCGCTTGCAGGCTGCTGGCGGCGGTCTTCAGAGCGGTGAAGCGCGCCTCGTCTTGCAAAGCCTCCGGCACCTGGATCCCGCCCGGCGGCATGGCGGCTGCCAGGCGCAGCACAGCAGCAGCGCGCCGCAGCGCGCCGACGTCCCCTGCGACTGGCCACCCCAGATCCTTTAGGATCTGCGCGGTCAGCGGCTGTGCCTGCTGCAGCGCTGTCCTCGTTACGCGGATTTCGTCCGCAGAGGCGGCCAGCGCTGAGACAGCGGAGGCCTTCAGTAGCACCTCGGCGCCCAGCCGCGCCTGCAGCGGTGCCAAAGCAGCCTTGAGATCGCCAAGGGCCGCATCCCAGCCTCGCAAGCGGGCGACGGCCTGATGGCGGTCGGCTTGGCTGGGCAAGGCCTTTGCCGAGAGGCCAGCCCAAGGATGCTGCACCAAAGGTCTGGGATGCCGTGCGGCCAAGGCTGCCAGCTGCTCCAATGCGGCCAAGCCAGCATCGCGTTCGGCCGCCGTGACCTCCAGAGGCTGCAGCCCCTCGATCCGCGGTCCCTCATAGGCCAGAACGCCGAGGCTTGGCTGCAGACCGCCAGCCTGCTGCAAGACCTTCTGCACTGGCCAGCCCAGGAGGCCGATCGGTTGGGCCATCGCCTCAGCGTAATCCTGCAGTGCTTGCCGCCGCTCCCGCAGCAAGGCGCGGCGCTGGTCCAGGGAGGCCGGCGCGCGGCTGCGCTCACCTGCAGAGAGGCGCGCGCGCAAGTCCTGCAGCAGCGCCTGCTTACGGGTCTTGTGGCTGTGCAGCTCCAGCACGAAGTCGCCCAGACCGACGGCGTTCAGGCGCCTTCGCACCACCTCCAGCGCCGCCAGCTTCTCCGAGACGAAGAGCACCCGCTTGCCGCGGGCAAGCGCGGCGGCGATGAGGTTGGTGATGGTTTGCGACTTGCCGGTCCCCGGCGGGCCTTGGATCACCAGGCTCTCCCCGGCCAAGGCACGCCAGAGCGCTGTCGATTGGGAGGAGTCGGAGCGCTCGACCAATTCCAGGTCCAGATCCAGCGATTCGGGGGTCGGCGCCGGGCGGGCCTCGGCTGCAAAGCCCCCGCCGAGCGTCTCGCCGAGGAGCAGCTGCTGGACAAGAGCCGACTGGGCGATCCCCTGCCCCGCCGGCCAGCTGGCCGGATCGAGATCGCTGTAGAGCAGCTGCTTGCCGAAATGGAAGAGGCCTAGGGTCGCGTGCCGGCGCACCCGCCAGCCCGGCTGCTCGGCCACAGCCCGGCGCACGGCGGTCAGGGTCGCCTCCACGCTAGGCTCTTCGGCCAGTGGCGGCAGGGTAAGTGCGAAGTCCTCAGCCAGCTTCTTCTCCAGTGAGAGATTGGGCTGCAGGTCCTCCCCGCTCCAGGTCAGGCGATAGATGGCGCGGCCAGGGCCTTGGCTGACCCGCTCCAGTTCGACCGGCAATAAGAGCAGCGGGGCCAGGTTGCCCTTGGCGCGCTCCCCGGGCTCGCGCCACTCCAGGAAACCAAAGGCCAGGTGCAGCAGATTGCTGCCGGTCTCCTCCACCGCCGTGCGTGCGTCGCCGCGCAGCTTGCGCAGGCGCTTCTCGAGGTCGTCGGCGTAGAGAAGTGTCTGAATCCGGCGGTCCTCATGACGGGCTGGCCGCTCGTCCCGGCTGTCCAGCGGGAGCTCATAGTCGGCGTCGAGGCCACAGTGCGTCGCCCAGACCTCAGGCTTTGGCAGGGGCAATTCGCCGTTACGCGCCTTAGCGCGCGGCGCCGAGTCATCGGCAGTGTAGTAGTCCAGAAGCTCACGCTGGCTGGGTGTTGGTACCGCCTGAAAGGTGAAGGCCTGGACAGCGAGTAGGCCTTGGAAGAGCTGATCGGGCAGCTCATCCACCACGCGGAGGCAGGCACTCTGCCCATGCCGGAAGGCCAAGAGCCGATTGCGCGTCGTCAGATCGAGCAGCTTTGCGCGCAGCTCCTGCAGAAAAGGCTCAACGGCCGAGGTCGTCGGATGAGACATGAGGCGCTCAAAATCAATCTATAAGCGTGTTGATAAAAAATGATATGCTATTTGGTTGAATTCTGACCAGCCCCTCAATGCCCCTAGACACGCCCGCGAATGCGGGTATTCTGGAATTTATGAATTATCGGTCAGAGACGGATGCCTTGAGCGCCTTGGGTCATCCGGGGCGGCTGTCTGTGTTTCGCTTGTTGGCGCGGCGGGCGCCGGGGGGCGTGCGGCCCAGCGACCTGGCGGAGGCCTTGGCGATGGCGCCGAGCAGCCTGGCCGCGCACCTCTCAGCCTTGCAGCGCGCCGGGCTGGTCTTGCATGCGCGCGATGGGCGGGTGGTGACCTATCGCCTGGACCTGACCCGCACGGCGGGCCTGATCGACTTTTTGGTGAACGACTGTTGCCGCGGGCGGCCAGACCTCGTTGCTCCCCTAGCCGCCTCCCCCATGAGCCCCGTGAAAGAAGGACAAAGGCCTATGTCCGATCAGCTCTTCAAGGTTCTCTTCATCTGCACGCGCAACTCCGCACGTTCGATCTTCGCCGAGGCGATTTTGAACAAGGAGGGGGCCGGCAAGTTCCAAGGCTTCTCCGCCGGAACCCAGGCCGGCAGCAGCTTGAACCCGCATGCCATCGAGCTGCTGCAGCGCATGGGGCACGACACCAGCCCGCTGCGCTCCAAGCATGTTTCTGAGTTCCAAGGCCCGGACGCGCCGCAGATGGACTTCGTCTTCACCGTCTGCGACCGCGCCGCCAACGAAGACTGCCCGCCCTGGCAAGGCCAACCTTTGAGCGCGCACTGGGGCCTGCCCGATCCGGTGAAGGCGGCCGGCGTCGAGAGCGAGAAGGGCCTGGCCTTCCTGCAGGCCTACCGCACGCTCTATCACCGCCTGCAGGGCTTCCTGGCGCTGCCGGTGGCGACCCTGGACCGGATTTCCCTGCAGCGGCGCCTGGACGACCTGGGGCAGCAGAGCCCGCCGGCGGCTTAGTAGCGAGTTCCCATAACCTTTCCCTTAGCCCCGACCTCATCCTGAGCCTGTCGAAGGATGTGCCAAGGAGAAGAACGCGCTTGGGGCACATCCTTCGACAGGCTCAGGATGAGGG
Organism: Pseudomonadota bacterium; assembly: GCA_039819325.1. Taxonomy (GTDB): domain Bacteria; phylum Pseudomonadota; class Alphaproteobacteria; order Kiloniellales; family JACOMY01; genus JACOMY01. The sequence goes on along the minus strand of JBCBSF010000052.1, from coordinate 20,399 downwards.
AGGTGCGAATGGGGAGAATCTTCACTAGGCCGTTCGTGCGATCTGCGCGAAGGCCATCATGCAGCAGCAAGAGAGCTTGGAGGACAGTGACATGGCCCGCATTGCGGTGAACGGCCTTGGCCGGATCGGTAAGCTCGCCATCCGCCGGCTGGTGGATCAAGGCCTGGCCGACCGCCTCGTCCTGATGAACGACAAGCTCGGCGATGCGGAGCAGCACGCGCACCTCATGACCTTCGATACGGTCCAGGGGCGCTGGGCGCAGGAGGTTGCAGCCTCCCCCTCCGGTCTGCGGCTTGCCGGACAGGAGGTTGCGCTGACCCAGGCCGCGCGGATCGAAGACCTGCCTCTACGAGACCTGGGCATCGACTTGGTCCTGGACTGCACGGGCCACTTCAAGACCGTGGCCAAGGTCGCGCCCTACTACGAAGCCGGCGTCGCGAAGGTCCTGGTCTCAGCGCCGGTCAAGGAAGAGGCGGCGCTGAACCTGGTCTATGGGGTGAACCAGGGCCTTTATGACCTCGCCCAGCATCGGCTGGTGACGGCGGCCAGCTGCACCACCAACTGCCTGGCACCGGTGGTGAAGGTCCTGCACGAAGGCATTGGCATAAAGCACGGGTCGATCACGACCTTACACGACGTCACCAACACGCAGACCCTGGTCGACCGGCCGGCGAAGGATCTGCGCCGGGCACGCTCCGCTCTCAACAGCTTGATCCCGACCACCACCGGCTCGGCGACCGCGATCACCTTGATCTATCCAGAGCTGAAGGGACGACTGAACGGCCATGCCGTACGCGTGCCCTTGCTCAACGCCTCCCTCACCGACTGCGTCTTCGAGCTGGAGCGCGCGACCGATGTAGCTGAGGTGAACGGGCTTCTCCGGCAGGCAGCCGAGGGCGCGTTAGCGGGCATCCTCGGCTATGAGGAGCGGCCGCTGGTCTCCAGCGACTATGTCCATGACGACCGCTCGGCCATCATCGATGCGCCCTCGACCCTGGTGATCAACGGGACGCAAGCGAAGGTCTACGCCTGGTACGACAATGAGTGGGGCTATGCCTGCCGCCTGGTCGACGTGGCGCGCATGATCCTCGACGGCCTGGAGGCGGCGGCGTGAGCGCGCGGCCGAGCGGCCTGGCAGCCTACGGAGCGGTCACCGGGGCCTACTGGGCCTTCATGCTGACCGATGGCGCGCTGCGCATGCTGGTATTGCTGCACTTCCACCAGTTGGGTTTTGGGCCGCTGACCTTGGCTTACCTCTTTCTGCTCTACGAGCTCATGGGGGTGGTCACCAACCTCTCGGCCGGCTGGATCGCCGCCCGCTTCGGGCTGATGACCACGCTCTACGGCGGCCTCTCGCTGCAGATCATCGCTCTCGGCGCGCTGACCCAGCTGGATCCCGGCTGGGCGCTCACCACCTCGGTCATCGCCGTCATGCTGGTGCAAGGCCTCTCCGGCGTCGCCAAGGACCTGACCAAGACCGGCGCCAAGAGTGCTGTGAAGCTGCTGGCACCGGCGGAGGAAGCGGGCGCCCTCTTCCGCTGGGTGGCGCTGCTGACCGGCAGCAAGAACGCGGTCAAAGGGCTGGGCTCCCTGCTGGGCGCTGGCATGCTGGCCACCATCGGCTTCGTGCCAGCGCTGACCGCCATGGCCATAGGTCTGGTGCTGATCCTGGTCGCGCTTCTGCTCTTCATGCCGAGCGGCCTGCCCAGTGGCCGCAAAGGTCAGGCCTTTCGCGACGTCTTCTCCAAGGACCAGCGGGTGAATCGTCTCTCGGCGGCGCGTCTCTTTCTCTTCGGCGCAAGAGACTGCTGGTTCGTCGTTGGCGTGCCGCTTTACTTCTATGCCGTGCTTTCGGACGGCACGCCGGAGAGCCAGCGCCAGGCCTTCTTCCTGATCGGCTGTTTCATGGCGGTCTGGATCATCGGCTATGGAGCGATCCAGGCCCTGGCCCCCAAGCTATTGCGTGCCCGGCACAAGAGTGTCACGGAAATCATTGACCTGGAACGCTTTTGGGTCGGTGCCTTGACGGCAATTCTGGCCGTCTTGGCGATAGCGGCGTTGGTCGTTCCGGGTCAGCCGCTTTGGTTCACCCTCGCCCTCGTCCTCGGCCTGCTGCTCTTCGGCGCCGTCTTCGCGTTGAACTCCGCGCTGCACTCCTATCTGATCTTGGCGCTGACCAAGGCGGAGCGGGTGACCCTCGACGTCGGCTTCTACTACATGTCCAACGCCGCCGGCCGCTTGCTCGGCACGCTGCTCTCCGGTCTCAGTTTTCAGCTGGGTGGCCTATGGCTCTGCCTGGCTGTCGCTGGAGGCCTATCGGCCTTGAGCTGGCTCTCGACCGGCTGGCTGCAGCGGGCTGAAGCCGCCTCGCCTGCCTAAGCACTATCAAGCGGTTGTAAGCGCTCCATGATCCATGTCCGGAAGGCCTGTGCTGCCGGCTTCTGCGGCTGATTGAGCCGCAGGAAGTAGGCTTCCTCCAAGACCAGGTCAGGCCCAGGCAGGGCCGGCACCAGTTCTCCTGACCTCAGCAGATCTCCGGCCACCAGTCGCGCGCCCAGAGCGACGCCGTTCCCGGTTCGGGCAAGGTCGAAGGCCAGCAAGAAGGACACGAGAGAGAGACCGGCTTGACCCGGCGGCTCCGTGATCCCCTGCCGGCTCGCCCAGGTGGACCAGCCGACGCTTAGGTTCTGGCTGTAAATCAGCCGGGCGCCGCGCCAGAGGGCAGAGGGGCTATCGAAGGTGGCCGCCAGAGCCGGGCTGCAGACCGGCATCACGGCTTCCCCTGATAAGAGTTCCATGTCCGCCTCCGCCCCTTTGGCCAAGAGGAAGCGGATCTCCAGATCACTCACCGCCATGTGGTACTCATCCGGCCACATGGCAGTGGTGATGGTGACCGACATCTCTGGATGCTGTGCCAGGAAGTCCGGCAGGTTGGGCGCCAGCCAGCCGCTGGCGAAGGCCGAGTTGCAGGTGATGGTGAGACGCTCCCCCGGCCCCGCTCGGGTCGTCGGGTAAGCGGCAACCGCGTCGGTCAGCAGGCGCAAGCCCTCCTCCACCTGGGGCAAAAGCTTGCGGCCGGCCTCGCTCAAGGACAGGCTGCGGGGTTTGCGCAGGAAGAGCGCCACCTGCAGCTGCTGCTCCAGGCTGCGGATCTGCTGGCTGATGGCAGATTGGGTTACGCCCAACTCTTCAGCAGCTGCGGTGAAGCTGAGCCGCCGGGCCGCCGCCTCGAAGGCACGCAACCAGGCCAAGGGAGGAAGGCGCCGGGACATGCCATTAGCTTGGCATAAGCCAAGCTAATCCAGAAGCCTCCACTTTTCTCGTTTGTCTTAGCGCCTGCAACCGCGTCACCTTCCGACGAGCGTTTCGACCTGATGGAGGCCGCCATGTCTCTTGCCACCACCCACACCCTGCCCACGGCTTACGGCGAGGAGCGCCGCGATTTGGCCTGCGCCCTGCGTTGGGCGGCGCGGCTGAACCTGCACGAGGCGGTCGCCAACCACTTCTCGCTGGCGGTCAACGAGAGCGGTACGCGCTTTCTGATGAACCCCAACCAGCGCCATTTCACCCGGATCTCGGCCAGCGATCTCCTGCTGCTGGATGCCGAGGATCCGGCCACCATGCAGACCCCTGATGCGCCCGATCCCACGGCCTGGGGCCTGCACGGATCGCTGCACCGGCACTGCCCGCAGGCGCGCTGCGTCCTGCACCTGCACCCGACCTACAGCACAGTGCTCTGCAGCCTGGCTGACAGCCGTCTGCCGCCGATCGACCAGAACACCACCACCTTCTACAATCGCCACCTGGTCGACGAGGACTTCGGCGGTCTGGCGCTAGAGGCAGAGGGCACCCGCTGCGCGCAGCTCTTGAATACGCGGCCAGAGGCCAAGGTCCTGGTCATGGGCAACCACGGCCTCTTGGTTCTGGGCGAGAGCGTGGCCGATGCCTTCAACCGCCTCTACTACTTCGAGCGTGCGGCAGAGACCTACATCAAGGCGCTCTGGACCGGCCGCCCCTTGCGCGAGTTGCCGCCGGAGATGGCGGAGAAGACGGCGCAGGAACTGGAGGACTATCCCGAACAGGCGACCCGCCACTTCGCCGAGCTGCGCGCCATCCTGGACGCAGAAGACCCCAGCTATCGGGACTAAGCCATGCCGACGACTGCCGCTTCCTCCGGCGTCAAGCTGGACAAGGCGATCTTGAAGCCGCTCACCCGCCGCAGCGACCGCCCTGGATTGATTTGGCTCGGCACCTGGGCGGCCCTGCTCACCGGGACCGGATACCTGCTCTGGCTCAGCCTCGGCAGCTGGTGGGTGGTGCCGGCGACCTTTCTCTTCGGATCCTGCCTCGCGCTCCCGGCCTATGCCTTGAGCCATGAGTGCGCTCACGGCACGGCCTTTCGCACCCGCTGGCTGAACGAGACCGTCTTCTGGATCAGCTCGCTGATCTATGGGGAGGAGCCCCTGCACCGGCGCTACACCCACGCGGTGCATCACTCCAATACCTGGCATCCAGGCAAGGACCCGCAGATGCCCTTCGCCACGCCGATGAGCTTCAAAGGCTGGGTTTGGGAGATCAGCGGCCTGGGGATCGTCACCTACAGCGCCAGAGTGCTGATCACCAGCGCGTTTGGCCGGCCAGGTCCCGACGAGCGGGCCGCTGTTCCGGAAAGCGAGATGGGCCGCCTGATCCGTAACGCGCGGATTTTCTTGGGCGTCTATCTGGGCCTGGCGCTGCTGGCCGTCCTTGGCCAGTGGTGGGTGGTGACCTTCCTGCTGCTGCCGCGCCTGGCCGGTGGACCGGCCATGCAGATCTTTACCATCACCCAGCATGTAGAGCTGGCGGAGAACAGCCAGGACCTTAGGCTCTCCACCCGCTCGATCGAACGCGGGCCGATCGGCGGCTTCCTCTACATGAACATGCACCACCACATAGAGCACCACCTCTATCCCCTGGTGCCCTTTCACCAGCTTCCGGCCTTGAGCCAAGCTCTGACGCCGCAGTTGCCAGCACCGGACCCAGGCGTCTGGCGCTGCAACTGGGCGATCCTGGGCACCGTGGTCCGACGGGCTCTCGGCCGCAACGCCCAGACCGCCAGCATCCGCCAGGCCGTGACTCCGGCTGAGTAGGGAGGTTGAGTCTCATGCCGAACTGGCACCGCGTTTGCCCTGCAAGCTCCATCGACGAGGAGGACGTCGTCCCCTTCGATCACGAGGGCCACAGCTACGCCGTCTACAACACACCGAAGGGCTACTTCGCCACCGATGGCTTCTGCACCCACGAAGAAGAAGACCTGACCGAGGGGCTGGTGGTCGGCACCACCATCGAGTGCCCGCTGCACCAAGGCCGCTTCGACATCCCCAGCGGCAAGGCCTTGAGCCCACCGGTCTGCGTGAACCTGAAGACCTATCCGGTGAAGTTGGACGGCGGCGACGTCTACATCGAGATCTAGCCTCGTTCGCCTTACGTCTCAGACGCCCGCGTCAGCGACAGCCGCGCCCGCTCAAGGTGCGCCTTCATGGTGGAGGCCGCGCCCTCAGGTTCACGGGCACGCAAGGACTCAAGAATCATCCGATGCTCGTAGTTGTAGTCGGTGATGATCTGCCGATTGAGCGTCAGGTGCCGCATGCGCGTCCACTCATCGAGCGCGCGTACGTGGTTGATCTGGGTGATGAGCCAAATCAGCAGTTGGTTCCGCGTGGCCTCCGCCAGCACGCGGTGAAAGGCGGTGTCCGCCACCGAGAAGCGCTGCGGGTCGGTGAGTGACGATTCCATCTCCCGACAGAGCGTCTCGATCTGATCGAAGTCCTCTCGCCGACCGTGCAAGACCGCCAGCCTGCAGATGTGGGGCTCCAGCGCAAAACGGGCGTCCATCAGCTCCAGCGGGCTGGCGTCCGCTAAGACGGGTGGCATGGCGCTCTCGCCCGGCCAGATGACGTAGGTCCCACTCCCTGCCCTGGTTTCTAAGAGCCCTTCCGACTCCAATTGGCAGAGAGCGGCGCGTAGAGTGTTCCTGGCGACCCCGAGTTCGACTGCCAGCTGTCGTGATGCCGGCAAGCGCTGAAAGCGCTCGTAGGTGCCGGCCTCAACGGCCCGCCTCAGCACCGCTGCGATATCGCCCGCCGCCTGTTTTGCCACCTCAGGTAACCCTTCTCTAAACCAAACCTGATCCAATTTAACCAAAATCAGCCCATCTTCAAGAAAATTGGATCAATGGGCTTGATTTGCCGTGATCGTTACCGGCAGGCTTTTCGGTGACTGGGCGGAAGCACGGCGCGGGCGGACTGCGTTTTGCACATTTGAAAGTGTAGTTTGCGCAGTTGTATGCTGGTGTAAGCGGGATAAACCCCGCCTCAGCATTCTGAAGAACACAGTCGTAGCTCGACGGCTACTGACAAACAGGAGGCTTACATATGAAGAAATCTGCGGCAATTCTTGTCTGTGGAGCGCTTATTACCTTGCCGGCACTGGCGATGGCGGAGGACAGCAGCGATCCGATCGTCATCCCGATCCACAACTGGTCAAGCCAGATCGTGATGTCGAACGTCATCGGCCAGGTCTTCGAGGAGATGGGCAACAACGTCGAGTACGTGACGACCGACAGCCAGGCTGTCTATGAGTCGGTCCGCCTCGGCGACGTGGCGCTGGAGCTGGAGGTCTGGGAAGGCGCCTTCGGTGCTTCCTTCCGCGAGGCTCTCTCCAAGGGCGGCCTGCATGACGCTGGCGACCACAACGCGGTCACGCGTGAGGACTGGTGGTATCCCATGTGGACGAAGGACGCTTGCCCCGGCCTGCCCTCTTGGGAAGCCTTGAACGATTGCGCTGCCAAGTTTGCGACGGTCGAGACCGGCGACAAGGGCCGCTATCTCGACGGACCGGTGGACTGGTTGAAGCACGGGCAAGAGCGTGTCGCGGCCTTGGGCATGGACTTCGTTGTGGTCAACGCCGGCTCGGCCGCAGCGCTGTGGGCGGAGATCGCATCAGCCGAGGCGGACAAGCGCCCCATCGTGGTCTTCAACTGGACGCCCAACTTCGCTGAGGCCGTCTGGCCTGGCGAGTTCGTCGAGTTCCCGGTTTGGGAGGACGGCTGCGACACCGACCCGGCCAAGGGCCCCAACAAGGAAGCCCTCTATGACTGCGGCAACCCGGCTGATGGCTACCTGAAGAAGGCCGCCTGGGACGGCATGCCGGCCAAGTGGCCGACGGCTTACTGCGTGCTGACCAAGGTCTCCTTCACCAACGCGCAGATCGCCGCGATGGCCAAGCTGGTCGACATCGATGACATGGAGCCGGAGGAAGCGGCTGCCGAGTGGCTGGATGCCAACTACGACGAGATCATCTCGCCCTGGGTTGAGGAGTGCTCCAGCTAACCCGCTAGGCGCTCGTCTCGTGGACAGTGCCGTCGCTGCGGATCTCGTGCAGCGGCGGCACTAACCTGTTTTTTTTGAGAGCATTTATCTTGTGACCGAGGGCCAATGAAACACGACAGCACGCCGGTCATCTCTGCCAAGAACATCTGGAAGCTCTTCGGGCCCGATCCTGAAGGCTTTCTGGCCAGCAATCCGCATGCGATGAGCTTCGACGAGATCCGCGCGCAGGGCTACATCGCAGGCGTGCGCGATGTCTCTGTCGATGTGGCGCGCGGCGAGATGCTGGTGATCATGGGTCTCTCCGGCTCTGGCAAGTCGACCCTGGTGCGCTGCTTTTCACGGCTGCACAGCATTACCGGCGGAACCATCGAGGTCGAAGGCCATGACATTATGGCCCTCAAGGAGCGGGAGCTGATACAGCTCCGCCGCAGCAAGATGGGGATGGTCTTTCAGTCCTTCGGACTGCTCCCCCATCGCACAGTTCTAGAGAACGTCGCCTTTCCGCTTGAGATGCGCGGACAGGACAAGCACACCCGCCGCGACCGGGCGCTGGAGGTGGTCCGCCTGGTCGGGCTGGAGGGCCGCGAAGAGTACTTCCCAAGAGAACTAAGCGGTGGCCAGCAGCAGCGCGTGGGGATCGCCCGCAGTCTGGCGATCGAGCCGGACATCTGGTTCCTGGATGAGCCCTTTTCGGCCCTGGACCCGCTGATCCGCCGCGAGATGCAGGACGAGTTTCTGCGCCTGCAAGGCATGCTGGGGAAGACCATCGTCTTCATCACCCACGATTTCGACGAGGCGCTGCGCCTGGCCGACCGGATCGCCATCATGAAGGACGGTTCGATCGAACAGTGCGACACGCCTGATCAAATCGTCATGCAGCCGGCTACCGACTACGTCCAGAAGTTCACGGAGGATGTGGATAAGGCACGCGTGGTGCATGCGCGCGGTTTGGTGCAGCCTTTGACAGACGCTGGCGTAGACGGACCCGCGATCGATGGCAGCGCCACGATCCAGGAGTTGGCGCGCCAGCTTGTGAACGACCAACGCTCTGTCCTGCCGGTGACCGACAAGGCCGGTCAAATCATCGGCGGGCTGCGCCGGAGTGATGCTCTAGACATCCTCTTGAGGGATCACTGATGGCGCTTGCCGCGAGCGAGGTGAACCGCGCCGAGGCACCACTGTCGGCGCATGGTCGCGTGCTTCTGCTGTTGCTTGGCAGCGCGGCTGTGCTGATGCTGGCCCACGCCCTGGGCGCCCTCCCCCCCTGGTTGCAGCGCTTGCCAGAGGCGGTGATACCGCCGACTGCGGAGGTCTTGGATCGGGTCTTCGCCTTTGTGCAGAACGATCTGGGGCTGATCGACGTGACCCGGGCCATAGCTGGCGGTCTGGAGTACCTGCTGGACGCAACGGCGAACCTGCTCTTCGGTAGGCATCGCTGGCCCTTTATCGGCCCGATTCCCTGGACCGCCGTGGCCGCCGCGGCCACGGTCTTGGGTTTCTATCTCGGCGGCTGGAAGTTGGCACTACTGGCCTGCTTCACCTTCGTTTGGACCGCGCTCATCGGCCAATGGGACATCGCCATGCAGACCATGTCGGTCTTGGTGGTCGCTGTGCCCTTAGCCTTTGTGATCGGTCTGCTCTTAGGCATTGCCGCGTGGAAGTACGCTTGGGTCGAGCGGGCGCTGCGGCCGATCTTGAGCGTTCTGCAGACCCTCCCCTTCTTCACCTACCTCTTGCCTGCGGTGATCTTCTTCAAGGTCGGTCCGACCGCGGGCGCGGTGGCCACCATCGTCTATGCCATCCCGCCAATGATCCTGATGACCACCCTTGGCCTGAAGAAGGTCAGTCCAGAGGTGGTCGAGGCCGGGAAGATGTCGGGCTGTACCCGCTGGCAGATGCTGACCCGCGTCTATCTGCCAGCCGCCCGCAACGACCTGCTGGTCGGCGTGAACCAGGTGATCATGCTGAGCCTGGCCATGGTGGTCTTGACCGCCTTTATCGGCATGCCGGGGCTGGGTGCCAAGCTCCTGCAGATGATCAGCAGTCTCAAGCTTGGCCGGTCTCTCGAGATCGGCGTCACCATCGTCCTCTTCGCCATCATGCTGGATCGGCTCTCCAAGGCCTGGGTGGAGAAGCAGCCGGTGCACTTCGAGAAGGGCACCCCCTGGTGGCGGCGGCACATCTTCGTGCTGGCGGGTCTCGCCGGCTTCGTCTTCTTCGCGATTCTGGCCCAGTTCATCTCCGTTTTCGACGAGATCGGCCGGCGGCAGAGCTTCTCGCAAGGCCGGGAAATCGATGCCGTGATCAAGGCCGGCCTCGCCGTCGACTGGGTGAAGGCGACAACGGAGTGGCTGCGCTGGTTCTTGAACGTGCAGATCCTCATTCCCTTCCGCAACGCCCTGCTTTGGATCCCCACACCTGCCTTTGTGCTGTTGATCACGGCCTTCGCCTTCTGGGTGGGGGGGCGAAAGCCAGGGATCTATGCCGCGATCTTCTTCAGCCTCGTCGCCCTGTCCGGCTGGTGGGATCGCTCCGTCATCACGCTCTACGCGGTCATTTCGGCCGTTCTCATCTCCTCCCTCATCGGCATTCCCCTGGGCATTGTCGCGTCGCGCTCGGCCGCTCTGTCACGGCGTATCCTCCTGGTCTGCGACACCGCCCAGACCTTCCCCAGCTTCATCTATCTCATTCCGGCGATCATGCTCTTTGGTGTGAATGACGTTGCGGTGGTCTTCTCGATCGTCATCTTTGCGACGGTCCCCCTCACCCGCTACACCATCGAAGGTCTGCGTGGCGTGCCGCATGAGATGATCGAGGCGGCGGAGATGTCGGGCAGCAACAAGCGCCAGAAGCTGCTGACGGTTCAACTGCCCCTGGCGATGCCGACCATGGCAGTCGGCTTCAACCAGGCCATCATGTTCGCTTTCTTCATGGTGATCATCGCAGCCTTCATCGGCACGCAAGACCTGGGGCAAGAGCTGCAGCGCACACTAGCCGGAACCGATCTCGGCAAGAATCTGGTCCTGGGCATGAACGTCGCTTTCATGGCCCTGACCTTCGACCTGGCGCTCAGCGCCTGGGCAGAACGTCGCAAGCGCCTGCTGGGATTGGCCTAGATCTGAGCCAAGAGTCCTGTTCCCGCCCTGGGCGCAAGGCTCTGAGGCCTCGCAGCTTTTTGCACTCTGCGCCAATCTCTGGGATCGACCCGCGCAGAGGAAGTGTCTATCGTCAGCGCCAGATCGTTGACCCGGGTGTCTGGCCAGGTGCCGAACGCCTCGGGACACAGCGACGAGCTGAACAGGCAAAGAAAGAGGCTTTATCATGAAAACTGGGATTGCAGTCGCCTTGGCTGCGGCGGGGCTGAGCCTATCGCTCGGCGCGTCCGACGCCCGTGCGGAGACCTTGCGCTTCGCGTTCCAAGGCTCGCTCAACTCGCTCGACCCCTACACGCTGAACGAGACCTTCACGCTCGGCATGCTGGGGAACGTCTATGAGGGCCTGACCCGACGCGGTCCGAATCTGGAGATCCTGCCGGCCCTGGCCGAGCGCTGGGAGGTTGTGGAGCCAACTCGCTGGCGCTTCCACCTGCGCAAGGGCGTGAAGTTCGCCAACGGTAACGACTTCACCGCTGAAGACGTGGTCTTCTCGATGAACCGTGTGCAGGCTGAGGGCTCTGACCTCACCACCCGCGTGCCGGCGGGGATCAAGGCAGAGATCATCGATGATCATACCATCGATTTCATCACGCCCGATCCCAACCCCATTCTCGTCTACGAGTGGGACACCTGGTACATTATGGACAAGGAGTGGGCAGAGGCTAACAACGCCACCAACCCCACCACCGCCGCAGACCTGACAACGGGATACGCAGCCTTCAACGCCAACGGCACCGGCGCCTTCACCGTCGAGAGCCACGAGCCCGGCGTGCGCACGGTCCTCAAGGCCAATCCCACCTGGTGGGACACCCCGCGCCATAACCTGACCGAGGTGATCTTCACCCCGATCAGCTCCGCGGCCACCCGCGTGGCCGCCCTGCTGTCCGGCGAGATCGACTTCATGTACCCGGTGCCGACGCAAGACATCGCCCGGGTGGAGAGCAATGCGGCAACCAAGGCGCTGATCGGACCGGAGCTTCGGACCATCTTCCTCGGCATGGACCAGATGCGTGACGAGCTGCTCTATTCCGATGTGAAGGGTAAGAACCCCTTCAAGGACCAGCGCGTCCGTGAGGCCATCTATCTGGCCATCGACATCGAGGCGATTAAGCAGAAGGTGATGCGCGGCCTCTCCACGCCCTCGGCCATCATGATTTCGCCCTTCCTCTTCGCCAAGTCCGACGCCTTCACCCGTCCGGCCCTGGATGTGGAGAAGGCCCAGTCCTTGATGCAAGAGGCCGGCTATGGTGACGGCTTTGAGGTCGGCATGGACTGCCCGAACGACCGCTATGTCAACGACGAGGCCATCTGCCAGGCGGTGACCGCCATGCTGGCGCGTATCGGCATCAAGGTGAACCTGAACGCGCAGCCCAAGGCACTCTACTTTGCCAAGGTGCTGGCCCCCGGCGGCTATGACACCAGCTTCTATCTACTGGGTTGGACGCCGGGCAGCTTCGACAGCTACAACGTGCTCTTCAACCTGCACAACTGCCGTAACGAGGCCGGCGACGGCGGCCCCTTCAACCTGGGTGGCTACTGCAACCCGAAGGTCGATGAGCTGACCAAGCAGGTGCTGGTCGAGACCGATGCGGACAAGCGTAACGATCTGATCCAGCAGGCCTATGACATCACCACCGGTGAAGTGGCCTATGTCCCGCTGCATCAGCAGGGCTTGGCCTGGGGTGTGCGTCAGGGCACCAACGTGGTGCAGCGTGCCGACAACTCGGTGCTGCTCTACCTGATCACCAAGGACTAGAGGCTCCTGATCTTAGAGGCCTGATCGGCAATCGCCGGTCAGGCCTCTTGATCTTTGGCCCCGCTTAATCCTGACCCTGTCCTTCGACCCCTAGGTTATGCTGGCATTCATTCTGCGCCGCTTGGGCCAGGCTGCCATCGTCATGTTGGCGGTGGCCCTGCTGGCCTTCATCATGTTTCGCTTCGTCGGCGATCCCATCAACCAGATGGTCGGTATTGAGACCAGCCTGGCCGAGCGCGAGGCCTTGCGGGAGCGCCTGGGCCTGAACGATCCTGCTTGGGAGCAGTTCGGGCGTTTCGTCTGGAAGGCGGTTAACTTCGACTTCGGCATCTCCTATCAGTTCAAGGCACCCGTCTCGGCGCTGCTGGCCAGCCGCCTGCCGGCGACCTTAGAGCTCTCGCTGGTCTCCGCCGTCTTGGCGCTAGTGCTGGGCATTCCCATGGGGGTTTATGCCGGCCTGAAGCGAAACTCCTGGTTATCGCGCTTCTTCCTCACTGTGTCGCTCTTGGGCGTCGCCTTGCCGACCTTCCTGATCGGTATCTTGTTGATCTATGTCTTCGCGGTGATCTTGGGCTGGCTGCCTTCTTTCGGCCGCGGCCAGGTGGTCGATCTGGGCTTTTGGACCACGGGCCTCCTCACCTGGTCCGGCATCCAGTCCCTGGTCCTGCCCTCCATCACGCTGGCGCTTTTCCAACTGACCTTGATCATGCGGCTGGTGCGCGCGGAGATGATGGAGGTCTTGCGTATGGACTTCATCAAGTTCGCCCGCGCCCGCGGCCTGCCGGCCCGTGCGGTCAACTTCGGCCACGCGCTGAAGAATGCGCTGGTGCCGGTCATCACCATCACCGGGCTGCAGCTTGGCTCCGTCATCGCCTTTGCCATCATCACCGAGACGGTCTTTCAGTGGCCGGGCATGGGGCTCCTCTTCCTGCAGGCAGTGCAGAACGTCGATATCCCCATTATGTCGGCCTACCTGCTGCTGATCGCCTTCCTCTTCGTCTGCATTAACCTGGCGGTAGACCTGCTCTACTTCGCCGTCGACCCCCGCCTGCGCGTTTCGCGCGGCGGCGGCCACTAGAGCGGGAGGCGAGAGATGAGCGAGAGCCTTCCCTCAGGCAGCAAGAGCTGGTGGGCGCGCGCCCGCGAGAGCGACATCCTCTATTCCTTCCGCCGCTCCTGGCTGGCGCAGATCTCCGCCGTCATCACCATCGGCTTTATGCTGATGGCACTCTTTGCGCCCTGGATTGCGCCCTACGACCCCTATGACCTGACGCAGATCAACCTGATGGATTCGCTGACCCCACCGGTCTGGGCAGAGGGCGGCGATCCGCGCTTCCTGCTGGGGACCGACGATCAGGGCCGCGACATCCTCTCCACCATCATGTACGGCGCGCGGATCTCCATCTTCGTCGGGCTAGCCTCGGTGCTCTTCGCCGGCGTGCTGGGTGTCGGCCTAGGGCTGCTGTCCGGCTATATCGGCGGCGCGGTCGATGCCATCATCATGCGCCTGGCCGACATCCAGCTGACCTTCCCGGCCATCCTGATCGCGCTACTGATCGATGGGATCGCGCGTGCGATCATCGGCGGCGACACGACGCCCTTCACCGCCTATGCCGTGCTCACGCTCTCCATCGGCCTCTCCTTCTGGGTGCAGTACGCCCGCACCGTGCGTGGCTCGACCTTGGTGGAGAAGAACAAGGAGTATGTTCAGGCCGCCCGCATCATCGGCCGTCATCCAGGCGCCATCATGGCCCGCCATGTGCTGCCCAACGTCATGGGACCGGTGCTGGTGATCGGCACCATCAATCTGGCGCTGGCCATCATCCTGGAGGCCACCTTGAGCTTCCTGGGTGTCGGCGCGCCGGTGACCGAGCCTTCGCTCGGAACCCTGATCCGCATCGGCTACAACTTCCTCTTCTCCGGTGAGTGGTGGATCACCTTCTTCCCCGGCCTGACCCTGGCGATCCTGGCGCTGGCCGTGAACCTTCTGGGCGACTGGCTGCGCGACGCCCTGAACCCCAAGCTGCGGTAGTCTCATGGCCAAGCCCCCGCTCCTCTCCGTCCAGGACCTGCTGGTCGAGTTTCCCACCCGCCGCGGCACCCTGACCGCCGTCGACCGCATCTCCTTCGATCTGGCCGAGGGCGAGATCCTGGGGGTTGTCGGCGAATCGGGGGCCGGCAAGTCGCTGACCGGCACCGCCGTCATCGGTCTCTTGGAGCCACCCGGCAGGATCGCCGGCGGCGCAGTCTATCTGGAGGGCGAGCGTATCGATCAGCTGCGCGGCGAGGCGCTCCGGCGTATCCGCGGCAAGAAGATCGGCATGATCTTCCAAGACCCGCTGACCAGCCTCAACCCGCTCCTCACCATCGGCCAGCAATTGGTGGAGACGATCCGCACCCACCGTCCGCTCTCCGCCACCAAGGCCCGCGACCGGGCGCTCGAGCTCTTGAATGAGGTCGGCATCCCTGCCCCTGCGCGGCGCATCGACCAGTATCCGCATCAGCTCTCCGGCGGCATGCGCCAGCGCATCGTGATCGCGCTAGCCCTTTCGGCTGAGCCGCGCCTGGTGATCGCCGACGAGCCAACCACGGCCTTGGACGTCTCGATCCAGGCGCAGATCACCGGGCTCTTGCAGCGTCTCTGCCACGAGCACGGCACAGCCGTCATCCTCATCACCCACGACATGGGCGTGATCGCCGAAACGGCCGAGCGGGTGGCGGTCATGTATGCCGGGCGGATCGTCGAGATCGGCCCTGTCGGGACGGTGGTGAAGCAGGCGCAACACCCCTATACCCGCGGCCTCATGGGCGCCATCCCGAAGGTTGGCGAGAGCCTGGACCGCCTGACCCAGATCCCCGGCTCCATGCCGCGCCTCACCGCCATCCCTGAGGGCTGCGCCTTCAATCCACGCTGCGACCAGGCCTTCGCCCGCTGCCGGCAGAGCCCGCGGCCCAGCCTGATGGAGGCCGGCCCGAACCGCGCTGCCTGCTGGCTTTATGCCGAAGAGGAAGAGGCCAGCCATGTCTGACGCTCTCGTTGAGGTCCAGGACCTGGCGCTTTCCTTCGATGTGTCGGAGCCAGCCCTGGTCCGCCTGATCAACCGCGAGTCCAAGGCCTACGTGCGCGCCGTCGATGGCGTCTCCTTCGAGATTCCGCGGGGGGCGACCTTCAGTTTGGTGGGCGAATCCGGTTGCGGTAAGTCCACGGTCGCCCGCCTGCTGGTCGGCCTCTATCGCCCCACACGCGGCACCATCCGCTTCGAAGGCCAGGACCTGACGGAGGCTGCCAAGACCCGTGCCACCATGGCGCCGATCAGGCGCCGGCTGCAGATGATCTTCCAAGATCCCTACGCCAGTCTGAACGGCCGCTGGCGGGTGGAGCGCATCATCGCCGAACCGATCCTGGCGCACGGCCTGATGAGCGACCCCAAGGCCATCTCGGACAAGGTCGGCGGCCTTTTGGAGCAGGTCGGCCTTTCCGCCGCCGACGGCCGCAAGTTCCCGCATGAGTTCTCCGGCGGCCAGCGCCAGCGCATCTCCATCGCCCGGGCCTTGGCCAGCGATCCGGAGTTTCTAGTCTGCGACGAGCCGACCTCGGCCCTTGATGTCTCGGTCCAAGCGCAGATCCTGAACCTCATGCGCGATCTGCAGCGCGAGCTGGGGCTGACCTACCTCTTCATCAGCCACGATCTGGCGGTGGTCTATCACATCGCCGACTGGTTGGGCGTCATGTACCTGGGCCGCCTTGCTGAAGTAGGCCCGGCGCGTTCCATCTTCGCCCAGCCACAACACCCCTATACTCGCCTGCTGCTGGACGCCATTCCCGACTTGGAGATGAGCGGCCGCCAGCGCCGCCCCGTGGCTGGCGAGGTGCCGAGCCCCATCGATCCGCCCAGCGGCTGCTACTTCCACCCGCGCTGCCCGCTGGCGAGCGATCGCTGCCGAAGCGAAGCGCCCAAGGCCCTACCCCAGCCCAACGGCGTCGCGGTCGCTTGCCATGCTGTCGAGGAAGGCCGTGCCGAACGCGACTTCGAGGCCTGGCGCAGCCGAGGAGCGGAGGCGACATGACCCAGACCCTCTACAGCGGCGGTGCTCTCTTCGACGGCGAGACGCTGCTGCCCCCTGGCCTCGGTCTGATGGTGGCGGGCGAGCGGATTGATCGCATCGCACCTCTCGCCGCGTTCGAGGGCTACACAGGCAAGCGCGTCGACACCAGCGGCGGCACGCTGCTGCCAGGTCTGATCGACTGTCATGTGCATCTGCTCTACACCGCCTCCGGCGACCCGCGCAGCACCTCCGAGAAAATGGGGCCTGGGCAGCTGACGATGACGGCACTGGGCAATGCCCAGACCGCCTTGGCGGGCGGCATCACCGGCTTACGCGACTGCGGCGGCAAGGACTATCTAGAGTTCGCCGTGCGCGACGCCTGCAACGGCGGCGCCTTCCTCGGCCCGACGATCCGCTGCGCCGGCCGCATGATCTGCATGACCGGCGGCCACGGCAACTCCGTCGCCCGCATCGCCGACGGCGTGGACGAGGTGGTGAAGGCAGTACGCGAGCAGGTGCACGCAGGCTCCGACCTCATCAAGATCATGGCAACCGGCGGCGTCATGACCCCTGGCGTTGACCCGCAGGACGCCCACTACAGCGCCGAGGAACTGGCCGCCGGGATTTCCGAGGGCCATCGCTTCCACCGCCCTTGTGCCAGCCATGCGCAAGGTCGCGACGGCATCATGAACGCGGTCGCCGGCGGCATCGACTCCATCGAGCACGGGATCTTCATGGACGAGGCCTGCTGCGAGGCCATGCTGGCCGCCGGCACCTACCTGGTCCCCACCCTCTCGGCCATCAACAACATCGTCGCCAATGCCGACAAGGGCGTGCCCGACTACATCGTCGACAAGGCCGTTCGGGTACAGGCGCCGCACCGCCGCTCGATCAAGATGTACTACGAGGCCGGCGGGCGCATCGCCATGGGGACCGACGCCGGGACGCCCTACAACAAGCACGGCGAGAATGCCAAAGAGCTGGCCTACATGGTGGACGTCGGCATGAGCCCACTGGCTGCGCTTCGCTCAGCCACCAGCGTCGCCGCCGACCTGAACCAGCAGCCCGATCAAGGCCGCCTGGCTGAAGGCAAGATCGCCGACCTGCTGCTGGTCGAGGGCGATCCGGTCGCTGATATCGATAAGGCTGCGGATCGGAGCAACCACCGGCTGGTGGTGCGAGCTGGACAGGCGATAGGTTAACAGCCCGCGGGTCTAGGTGCAGTAGACTTTCGCCAAAGGGCCCCGCCCTCATCCTGAGCCTGTCGAAGGATCTGCCCCAAGCGCGTTCTTCTCCTTGGCGCATGCTTCGACAGGCTCAGCATGAGGGGAGTGCTTGGTGGTCGCGACCGGGGCTCCAGAAAGCGAGCAGGACAGTCAGTCGGCTAACGCAGCTGCCGGTAGGCGCTCGACGCGATCCCGACGGCCACCGTGCTGCCGATGAAAGAGATGACGGCGCCCACCAGAGAGCCCATCCAGTAGATGCTGAGGAAGGCCTCAGTCAGCTGCTCTTCGCTGACGACCGTGCCCGACTGGGCAACCTGCGCCAGATTGCCGAAGAGCAGAACCGACAGCAGCATGGCGATCAGGATGATGGGGATACTGGCCAGCACTACGGCCAGCACAATGGCCAGACCGTTGCCTCGGGTCATGCGCCAGGCAGCGACAAGACCTAGGGGCTCCTGGCAGGCCACCGCGGGGAAGAGCACCGAGACACGGGCAACCAGATAGATCACCAACCCGATGGCCGGCAGGATCAAAAGCGAGGCCAAGGGCGACTGCGCCGCACCGCTCAGCATCGCCACCAGACCGAAAACCACGGCAGCCGGGATCGCCATCAGCAGGGTGAGGCCCAAGGTCCAGAGGATGAAGCGGACGTGCTGGCTGCCGATGGTAGGGATCACCTTCGGTTTCTCCTGCAGCACCAGGAAACGATGCCAGGCCACCGCAAAGAGCGTGTAAATGATGATCTGCACCAGGGTGGAGGCCGCGTCGCGCAGGCCGCTGCCGGCTTGCTCCTGCTGGGCATAGGCCTCCACGCCCTCGCTGATCAGGATCTGCCAAATGCCGTAGGTGACCGCCATGAGGATGGCGAAGGGCAAGGCCACGGCAGTGGCCCAAGCGGCCAGATTGCGTGTCCAGCTGCCATAGGCTTCGCCGGCCATTTGCGTTCCGCGCAGCTTGACCCCGGGTGTGCTGTACGACATGACGGCCCTCTCTCCCAATCGAGGCCGACAGCCTTAGCATGAGCGACGCGCCCAGTTCAAAAGATCACAGCTGGCAAGCAGCCTCCACTGCGGGGTCAAGGGATCCTGCGCGTTTGGCAAGGCTGATCTGGCAGGGCGCGGCGCCAAGGACGGAGGGTCCAGCGCCGTCCGCCCCCCTTCTTCTCTCCTGGCGGCGGCGCGGTCAGCTGCTGCGGCAGGACTGGCGAGCGGGCCCGGACCTGGAGCAGACCATCGCGTCCTTAGCTGCCAGACGTCCGGACCAGGCCGACGCTGCGCTGCTCACCCTCCCGCAGGCCTGCTGGCAGGTACCGGAGACGGGCTGGCACGCGGTCTTTGCCGATGCGCAGCGCGGGATCCTGGGGCTCGGCATCGCATGCCAGGAGCGAGCGGCCTGGTTTGCGCCCAGCGACCTGATCGCCACCAACCGCAGCTTCCCGCGCGCCTTGGCCTGGCAGCTGGAACGCTGGCAGCTCTCGGAAGAGGCCTTCTTGGCGGCGGACGGAGAGCTTTCGGCGACCAGCTGCCAGGAGATCCTGATCCCCCGCAAGGGCGCGGCCCGTGTTCTAACGCGTGGGCGCTGTCTCCGCCCCTTGCCGGATGACTTGGAGGAGATGGCGGCAGAACTCGCCGCTTGGCTGCTTGCCCAGCAGAGCGAGGACGGGGCGTTGGCCTACGCCTATTGGCCCAGCCGCGGAGACTACTCGCCCTCCAACAACACCATCCGCCAGTTCATGGCCAGCCTGGTGCTGATCGACTGGGCCGCCTATCGCCAGGATAGTAGCCTGCTGACGGCAGCGACGGCCAGCCTGGAGGCCAACCTGCAGCGCTACCTCCGCCACGAGGGCGAGCTTGCGGTGATCGACTTCGAGGGCAAGGCCAAGCTGGGTGCTGCGGCGCTGGCCGCACTCTGCCTGCTGCGCCATCCTGAGGCCGCACGCTACCGGGAGACCCGTTTGGCGCTGGAGGCGGGTATCCTGGCGCTCTGGCAGGACGATGGCCGTTTCCGCACCTTTCACCGGCCGGCAGAGCGGAACGACAATCAGAACTTCTACCCCGGTGAGGCGCTAACCTATTGGGCCGAGCGGCTGGCCCGCGAGCCGGACAAGGCCCTACGCGACCGGGTCTGGCAGAGCCTTGAGAGCTATCAGCGCTTTCACCGCGCGGATCCAAACCCGGCTTTCGTGCCCTGGCACAGTCTGGCGATCACCAAGACGCAGCCGGACCGGCGCTGGGCGGAGCGCGTCTTCGCTATGAACGACTGGCTCCTCGCCCTGCAGCAGTGGGAAGAAGCACCGCACCCGGACCTGGCCGGGCGTTTCTACGCGCCGCAAAACCCGGAGTACGGGCCGCCACACGCCTCCTCCACCGGCGTCTACCTTGAGGGCTTGACCGCGGCTTTCGCACTCGCGCAGGCGAGCGGCGAGAGCGAGCGGGCCGCCCGCTACGCCACGGCGATCTGGCGCGGCTTGTGGAACCTGCGCCAGCTACAGTTCCTGGACGCGGCCGATTTCTTCTACATCTCCAAACGGCGGCGGGTGCTGGGCGGTCTTCGGACCGAGGCCTATGACAACCGCCTGAGGCTCGACAACAGCCAGCACGCGCTGGCCGCCCTGCTGGCCATCCTGGCCCAGCCGGCGCTGCTGGCCACCCGCCCGAGGCCGGAGGCCTTACAGCCGCCGGCGGGCCGGCTAGCAGCGGGGTTCGCTTCGCAGTAGGCCGTAGCCGAAGATGCGGTCGCGGCCCGGCGGTCCTAAATCCTGGGCGGAGCGTTCCAAGGCACGCACGACGGCGCCGGGCCCGGCGCTTGGATGGCGTTGGCGCCACTCCACCGCGGCGGCGCCACT
>JBCBSF010000051.1:0-36666 GCA_039819325.1 Pseudomonadota bacterium | reverse complement strand
TCAAACACTCGAAGTCTAGAGGGGCAGCCGCTCCTCACTGCAATGCCCCGCTCGACAGCCCGATTACATCATCTCAGCCCTTCGACACGCTCAGGAGAGGGAAGTGCTGAGTGGTGACCGGTGGGGAGCATAGAAGACCTCCACCCGCAAAACCCACCTGTCAAATCTTCCCGCCGGCCCTGTCAAGCCGCTGTCACAGACCAAGGTTATAGAAGCGCCAATCGCGTGAGGGAGTGATCCGCTAGTGAGCAGCGAAAAGCTCGAGTTCCTGGAGCGGTCGAAGACCTTTTGGAATCCGGCCAAGACCCAGGATTGGCAGGACATGGAGGTCGACCTCGTCATCGACCGGCGCGAGGGCTATTGCCTCTACGACATGGACGGCAAGCGTCTGATCGACCTGCATCTGAACGGCGGTACCTACAACCTGGGCCACCGCCATCCGGAGCTGGTGGAGGTCATGCACAAGGCCAGCCAGCACTTCGACATGGGCAATCACCACTTCCCCTCGCTGGCCCGCACCGCGCTGGCAGAGGCCATGGCCGCCTGCACGCCGGGGGATCTGAAGTACACGATCTACGGCTCCGGCGGCGGCGAGGCGATCGACATCGCCATCAAGTCGGCGCGCAACGCCATGCAGAAGCGCAAGATCGTCTCCATCATCAACGCCTATCATGGCCACACTGGCCTGGCGGTGAAGGCAGGCGCAGAACGCTTCACCAAACGCTTCCTGTCGGAAGACCGTGAAGGGGAGTTCGTACAGGTCCCCTTCAACGACCTGAACGCCATGGAAGAGGCCATGAAGGGCCGCGACGTCGCCGCGGTGATCATGGAGACCATCCCGGCCACCTACGGCTTTCCCATGCCGCAGGAAGGCTACCTGCCAGCGGTGAAGCAGCTCTGCGAGCGCTACGATGCGCTCTACATCGCTGACGAGGTGCAGACCGGCCTGATGCGCTGCGGCACCTTGTGGGGCATCACCAAGTATGGCGTGGAGCCCGACATCCTGGTGACCGGCAAAGGCATCTCTGGCGGCATGTATCCCATCGCCTGCGTGGCGGTGAGCGAGCGCAGCGGCCAGTGGCTGAAGCAGGACGGCTTCGGCCACATCTCCACCATGGGCGGGGCGGAGATCGGCTGCATCGTCGCCATGAAGGTGCTGGAGATCACCCAGCGCCCGCAGGTGGCGGCCACGGTGCGCTATATCTCCGACTTCATCCGCGCCGGGCTAGACGAGATCCGCGCGCTCTACCCCGACTTTTTCATCGGCATCCGCCAGCACGGCGTGGTCATGGGGCTGGAGTTCAACCATCCCCAAGGCGCCAAGCCGGTGATGAAGCACCTCTACCGCAACGGCGTCTGGGCCATCTTCTCCACCCTCGACCCCCGGGTGTTGCAGTTCAAGCCGGGCATCCTTCTGTCCCAGGCCTTGAGCGAGGAGCTGCTGGGCCGGGTGGAGGTCGCCATCGGCGCCGCCCAGGAAGAGGTGATGGGCAAGGGATCGAGGCCCACGCGATGAGCAAGCCCGAGCTGGAACCCGAAATCCGCACTCTGGTCGATATCAGCCAGTCCGAAGCTGCGCTGGCCGGCCAGGCCGATATGGTACTGGAGCAAGCACGCTGGGCGGCACAGGTCTTCCAGCGCTATGACCGCGCGACCACGCAGGCCATTGTCCGGGCCGTCGCCGAGGTGGCACATGCCAAGGCCGCCGACTATGCCGCCCGCGCGGTGGAGGAAACCGGCTTTGGCGTGGTGGCGCACAAGCAGATCAAGAACGAGCTCACCGCGTTGCCGCTGGTCGCGCACTATGCCGACTGGGATTTCGTGAACCCCAAGGTCAAGGCGGCGGAGAAGATCGTCGAGATCCCGCGTCCCGCCGGCGTGGTCTTCGCGCTCACCCCCTCGACCAACCCTATCGCCACGCTCTACTTCAAGGTCCTGGCGGCCTTGATGACCCGCAACGCCATCATCGTCAGTCCGCATCCGGCGGCACTGGCTGTCTCGCTGGAGGCAGCGGCGGCGCTCTGTGAGGCGGCAGAAGCAGCCGGTGCGCCGCCGGCGGTGATCCAGGTGGTGGAGCAACCCAGTCTGCCGCTGATCGATCAGTACATGCGCTCCCCGAAAGTTGACGTGATCCTGGCGACCGGCGGCTTGGCCATGGTGCGTGCGGCCTACAGCTCCTCCAACCCAGCCATTGGCGTGGGACCGGGCAATGCACCGGTCTACGTCGACCCCAGCGCCGACTTAGGTGCTGCCGCCAAGCTGATCGTCGAGAGCAAGTCCTTCGACAACTCCATCCTCTGCACCAACGAGTCGGTGTTGATCACGCAAGCTGAAAGCGAAAAGGCGCTCCTGCGTGAGATGAAGCGCGCCGGCGCGCACCTCTGCGACGCGGAGGAGACCGAGCGTCTGCGCCGCCTGCTTTTCCACGCGCGCGGCTTCAACGTCGAGATGCTGGGCTGCGACGCCGTTTGGATCGCCGAGCAGGCCGGCATCAAGGTGCCGGCCAAGACCAAGGTCCTTCTGACCCCGATCCACCTGATCGGCGTCGATGAGCCCTTGTCGCGCGAGAAGCTCTGCCCCGTGTTGGGCGTCTACGTTGCCCGCAGTGAGGCCCAGGCGCTGATGCAGGCGCGCCAGCTCTTGCGCTTCGGCGGTGCCGGCCACTCCGCAGCCATCCACGCGAGCGACCAGCGGGTGATCCTGGACTATGCCGCGGCGGTCGAGGTCTACCGCGTCGTGGTGAACGCGCCCTGCAGCCAAGGGGCGGCCGGCTTCGCCACGCACCTCTCGCCCAGCTTTACCATCGGCACCGGCTTCTTCGGCCGCTCCTCCTTGGGCGAGAACATCGGACCGCAGCATCTGGTGCAGTGGACCCGGGTCGCCTGGCACAAAGACAGCAAAGCCATGCTGGACGACCGCCGGCTGACCCAACTGACCCACCCCGGTCCGCTGCCGGAGGCCCCCTCGGACGGAGTGCCCGGTAAGACCCGAGCAAGCGGCCATCATCCGGCACCGCGGCCGGCGCCAAGCCGCCCGGCGGACGGCGATCTGCGTGACGAGATCCGCAAGATCATCGCCGAAGAACTGCGCGCGGCCTTGCGGAAGTAGGTGCGCCGGTGACCGAGCTTCGCTCTTTCCTCTTCCTCGACCAGCTGCAGCCGCAGACGCTCTGCCTTATGGGCTCTTGGATGCGGGGCAGCCTGCCGCGCGCCCGCGTCGCCGCCCAGATCATCGAGGTGGCGCCCGGCCTGGATATCGAGGGCCTGACCGACCTGGCGGTGAAGCATGCCGAGGTGCAGGCCGGCATCCTGCTGGTCGAGCGCCAGTTCGGCTATCTGGAGTTCCACGCCCGCTCCACCTCCCTCCTCAAGGCCTCGGCTCAGGCGGTCTTGGAGGCCCTGGGCGCACGGGCCGAGGATGCGACCAAGCCCAAGATCCTGGCCTCGCGCATCGTCACCCGGGTTGATCACCAGCACGCCTTTCTGATCAACCGAAACAAGCAGGGCTCGCTGCTGTTGGGCGGCCAGTCGCTCTACATCATGGAGATGCAGCCGGCCTCCTATGCCGCGATCGCCGCCAACGAGGCAGAGAAGGCCGCCAACATCACGCTCATCGACTACCGCATGATGGGGGCCACGGGCCGTCTCTACCTGGCCGGCAGCGAGGGTGAGGTGCGCAACGCCCGCGACGCCGCCGAGGCGGTGCTGCGCTCGCTGGGCGGGGGCTGAGCGCTATGGAACACGAGCTACGCGGCATGATCCGCCAGATCCTGGCCGAGGAACTGGCCAAGGTCACCGCACCAGCGGGCGGTCAAGTGCGTGAAGAGGTGGTGCGCATCGCCAGCGACGCCGATCTAGCAGCCTTCACCAGTCGGCTTCTGGCGCTGAGCCGCGACCCGCAGGCACGCCGCGAGATAGAGGCTGGGCGCTGGGTCTTCCGGCTGGGAGACGCACCAGCGCCCAGCATGACCGCCCCCCCCGCCGCACCGCTGCAGCGGACGGCACGGATCGAGCGCGGTTTCGTCGGCGAGCGCCAGGTCGATGCCTTGGCTGAGGGCGTTACCGTCCTGCAGGTGACCAAGGCGGTGCGCTTCACCCCGCTGGCACGCGACCGACTGCGTCAGCGCGGCATCGCGATTGAGAGGAGTGGCTGATGATCAAAGGTCGCGTGGTCGGCCGCGTCTGGTCGACGAAGCGCCTGGACAGCCTGCCGCAAGGCGCGCTGTTGGAGGTAGAGCTGGAAAACGGCAGCCACCTGGTGGCCTTCGATCCGCTTGGCTGCGGGACCGGCGAGACGGTGCTGCTCACCCAAGGCTCCGTGGCCGCCGCCTACTTCGACAAGGTCAAAGCCCCCGTCGATGCACTGATCATCGGCGCCGTGGACGAAGAAGCATGATGTTCTTCGAACAAGCCGCCCACCGCCCCGCACCCCCGCCCGACCACCCGGCAGGATACGCTCGTGGGCGGTCGGGCGGGGGTGCGGGGCGGTGGGCGGCCGCAGAGCCGCAGGCTCTGCCGCAACGAGTCAACGTTTGAAAGAGGGAGTTCGAGAGAAATGGCTAACCAAGCATTAGGCATGATTGAGACCAAGGGCTTCGTGGCGGCATTGGCTGCCGCGGACGCCATGGTCAAGGCCGCCAACGTCACCATCGTCTCGCGGGAGGAGGTCGGCGACGGCCTGGTCTCCGTGGTCATTCGCGGCGACGTCGGCGCGGTGAAGGCGGCGACCGAGGCTGGGGTGGAGGTCGCCAATCACGTCGGCGAGCTGGTCTCCGTCCACGTGATCCCGCGTCCGCACCCAGATCTGGCCAAGCACTTCGCCGCTGCCGGCGACGCCTAAGCCAGCCGTCATGGCGCGGGCAGCCACGCGACGCAAGAAGGCCGCGCCGGCCGTCCCGGCAGCGGAGCTGAGGGTCTACCTGCCGCTGGGGCCCCTGCAGCCGCAGTTTGCCGCCTATCTGGCGACGCCCTTAAGAGCGCGCGGCTATCCGCCTTTGGAAGGCGCGCACAGCCTGATCATCGAGGTAGCGCCCGCCTTGGCGATCCATCGCGTGGCCGATCTGGCGCTGAAAGCGGACGAGCGCCTGGAGCCGGGCCTGCTCTTCACCGAGCGGCAGTTCGGCATTCTGGAGCTGCACAGCGAGGATGCCGACCTGCTGCAGACAGCCGGCGAGGCGGTGCTGGCGGGCCTGGGTGCGTCGGCCGGCGACCAGCTGCGCCCGCGCACGCTCTATACCGACATCATAGCCGATCTGACCGACCGTCACGCCATCGTGCTGAACCGCATGCGTGAGGCCTCGATGATCCTGCCGGGGCAGTCCCTGCTGGTCTACGAGATGGCGCCTGCCCTCTTCGCCGCCGTGGCCGCCAACGAGGCAGAGAAGGCAGCACCCGGGCTGACCCTGGTCGATGTGCAGATGATCGGCGCCTCTGGCCGCGTCTTCCTGGCCGGCGCGCCTGGTGACCTAAAGACCGCACAGGCTAAGATCGCAGAGACCCTGGAGGCCGTCGAGGGCCGTACGGGGTAGAGAGGCTTTGGCGAAAGCCCGTTTTGAAGGGGATACCCTCCGGGACCACTCCCCTCATGCTGAGCCTGTCGAAGCATATGCCATGGAGAAGACCGCGCTTGGGGCACATCCTTCGACAGGCTCAGGATGAGGGCTAGCGGGGCGGTGGCCTCCGCGCAGCCAAGGACTGCGCCTGAGAAGGAGAGAAAAGAATGACCGCAGGGGCCAACCGCTGGCGACGCTTCGCCGATTGGGACGAGCGGCCGCTGCGGCTGGACAACTTCGCGGTGGAGGATGCGGAGAACGGCTTCTCCGCCTTCTCCAGCCCCAACGATCCCAAGCCTGCGGTTGCCGTTAGCGGCGGCACGGTCGCCATGATGGACAGGGTAGCCGCGGCGGACTTCGATATGATCGACCGCTTCATCGCCCGCTATCACCTGGATCCGACGGTGACCGAGGAGGCCATGGCGATCCCGGCGGAGGAGCTGGCCTACCGCCTGGTCGATCCCAAGGTGCCGCGGGCGGAGCTGGTGCGCCTGGCCCACGGCCTGACCCCGGCACGCCTGGCCGAGACCGTGGCCCACCTCTCAGCGCTGGAGATCGCCTTTGCCTACGCCAAGATGCGGGCGCGCAAGACGCCGGGCAATCAGGGGCATGTCACCAACGCCAAGGACGACCCGCTGCAGCTAGCCGCCGACGCGGCCACCGCCGTCGCGCTTGGCTTCGACGAGATCGAAACCACCATGCGGGTCTCCCGCAACGCCTGGTCCAATGCGCTAGCCTGCTGTGTCGGCGCCGCAGTGGGGCGCTGGGGCACCCTCTTCCAATGCTCCAGCGAAGAGGCCGAGGAGCTGCGCATCGGCATGGCCGGCTTCACCAGCTATGCCGAGACGGTCTCGGTCTACGGCACGGAGAAGGCCTTCGTCGATGGCGACGACACCCCCTGGTCCAAGGCCTTCCTGGCCGCCGCCTATGCCTCGCGCGGCATCAAGATGCGCTGTACCTCAGGTGCGGCCGCCGAGCTGCTGATGGGCTTTCACGAAGCCAAGTCGCTGCTCTATCTGGAGGCCCGCTGCCTCTGCCTGCAGCGCGCCATGGGGGTCCAGGGTACCCAGAACGGCGGCATCGACGGGGCGCCCTTGACCGCCTCGGTTCCCGGCGGCCTGCGTGAGCTGATGGCGGAGAACCTGATCGCCGTCTGGCTCGATCTCGAGTGTGCCTCGGGCAACGACGCCCGGCCGACCGAGTCGGAGATCCGGGTCGGCGCCAAGATCATCCCTTACGTGCTCGCAGGCTCCGACCTCATCTGCTCCGGCATGGGCTCCATTCTGAAGTACGACAACTCCTTCAATCCCTCGCTGCTGAACGGAGAGGAACTGGAGGACTATCTGGTCCTGCAGCGGGACTTCGAGGCCGACGGCGCGCTGACACCCTTGGACGAGAACAAGGTTTTGGATCTGCGCCGCCGCGCCCTGGCCGCGCTGACCGCCGTCTTCGAGGAGCTGGATCTGGCCAGGCCCAGCGAGGCCATGTGCGAGTCTGTGGCTTTGGCCTCGGGCTCGGCGGAGACAAAGAGCTACAGCGCCGGCCAGGTCTCAGAGATCTCGGCCGCTATCGAGGCCCGTGGCATCACCGTGGTCGACGTGGTGCGGGCCTTGGCCAGGCGCGGCTTTCGGGAGGAGGCGGAGCACCTCTTGAGCCTGGTCAGGCTGCGGGTTTCCGGCGACTACCTGCAAACCTCCGCCCTGGTGCGTGAGGGGCGGCTCCTCTCGGCGATCAACGACCCCAACGACTATCAGGGGCCAGGCAGCGGCTATCGCCTCTCGGAGGAACGGCGGGCGGAGATCAATGCTATCCGCGAGGTGCTGGACCGCGAGACAGTGCTGCGCGACGCCGCCCGTTTCAAGAAGGACGAGGCCAGCCGCATCCGCTATGCCGAGTTGGGTCCGGCCAAGCCCGGCAGCGACAAACGAGAGGTGGTGATCGGTCTCAGCCCCGGCTTCGGCACCAAGATCTTCCGCAGCCTGGCCGGCCATTCCCTATCCGCAGTGCTGCGAGCGATGAGCGAGGGGATCGAGGCAGCCGGCGGCCAGGCGCGTATCCTGCGCTTCCACCACACCGCCGATACCTCCTTCTTGGGCCTCAGCGCCGCCAGTCTGGCGGGCTCCGGCGTCGGCATCGGCATCCAGGCCAAGGGCACGGCGGTGATCCACCAGACCGGCCGCCTGCCGCACAACAATCTGGAGCTCTTCTCCAACGCCCCCATCACCAGCCTGGAGCACTACCGCCGCCTGGGCGAGAATGCGGCTGTCTATGCGCAAGGCCGCGCGCCGGAGCCGGTGGTGGTCCCCACCCAAGGCGAAGCGCTGGGTGCACGCTTCCACGCCCGCGTGGCGCTGATCTACGCCATCGAGACGGAGATGAGCGACCCCACCGCCGAACCGCAGGAGGTCGCCGTCACCTATCTGGAGCCTGCGCGATGAGCCAGGCGAAGACCCCCGGCATCGCCGACTACCCCCTGGCCGAGAAGCGCCCCGACCTGGTGGAGAGCGCCGACGGCAAGCCCCTCGACGCGCTGACCCTAGAGGCGTTGGAGGCCGGCACCATCGGCATGGAGTCCCTGCGCATCACGCCCGAGGCCCTCCGCCAGCAAGCCGCCATCGCCCGCGCCGCCGGCCGCGAAACCTTGGCGCAAAACTTCGAGCGCGGCGCCGAACTGGTCGTCGTACCGCAAGAGGTCATCATGCAGGCCTACGAGCTACTGCGCCCCGGCCGCGCCCCGGACAAGCAGAGCCTCCTGGACATGGCGGCACGGCTACGCGCGGAGTATGGGGCCGAGACGGTCGCCGCGTTTCTGGAAGAGGCAGCAGCGGTCTATGAGGCGCGCGGGCTCTTTCGCTATCGCTTCTGAGCCGTGTTTCTTGATCTGGGCAACAGGCAATCCTTGGAATCGCGACAAAGACGGGAAGATGTCCTTCGACCCGGCTGCGCAGCCAAAGCTGATGCGCAAGTAAGGCCCAGATACCACCGCCAGGTTAGTCCTGAGCAGCCCTTCTCAGAGCATCGCAGAAGGCGGGATCGATCTCGGAATCGTACTTCTTCTGGATCCCGAAGAAGGCGTGCTCCAAGTTGAACAGCAAGAGGTCTTGCAGTTTCTTGTCGGTCAGAACGGCTGTCTCTGCGCGCGGCAGGAAGTCCTGAAAGGCGCCGTAAGCCGCCCTGAAGCGCGATTCGGGATCGGAGATCTCGTCGTAGCCTTCGTCGATCCAGTCGCTGAAGGTCTGGAAGCCAAGATTGCGGATCAGCTGAAGGTTGCGGAACCCGCCGAAAAGGATGAGCGGGTGGCCGTTGGAGAGTGCTCTGCAGGGCTTCTCCGAGATCCGCCGCATGGTCGGCATCATCGCCGTCTCCGAGACCAGGGAAAAGGCAGACTGGCGGTAGATGTCGCCGGCCATGTCCAAAAGTCGGCCCTTGTTTCGACCCGTCGCGTCTTTGCCGTGGTTGGCAAAAAAGATCCGCCCCTTCTCAACCAGTGCTGCGAGTGGAGCCTCGCAGCCCTCCGAGACGGCCAGATCAAGAAACTGCTGGATCGGACCGCCGGACTTCGACCAGACGATCGAGCCCTCTATCATCGGAACAGCCCCTCGGTCGAAGCCGCCGAAGGAGATGAAGCCTCGGTCCCAGAGGCCATCTCTGATGATCCAGGTCAGGAGTGCCGTCCGCCAGGGTCTGGGCTTGAAGTTGAGGCAGACAAAGGCACGCCCCAGCCTATCTCTCTGCAAGAAGGCCTGCCGTCGCCGAGCAAATTCCGCAGGCCTATCGTCCCACGAACGGAGAAAGAAGCGCTTGATGTAGTAGTCGTAGAGAAGGACGTGGAAGCGCTGGTCCACTGCCTGCGCGTTGCACCAGGCGCTGTAGTCAGGGCCGTAGTCACGGGACTGATTGATGTAGATGACCTGCGCCGGGGCGATCCCCATGTCGTTCAGGGCGGCATGGATACGCTGTGCTTCCTGCCTGTGAAAGTTCGGACCTTCTCCGGAATGGTCGAAAACCAGCCAAGATCGCTTCTCACGCACGGCAGTCAGATAGCGCTCTGGGACATGCCTCAGATAGGTCGAGATCCGGTCCGTCCCTTGAGCGATTGGAACGACCAAGAATCCACCGTCCCGCGCAACCTCCTCGCAGTCGATCTTATCCACCAGAGTGTCGGAAAAGAGATCCAGCAGCTCTTCGCGTTTCAGCGCCTGGGAAGACGCAGCTTCCAGGTAGAGGGTAGCAGCCCTCAGTCTTGTCGCGCTTCCGTCCATGGGGGTAGTGCTCGCGCCCAATCGATTCCTCTAGTCGCACCGACGCAAGCGCTCGAGGCGGTCGTTCAGGGCGCTTTGTCTCCGACCTTGGTCCTCTAGGCCGGTTCGCAGTTTCATACTATCAGAGAGTGCATAGCCTCAAGGCGCCGTGACGGCTGCGTCCTCTATCGGGCTAGATCCCTGGATAGCGCAACAGCAACAAGTTCAGCCCCTGCAGAGCCCCATAGGTCTCGGCAAAGGCCTCTTTGAAGGCCTCGTCGGTCACCGCCGGGTTCGCTGCCTGCAGATCCGCGCGAATCTCGCCGAGACTGCGCTTGCCGTCGATACGTGAGAGAATTGCCGGGGCCAGGCGCGGCAAGCGGCGGCGCAGCGCCAGGCCGGCGATGGTGGCCTTGATCGAGAGGTCTTGCTGGGCGGCGCGTGCCAGTTCCGGCCCGCTGTTCTTGGTGAGAAGTGGGACGGCCACGTCACTGATCACAGCCTCCCCAGCCGGGCTGTCTGTCGGCGCGGCGTAGACGATGTGGAGCCGAATGTTGCCGGCGAGCGACTCGGCGGCTTGCCAGCGGGCCTCAGGCGAGAGGGCGGCGAAGGCCGTCGCGAGCTTGGGGTCGTTGGCGTAGGTCTCGGGCGCGTAGAGCGTAGGCGCGATGAAGGAGACGGCGCGGAGATCTGCGCTCTTTAGCAGATATAGTAAATCCTCAACGCGATAGGCGCGGTCGCGCAGGTTGAGGAGGAGGTCGACTAGGGCCGCGTCGCTCTGCTTGTGGTCGGAGAGGTAGGGGTTACGGCGCAGGCGGTTGGTCTCCGGCAGCTTGGCGACCAGGCGGCGGGCAAGCGCCACCTGCTCGGGCAAGGGGCGATCACTCACCAGCTGGCGCAGCAGGCCCTGCAGCTCGTAGACGCCGCTGCGGCCATAGGGGGCGTAGACCATGATGCCCATGCCGCCGTCCGGCGCCAGTTGGGCGCGCAAGGCGGCGAGGCCGGTGGGCGGATCGGCCAGGTGGTGCAGCACGCCGCAGCAGTCGATGTAGTCGTAGGGGCCCGGCGCGATCTCCGCCACCGCCTCCAAGGACCCAGTGTGGAAGCGCAGGTTGGTGAGACCGCGCACCTTGGCCCGGGCCTCAGCGATGGCACGGGACGTGCGGGAGAGGTCCAGGTAGACGACCTCCGCCGCTGTCGCCCCTTCGTCCGCCAGCTGCTGGGCCAGCATAATGGCGGCATCGCCGCTGCCGCCGCCGGCCACCAGTGCGCGGAAGGGCTGGCCCGGGTCGAAACGGCCGTGGCGCAGGTAGTGCACCACCTCCCGTAGGTCGCTGGGCGAACCCAGGATGAGGCGCTTGCGCTCCTCGGCCGGATCGCGGGCGGGGTAGGGATAGGCCTCGTACTGGGCGGCCAGCGGATCATCGTGGGAGTCGTCGATGGGGGGCATGAGGGCCTCAAGCCTCCATCTCGATGACGATCTTGCCGGTGGCCTTGCGTTGGCGCAGCAGGTCCAAGGCAGCGGGGGCGTCTTCCAAAGGTAGGCGGTGAGAGACGCGGGGCTGCAGGTGACCCTCGATCAGCCAGGTCATGAGATCGCGCAACTGCTCTGCCACCCGGCGCGGCGCGCGGCGGCGGTAGGCACCCCAGTAGAAGCCGACCAGGGAGATGTTCTTCACCATAATGATGTTGGCGGGCGCCTGCGGGACCTCACCGCCGGCGAAGCCCAAGGTCACCAGGCGGCCCTCGAAATCCAGCGCGCGCAGCGAGGCCTCGAAGACCGGGCCACCGACCGGGTCTAGGATCACATCGGCGCCCTGACCGGCCGTCAGCGCCTTGATCCTCTCGCGCAGGTCTTCCTTCTTGTAGTCGATCACGGCATCCGCACCGTGGGCGGCGGCGATTGCCAGCTTCTCCGGCCCGCCGGCAGTGGCGATGACCCGGGCGCCCAATGCCTTGCCGACCTCGACGCAGGCGAGACCTGTGCCGCCGGCAGCCCCGTGCACCACCAGGGTCTCCTTCGGCTTCAAGCCGGCACGCCAGACCAGGCTGCCGTGCGCGGTGCCATAGGTGATGCCCAGCGCCGCTGCCGTTGCCGCTTCCACCGAGTCCGGCAGGGCATGCAGATCGTCGGCGCGGGCCAAGGCGTAGTCAGCAAAGCCGCCCTGATCGAGAAAGGCCAGGACCCGCTGCCCGACCTCCCAGCCGGTGACCTTCTCACCCAGCTTGGCGACGGTGCCGGCCACCTCCAGTCCCGGGGCGAAGGGCGGGCTCGGCATGTCTTGGTAACGCCCGGCCAGCATAAGCGTATCGGCGAAGTTCACGCCGGCAGCCTCGATCTTCACCAGCACCTGACCGGGGCTGGGCTCTGGCGTCGCGACCTCCTGCAGGCTCATGCGGCCGTCTTTCCCCGGCGTCTCGCAGATCATCGCACGCATGTCGTTAGGCTCCGCTCTTGTTCATGCGCGGCCACTTGCGTGACCGGCGGCACCGGCCCGCGCCCCCTAATGGCGTAACGGGCCGGCCACCCACGCCAGTATCCTAATGGGTGGCCGGGAGGGGCCGCGGGCCGGTGCCGGGTGCGATTGGCGGAGCGCATGTCGCTAGGCTCCCCGCATCGCTGGCAGACCGGTGACCCGGATCTCGCCCACCTCTCGGCCGGCGCGGTTGATCACCGGCGGCGCGATCCAGCGGGAGAGGCGCTGCGCCTCCTCGTCCGACAGCAGGCCCAGTGCCGGCAGGAAGGCCGCCATCACCGCCTTTGCGGCGCGGGCCGCCCCATCATGCACCTTGATCGCCAAGCCTTGGCCCCAGTTCGGGAGGCTGGCACAGAAGACGCCCTCAGCGCCGTTCTTGATCAAGGCCTTGAGGCCCAAGACCTGCATGGCTTCAGTCACGAAGTCATCGGTACCGCCCAGCATGAAGGGCTCGGCCGCCACCGCCTTGCGGATACGTGAGCAGGCAGCCTGGCGCAGGTCGGGCTGGTCTTTCGGATTGCCCAGTCGGGCCATGGCCAAGGCCAGATTGCCCAGCGGCAGGGCCAAGGTCGGGATCCCGCAGCCATCCACCCCGCGCGGCGCCCGGCTGAGGTCGAGGCCGCTCATGCTCTCCATCACCCCCAGGATGCGCTGCTGCACCGGGTGCTGCGGCTTCAGATAGCCATCGAGCCGCGCACCCAGGTGTTGCGCCTGGGTCAGGAAGCCTGTGTGCTTGCCCGAACAGTTGTTGTGCTCCGGGCCGGGAACCCCGCCGGCAGCGTAAAGCGCAGCCAAGCTCTCTTGGCGCGACGGCGGCTGCGGCCCGCAGAGCAGCGCCTCGGTGGTGAGACCCAGCCGTGCGAGCCAGGCCGTCACCGCCGCGACGTGCTGCGTCTCACCGTTGTGGCTGGCGGACGCCAGCGCCAGTTCGGCTTGGCTCAGGTCGTAGCGGTCGGCAGCACCGCTCTCGATCATGGCCAAGGCCTGGATCGCCTTGATGGCAGAGCGGGGGTAGACGCTCTGCTCCACCGACCCGGCCGATCGCACGATTTTGCCCTGCAGGTCGACCAGCGCGAAGCTGACCTCATGACGGCTCTCCACCTGGGGTCCGCGGGTCACCTCCACGACCAAGGGCGCAGCAGCAGTGTCAGGTGGCGGCATGTTGGAGACGTCGAGCAAGGGCATCTGACGGCGTGCTTTCGAAAGCGATCAAGTCGGGGCACAGACCTATCGGCAGCGACCTGCGCTTGGCAATGCTCCGATCGGTGAGACACCCTTGCCGGCGCCGCAGCCCTTCGGCACCTTGCCGCCATCATGAGCGATCCGCGCGGCTACTTCTCGATCGGGGTGGAGGGCATCAGTAAGGCGATGAACCTGGGCGCCTTGCTGCGCACCGCCCATGCCTTCGGCGCCAGCTATGCCTTCACCATCGCCGCCGCGGTGAAACGCGAGGAGGTGCGGCTGTCAGACACCGCCGGCTCGGACCAGCACCTGCCTTTCTTCAGCTATCCAAACCTCGACGCGCTGACCTTGCCGCGCGGCTGCCAGATGGTGGGGATCGAGCTGACCGACGAGGCCATCGACCTGCCCAGCTTCAAGCACCCACTGGCCGCCGCCTATCTCTTGGGGCCGGAGCGCGGCAGCTTGAGCGAGAAGGCACAGAGCCGTTGTGATTTCCTGGTGAAGATCCCGACGCGCTTTTGCATCAACGTCTCGCTGGCTGGCGCACTAGTCATGTACGACCGCTACGTCAGCATGGGGCGGCATGCACCGCGGCCGATCCGTGCCGGTGGCCCGACGGAGGAACGGCCAGCGCACGTCCAGGGCGGCCAGATTTTCCGGCGCGGCCGGCCCATGGCGGACGAGCAGG
The DNA here is from genome assembly GCA_039819325.1 of Pseudomonadota bacterium. Classification (GTDB taxonomy): domain Bacteria; phylum Pseudomonadota; class Alphaproteobacteria; order Kiloniellales; family JACOMY01; genus JACOMY01. Next base: position 22,527 of record JBCBSF010000051.1, on the reverse strand, counting down.
GCCAGTAACGCCCGCCTAAAGCATGATGGTTTTCGCCTGAAACACCCAACACCCACGCATCCCTCTCCTGAGCTTGTCGAAGGGCGGGCCCCAAGCTCGGTGCTAACGGCCCGCCTTTCGACGGTCGCTCGCTCACGCTCGCTGCTCAAGACGAGGGAGTACTTGTGGAACTAATAGTTCCATCTCATCTCATCCTTCTCTAAAGAATCTGGCTCAAGAACTCCTTGGTCCTCGGGTCTTTAGCCTGGTCGAAGAAGGTGTCCGGCGGTCCGTGCTCGACGATGATGCCGCGGTCGGTGAAGTAGATATGGTCTGCGACCTCGCGGGCGAAGCCCATCTCGTGGGTGACGAGGATGCAGGTCATGCCCTCGGCCGCCAGGTCCTTGATGGTGACCAGAACCTCCTTGACGGTTTCCGGATCCAAGGCCGCGGTGACCTCGTCGAAGAGCATGACCTCCGGGCGCATGGCCAAGGCCCGCGCGATCGCCACACGCTGTTGCTGGCCGCCTGACAGCTCGCCCGGATAGGCGTCTTCCTTCCCGCTGAGCCGCACCTTCTCCATCAGCATGCGGGCCCTGGAGTCCACCGTCGCCCGGTCTTCCCGCAGGACCTTGATCGGCGCCATCATGATGTTCTGCAGCGCGGTCTTGTGCGGGAAGAGATTGTACTGCTGGAAGACAATCCCGACCTCGCGGCGCAGCTTCAGGGTGTCGAGCCTGGGGTCATTGACCTCGATACCACCGACGACGATCGAGCCGGAATCGATCGTGTTCAGGCGGTTGATGCAGCGGATGAAGGTGGACTTGCCCGATCCCGAGGGGCCGATGATGCAGACCACCTCGCCTTTGCGGATGGTCATGGAGATGCCTTTGATCACCTCCAAGTCACCGAAGGACTTGCGCACGTCGGTTACGACGACCAAGGGGTCTCCCAGGGCATGGTGCGTGGTCATGGGTCCCCCCTTTACAGTTTCACGGACACGCGCCGCTCCAGCCAGATGGTGAAGCGCGCGATGGGGTAGCAGTAGATAAAGAAGAGCACGAGCGCGAAGCCGTAGAAGGGCACCAGCAGCTCCGGCTGGTTGTTCTCAGCACTCATCGCCTGGCGGGAGAGAGTGATGATCTCTTCGACACCCAGCAGCGAGCAGAGCGGCGTGGCCATGGTCAAAATGGCGTACCAGTTCATCCAAGGCGGGATCATCCGCTTGAAGCACTGCGGCAGGATGATGTCGTAGAGGGTCTGGCGCCGGGTGAAGCCCAGCGACTCAGAGGCCTCCCACTGGCCGGACGGCACCGACACCACGGCGCCGCGCACGATTTCGGAGATGTTGGCCATGATCGGCAGGGAGAGGCCGAAGACCGCCTTCATCCAGGCCGGAATGCGGATGGTGTAGCCGAAGAGATCGATCTGAAAGGGCACCGCCAAGAGCACGATGAAGAGCAGCACCAGCCAGGGCGAGTTGCGGAAGAGCTGGGTCAGAAACCAGGCGACCCAGCGGATCTGACCGCTGCGGCTGATCTGCGCCAAGCCCAGGATGACGCCGAGCGCGGTGCCGATCAGCATGGCCAAGAGCGAGATCAGCACGTTGAAGAAGAAGCCTTGCGTGACCAAAAAGGGCATCCAACGCCAGAGCGCGGTGAAGGCCTCGTGCATGGCCAGCCCACTGTTCGCCAGCGCCAAGGCCGGCCAGAAAAGGACCAGCACGAAGATCCAGACTGGCGGGATGCTGGCCAGCCAGCGCACCAGATAGCCCTCTTCATACTGCCGGCCTTTCAGGCGGAAGGGCTTCAGGACCGCTAGATCGGTCTTCTGGCTGATGAGGCGCATGTCAGGTCGTCCCATAGCCCGGGATCTCCAGCCGCCGCTCCCAGCGGTTCATGCCGAAGGCCAGGATCCCGACCAAGCCGACGTAAGCAACGAACAAGAACAGCATGGTCGGGTTCTGCGCCGAGGGGTAATCCGACCAGATCGATACGCTTTCGTACAGAAGCTCTGGAACCGCAATGGCATAGGCCTGGGTCGTGGTCTTGACCAGGTTGATCAGATTGTTGTTCAGCGACGGCAGGCAGATCCGCAAGGCCAAGGGAAAGACGACATCGCGGAAGGTCTGGGTGCGCGTGAAGCCAAGGCTCTCGGAGGCCTCCACCGTCGATTCCGGGACAGCCTCCAGTCCGGCGCGAAAGATCTCGATGTTGAAGGCGCCAGCGAAGAGGGAGAGCGAGATGATGGCCCAGCCGACATTGGAGATGATCGGCACCTCCAGCCAGCCGTCTGGGCTGTAGGAGGGGGTGAACTGGCCCAGTGCAAAGAAGAAGAAGAGCAGCTGCACCATGGGCGGGGTGTTGCGGAAGAACTGGATGTAGCCCTGGACGCAGGCCCTCAGCAGGCGGCTCTTCGTGCCCAAGGCCCAGGCGCCGACCACGCCGATGACGACGGAAAATACCACACAGGCCACAGACAGCAGCACTGTGTACCACAGACCGGAGAGAATCCGGTCTGTCTGTACCTCGTCATAAAGCCAAATGAAGTTCCACCGCGGGTACTCCGCGGCCAAAGCCTCAAAGAAACCCGCGATGTCCATCGTTTGGCTTAGTTCTTGTCGGCCATATGATCAGCCATACGCTCCGACATGGCCTCGAGATAGGCCGTCGGCTTGATGCCCCACTTCTGCTCCAGTGCGATCAGAGCGCCATCGCGGTGCCAGTTGTACTGGATGCCGGACATGAAGTTCCCGAAGACGCAGTTCTGCTCGGACTTCGGCACGGCCAGCGCCCAGGGGCTGTCATCTTCAGACGCCAGCGGCATCTCGAAGTCATCCCAGTTGCCGGAGGCCAGGTCCGAGCCGATGGAGCTGTCGTCATAGAGGAAGGCGATACACTTACGGTCGCGCAGCGCCTGCTTGGCCTCGGCGGTGCCGGCAAAGGCAACGATTTCGGCGCCGTAGCGATCCTCGACGATCTTGTTGTAGAAGGCCGCCTGCACGCCGCAGACCGGTTTCCCCTCCAGCTGGCTCCATTCGGTGAGGCCCAGGGCCTTGGGCGACATGATGTTGGTGCCGGAGGTGTAGTAGTTGGGCCCGACGATCCCGACGATCTCACGCCGGTCGGGGCGATCGGTCATGGTGGCGATCAGCAGGTCGATCTGACCCTGCTCCAAGAACTGCATGCGGTTGGAGGCAACCACTGCGACCAGCTCCAGATCGACGCCCATCTTGGCGGCGACGTCGGCTGCCATGTCGGCTTCCATCCCGATGATCGAACCATCCGTGTCGCGATAGCCCCAAGGCTTGTAGTCGGCCTTGACCCCGGCGATGAGCGTGCCGCGCTCCATCACCGCGTTCCATCGCTCGTTCGTGCACTCCGCGGCGTAGGCGACACTCGACAGCATGGTCGATGCGGCCAAAACAGCGGCAGTCATATGTGCTGCTTTGCGAAAACGCATTGCTCTCTCCTCTATCCTGTTCTCTTGCTGTCAGGGGGGCAAAACGACCCCCTGTGTCACCACCTGGATGGTGGCAGCAAACCTCGTGACGGGCGGCAGCCTTCTGCTTCTTATCGCTCGCTTGCACGCTAGGCCCGCGTCGGACCTGCGCTCTCCCGCAAGCACCAAACAGATGTTTGGTATGGACAGAGTTGCAAAACATATGTTTACCGTCAAGCAGGGAGAACGAGACCTTGCAAGCGATCACCTCAGCACCCGAGCTCTTGTCCAGACTGCGGTCGATCAGGGGGTCGCTTGCCCCGGAGCTGGCGAAGGCGGCGGACTTCGTGCTGGAGAATCAGCGCGAGGTTGGCTTGAGTTCGATCCGCAGCCTGGCAGCGCGGGCGGAGCTGAAGCCCAATGCCCTGGTCCGCCTAGCAGCCGCCTTAGGCTTCAAGAGCTTTGAGGAGATGCGGGAGCTCTTCCGCGACGAGATTCGCAAGGGCAGCGACACCTATCCCGACCGGGCGCGCTGGCTGCAGAGCCTGTCGCAGCGCGACGAATTGGGACAGCTCTATGCCGACATTGCAGAGAAGCTGACGGGCAATCTGGAGAGCCTCTTCGCCACCGCGGACTACCGGGACATGCAGGCGGCGGCGCACAGCATCGTGGAGGCGCGGCGCACCTATGTGCTGGGTGTCGGCGTTGCCAATGCGGCAGCGCAGAACTTCGCCTATGTGGGCAGCATGGCGATTGACAATGTGCACGCGCTGCCGAACGGCGGCATGTTGCCGGCCGATCGCTTGGCGCACTCCGACGAGCGGGATGTCTTGGTCGCGCTCACCTTCTACCCCTACCGGACAGAGGTGATCTCTGCGGTGAAGCTCGCGCGGGAGCTTGGGGTGACGATCATCGCGCTCTCAGACACCCACACGAGCCCCATCATGCGTGAGGCCGCGCATGGCTTTGTCGTGCCGATCAAGACACCACAGTTCTTTATCTCGACGGTGGCTTTAACCGCCTTCTTTGAAGCGTTGACGGCTTTTGTCGTTGCGGAGGCCGGCCCGGACGTCGTTCGACGGATCGATACCTTCCACAAGCAGCGCTACAAGCTGGGCATCTACGCGCCAGACGCTACCTGAGGCCTAGTAGCGCACAATACGATCGAAGAGCCGCCCGAACCGACCGGTAAGGCGCACCGGACCTTCGGTGACGACCAGGCAGAGACAATCTGCACCGGCACGGGCTTCCGGGCCATGATCGACCCGCTCGTCGGCCAGCTGCAGGTCGCCGGCGCCATAGATCCCAGTCGCGTCGCGATAGGCGCCCTGCAGAACCAAGGTCATCTCCAAACCGCGATGGCTGTGTGCCGGAACCCGCGTTCCAGCTCGCACCCACATGAGGCGCATGGTGCCGCCATTGCCCGGTGGGCTCTTGGCGGCGCCTAAAGGCAAGACGCAGTCCCGCAAGCCCGGCATGACCCAGCGCCAGGGCAGGCTGTCTAGATCCTTGCCAACGACACCGCGCAGCGGCTCCGGCAGGCGATGGTCACAGCCGCTCGGCGGAGCGACCGGCTCCTCAGCCGGAAGGTCCAGCTGATCCATGACCCGGGCGCGCAGATCCGCAGACAAGTCCGCGGGTGCGCAATCCTCCATCAAAGCTGCAGCAATGGCCTCGCAATCCTTCAGCTCGCGGCGGACATCCTCGCGCAGAGCGGCTTGCGTTTCGATCACCAGGGCCTGAGCCGGCGGCAGGAGGCCGGCTGCATGTGCCATGACGATCTCATCATGCTCGTTGTAGAACCCCATACCTGCCTCTCACGCATCCTCTTCAAGACTGCGTCTCAATCGCTTCATGGCCAAGCGAAGACGCGACTTCACGGTTCCAAGCGCAATCCCAGTCTCTTCAGCGATGGTGGTGTGCACCTTATCGCCGAAGTATGCCATGCGCACGAGAGCCCCTTGCTCAGGAGGTAGCTCAGCGATCGCGCGTTGCAAGCGGGCTGCTTGCTGTTGGCGTTCAATCACCTGCTCAACCTGCGTATTCTCAGGCTGCAGCAGTGGCTCATGCGGATCAAGGGCCGGCTTGTTGTCGCGCCGCAGCCGGTCGATCCGTTTGTTGCGGGCGATGGTAAAAACCCAGGTGGCAACGCCGGCCTGGGCTGGATCGAAGGTCTGGGCGCGACGCCAGACCGTCAGCATGGTTTCCTGCACCACCTCTTCCGCAAGGCCACCATCCGCACCTTGGCGCAGGAGAAAAGCCTTCAGCCGCGGTGCGAAGTAATCAAAGAGCGTGGCAAAAGCATCACGATCCTGCGTATCGGCCACGGCACGCAGAAGGGCTTGCTGGTCTTGGCCGTCCAAACTGACTACTCGCTCTCCCAAACGCAGGTCACTGCGCCGGTTCTGGGACGCGGCGCCATATAGCTGTAGCGCAGGCGCCGGATCGAGCAAGAGCGAATCTCTCTCCATAACCCGCTGATACGGGCAAGCGACGGGCTGGGATCACCCGACGTCCGCAGAAAAAGCCGGATTCAGCGTCTGGCGTTGACGGCCGCCAGGGCTGGGCGCAGCGCGCAGCTGCACTGTGAAAATCGAGCCCCTGCCGGGCTCGCTGACGATTTCCAGCTTGCCGCGGTGACGGTTCACGATGTGCTTGACGATGGCGAGGCCCAGCCCGGTGCCGCCCATGGCGCGGGAGCGCGCCGTATCGACGCGGTAGAAGCGTTCGGTCAGGCGCGGCAGGTGTTCGCGGGCAATGCCCTCCCCCTGGTCGATGACCGAGACTGCGATGCCCGGGCGCCGTCTTTGCTCGCCGGCGGCGGTTGCACGTTGCAGCAGCTTGGTCTCGATGGTGACCTGGGAATCGCTGCGTCCATACTTGATGGCGTTGTCGATGAGGTTCTGGAAGACCTGCTGCAGCTCCTCCTGGTCGCCCAGCGCCGGCGGCAGCGGGTCGCCCTGCACCACCAAGGTGATGGCGCGCTTCTGCGCCTTGATGGAGAGGCTCTGGGCGATGCGTTTCAACAGCGGCTCCAGCTCCACCGCCGTGTCGGGCGGGGTGTGCTCGTGCAATTCAATGCGCGAGAGAGAGAGCAGATCGTCGACCAAGAGCGCCATGCGCTTGGCCTGTTCCTCCATGATCGGCAGGAAGCGGGCATGGGCCTCGGCATCGTCCCGGGCCGAGCCCTGCAGGGTCTCGACGAAGCCCATGAGGCTGGTAAGCGGGGTGCGCAGCTCGTGACTGGCATTGGCGACGAAGTCAGCGCGCAGCTGCTCCGCCCGCTTCAGCGCGGTGATGTCGAGCAGCGCCAGGATGGCCAGGGTCTGATCCGGCAAGGTCATCGGCAGGCGCTGGATCTGCGCCACGAAGTGCTGGGTGATGGCCCCGGTGATGGTGAACTCGACCGTGCGGCTGTCCTCGCCGTCCAGCACAGCCTCGGCACCCGCCAAGAGGGCAGGCTCCCGCAAGACCGAGATCAAGTCACGGCCGACCAGGGTATCACCGAAGAGCTCATTGGCGGCCCGGTTTGCGCGGGTCACCCGCCGCTCGCTGGCAAGGGTCAGCAATGGATAGGGGAGAGCCGCCAGGATCGCGTCCTTGCCGGCGTCCAGCCCACGCAGATCGCGGCGCCATCCACGCCCGATGTTCAGGGCGGCCAGCAGGCTGCCGGTCAGCTCCCCACTCAAGAGACTGCCAAGCGGTGCGGGGGGTTCGGGCAGGGGCTGATCGGGATCCTGGGCGGCGCGTTGCAGATAGTCGCGCAGTTCCGCGACGTGACGGCGGTGCCGGTTGATCAGGTAGAGCGCGCCAGCGGCACTGGCGAGGACCAGCAGCAGGCCGGCGTGCCAGACGATCCAGCCAGCGGCGTAGAAGCCCACCACCGCCAGAAGGACAGGCAGCGTGATCGCCAGGAAGGGAAAAAACCAATCCAGCCGTGCTGTGCCGCTAACACCTGCCTCCTGCATCGCCGACTCGCTGTCCTCAATATCAACGAATCGATCTAGCGCAGAGAGATGACCGGGCAGTGTCGCTTGCGTGTCGCTTTGATCACCACTGCGCGATTGCGCAGCGGATCCTGCCTTTTCCGCCCGCGCGGCGAAGGGGTCGGACAGGATCGGGCGTGCCGGTCTGGGCGCGCGGGGACGGCTCTTTCGAAGCTTCTCTGCGGTCATGGTAGAGCGAAGCCTACCCCCAGCGGCCAGGTGAAGATAGGTGGAGGTAAGTGTGTTGCGGTCACTTCGTGACGAAGCGGCACCGGCCCTCACCCCCATTGGCGTACTGGGCCCGGCCACAAGATCATTGTTGCGTCGTTACTTCGCGACGAAGCGGCACCAGCCCTCTCCCCCTCCCGGCCACCCACGCCAGTATCCTATTGGGTGGCCGGGAGGGGGAGAGGGCTGGTGCCGCACGATGTGCTTGCGCATCGCTGAAACCCTAATAGTGCCGATCCATGATGGCGTCGTAGGCAGCCAGGGCCGCGGCGTTCACCACGTCGTTCACCGTCGCGCCGAGCGAAACCACCTGCGCTGGCTTGGTCAGACCCAGCAGCAGCGGGCCGATGACGTGGCAGGAACTGACCTCCGGCAGCATGCGGGTGATGACGCTGGCGGTGTGCAGCGCCGGCATGACCAGCACGTTGGCGGGGCCTGAGAGGCGGCAGAAGGGATAGTGGGCCTGCATACGCTCGTAGTTGAGCGCCACGTCGGCCTGCATCTCGCCGTCGTACTCGAACTGGACGCGGCGATGGTCCAGGATCTTGATGGCTTCACGCACGCGGGTCACCCGCTCGCCCGGCGGGTCGCCGAAGTTGGAGAAGGAGAGCAAGGCCACGCGCGGCTCTTGGCCCAGCGCGCGCGCCTGCTCGGCGGCTTGCTCGGCGATGTCGGCCAGCTCTTCCGCGCTGGGCAACTCATGCACCAGGGTATCGGCCAAGAGGACGGAGCGCTGCGGTGCCACCAGCAGGGCCATACCGAAGACGCGCTTGCCGGGCTTGCGGTCCAGCGCGCGCAGCAAGTCGGTGTGGACCCGGCTGAAGTTGCGGGTGAGGCCGGTGACCAGGGCATCGGCTTCATTGCAGGCCAGCATGCAGGCGGCGAAGACGTTGCGGTTCTGGTTGGCCATGCGCTGGCAGTCGCGGAAGAGCATGCCTTGGCGGTTCAGGCGGTTATAGAGGAACTCGGCATAGCGCTCGCTGGTGTTGGCGATGCTGGCGTTGGTGATTTCGCAGAAGCCGTCGGGCAGGCCCAGCTCCGCCAGGCGCTTGGCCACCACCTCGCTGCGGCCGACCAGGATCGGCGTGCCGAAACCGGCCTGCCAGAAGGCATAGGCAGCGCGGATGCACCGCTGCTCCTCCCCCTCGGCGAAGACGACGCGGGAGGGATGCTCGCGCACCTTGTCGAAGACGTCTTGCAGGGCGGAGAAGGTGGGATCCAGCCGTGCCGAGAGTGCGGCCTCGTAGTCGTCAAAGTCGGCGATGGGCTTGCCGGCGACGCCGCTGTCCATCGCCGCCTTGGCCACCGCTTTGGGGATTGCGACGATGAGACGAGGGTCGAAGGGGGCTGGGATGATGTAGTCCGGGCCATAGCGCAGCCGCCGCCCGGCATAGGCGCGGTCGACTTCGTCCGGCACGTCTTCGCGCGCCAGCGCCGCCAAGGCCTCGGCGGCGGCGATCTTCATCTCCATGTTGATGGTACGCGCCCGGACGTCCAAGGCACCGCGGAAGATGTAGGGGAAGCCCAGGACGTTGTTCACCTGGTTGGGATAGTCGCTGCGCCCGGTGGCGACGATGGCGTCGTCGCGGACGGTGCGCACCTCTTCCGGCGTGATCTCCGGGTCCGGATTGGCCATGGCAAAGATGATCGGCTTGTCGGCCATGGAGGCCGCCATGGCCGGCGTCACCGCGCCCTTAACCGAGAGGCCGAAGAAGGCGTCAGCGCCCACCAACGCTTCCTCCAGGGTCCGCGCGCTGGTGCGAGCAGCGTGGGTGGACTTCCACTGATTCATGCGGCTGGTGCGGCCCACGTAGATCACACCTTGCGTGTCGCAGAGCAGCAGGTTGTCCTGCGGCATGCCCATGGCCTTCAGCAGGTCGGCACAGGCGATGGCGGCAGCCCCCGCGCCGTTCATCACCAGGCGGGTCTCCTCCAGCGTGCGGCCGGTCAGGTGCAGCGCGTTCAGGATGCCGGCAGCGGCGATGATGGCAGTGCCGTGCTGGTCATCGTGAAAGACCGGGATGTCCAGAAGCTCTTTCAGCTGCGCTTCGATGATGAAGCACTCCGGCGCCTTGATGTCCTCCAGATTGATGCCGCCGAAGGAGGGGCCGAGGTAGCGCACGCAGTTCACGAAGGCCTCGACCTCTTCGGTATCCACCTCAAGGTCGATGCCGTCGATGTCGGCAAAGCGCTTGAAGAGGACAGCCTTGCCTTCCATCACCGGCTTGGAGGCCAGCGCGCCGAGATTGCCGAGACCCAGCACGGCGGTGCCGTTGGAGATGACGGCCACGGTGTTGCCGCGGGCGGTAAAGTCATAGGCCTGGGCCGGGTCTTCGTGGATGCGCTCGCAAGGCACCGCGACGCCGGGGGAGTAAGCGAGCGAGAGGTCGCGCTGGGTGGTCAACGGCTTGGTGGCGCGGATCTCCAGCTTGCCCGGCCGGCCGCTAGCGTGAAACTCCAAGGCCTCGCGGTCGGTAATGCGCTTCGTGTTGTCCATCGTCTCTCCAGGTCCATCCCTCAGTCTGGCGCTTGCTCGGGCTCTAGGCCCTGCCTAGGCTGCGGCGCCATGCCTGACACAGAAAAGAACGCGAACCAAGCCAAAGGCGGGGAGCCCCGGAAGGGGGCCGGCAGTCCCACCCCCTTCATGGCGCAGTACCTCGCGCTAAAGGCGGACTATGAGGACGCCCTGCTGTTCTTCCGCATGGGCGATTTCTACGAGCTCTTTTTCGAAGACGCCAAGCAGGCCGCCGCCGCGCTGGACATCGTGCTGACCCGGCGCGAGCAGCGGGATGAGACCATCCCCATGTGCGGCGTGCCGGCCCATGCGCATGAAAGCTATCTCGCTCGCCTGGTCCGTCAGGGCTTCAAGGTCGCCATCTGCGAGCAGGTGGAGACGCCTGCCGAGGCCAAGAAGCGGGGCTCCAAGGCCCTGGTGAAGCGCGAAGTGGTCCGCCTGGTGACCGCCGGCACCCTGACTGAGGATCACCTGCTGGAGCCCGGCGCCAATGCTTACCTGGCGGCCCTGGCCGAGGTGGGAGAGGGCTTCGGGCTGGCCTGGCTTGATCTTTCCACAGGAGAAATCGCTGCCGAGCCGGTGGATAAAGGTGAGGCCGGGCTGGCGGCAGCGCTGGCGCGGCTTGCGCCAAGCGAACTCCTGGTCTCAGAACGGCTGCTGCAGCGCGAGGCGCTCTTCGAGCTTTGGGGGCAGTGGCGCCAGGTGATGACCAGCTTGCCGCCCGCGCGTTTCGACAGCCGCAATGCAGAGGCGCGGCTGCAGACGCACTATGGTGTCGCCGATCTCACCGCCTTTGGCGCCTTCAGCCGTGCCGAGGTCGCAGCCCTGGGCACGCTGCTGGACTATGCAGAGCTGACCCAGAAAGGCAGCGTCGCCCATCTGGCACGCCCGCGCCGGGCCGCACCGGAGGCCCGGCTGGTGATCGATGCTGCCAGCCGGCGCAACCTCGAACTCTTTGAAGCACAGGCCGGCGGACGCAAAGGCAGCCTGCTGGCTGCCATCGACCGCGCGACCACCGCAGCCGGCAGCCGCCTGCTGGCCCAGCGCCTGGCAGCGCCTTTGAACCAGCGCGCGGCGATCGAGCGACGTCTGGCTGCTGTCGATCATTTGGTGACTGCGCCGGACCTGGCGCAGGATCTGCGCGCCGCGCTCAAGGCCTTGCCGGATCTGGAACGCGCACTGGCCCGGCTGACCCTAGGCCGTGGCGGCCCGCGCGATTTGGTGGGCTTGCGTGCCGGCCTGACGGTGGCGGAGGGGATCGCCGGTCTCTTAGACGCAGACAGCGCCGAGCTGCTGCTGGATGCGCCTCTGCAGAGCTTGACCGGCCAGGCCAGCCTGCGCGCGCGGCTGGAGCGCGCCTTGGTCGAGAGTCCACCCTTGCTGCTGCGCGACGGCGGTGTGATCAAGACCGGCTATGCCGAAGAGCTGGACCGCCTGCGCAGCCTGGCGAGCGACAGCCGCAAACACATCGCGGCCTTGCAGGCCCGCTATGCCGAGCTCAGCGGCATCTCCGCCCTGAAGATCAAGCACAACAACGTGCTGGGCTACTTCATTGAGGTCAGCCCCAGCCTGGCACCACGCATGCCGGACGAGCCCTTCATTCAGCGCCAAAGTCTAGCGTCGGCGGTGCGTTACACCACGACGGAACTGGCGGAGCTGGACCGCGACCTGCAGGGCGCGCAAGACCGCGCCTTAGCGATCGAAGCGCAGCACTTCCAGAACCTGGTCGGCGAGGTCACAGGCCGGGCGGAGGCGATCCAAGCCATAGCGCAGGCCCTGGCGCGGCTGGATGTGGCGACAGGCCTGGCCACTTTGGCGCGCGAGCGGAGCTATATCCGGCCCCACGTCAGCGACGACGACAGCTTTGTCATCGAAGGCGGGCGTCACCCGGTGGTCGAACAGGCCCTGGCGGCAGCGGGCCAGCCTTTCGTGGCCAACGACTGCGACCTCTCGGCCGAGACGCGGCTCTGGCTGGTGACCGGGCCGAACATGGCCGGCAAGTCGACCTTCCTGCGCCAGAACGCGCTGATCGCCATTCTGGCCCAGGCCGGCAGCTTCGTGCCGGCGCGCTCTGCCCGGATCGGCCTGGTCGACCGCCTCTTCAGCCGTGTGGGAGCTGCCGACGATCTCGCCCGCGGGCGCTCCACCTTCATGGTAGAGATGGTAGAGACCGCTGCCATCCTGAACCAGGCGGGCCCCCGTGCCCTGGTGATTCTGGACGAGATCGGCCGCGGCACAGCCACCTTCGACGGCCTCTCCATCGCCTGGGCCAGCCTGGAGCAGCTGCACGAAGTCAACGGCTGCCGCGCCCTCTTCGCCACCCACTATCACGAGCTGACCCGCCTGCAGGCGCGGCTGCCGCGCCTGGTCAACCGCTCCATGCGGGTCAGCGACTACCAGGGCCAGGTGGTTTTCCTGCACGAGGTCACCAGCGGTGCGGCCGACCGCTCCTACGGTATCCACGTCGCCCGCCTGGCCGGCCTGCCGCATGCCGTGGTCCACCGGGCTGAAGAAATCCTGCGCCAGCTGGAAGCCGGCGAGCAGGCCGGCGCGCTGGCCCAACTGGTCGACGACCTGCCGCTCTTCTCCGCCGCCGCCAACCGCACGCGTGAACCGGAGCCTCAAGACGAGGATCTGCTGCGCACCCGTTTGGCGGAGATTGACCCGGACGCACTGACACCGCGTGCCGCACTGGATCTGCTCTACGAGCTCATGGCCCTGAGGTAGGGGCTAGTGCGTATCCACGCGCAGGTTCAGATCGTTGAGCGCGGAGAGGTTTGGCAGCGGATAGCCGCGCAGCTCGCGCAGACGCTGCAGGGGATAGGGGGTGGCCGGCGTGGCGCTGACCGCCAGCATCACGCCATCACTCTCCCGCTCGGCGATGACCCGCACCGCGCTTAAGACCTCGCGTAAGACCGGAGAGGCTGTCTCCGCGCTCAAGAACTGGCTCAAGGCATAGAGCTGATGGCGGAGCTGACTTTCGGGTAGGCCTTCACTAGCAGCCAGATCGCCGAGCAGCACTGCAAAGAAGCCAGCGTCGGTGAAGTCCAGGGTCATGGTGCTGAGCGCTGCCTGCCCCAGAGACGAAAGAGGTGCTGTGGAAGCCACCTTGTCGAGCGAGAGGTTCAGTGCCAAATCGCCCAGCCCGTCTAGCCGAAAACGCGCGTCGGTGATCTTGAGATTCTCGGCTTCTGGTTGCAGGCGGAAGCTGAAATCCGCGTCTCCCGTCAGCCGCCGCGCCCAACGCGGCGTATCGGGCCCTAGAAATGCCACCGTAAGACCCTGGACGCTGAGCTGGCCAAAGCGCGGCGGCCAATGCTCCTGGTCCAGTCTTCGGAAGATCACCTGCCGCGCCGTCATCTCGACCGGTGGGGAAGGTCCGGCTGGGCGGTAGTGCAGATCATGCAGGACACCCTTTTCCTCGCGATAGCTGAGGCCGGGGGTCTGCGACAGCAGGGCAGGCGCCTGGACCTGGATCTCTGCTTCCTGGCGATCCTCGCTAGGCAGAAGCAAGAGAGCTGCCGCCACGAGGGCGACGAGGCAAAGCAGTGCCAGCAGGCCCAGCGGCAGCAGCCGACCGGACCAAGGCTCCTTCTCGCCTCTCGCCGCTCTCATCACCCCCAATCTCCCCCTCAAAGCCTCGCCCTTCGTTCTGCATGCGTTTCAGTCTGTGCCTAGAAAACAGGCTTTCCTATGTCGACGGCGTGCCGAAAGCCGGCCGATAGCGGACATCTCGTCTCTTAATGTGGCGTGCACGCTCGCCCAGCCCAAGAGAAAGCAAGCTATCCGAAAGCAGGGCTTGCCAAGCCGCTTTCAGCCCACGATTTGAGTGGTAAATGGATGACACGAGAATTCACGGCAAAACCGCGGTAGAAGCGAAGCAAGAGCAGCCGACTGCGCTGAAGAGCAGCGCTGCGCCTAGAGAGCTTCCTCGCGCAAAGGCTGTCCTACGACGGGCGAACGTCATGAAGACGCTGGCAGCGCTTCGGGCGGAGCACGCTGGCGGGCCGGCAGAGCGCGGCGCCATCTTGCAGGCCCTCCGCAGCGCTTTGAGACAGGCCGATGAAGAGCTGCGCCGCCGCTTTGAGGCGAGCAACCACGGGCCAGAGACGGTGCACGCGCGCGCTGCCATGGTCGATAGCCTGATCCGTGCACTCTACGACCATGCCGCTGACGACCTCTATCCCACGGCCAACCCCTCGTCCGGCGAGCGTCTCGCCGTGGTGGCGGTGGGCGGCTATGGCCGTGGCGAGTTGGCCCCCTATTCCGACTTGGATCTTCTCTTTCTCTATCCCTACAAGATGACGGCGCGGGTGGAGCAGATCATTGAGGCGCTGCTCTACTACCTCTGGGATCTAGGCTTCAAGGTCGGGCATGCCACGCGTACGGTCGACGATTCACTCAGGTTGGCGCGGCGCGATCAGACCATTGCCACCAACCTGCTGGACGCGCGTTTCCTCTGGGGCGACCAGTCGCTCTTCCTGGAATTCAAGACCCGCTTCCGCTCCGAGGTGATGAAAGAAGAGGCCAACAGCTTCCTCCAGGCCAAACTGACCGAACGCGACGAGCGCCATAAAAAGACGGGCGATTCACGCTACAGCCTGGAGCCACACATCAAGGACGGGAAAGGCGGCCTGCGCGATCTGCAGTCACTGCTGTGGATCGCCAAGTTCGCGCACGGCGTCTCCTCCTTCCAGGAGCTGCAGGACCGTGGCCTTGCCAGCAAGCGGGAGGTCGCGACCTTCGAGCGGGCGGAATCCTTCCTTTGGACCCTGCGCTGCCACCTCCACTACTGCACCGGCCGCGGTGAGGAGCGGCTGACCTTCGACCGGCAGCCGCAGATTGCCCAGCGCATGGGCTACCGCGGTTCGGTTGCCAACAAGTCGGTCGAGCGCTTCATGAAGCACTACTTCCTGATCGCCAAGTCGGTCGGCAGCCTCACCCGCCTGGTCTGCGCCGATCTGGAGGCTAAGACGACGCGGCGCCTGCGCGACCGCCTACCGGCCCTGCTGCGCCGCCGCTTCGATGACTTCCAAATGAAGGCCGGCCGGCTGACGGTGGAGGATCAGAAGCTCTTTCGCGAAGAGCCGATCCAAATGCTGCGGCTCTTCCGCCTGGCGCAGCAGCACGACCTGGAGATCCACCCGGAATCGCTGCGCTGGGTGACGCGCAATCTGCGCTTGATCGACGCTCTGCGCGACGATCCGGCCGCCAACAAGCTCTTCCTCGACCTGCTCTGCCATGCCGAGCGGGGTGAAGAGGCATTGGCGCGGATGAACGAGTGCGGGCTCTTGGGGCGCTTCCTGCCAGACTTTGGCCGCGTCGTCTCGCAGATGCAGTTCAACATGTATCACCACTTCACGGTGGATGAGCATCTGATCCGCTCCATCGGCATCCTGGGCCGTATCGAGAACGGCAAGCTGGCCGAGGAAGCGCCGGTGGCGACCGAGATCTTTCCCAAGATCCTGTCACGCCGGGTGCTCTACGTGGCCCTTCTGCTGCACGACATCGCCAAAGGGCGGCCGGGCGACCACTCCGACGTCGGCGCGGAGATCGCGCTGAAAGTCGGGCCGCGGCTGGGCCTCAACGCTGAGGAGACAGAGACCGCTTCCTGGCTGGTGCGCCAGCACCTGAAGATGAGCGACACGGCCTTCAAACGCGACCTGGACGACCCGCAAACCATCCGCGGCTTCGTCGAGGAAGTGCAGTCGATGGAACGCCTACGGCTCCTTCTGGTGCTGACCGTCGCCGACATCCGCGCCGTCGGCCCAGGCGTCTGGACGGCCTGGAAGGCCTCGCTGCTGCGCGACCTCTACTGGCGGGCCGAAGAGCTGCTCTCCGGCGGGCACGCGACAGAGGGGCGCGAGGCCCGGGTCGCTGCCGCCAAGGAGGCCCTGCGCGCAGCGCTGCCCGACTGGCCGGCGTCGGATGTGGAGGCCCACATCCAACGCGGCTACCCCTCCTATTGGCTGAGCTTCGATGGAGAGACCCATGCACGCCATGCCGAACTGGTGCGCGATGCTGAGGCCAGCCAGGCACCGCTCACCATCACCAATCGGGTCGACCGCTACCGCGAAGTGACGGAGCTGACGGTCTACACCGCCGATCATCCGGGCCTCTTCAGCCGCATTGCCGGTGCCTTGGCGGCTGCCGGCGCAAACATCGAGGTTGCGAAGATCTTCACGCTGGCCAACGGGATGGCGCTCGACGTCTTCTATCTGCACGATAGCCAGACCGGCGAGGCGCTCTGCAAACCAGCCCGTCTGGCCCGCCTGGCGACCTACATTGAGCAGACCTTGGCCGGCGCTATGCAGCCCTGGCGCGACTTAGACCAGTACCGCGCCAAACCCTCCTCCAGACTGCAGGTCTTCACCGTGACCCCGCGCGTGCTGGTGGATAACCGGGCCAGCGCCACCCACACGGTGATTGAGATCAACGGCCGCGACCGACCGGGCCTGCTGCACGACGTGACCTTTGCGCTGACGACCACGGGGCTCATCATCCACAATGCTGTCATCACCACCTATGGCGAGCGGGTGGTGGATAGCTTCTACGTGCAAAACGCCTTGAACCAGAAGGTGCTGGACCGCGCCAAGCTGGCCCGCCTGAAGAAACGCTTGGCGACAGTGATTGACGGCAAGCACAAGCGCCCGGCAAAAACCAAGCGGGCGGCGTAAGCGGGGAGAGAGGCAATGCGGCAGATCCTTTTCGGGCTCGGTCTAGCGGGCTTGTTAGCCTTGGGCCTTCCGACCAGCGGACAAGCGGCCAGCTTCAACTGTGCCGAGGCCAAGGCAGCGGACGAGATCGCAGTCTGCGACAGCCGCGCCTTGAGCGAGGCCGATGTCAAGATGGCAACGCTCTACGACGTGCTCACCAACCTGGTCGGCATGGGTCAGCGCGGCGAGATCCATGACAAGCAGGTGGCCTGGCTGAAGCGCCGCGCCGACTGCGGCCGCCACGTCAGCTGTCTGCGCCGGGCCTACAACGCGCGCATCGCCGTCTTGCAAGCCGACCTGCAGAAGATCTACGAGAACGGCCCTTACTAAGTTCTAGCGGTCACTCGTCGCGACCTCTCGCCCGGCACCGGCCCTCCCCCCTCCCGGCCCTCTCCCCTTCCCGGCCACCCACGCAAGTATCCTATTGGGTGGCCGGGAAGGGGAGAGGGCCGGTGCCGGAGCGATGAGCTTGCTCATCGCAGCTCAATACAAGGCCTTCACCTGTGGGTGGCCCTGGCCGCCTGGTCCAAGAGATTTCGCGGCTCGCTGAAATCCTGTAGGAGCCCTGGGGTATGCGTTTCCTCCGGGCCACGATAACGGTTGGCGGCTGGACCCTGGTCAGCCGGATCCTGGGCTTTGTCCGCGACATCCTGATTGCCGGCTTCCTCGGCACCGGCCCGATTGCCGATGCCTGGGTCGTGGCCTTTCGCCTGCCCAACCTCTTTCGCCGCCTGCTGGGGGAGGGCGCCTTCAACGCCGCCTTCGTACCGCTCTTCGCCGGACGCTTGGAGCAGCAAGGCAAGGCCGTCGCCACCCGCTTCGCCGAAGAGGCCTTGGCGCTGCTGGTGAGCGTCTGCCTGGTGCTGACGGCGCTGGCCCTGGTGGCGATGGAAGGCGTCATGACCCTCATGGCGCCAGGCTTCGCGCGCGATTCCGAGCAGTTCGCCGAGGCCACGGAGATGGCCCGCATCGCCTTTCCCTATCTGCTCTTCATGGCCTTGGCAGCCCTGCTGTCGGGCGTGCTGAACTCGCTCCGCCGCTTCGCCGCCGCAGCCGCAGCCCCGGTCTTGCTGAACGTCTTTCTGATCCTGGGCCTGGTCGCAGTGCTGCCGTTGACCGGGCAGCCGGGCCGCGTGCTTGTCTGGGCGCTGGTCGCCGCCGGGGCGGCCCAGTTCCTGTTGCTGATCGTGGCAGCCGCGCGGGCCGGCTATGCCTTGCGGCTGCGGCTGCCGCGCCTGACGCCCGACATGCGGCGGCTGCTGGTCTTGATGGTGCCAGGCCTGATCTCTGCCGGTGCCCTGCAGCTGAACCTCTTCATCGGCACCATGATCGCGACCCTGCAGCCGGGGGCGGCCAGCCTGCTCTATTACGCCGACCGGGTCTATCAGCTGCCGCTGGGCCTGATCGGCATCGCCATCTCCGTCGTGTTGCTGCCGGAGATCACCCGCCGGCTGAAGGGCGACGGCGAGGCCGCAGCAGCCAGCAGCCTGGCGCAAGGCTTGGAATTCGCGCTCTTCCTGACAATCCCGGCGGCTATTGCCTTGGCGGTCTTGGCCGAGCCAATTGCCACCGTCCTCTTCGAACGCGGCGCCTTCGACAGCCTGGCCAGTCAGATGACCGGATTGGCGATCCTGGCCTATGCCCTCGGCCTGCCGGCCTATGTCGCCGTGAAGGTCTACCAGCCGGCCTTCTATGCGCGCGAAGACATGATCACGCCCTTGCGTGCGGCGCTCTGGAGCGTTGGCGCCAACATCCTGCTCTCCCTTCTGCTCTTCTTCTCCCTGCGCGACCAGGGCTTGGGCCATCTGGGATTGGCGGCTGCCACCACCTTGGCCGCCGCGGTCAATGTCGGCTACCTCTGGCGGGCGCTTGCCAAGCGCGGGCTCTTGCGGCTGCCGGCCGAGCAGCAGCGCCGGCTGTGGCGGCAAGCCGTGGCGGCGAGCGTCATGGGCCTGGGTCTCTGGTTTGCTCTGACGCCGCTGGAGCAGGACTTGGATGGCGGAGAGCTGGAACGGGCCCTGGCGCTGGCGATCTTGGTGCTGGGCGGACTGGTGACCTACTTGGGCGTGGCCTTGCTGCTGGGCGCCCTGCCTTTGGCCCAGGTGAAAGCGGCCTTGCGGCGCCGCGCCAGCCGCAAGACAGAGAGAGAGGAGGAGAGCTGATGCAAGAGACCCTGACGCCCTGGCCCGCCGGCCAGCCCCTGCAGGCGCCCGATGCGGCCAAGTCCTTTCTGGAGACCCAGTTCGCCGACCACGCTGCCTATGGACCGGCGCTGGCCCAGGCCCTCTGCCAGCTGGCAGCCGAGCCGCGTTTCGCCGGCCAATACGGGCGCCACATGGGCGGGGTTAAGCTTTATCACCGCGACTGTCCCAGTCTGCCGGGCTGGGACTTCCTCAATGCCCGTGCCCTGGCCTTCTACCGCTATGCGACCCAGCGCCAGGACGGCGTGATCGAGCTGGCTTGGGCCAATCTCTACAAGGCCGGCGACTACATCGTGCCGCACAGCCATACCCGTGCGGACTTCTCGCTGGTCTACTGCCTGGACCCAGGCGAGACGGGTGAAGGCCTGTCCGGTCGTTTCTGCTTCGCTGACCCCCGCTTGGCACTCTGCTGTCAGGCCGAGCAAGGGCGTCTCTCCAACTCCATCGGGCCGGTCATGACGGCAGGCTCCATGCTGCTCTTCCCCAGCCATCTGGTGCACTTCGTCCACCCCTATGATGGCGCGCGGACGCGAATCACCTTGTCGTGGAACCTGACGCGGCAACCGCTGGGTCAAGCTTGACCCTCTAGAGGCCAAGCGCGATAAGCCCGGCGGTTATCAAGCTTGCGGCGATGAGCAAGCTCATCGCTCCGGCACCGGCCCGCTCCCCCACCCGGCCACCCAGTCCAGGATACTCTCGTTGGGTGGCCGGGTGGGGGAGCGGGCCGGTGCCGATACAGGAAACGTAAAGGAACCAAGGGCATGGCCCGCGTCTTATCCGGCGTGCAATCGACCGGCAATCTGCATCTCGGCAACTATCTGGGTGCCATTCGCCACTTCGTGCCGCTGCAGGAGGAGCATGAATGCCTCTACTGCGTGGTGGACCTGCACGCGATCACCGTCTGGCAAGATCCCGCTGCGCTGAAGCAGCAGACCCGGGAGATCACCGCTGCCTTCCTGGCCGCCGGCATCGACCCGAAACGCTCCATCGTCTTCAACCAGAGCCAGGTGCCGGCGCACGCGGAGCTCGGCTGGATTTTCAACTGCGTCGCCCGGCTGGGCTGGCTGAACCGCATGACCCAGTTCAAGGACAAGGCCGGCAAGGACCGGGAGAAGGCCTCCGTCGGGCTCTACGTCTATCCCAACCTCATGGCCGCCGATATCCTGGTCTACAAGGCAACCCACGTGCCGGTGGGCGAGGATCAGAAGCAGCACCTGGAGCTGGCGCGCAACATCGCCCAGAAGTTCAATCACGACTTCCAGGTGGATCTCTTCCCCGAGATTCAGCCCTTGATCCTGGGCGATACCACCCGGGTCATGTCGCTGCGCGACGGCAAGAAGAAGATGTCGAAGTCCGATCCCTCAGACATGAGCCGCATCGTCATGACCGACGGACCGGACGAAATCGCCAAGAAGATCCGCAAGGCCACCACCGATCCTGAGCCGCTGCCCGGCCCCGACAGCCTGAACGAAGCCGGCGCCTTGAGTGATGAGACCCGTGCCGCGCGGCCGGAGTGCTGGAACCTGCTGGGAATCTATGCGGCCTTGTCCGAGCAGCCCCTGGCCGCCGTGGTGGCGGAGAAGGCAGGCAACAGCTTCTCTGACTTCAAGAAGGATCTGACCGAGCTGGCGGTCGCCAAGATCGGACCCATAGGCCAGGAGATGAGCCGCCTAATGAAGGATCCGGGCTATGTCGACGGCGTCCTGGGTGACGGTTCTGCCCGGGCGCGTGCCTTAGCCGAGCCCATTCTGGCCGAGGTCTATGACACCGTGGGTTTCCTGCGCTCCTAATTGTTCTGCTGCAACCAAGCAGCGCAGGGGCGTGGGCCCGCGTTGCAGGCCCCGACGCGCGAGGACTAAGCTGGGTTAAGCAAGAACAACCGAGCGCGGAAGGGGACCAGGAGACATGCAGATCTATCTGCCGGTGGCGGAGATCTCGCTGAACGTCTTCCTGCTCCTGGGCTTAGGCGGATTGATCGGCGTCCTCTCCGGCATGTTCGGGGTCGGCGGCGGCTTCTTGATGACGCCGCTCTTGATGTTCATCGGCGTGCCGGCACCGGTCGCGGTGGGGACCCAGGCCAACAGCGTCATCGCGACCTCCGTCTCCGGCGTCATGGCGCATTGGCCACGCGGCAATGTCGATCTGAAGATGGGGATGGTCTTGCTGGTCGGCGGCTTTGCCGGGTCCAGTTTGGGCATCGTGATCTTCTCCTGGCTGCAGTCGCTGGGGCAGATCGATTTCGCGATCAAGCTTATCTACGTCGCCACCCTGGGCACGGTGGGTGGTCTGATGCTGCTGGAATCCAGCCGCGCCGTCTTCCGCCGCCGGCGTAAGCAGCCGATCAGACGCAAGCTGCACACACACCGTTGGATCCACGGCCTGCCCTTCAAGATGCGCTTCCGCAAGTCGCGGCTCTACATCTCCGCCATCGTGCCGCTGGTGGTGGGCTTCGTGGTCGGTATCCTCTCCGCCCTCATGGGCATCGGCGGCGGCTTCATGATCGTGCCGGCGATGATCTACATCCTGGGCATGCCGACCACCGTGGTCATCGGCACCTCGCTCTTCCAGATCATCTTCGTCTCCGCCAACGTCACCTTCCTGCACGCCTGGGAGAACCAGACCGTCGATGTTGTCCTGGCGCTCTTGCTCTTGGCCGGCAGCGTGGTGGGGGCGCAGATCGGCACCCGCATAGGATCGCGGCTGCAAGGCGATGCCCTGCGGCTCCTGCTGGCGCTAATGGTGGTGGGCGTGGGCGCGAAGCTGACTGTCGAACTCTTCACCCCGCCGATCGACCCCTATGTGCTTGGGATCGCGTCGTGATCCGCCTTCTCCTAGCCCTGGCTGTCCTGCTTGCCCTGTTCTCCGGCAAACAAGCGGCCCGCGCCGACGAGCTGCTCGCCGATGTGTCAGAGCATCTGGTCGCCATCACCACCGGCTTCGATGGCGCCCAGATCCTGATTTTCGGCGCCTTGAAGGAAGAGGCCGACCTGGTGATCGCGGTACGCGGTCCGGCCAGCCCGACCGTGGTGCATCGCAAGGGGACGGTGGCGGGTGTCTGGGTCAACACAGCGACCATGACCTTCCCACGCGCGCCCAGCTTTTTCCGTATGGCCAGCAGCGCACCGGTGAAAGAGATCGTCACAGCCGAAGAGCGCGAACGCTTGCAGCTGGGCGTCGATGTCCTGGGCCTGCAGCCCAGCGGCCGTGCCTCGCCCAATCTGCTGAGAGAATGGCGGCGCGGTCTGGTTCGCGCCAAGGAGCGTGAGGGCCTCTATCACGCGAAGGAGCAGAGCGTCTCACTGATCGGCGGCCGGCTGTTCCGCACCAGTATCAGTCTGCCCTCCAACGTGCCGACCGGCACCTTCCTGATCGACGTCTATCTCTTTCGTGACGGCCTGAACTACGCCGCCCAAACCATCCCCCTGGTGATCCGCAAGGTGGGCTTAGAAGCAGACATCTTC
>JBCBSF010000050.1:0-36675 GCA_039819325.1 Pseudomonadota bacterium | reverse complement strand
TATCCTGGACTGGGTGGCCGGGCGGGGGAGCGGGCCGGTGCCGATCGCGATGAGTCCTACTCATCGCCGCTTGGTACTACTGCTGTGCCCGCTTTACGCGATAGGGCACCGTCTTCATGACGTAGTCGTGCGTCTTTCGGCGCGGAGAGGTCTTCGCCTGCACGCCAAGCGCCTCGCATTGTGCGAAAAAGCGTTCCTCCACGTGGTCCACCAACCAGTAGTCGAAGGAGAAGAACTGACTGTAGCGGCGCCGCGCCGCGGCCGCTTCCTCCCGATCTACTAGGGCTCCGCGCCTGGGGTTGCGGTGCAACGGTGGCTGTGGCTGAGAACCGTAGAGGTTCAGGAGCAGAGTCTGCATGTCATTGAGTTGGCGCGTCGTGCAGACCGTCAAGTAGTGCTGATCCAAGACGGCCTTTATGTCATCGACATCGTTGCAGCCTGTCAGAAATCCACACTGTGTCCATCCAGATTTGAAGTTCGATGTGATCTCGGCGCAGAACTGGGTGAAGGTGATGATCTCTACACCGGGATGAAGATCAGAGCGCTGCTGATCTCGCAAATAGTGATAGAGAGAGATCAGCCGATCGATGGGGTCTCTGACGACTGCGAGGTAGATGCAGGGCTGCTCGAATCGCCTGTGTTCTCCAAAAGAGAAGTGGCCTTGGAAGAACTGATGCCGCGCGCGTTCGTCTGCACTCAGGCCAGCGAGATCGGTGCGACCAGCCTTATGGCCTGCCCTCAGCCGATAGACTAAGTCTCTGCCAATTAGCTGCTCAAACAAGAGGTGGAGGGAGGTTCCGCCGACCTTGGGCACATGCGCAAAGAGAAGCTTCTTGCTCAAATGTGTCCGAAAGGCCGAGCGCTCCGCGGCCTGAGACGGGGACCAAAGCATCGCGACGCCCCATAAAAGTGGTAACTGCAAGCATTGATACTAGCCTGGTGTGAGTGCCACAAAGCGCAATTCTGATCAGGTGGACATCACCGCCCCACGGCATAGCCCTGCTGAAAGCGCGGGTTGGCGCCAGCCCGCAGCAGCTCCCCATCCTTCCGTGCGGCGGAAATCCGGCCCAGCGACCAGCCGTCGACGACGCTCACCCGATGCCCGCGGCGCTTCAGCTCTTCGATCGTTGCGGCGGGGAAGCGGTCTTCCAGGCTGAGGCTGCCGAGGTCGGCGGCACGCGGGAAGAAAGACGAGGGCATGTGGTCGGAATGATAGGCCGGCGCGTCGATGGCCTCTTGCAGGTTCATGGCATGGTGGACGTGGCGCAGGAAGAAGGGCGGCGTCCACTGGTCCTGATAGTCGCCGCCGGGCGTGCCGAAGACCATCAGCGGCTGGCCGTCACGTAAGACCAGATTGACCGAGAGGGTGGTGCGCGGGCGCTTGCCGGGGGCGAGCGAGGCCGGCACGCCCTCCTTCATCCAGAACATCTGCGCGCGGCTGTTGAGGCAGAAGCCCAAGGCCGGGATGATGGGCGAGGACTGCAGCCAAGAGCCAGAGGGCGTGGCCGAGACCATGTTGCCCCAGCGGTCGGCCACGTCGATGTGGCAGGTGTCCCCGCGTTGCGCGCCAAGCGAGGAGGTGGCGCCTTGGGCCGTGGGCTCACCGCCGCCCAGCGCGTCGAACTCCGCCTCGCCGCCCTCGCCCTTGCGGGTGAACTCCACGGTCGGGTCGAAGCCGGGGATGTCGCCGGGCAGCAGCTCCTGACTGGCGCTGTCGGTAATCTGGGCGCGGCGCTGCGCGGCATAGGCCTCCGACAGCAGGGTGTCGCTCGGTACCTTCACGAAGTTGGGGTCGCCGTAGTAGGCCTCGCGGTCGGCCAAGGCCAGCTTGGCGGCCTCTACGGTCAGATGCACGAAGTCGGGCCCCAGCGGGTCCAGGGCCGCCAGGTCGTAGCCCTTCAGGATCGCCAGCTGCTGCAGGAAGACCGGCCCCTGGCTCCAGAAGCCGTTCTTGCAGACCGTCAGGCCCTCGTACTCCAGGGTGGTGGGCTCTTCATAGCTCGCCTGCCAGTTGGCCATATCCTGACCGGTCAGCACGCCCTTGTGCGGCGCGCCGGAGGCATCCATCACCGCTGTCTCGCGGCAGAAACGTTCGATCTCCTCGGCGACGAAACCCTGGTACCAGGCCTTGCGCATGGCCTCGATCTGCGCCACGCGGTCGCCGCCAGCGGCCTGGCCCTCGGCCAGCAGGCGCTTGTAGGTCTCGGCCAAGGGCTGGTTGCGGAAGATGCTGCCGGCCTGCGGGATGGCGCCGCCGGGCAGGTAAGTGGCGGCTGAGGTCGGCCAGTGATCGCGGAAGAGATCCTCCACCCGCTCTATCGTTTGGGTGATCATGCCGACGATCGGATAGCCACCCTCGGCATAGGCGATGGCATGCTCCAGCACGTCGGCGGGCATCAGCTGGCCATAGTCGCGCAGCATGATCATCCAGGCATCGAAGGCACCCGGCACCACGGTCGCCAAGAGGCCGGAGCCCGGGATGAGGGTCAGTCCTTCGTTGCGATAGTGTTCGATGGTGGCGCCGGCAGGGGCCACGCCCTGGCCGCAGACCACCTTGGTCTCGCCGCTGCCCGCCGCGTGCAGCAGGATCGGCACCTCGCCGCCCGGGCCGTTCAGATGCGGCTCCACCACCTGCAGCGCGAAACCGCCGGAGACCGCCGCGTCGAAGGCATTGCCGCCGCGCTCCAGCATGGTCATGGCGGCCTGGGTGGCCAGCCAGTGGGTCGAGCCTACAACGCCGAAGGTGCCTTGGATTTCCGGACGGGTGGTGAACATGGCTGCTGCCTTTCCTGGCCCTAGAGGTTTTTGTCTTGCTTTGTTGAAGCCGCCTGCCGGCGGCTGGGCCACCCACCGCCCCGCACCCCCGCCCGACCGCCCATGAGTGTCGTTTGACCATCGGGCGGGGGTACGGGGCGGAGAATGCCCCTTGTGCGGAGGGAGACTAGGCGCGCGGCGGTCAGAGAAACAAGGATTGGCTGACACCGCCGCTGTCGCTAGAGTGCGCGCGACATCTGTGATCACATCTTCCCAACAGAAAAAACCAGCAAAGGTCCGGCCACGATGGAGCTGCAGCGCCCCTATCTTCTCTTCCTCGGCGATGTCGCCGATCAGTTGGCCGCTAAGACGGCCCAGGGCATCAAGGACTGGCGCCCGGAGTGGTGCCTGGGCCAGCTGCGCCTGCCGGGCTGTAAGGCCGACCTGGAAATCCCCGACATGACCCTGGAGCAGGCAGCCGAGGCCGGGGTGCGCACCCTGGTCTTGGGCGTGGCCAACCGGGGCGGCGTCTTCTCCCCGCAGTGGATCGGCATCATCGAGCAGGCCTTGGGCTTGGTCATGGATGTCGCCAGCGGCCTGCACTCCAAGCTGACCGACGTGCCGGAGATTGCCGAGGCTGCGGGCCGGCACAACCGACAGCTCTTCGACCTGCGCCACCCGACCCAGACCTTCGATGTCGCCAACGGCGCCAAGCGGCCCGGTAAGCGCATGCTGGCCGTCGGCACCGACTGCTCCATCGGCAAGATGTACACCGCCCTGGCCTTCGAGAAAGAGATGCAGGCGCGGGGCATGAATGCCTCCTTCCGGGCCACCGGGCAGACCGGCATCTTCATCGCTGGATCGGGCGTCTCCATCGACGCGGTCGTCGCCGACTTCATCTCCGGCTCGGTAGAGTGGCTCTGCCCGGCCAATAGCCCGGACCACTGGGATCTGGTGGAGGGCCAAGGCTCGCTCTTCCATCCTTCCTTTGCCGGCGTGACCCTGGGGCTGATCCACGGCGCCCAGCCGGATGCCCTGGTGCTCTGTCACGAGCCGACGCGTACCCACATGCGTGGCCTGCCGCACTATCCGCTGCCCAGCATCGAGGAGACCATCGAGGCTGCAGTTGGGCACGCCAAGCTGGTAAATCCGGCGGCCACCTGTATCGGCCTGGCAGTCAACACCAAGGCGCTCTCGGCCGAGGACGCCACCAACTACCTGGCCGACCTGGAGAAGAAGCACGGCTTGCCGGCCGTCGATCCGGTGCGCAACGGGGTCAGCCGCTTGGTCGACGCCTTGGCTGGGATCTAGGGCGGAGCCGGTCTCATGCAGATCGCGGTGGCCGAAGAAAGCTGGCCCATCCGGGGCAGCTTCACCATCTCGCGCGGCAGCCGCACCACTGCCGATGTTCTGACCGTTACCCTGGCGGCAGAAGGCGCCATCGGGCGGGGAGAGTGCGTGCCCTATGCCCGCTACGGCGAGACCTTGGCTGCCAGCCAGTCAGAGCTTGAAGCCCTTTCAGTGGAGGGCCTGAGTCGCGACGGCCTGCAATCGGCGCTCGGCCCTGGTGCTGCACGCAATGCTCTGGACTGCGCCTTGTGGGACTTGGAGGCCAAGCAGGCCGGCAAGCCCGCGTGGCAGCTGGCCGGCCTGCCGGAACCCGGCCCCTTGGTCAGCGCCTATACCCTCTCCCTCGACACGCCGGAGAAGATGGGTCTGGCGGCGGCGGAGAACGCCTCGCGGCCGCTCCTGAAGCTGAAGCTGGCTGGGCCAGAGGATCTGGAGCGGGTCGCCGCCGTCCGGGCTTCAGCGCCTGAGAGCCGCCTCATCGTCGACGCCAACGAGGGCTGGGACCTGGAGGCCTTTCGCACGCTGGCGCCGAAGCTGGCGGAGCTGGGCGTCGCCCTGGTCGAGCAGCCCTTGCATGGCGATGCCGACGAGGGCCTACGCGGGGAAGACCGCCCGGTGCCGCTCTGCGCCGATGAGTCCTGTCATGACCGCGCCTCGCTGGACCGGCTGGTGGGCCTCTACGACTGCGTGAACATCAAGCTGGACAAGACTGGTGGCTTAACCGAGGCGCTGGCGCTGAAGCAGGCAGCGCAGGCCGCGGGGCTGGAGATCATGGTTGGCTGCATGCTGGCGACCTCGCTCGCCATGGCGCCGGCGGTCTTGGTGGCCCAGGGGGCGGCTTTCGTCGATCTGGACGGGCCGCTTTTGCTGGCCAAGGATCGCGATCCAGGTCTCCAGTTCGAAGGCTCGACCCTGCAGCCGCCACTACCGCAGCTATGGGGATAGAGTGACGCCTTACAGATTCCGGCTGTACGCTTAGCAGGCTAGCGCCTAGTCTGCGCCACACGCTAAGCGATCTGGGGAGTGCAGGCACATGCTGGTGGTCTGTTGCGGATTTTCCAAGACGCCTATTTCCTTCGTCTATCAGATGGTCTTCCAGATGCTGGAAGCCGCCGGCCATGAGCAGTTCGAACTGCGCAACGACATCCTGACCAAGATCCCCGGCGTCTCCAACTCTGCGCACCTCTCGCTCACTGTAGAGACCTTGGCGGCGCTGGCAGAGACGCTGCCGCCGGATTGCCATGCCGTCGTCAAGACCAACGATTCCCTGCTGCCCTTCGTGCAACAGCCGAAAATCGCCGACTGGCTGAAGGTGATCGCACTGGACAGGAAGCCGGCCCATGCAGCGCAAAGCCTAGTGACGCAAGCAGTCTATCAGCGCGACGCGGGGCGGGCCGCGGCCATGAACAAGAACGCTGTCGTCACCTACGAGCGGGCGCGGAAACTGATTGAAGCTGACCGCACGGCCTTGCTGCAGGATCTCCGCGATCCGCGAATGCTGGCCCTGAGCTATGAGGACATCGTCAGCGACGTCCGTGCGGTCATGGCGCGGATCGCCAGCTTCATCGCTATCGAGATGGACAGTGACCTCGCCGACCGTTTCGAGTGCTTCATGGAGGCGGTCATCGCGCGGGAAGGCAGCAAGAGCAGAGAGCTGCGCGCGATCCTCTCGCAGGCGGCTTAGGGGCAGGGGTGGGGCATGTACACAGGTCTGATCGGCAGACTGGGGAGCCTGCGCAAGATCGTGACGGAAGGCGAAAGCCTGCGCCTCGACGTCGAAACCAGCCCTTTCGTCGAGCCCCTGCAGGAGGGCGACCTAGTCTCGCTCTCCGGCTTCGGTCTGGCTGTGGAGAAGCCCAAGCAGGTCTCCGGCACCATGCTGCGCTGGCGGACACGGGTGTCCGACCCCTTTGCCGTGGCGCACATTTCTGCCACCTGGTCGCCCGGCAGCATCCTGAACATAGAGCGAGCGACCCTCTTCGGTGATGAGCTTGGCGGTAACTTCGTCTTCGGTGAGCCCTCGCTGGCGGTGACCGTCATGGCGATCACCAAGGCCGAAGAGCGGCTATTGGTGCGATTTCGAGCCGACAGCAGTTTGACAGGCAAGGTGGCGAAGAACTGCGGCATGGCGCTGGATGGTATCGCAATGACCGCCTACAAGATGATCGATGAACGCACCTACGACTCGGTGCTCAACGGCCAGACCCGGCGCAACACCAGCTTCGTGCGTCTAGCCGTCGGCGACCGTCTGGCGCTGGAACCCGATGTCTTGCTGAGCCCCCGCATTGCGCCGAAGTGGCCAGGAAAGGCCGTCGCCTGACTAGCCGGCCAGCTTGCTCGTGGCTTCTCCGTTGCTCCCCGGCTGACCGAAGGGGCGGTCATGCGTCAGGGCTGGAATCCGGCGGCGCGCCTCCGCCACCGCAGCCAGGTCCAGCGTCGCCGTCACCAGGCCCGGCGCCTCGCCGCCGTCCGCGACCACCGCGCCCCAGGGGTCGACGATCAGGCTGTGGCCATAGGTCTGCCGCCCGCCGGCATGGGTGCCGCATTGCGCCGGCGCGATCACGAAGCAGCCGGTCTCGATGGCACGGGCGCGCAAGAGAACGTGCCAGTGCGCCTCACCCGTCACCTTGGTGAAGGCGGCGGGGACCGTCAGCACCTGGGCGCCGGCCTGCGCCAGCAGGCGATAGAGGTGCGGAAAGCGCAGGTCGTAGCAGACGCTGAGCCCCAGCCGCGCCCAGGGCAGATCGACATGCACCGCTGAGGTGCCGGGCGCGATAAAGGCCGATTCGGCGTAGGTCTGCCCATCGCCGACCGCTACGTCGAAGAGGTGGATCTTGTCATAGCGGGCCGCGACCGCGCCGTCCGGGGCGATTACGTAGCTGCGGTTCCAGCAGTGCTTGGGCGCCGCCTTGACGGTCAAGGACCCGACCAGCAGCCAGATCTGCAGCTCCTGGGCCAGGCTGGTGAGCCGGGAGAGTGCTGCATGACTCTCTTCCGGCTCAGCCTGGCGCAGGACCTTGGCCTTATCTGGCTCGATCTGGCTGCAGTTCTCCGGCAGGGCCACCAGGTCGGCGCCGGCGGCCTTGGCCTCGCGCAGATAGCCTTCGATCAGGCGCAGGTTGCCTGCGATCTCCGGCCCTGCGGTCAGCTGGACCAGCGCGGTGGTGAAGGACGGGCTCAAGCCGCCTTCCGCAACAGCGGGTCCAGACCGCCGCGCCGCTCCAGATCGTAGAGGTCGTCGCTGCCGCCGATGTGCTGTTCGTCGATGAAGATCTGCGGCACCGAGGTGCGGCCGGCACTGCGCTCCAGCATTTCCGCGCGCTTGCCCGGCTGGGCCATCAGATCGTACTCGACAAACTCAACGCCCTTCTTGGTCAGCAAGGCCTTGGCCCTGTGGCAGTAGCCGCAGAGTAGGCTGGTGTAGATTTCAACCTTGGCCATGACAGCCTCCTTTTCTCCTATCATGCGCTGTCATATGGGGTCTCGCGCAGCACGCGGGCAAGGGTCAGGACCTCTAAGGACTGGGGCTTTGCACGGCTCAAGACCGCTGCCGCAGCGTCAAGAGTGGCGCCGCTGGTCATGACATCGTCGATCAGCAGCAAACGCCGGCCGGCCAGCTGCGCCTCGGCGCCCGGCGCCAGGGCGAAAGCGCCTGCCAGATTGCGCTTGCGGGCCGAGCGCGAGAGGCGCCCCTGGCTTGCCGTTGCCTTCACCCGATGC
The DNA here is from genome assembly GCA_039819325.1 of Pseudomonadota bacterium. Classification (GTDB taxonomy): domain Bacteria; phylum Pseudomonadota; class Alphaproteobacteria; order Kiloniellales; family JACOMY01; genus JACOMY01. Next base: position 28,851 of record JBCBSF010000050.1, on the reverse strand, counting down.
AGAGCGGAGAGGGCGACCGGTACCCCGGTCTCTCGGCTCAAGGCCTGGGCTAGCAACGCCGCCTGGTTGTAGCGCCGCCGCCAGAGCCGCCAGCGGTGCAAAGGGATTGGGACCAGCAGATCCGCCGTCTCCAAGGAGCGCCAGCCGGCAGTCTTCATCCAAAGGGCGAAGGGCCTGGCGGCCTCCAACCTGTCGCCATGCTTGAAGGGCAGGATCAACCGGCGGCTGGCCTCATCGTAGAGCAGAGCCGCCCGGGCGCGGCTGTAGCCTGGCGGGTCGGCCAGGCAGGCAGCACAGCGCGCGCCTGGTCCCTGATCGTAGGGAAAGGGCAGGCCACAGCTCTCACAACAGGGCTCACCCAGAAAGGTGAGGGCTGACCAGCAGCTGCTGCAGAGCGCCGCGTCGCTCGGCACCACCACGCCGCAGGAGAAGCAGCGCGGTGGCAGCAGGGTATCCAGCAGGAAGCGCCCGGCCCGCGCCAGAGCACCCCTCTCTCCACCAATCGGTTGAAGCTCCTCCGTCATAGCGCCCTTGATAGCATGGAAGCGCCGCCGAAGGGGCTTTCCCTGGGCCGCCTTGCGGCGCATCTATGCGCCATGCCTAGTGATCACGGCACCCCCCAGCTCTTCGACCGCCGCGCGGTGCGCCTGCACCGCGAGCGCGCCGCTGCCGGTCTTGCCGAGCATGACTTCCTGCTGCGCGCCGTCGGCCAAGGCCTGCTGGAGCGCCTGACGGAAACCACGCGCCACTTCCCCTTAGCGCTGGACCTGGGCTGTCACGATGGCACCTTGGCCAAGCTTCTGGCCGAGCGGGATGACAGCGCCCTGCCTGCCGGTGCGATTGGGACGCTGATCCAGGCCGACAGCGCGCCGGCCATGGTCCGGGCAGCGGCTGGTCACGGCGGCCCGGCCCTGGTGGCGGACGAGGAGTGGTTGCCGATTGGGCCGGGCAAACTGGATCTGGTCATCAGCCTCTTCGCCCTGCATTGGGTGAACGACCTGCCGGGCGTTCTGGCGCAGATCCGCTATGCCTTGAAGCCAGGCGGGCTTTTCCTCGCCGCTCTACCGGGGGGGATCAGTCTGGCAGTGCTGCGCGACACGTTGATGGAGGCGGAGGCAGCGACCAGCGGCGGGGTTTCGCCGCGGGTCTCGCCCTTCGTCGAAGTGCGAGAGGCCGGCATGCTGCTACAGCGCGTCGGCTTTCAGCTGCCCATGGCCGATGCCGATTCCATCCCGATTGACTATGGCGACCCGCTGACGGCGCTGCGCGATCTGCGTGGCATGGGGGAAGCCAATGCCTTGCAGCAGCGCCGGCGTGGAGCCTTACGGCGCGATACCTTTGCTCAGGCTCTACAGGCCTATCCCCGCCGCGCGGACGGCCGCTTGGTGGCGGAGGTGGAGGTGCTCTACCTCACCGGCTGGGCTCCAGAGTAAGCTCTCTACCCTGTCGCCGTACCCGCGCCTCTGGCCCGCACTGCTGCGGCGAAGCGCGCCATAGATTGGCAGTCTCCAGCGGACGCGCTAGTTTTCTTTCGTGTACTCGTCGCGCTACCGGGCCTTTCGCAACAACGCCGAACGCCCTGGCTGGTGACGCGACGGAGGGTAAGCAACTGGGAGAGTCACAGAGATGAAGTCATTCTTGTCCGCCGCCGCGCTGTCGGCCTTGCTGGCCTTGGGCCTGGCGCCGATGCAGGGCGCTGCCGCCGCAGAGCCCATGGTCATCGACGGCCTGACCGGCAACGTGGAAGACGGTGCCAAGGTTTATCGCCGCTGTTCGGCCTGTCACGTAATCGAGTCCGGGGTGAACCGCGTCGGACCCAGCCTCTATGGCATCATCGGCCGCCAGGCCGGCACGGTTGAGGGCTTCCGCTATTCCAAGGCTAATGCCGATTCGGGCGTCACCTGGACGCCTGAGGTGATGTTCGAGTACCTCGAAAATCCTCGTGCCTACATGCCCGGCAACCGCATGGCCTTCCCCGGCCTGAAGAACCCGCAGCAGCGCGTCGATGTCATTGCCTACATCGCAGCCAACGGCGGCCTGGCGCAGTAGCACCACCCGCTGACGTCAAGACCGCCCCGCAGCCAAATGAGGCCGCGGGGCGGTTTTTCGTTTGGGTGGCCGGCAGGCTGTTCAAGAAGAGAATTGGCTTGCAGGGAAGAGGCTCCGGCAACACCTCAGTTTCAGGATTGAGATTGGTGAAACGCTGATGTTACTGAGGTAGCGCAACAGACGAGGATAAGGGCAATGACCGGTGCTGCGGTCTCTCGGGTGCTGAACGCCTTGCGAGAAGAAGGTGGCCTGCAGGGTACGGACATCGCGGCTTTGACCGATGTATCGAAAGCAACCGTCCATCGCTGGATCACTGGTAAGGCGGCGCCTCAACCCAAGAACGAGCTTATCATCTCTGACTTGAACTATGTGGTCCTCAAACTGAAAGACTACTACAAGCCAGAGAACATCCGTTTGTGGCTGCATTCCCGGCATCCGCAATTGGGAGGCGAGAGGGCCATTGATCTCATTCATCAGCACAGAACGGATGAGGTGCTGACGGTGATCGCGCGTCTCGACGCCGACGCCTTCATCTAAGCGAGCACCATGCGATCTACGCTTCGTGACATCGAGCTGATCGATCAGATCGAAGCGCTTCCGACAGAGCCCTTTACCGGTGATGTCTTCCGCCTCGTACGGGATGGACGAGATCCGACGGTCTGCAGGCATCCGGAAGGTCGCTGGGATGACGGTGCCTTCGATGTGCTCTATACCGCCACCAGCACTGCAGGGGCCTTAGCAGAGGTGCGCTATCACCTCTCCCAGCAACAGCCCTTTTCCCCAGATTTCCTAGACTATCGGATGTTTCGCATCCCAGTCTCGCGGCTTGACGTGATTAACTTGCTAGATCCCGCTTTGCTCACCAGGCTCGGCGTCAACCTCGATGTCTGGGGAACATCCGACTATGTGTCGCGGCACAAAGAGTATCTGCGAACCCAAGAGATTGCAGCGGTCGCAACTTTTCATGAGCGCGAAGGATTGCTTGTCCCCTCCGCCCGCTCTCCAGACTCAAATCTGGTGATTCTGACGCAGGAGAGTGTGGATGCGCATTGCGGAGAACCCGAAGACCTTGGTCTCGTAGACATTCGACCCTAGAAACGTGTTCAAAGCCAGAACACACGGGCTCTAGCGCCCCCTTGGTGCCCGCGCGGTGACCTCCAGAAGCGCGCGTTCGGCCAAGAGCTGCGCCGGTGCGCCGCTACGCTTGCAGGCCGCCTCTGCGTCCAGGAGGCGCCGGAGGGCCCAGCCTAGGCGCTCGCCTGGCCAGCTTTGCGCCTGCTTGGCGACCTGGCCTTGATACTTCCAGAAGACCGGTGGGCGGGCGCGTTTCACCACCTCAGCCGGCGACTGACCCGCAGCGATCTCGCCGCCGAAGAGGTGCAGCCGTTGGAAATGCCGGGCGACGCTGCGCAGCAAGCTGATCGGCTGCGCCCCCTCAGCCCAGGCGCGGCCGAGATCGCGGAGCACGGCCTGCAGGTCGCCCGAGCCGGTAGCCAGCGCCAGATCGTCCAAGGTCCGCTCAGCCGAGTCTCCGACCAGGGCCTGGGCGTCTTCCAGGGACACTTGAGTGTCATCTGGTCCCCCCTCGCCACTTGGTAGCTTGAAGAGCACCAGCTTCTCCAACTCCTGCCGGGTCAGGCGGCGGTCGCCGCCGAGGCGTTGGCCCAGGTAGTCCAGCGCGTCGGGCGCAAGGGTCAGTCCGGCTTCTTGCAGGTGCTGGCGGATCAGACTGCGCAGGCCCTCACCCTCATCCCGGTAGCAAGCGACGGCGGCTGCGGTCTTGGCGCCTTCGAAGGCCTTGCGGAGCGTGCGCGGGCCAAGATCGCCGGCCTCGACCAGGATCATGGCATCGCCGGCCGGTTCCTTCAGGAAGGCCTGGAAGAGCTTCCCCAGCCCCTCGCCCGCATCGCGAACGGTGACCAGGCGCCGGCCGCCACCGAAGGACAAGGCCTGAGCCTCGTCGCGCAGACGGGCCGGGTCCTTCGCCAGCTCCTCGCCCGGGATCTCGGCCAGGCGGAAGGGGTCATCAGCGTCTGGCACCACGGAACGGGCGAGACGCTGCGCCCGCTCCCGCACCAGGCCCTTGTCGGGCCCATAGAGCAGAACCGCTGCGATGTCTGCCGGCGGCTGGGCGCAAAAGCGCTCCGCGTCGCGCGGCTGGATCTTCATCAGCCCTAGCTCAAGGCCGCGGTCAGGCGGGTGGAGATGGCATCGGCGATGATGACCAGGGCTCGCTCTTCCGCCGACTGCTCCGAGACCTGGCTGGCAAAGCGGTTTTCCAGGATGTTGAACACCGCCTGCGCGCCGGTCGTACCGCGGGTCACGGTCGATTGGTCCTGCAGCGCCACCAGCTGATAGTCGGCGGTCAAGGTCAAGGTAATCCGGGTCGCGGTTTCGTCCTCGCGCAGACCGCTTTCCCGCTGGCTGCGGCTTAGCGCCACCCGCAGTTCATAGTCCGGCTGACTGGGCTGTCCACGCGGATTGATGCGGTTCAGCAGCAGATTGTGCAACTTCTGACCCAGCCTGTTCGACAGGGGCGCGACACGGGTCGTCGATAGCTCTTGCGTCACCGCGGCCTGCTGACTGCCGTGCAGGGGGCGCAGGTTGCAGCCGGTCAGCAGACCAGCGAGGCCCAGTCCGACGGCCACTTGGCGGCGATTGAGAGTGACGTCCCGCGCCATGCTCTCTCCCCTTTCTCCGGCAGCACTTGCGTGTGGGCTAGATGACGATGTTCACCACCCGCCCAGGCACCACGATCACGCGGCGCGGGGCCTTGCCCTCCAGGTGACGTTGCACCGTCTCGTCGGCCAAGGCCAGTTCTTCCGTCCGCGACTTGTCGGCGTCGCTGGGCACCTGGATGGTCGCCCGCAGCTTGCCGTTCATCTGCACGGCCAAGGTGATGCTCTCGTCCTGCAGATAGCTGGCCTCGGCCTCCGGCCAGGGCTGATCGCAGAGCAAGCCTTTACCGCCAAGGGCCTGCCACAGCTCTTCGCCCAAATGCGGCATCATCGGCGCGATCAGGCGGACCAGGGTCTCGACGCCGCTGCGGCGGACCCAAGCGGCTGCCGGCGTGTCCTCCTTCAAGGCGGTGATGGCATTCACCAGCTCATGCACGCGCGCGACCGAGCGGTTGAAATGAAAGCGCTCCAGATCGTGGGTGATGGCGTCGATGGTGCGATGGATCTGCCGCAGCAGGGTGCCAGCCGCGCCCTCTTCTGCGCCTGCGGGCATGGGCGCGCCCGCTTCGGCCAGCGGGGCATCGGGGTGAAGCGTCAGGCGCCAGACCCGGTTCAAGAAGCGCCAGGCCCCCTCGATGCCGGCCTCGGTCCAGACCAGATCGCGCTCCGGCGGGCTGTCGGAGAGCATGAACCAGCGCGCCGTGTCGGCGCCGTAGACCTGGATGATGTGGTCGGTGTCGACGACGTTCCTCTTGGACTTCGACATCTTCTCGATACGGCCGACGGTGACGGGCTGCCCTTCCAAGGTCGTCACCGTCTCACCCTTGCGCTCGACCTGATCGGGGGAGAGCCAGGCACCTGTCTCGTCCTTGTAGGTCTCATGCACCACCATCCCCTGGGTGAAGAGGCTGGCGAAGGGCTCCTTCAAGTCGATCAGGCCGCAGTCCTGCATGGCCCGCATGAAGAAACGGGAGTAGAGCAGGTGCAGAACCGCGTGTTCGATACCGCCGATGTACTGATCGACAGCCAGCCAGTAGTCGGCGGCGTGTGGCTCCACCGGATCGCTGGCCCGCGGGCTGCAGAAGCGCGCGAAGTACCAGGAGGAATCGACGAAGGTATCCATGGTATCGCAGTCGCGTATCGCCGCGCCGCCGCACTCGGGGCAGGTGACATGCTTCCAGGTCGGGTGATGCTCCAGCGCGTTGCCGCCGGCCGAGAGGTCGATGTCGTCAGGCAGCAAGACCGGCAGCTCCGCCTCCGGCACCGGGACGACGCCGCAGGTATCGCAATGCACGACGGGGATCGGGCAGCCCCAGTAGCGTTGGCGCGAGATGCCCCAGTCGCGCAGGCGGAACTGCGTGCGGGCCTTGGCCTCGCCCAATTGCTCCAGCCGCTCGACAGCCTGGCGCTTGGCCTCGGCAATCGGCAGGCCATCCAGGAAGTGCGAGTTCACGATGCGGCCAGGACCGTCATAGGCATGCGGCGCCGCCTCGGCCAGGTTCTGCAGCCAAGCGGCGCGCTCCTCGGCCTCTTGGCCGTCGGGGGCGACCACCGGCAGAACCGGCAGATCGTACTTCCGGGCAAACTCCATATCGCGCTGGTCGTGCGCGGGGCAGCCGAAGATGGCGCCGCTGCCGTAGTCCACCAGCACGAAGTTGGCGACGTAGACCGGCAGGCGCTTCTCCGGCAGGAAGGGATGCAGCACCTTTAAGCCGGTGTCGTAGCCCAGTTTGGGTGCTTGCTCGATCGCCGCCTCGCTGGTGCCCAGATGTGCGCAGTCCTCGACGAACTTGGCCAGATCCGGATCGTTTTCCGCCAAGGCAGCGGTTAGGGCATGCTGTGGCGAAAGGGCAACGAAGCTGGCGCCGAAGAGGGTATCGGGGCGGGTCGAGAAGACCTCCACCCACTCTTCACTGCCATCGAAGCGGAAGCGGATCTCGGCACCTTCCGAGCGGCCGATCCAGTTGCGCTGCATGGTGCGCACCTTGTCCGGCCAGCGCTCCAGACCGTCGATGGCAGAGAGCAGCTCGTCCGCGTAACGGGTGATGCGGAAAAACCACTGGCGCAGCTGGCGGCGCTCCACCGGCGCGCCGGAGCGCCAGCCGCAGCCATCGATCACCTGTTCGTTCGCCAGCACGGTCTGGTCCACCGGGTCCCAGTTCACCCAAGAGCGGCGGCGGTAGGCCAGGCCCTGCGCGAGGAAGGCCAGGAAGAGCTTTTGCTGTTCCTTGTAGTAGTCCGGCAGGCAGGTCGCGATCTCGCGGCTCCAGTCGAGCGACAGGCCCATGGACTTCAGCTGGGAACGCATGGTGTCGATGTTGGCCAGGGTCCAGTCGCGCGGATGCACCTTGCGTTCGATCGCGGCGTTCTCTGCCGGCAAGCCGAAGGCATCCCAGCCCATGGGATGCAGCACGTTGAACCCGCGGGCGCGCTTATAGCGGGCGATCACGTCCCCGATGGTATAGTTGCGCACATGGCCCATGTGGATGCGCCCCGAGGGATAGGGGAACATCTCCAGCACATAGTACTTCTCGCGGGCCGGGTCTTCTTCGGCCTGGAAGGACTGCGCCTCCTCCCAAACGCCCTGCCAGCGGGCCTCGCTCTCTCTGACGTTGTAACGGTCCATGGGTCACCGATCGTGGAATAGCTAACGCGCGCTCCTGGGAGAGGAGCGCGCATCGGGGGCGTCGGGCCGCGGCAGCGCCCCTACGCCCTCTTCTTGGACGCTAGATCCGCCGCCGAAACCCGGCTGCTACTGAAGCTGTGCGACCCGAAGCTCGCGTGCGCGCTGCAGAATGGCGTCTTCAAAGCGCAAAGCCGTTTGCTGGTCAACCGGCGCATCGACCCAGGTTCCATCGGTCCGGCTCTGCTTGAAGACCGAGGTGCGGATACCGTCCGACCGCAGATCGCGTGCCAGGATGTAGACGTTGACCTTGAAGCGCTCGTCGGGTGCGTCCGGCGGGCTGTACCAGTCGGTGATGATGACGCCGCCAAAGGGATCGGCGGAAGACAGCGGCATGAAGGCGACGGTGTCCAAGGAGGCCCGCCAAAGGTAGGTGTTGACGCCGATCCCATTGCCGCCCAACTGCGCTGCACTGGGTGGGGGCTCGTTGCCGATGCCCAATACGGTCAGCCCGCCTTCCCCGAAGATGGTGTCGCTCTGTGTGTCATAGTTATTGATGCCGCCTGAGCGGCGGTTGTTCTCGCTCGGATAGACCGTCTGATCGTCACCATAGTAGCCACCGCAGCCGATCAGCAGTGCCAAGAGGCCAACCAGCGAGAAACGGCCAAGCGCTGTGCCAGCTTTCAGGGGCATGTCGTGTCGTCCTTCTCGTTTCGCCCGAGGTTCCGCTTTCAGCGCGCCTGCTTGCGGCGCAGACGTCACGCTGGAAAGTCGGGACACCTCCACGTTTGTCAAGAGCATAGCCGATTGCGCGCCTTTCGGCAAAGCTGCAGCAGACCTGAGGGGCAGGGCTTCCTACGATACGCAGCTCTTTCGCTCAACGTTGCCAGCCAAAACGCTCCACCATGACATCAGGCAGCAGTGCTGCGGCGCGCGCCTGCTGCTTGCTGTTCATAGCACCGCGCCATTCATCTGTTTCACCGCGCCTGAGGTGCACCGTTTCGGCTTGGGCACTCAAGTCCTGGCGGAATGCCTGCGGATCGATGGCAAAGAAGCGCAAAACCTGACTGAAATAGGCGTTCTCGTCGCTCTTGAAGCCTTCGAAATCCAGGAACAGAACCTCGATGTCCGTTCCCTTGCCGGCCTCAATCCAGCCGCGCACCCAATCGATCTGCAAAGGCAGGTAGTGATCAATGGACCAGTCCAGCGTCTCTTGCAGGCCGCCGGCCAGCACAGATGCCGGCGGCACGATACGGCGCCAGATCGGTGCAAGCAATCGCATGGACACATCTTCTTTGACGAAGTGTGCCCACGAGACTGTTGCTTGGCGTGGATCGCGCAGATGCACCAAAACACGCCGCACACCAGAGCGTGACAGCATGGCCAAGTTGTGCGTCGTTGCGGCTATATGTTCCTTCGCGATGACCCCGCCTTGGGCAAAGGTCCGCGCGCGCGGACCCAGGATGCAGCAGTCCGGGAAGAGGCCCATGGAGATATGGCTTTGAGCTAAGGCCAAGCCCTCAGCCAGGCGGTTCCAAATCGATTCGCTGGCCGATTTCGGCAGGGTGGTAATCAGCATCGGCGGCATGCCGGCAAGCATGGCCGCGTTGCGGCGATCGACGAAGACTTGCCGGTCTGCACGAATGCTATTCAGCGGCAGATCGAGGCGCGCACAAATGGCCTCCGCCTCTTCGGTTTGGCCGCGTACCAGAAGCAGGTTCGCCAAGGGCGCCCAGGCGGTCGGAGCCTCTGGCACCCGCTGCAGTATGTAGCGCTGTGCTTCGATCGCGCGGTCCAGATAGGCTTCGGCCTGGGTGTCTTCTCCCTGCTGGTAGCAAAGCGATGCCAGAAGCGTCAGGGAGTCGGAGTGGTAGGGAAAGCGCACCAGGATCTGCTCATAGATCTGACGGGCGCGTTCGTAGTTCCCCTCGCTCTGCAAGCCCCGGGCCTGGACAAAGGCCTGATCAACTTGCTGACGTTTTGCGGCATCTTCCTGACTAACACGCATAAACCTGACCTTGCTGGCCGCTACCGGCTCGTTAGCGTCTTGCTCTTTCGATCAAGGCGATCGGTTAGCCATCCACCGACGTGCCGTCAAGCGGACGGCTTGCCAAGAGGGAGAGGCTGGCGCTATCCCCTGCGCCCTATGACCCCCATCGCCCGCTTGGCGCGGCGGGTCCTAGGAGTAGCATTCCAGTTCACACCCAGTTCGAAGGCGTTCCGGCATGCCTGGCATCATTTGGCTGGCCTCCTATCCAAAGTCGGGCAACACCTGGCTGCGCGCCTTTCTGGCCAACTATCTAGCACAGCCCGAGAAGCCTCTCTCCATCAACGACCTGCCACAGCATATTCTGGGTGACAGCCTGCGCGCGCACTATCTTCAGTTCAGTGGGCTGAAAGAAGAGATGCTGGACAGCCCGGCGATCACCCGGTTGCGCCCGCAGGTGCAGCAGTGGATGGCTGCCAGCCGAGGCCACGATATCTTCGTCAAGACACACAACGCGGTTGCCTTAGCTGACGGTGTGCCCTTGATCACCCCGGCGGCCACCGCTGGCGCCATATATGTCGTGCGCAACCCCTTTGATGTCGCCGTCTCCTTCGCGCATCACTATCAGGTCTCCTACGAGCGTGCCGTTGAGAGCCTCTGTCAGAGCGACTATCGCCTACCGGCGCAAGGCGGCATGCTGGAGCAGTATCTGGGATCCTGGGGCGAACATGTAACCAGCTGGACGCACGCGCCCGGAATGACCCGGCTGGTCATTCGATACGAGGACATGGCCGCAGCACCACTCAAGGCCTTTGCGCAAGTTATCGCGTTTCTTGGCATGCCAAAGGACATGGCGCGCTTGAAGCGGGCGGTGAAGTTCTCCGCCTTCAAGGAGCTTGCGCGGCAAGAGGCGGCAAGCTCTTTCGTCGAATCACGGCCGGACGGGACGACCCCCTTCTTCCGATCCGGGCGTAGCGGCGCTTGGCGCGGAGAACTTGGCGCTGAAGACAGCGATCGCCTGAGAGCCACCTTCGAGGCTTTGCTATTAGAACACCGCTATGTAGATGCGAAAGGCAACCTACGGGTTTGAGCCCTCTACGTGGGGCGGACTGATCGGGGGGAGGTTGGACCCTGCGGCCCGGGAGCCTAGGAGCGACAGCGCAGGGGGCGTCGTAGTTTCTGGAGTTTGAGCGATGAGAGCTGACATGCGACCGCTCATCGCTTGACCGGCATGGGTGTTATGTCTAGTACTGCGTCTCACTCGCAATTGCATGCTGGTTGCCTGAAGCCCGGTGGCAAGTTTCTCCAACATGCCGTGCCGGGTACCGCAGTGGGTCGGTACCGCGAAGGCCCGATATCTCGCAAAGGACCAGCACTTCATGCGTCAGCGACTCTTGGCCAGTTCTGCCATCTGCGCCGCAGCCCTTGTTCCCTCGCAACACGCACTGGCCGATGGCATTGAGCTCGGCATCGGCGGCTTCAAGAATACAGTCTTTAGTGCCGGTGGCTTAAATACCACCGGAAGCCGCGACGACCCTGGCAATGATCCCGACTACAATGCAACAGGCCTTTGGGCTGACGGCGAAGTTTGGTTCCTCGGCAGCTATAAGCATGACAACGGCCTCAATTTCGGGGCCCGTGTGGAAATGGAGGTATTCGCCTCCAGTACCAGCGAAGATACCATTAGTCAGCACTTCATCTTTGTGAGCGGTGACTTCGGTCGTGTCGAGGCTGGCTCCCGTTACTCAGCCGCTTATCAAATGCACTATGCCGCGCCAGTAGTAGGTCTGCCGATCAACTCTGGCTGGGTTACCGTCTTCATCCCAGCCAACCCGGACAGCGACGTGACTTTTGTAACGCCGGCGGTCTCAACGTTCATCGACTTCGGCGACAAAGAGAACGCACTCACCTACTATACACCACGTATTCAAGGCTTTCAGCTGGGCCTGACCTATGCACCTGCAATCTCAGGATCAGGTGACGGGCAGAACTTCCCTGTCGAGGCAGATCGCGATACGCAGTACTACAATGGCTTCTCCGTAGGCGTGAACTTCGTCGATGACTTCGACGGAGTCGGTGTTGCCCTTTCTGGAGGCTATCGGCGCTCGGACGCGCCAAACGAGATATTGGATGCAGGGGGTCAGGACTATCAGGCAGTCTCTTTTGGCGCAGAGTTCTCTTACGCTGGTGTCACGATCGGCGGTTCTTACGCCAATTCCTTCGATGGCCAGGCGACGGTCGAGGGTGGCGTCTTAACCAATACAACGGAAGGCCAGGCTTGGGATGTTGGCTTGGCCTATGGGCAGGGACCCTGGACGGTTGGTGCCGCCTACCTGCAAACAGAGGTGGAGGGCGCGCCAGCAGGGACGCCAGGTTTCATCGGCTCTGGCAACGATGACAAGCTCTACGCTGCCACGGTCGGAATCGACTATGCGCTCGGGCCGGGGATCAATGCCATCGGCGGCGTGATGTACGGGCGCTGGAGCGCGGAAAGCGGCGCAGTCAACACGGGCGTGATCGCTGCTGCGGGCCTAACACTACGCTTCTAGGCTTTGGCGGAGACGCTGTTGCTGTTTCTAGCTGTCTGAACAGCCAGCGTCTCTTCAGCAAATGGCGCGCGTTAGATCGCGCACCTGCTCCGCCTTCGGCGTTAAGAAAGGCTGATTGCCGTCCGGTGGATCAACGACCTGGTCCGGCGAAAGCCTCTGCGGATCTAGCGATGACGGTTGTTGTCAGAATCTGCAGCAATCTGGGCTCGGCGGATGAGCCGCCGTCTCGTGCAGCTTATGAGCTAGGATGTTGTCGATGCCCAATTCTGCTCATCTTGCTAGGACACGATGACCGACTCGACGATCCTTCGGACGCTGATGGTCTCCGGCCTTCATCGACCAAACATCAGCGAGACCGTCGCAAAACCCACTGTGTCGTGACTGCAACAGATGGCTCGTCTTGTCATCTTTCCGCCGGATGTGGGGCCTTCGCAGCGTTGACCCCCACGGAGAGAAAGGGCTTAACTCCGAGAGCTTTCCGGGGCTCGCCGCGGATAAGTGTTAATGAACTGGCCTGGATCCTGCGAGAAGCCCTTAAGACGGCTCGTTCGATCGGTGAAGGGCTCTTGGGCTCAAGATGGACACTAGGTCACTTTGGATAGAGAGGGAGAGGCAATGAAAAAGGTCCTCTACGGAACGACGGCCCTCTGCGCGGCGAGCATGCTCGGCGCGACGGGCGCCGCCGCCGACGGCATCGAGCTTGGCCTCGGTGGTTACAAGAACACCCTGTTCAGCGCTGGTGGTATCAATGGTACCGCGGGCCGGAACAACTCGGGCGATCCTGACTACAACGCCACGGGCCTCTGGTCTGATGGTGAGATCTGGTTCCTGGGTAGCTACAAGCACGACAATGGCATCGAGTTCGGTGCTCGCATCGAGTTGGAAGTCTTCGCCTCCAACACCTCGAGCGACACCATCGACGAGCAGTATATCTTTGTGCAGGGCGATTTCGGTCGGATCGTGGCGGGTTCTGAGAACTCCGCCGCCTACATCATGCACTATGCTGCCCCGGTGTCTGGTCTGCCGATTAACTCCGGCTGGGTCACCGTTTTCATTCCGGCCAACCCGGACAGCCAGCAGTCTTTCCGTACGCCGGCCGTGTCCACCTACCTGGACTACGGTAACGATGAAAACCAGATCACCTACTACACCCCGCGTTTCTCCGGCTTCCAGCTGGGTCTGAGCTATGCTCCGACCGTGTCTGGTACCGGTGACGGCCAGAACTTCCCGGTCGAGGCCGACCGCGACACGCAGTACTACAACGGCTTCGCCGTTGGCGCGAACTTCGTCGATGACTTCGACGGTTTCGGTGTCGCTGTCTCTGTCGGTTACACCCGCGCTGAGGTTCCGAACAACCTTCAGTCTGCTGGTGTGGACGACTACCAGGGCTTCAACGTCGGTGCTAGCTTCTCCTACGCTGGCGTGACGATCGGTGGCGCTTACGCAAATGCCTTCGACGGCCAGGCGCGGCTTGTTGGCGGCAACGTTCAGTCTACCGAAGGCCAGTCTTTCGATGTCGGCATTGCCTACTCTGCTGGGCCTTGGACGGTCGGCGCTGGTTACTTCCAGGGCGAGTCTGAGGGTTTCGAAAGCGGTAGCACTGGCATCGTCGGTTCCGGCAATGACAACAAGCTCTTCGCTGCCACCGGTGGTCTGACTTACGCTCTCGGCCCGGGGATCACCGCTCGCGGTGGTGTCATGTACGGCCGTTGGAGCGCAGAGAGTGGTGCGGTCAACACCGGCGTCATCGGCGCCGCGGGTCTGTCCTTCCGCTTCTAAGAACGAACCGGCGCTTCGGCGCCGGACCGATCTTGGGGGAGGCAGGAGCGTGATGCTCCTGCCTCCCCTTTTCTTTTTTTGCGCTTTGGAGCCCAGAGATGACGGAAACATCAGGGCCTTTGCAGTCGGCCGTTACGACACGGCTGGGGCAGGTGGAAGACAGCATTGCGAAGGCCTGCCGCAAAGCGGAGCGGGACCGCAGCTCTGTCACGCTCATAGCCGTCAGCAAGACCCATGATTCGCAGGCAGTGGAGGCCGCGTTGAGAGCTGGCCAAAGCTGCTTCGGCGAGAACCGGGTTCAGGAGGCAGCCGGCAAGTTCCCACCGCTGCATGAGACTTGGCCGGACTTAGCGCTGCATCTGATCGGCCCCTTGCAGACCAACAAAGCCGAGGATGCCGTCGCGCTCTTTGATGTGATCCATTCGCTGGACCGGCCAAAGCTAGCCCGCGCGTTGGCGAAGGCCATGGACAAGTCCGGCAACCGGCCGCGCTGCCTGATCCAAGTGAACACGGGCGAGGAGCCACAGAAAGCGGGCTGCCTGCCGTCTATGCTCGAGGATCTCTACCGTGAGGCCCACGAGTCTCTCGGCTTGGATATTGCGGGGCTTATGTGCATCCCGCCCCAGAACGAACCGCCCGCGCCACACTTTCAGTTCCTACGCGAACGCGCCCGCGCGCTTGGTCTGCCTTGGCTCTCCATGGGGATGAGTGGCGACTTTGAAACTGCGATCCTGTTGGGCGCCACCCACGTTCGGGTCGGGACCGCCATATTCGGTAGCCGGCCGCCGCCCACTTAGAATGAGCCCCTCTTAGAAACCCGACGAACCCTAGCTAACTCTTGATCTCGCTCCGCTCGTTCACGCCAAGCCCTTTCCACTTAGGCGGCGAGACCATGCGGGTGAAGTCGCTCGGCATCAGGTCGAAAGAGATCGACATCCGCTCTTGACCACTCTGATTCACCGGTACGCTGTGCTCGAGCCAGGCGGGAAAGATGATCATCCGCCCTGGTTTCACATCGATCATGCTCTGGGAGGAGTTGGCGATGGTCCCTTCGCTGTGCTTGGGTGCGATCACACGCGCTTGTGGGCGGGGGTCGTAGAAGGTGATCTGCTCTGCCCCGCTCCCCGCCTTCACGTAGTAGACGCCGGACAGCAGATTGTTCGGGTGGGCGTGAATGGCATGCGGCGCGCCGGGCGGATTTATGTTTGCCCAGCAGCCGGTGATCTCGAAAGCCTGGTGCACCAGCTTCAAGAAGGAGATCACGCCGCTTCCGGCCAGGTGAATCAACTGGACCAACTCGGCGAACTGCGGGCGCTGGTGCAGGTCCTGGCTGGTCTGAAAAGTGTGTCCGGGGGGCAACGCAGGCCGTGGCGTCAAGAGCGCCTCTACCGCCGCGTCCAGCTTGCGGTTTAGACGCTCAGCCTCTGTTGCGGGCAGGTCATGCTGCCAGCAGAAGGTCGGGAAAAGGGTGTGCGCTTTGGTGCTTTCAAACATGGATCACGTCATCGCCGTCGCATGAACTGTCAGACGGCAGTCCTGCCCCAGCGCCGGCAGAAGGGCAAGCAAGTCTGGCTTCCGGAGTGCGACGCAGCCTTCCGTTGGCGTCAGCCCGGCCCTGGCGACATGCAGGAAAATAGCGCTGCCACCGCCCGGCCGGGGCACAACGTCGTTGAAACCGAGCGGGATGATGACGTCGTAGAGCGAATCGCTCCGCCACAGGCGCTCCGCCGAATGCAGCCAGGGCCAGGCTACGGCGCTGTTGTAGCCAGGGTCCAGCGGCCCATCGCTCCAGCCCATGTTCGGCCGGATGAAGATTGCCGGCAGCCGGCTCTTCGGTACCAGCCCCTTATCCGGACGCAGGTAGAGGCAGCGCAGGGGCCAGCTGCCGAGCGGCGTGGCCCCGTCGCCTTCGCGCTTGTCTGCCGTCACCCCGGCCCGCCCGATCGCGCAAGGAAAGTGCCACTCGCCAAAGGTCAGCCTCCACCCCCCGCGCCGCCTGGGGCGCACGCTGAGCTCCTTAAAAGAGGTGCCCAAAGCGCCTTGCCTTGGTGATGAGGTAGGGCCGGTTGTGCTCATTATCCGGGAAGCTGTGCACCACGCGCTCTGTCACCTCGATCCCGCAGTTCTGCAGGCCAGCGACCTTCTCGGGGTTGTTGGTCAGCAGGCGAACCTGGCGCAAGCCCAAGAGCCGCAGCATCTCGGCTGCCGGCAGATAGACCCGCTCATCGGCGTCGAAACCCAGCTGCTGATTGGCCTCCAGCGTGTCGGCGCCTTGGTCCTGCAGGCGATAGGCACGCAGCTTGTTGACCAGCCCGATGCCGCGGCCTTCTTGGGCCAGATAGAGCAGGACGCCGGAGCCTTCGGCAGAAATTGTGTCCACCGCGCCACGCAGCTGATCTCCGCAGTCACACCGCAGGCTGCCCAGAAGATCACCGGTGAAGCACTCTGAATGGAGGCGCACCAGCACCGGCTTGGCGGGGTCAAGGTCGCCAATCACGATCGCCAGATGTTCCAAGCCACCGTCGCCGGGACGGAAAGCGTGGATGCGCGTGTTCTCTGCACCGGCCAGCGGCACCCGAGCTGCCGTCACTTCGGTCAAGGTACGGCTGCCGGCTTGGCGGTAATCGTAGACCGTGGCGGCCGAGAGTGAGAGCAAGTCCTCCCCCTCCACCAAGCGCCGACGCTCAGGCCCCAGGGGGACGAAGAGCACAGCTGGCAGCAGCCGCGCTTGCTTCACCAGGTCAACCGCCGCGACGGTCAGCTTCGCCGGAAAGGCGGCCGAGGGCAGGGCTTGGACCTGCCAGGCCTCGGGTTGCGGCAAGGTCGGATCGGCTAGAGGCCCAACCTGAGCGGGATCTTCTGCCGACAGCTCCACGGCCACCGGCCCGCTGCCGGTCCGTTTCAGGCCCAGCGCTGCCGCACGGCTCTTTGTCACCAGAAGGACGGGCTGCCGGCCGGCAAGCCGCGCCAGCTTGGCCAAGGCCCAGGAGGTGCTGCCCTCCACCGTTTGCATTAGGGCCGCCGCCGCGCCGTCATGCAACAGCAGGGGCGCGCCGCGCCGCAGCTCTGCGAGCGCGCGGGCGACTCGGCGCAGCAGGGCTTCGTCCGTTAGTCCGGGCGTTGCCTGATCACTTTGCTTGGAAGGGCTTGCGCGAAGGGCCTGTGTCATAGACGTGAAGGTGCAACGCGTGCTGCCAAGTCTCAAGTCCTCTTGCGTGTTGAGTTCCTGCATCGCGCCCAGCGCTTGGCTCTGCCTCCACTGGCTTCCGCCCTTTACCCCATTTCAGCGCGATGGCAGGTTTATGGCGTTAGAGCAGGGAAGGACGCGATGTCGGACGTGGTGTGGCAGGGCTTGACCCAAGCAGACCTGGACCGCCAGTTGAACCTGCGCGCCCGCTGGCCCAACCACGAAGCCGTCATGCAGCAGTGGAGCGATGCCAGTGCCCAGGCCAAGACCCTCGGCTCCTGGCAAGAGATCGCCTATGGCGCGCATCCTTTGCAGCGCCTTGATCTCGCTTTGCCGGATCGCAGCAGCGGCCAAGCGCTGCCTCTGCTGGTCTTCATCCATGGTGGTTACTGGCAGAGCCTCGACAAATCCGACTTCGCCCTCGTAGCGCCGCCTTTCCTGGAGGCCGGCATAGCCGTCGCCTCCCTGAACTACCGCCTGGCGCCCGAGGTACCGCTGGATGCCATCGTCACCGATATCGCGGCAGCCACGGCGCGCCTGGCGGAAGAGGCAACCTCCTTGGGCCTTGCGCAGCGCCACTGGGTCTTGGCCGGTCACTCCGCCGGTGGGCATCTGGCGATCATGGAGCTACTTAGGGACCGTCGTGCGGTGGAGCGCGAAGGCGCGCAGCCTCGCTACGCTGCCGTCTCAGCGATCAGCGGCATCTACGACCTGGCGCCGATTCGACTCAGCTATCAGCAGCCGGTGGTGCAGCTGACGGCGGCGCAGATCCTGGATCTAAGTCCACTGCGCCAGGCGCCGCTCTCCCTTCCGCCGGTCCTGCTGGCCGTCGGGGATCAGGAGACGGCGGAGTTCGTAAGACAACAAGACGCGCTGGCGGCACACTGGCGCGGGCTAGGATTGGACATCGACAGCAAGCGCGTCGCTGCATCCGACCACTTCACGGTCGTGAACTGCCTTGCCGCAGGTGACCATCCGCTGACAACCTGGCTTCTGCAAGCCTGCCAGGGGAAGACCTAAGGGGGAGCGATAATGAGCAGCCTATCGGGTAAACGCATTTTTCTGGTCGACGATGACCAATCCCTGCGGGAGGCCTTGGCCGAACAGCTGCGCCTGCATGAGGAGTTCACGACGCAGGAGGCGGAAACCGGCCAGAAGGCGTTGGAGATCGTGAAGGACGAGGTCTTCGACGCCATCGTCCTGGACGTGGGCTTGCCCGATTTCGATGGGCGGGAGGTCTGCCGCCTGATGCGCCGCGCCGGGGTCAAATGCCCGATCATCATGCTGACGGCCTCTGCCAGCGACAGCGATCAGATCCTGGGGCTCGACGCCGGCGCCAACGACTATGTGGCCAAGCCCTTCCGGCTAGGTGTCCTGCTGGCACGTCTGCGCGCACAGCTGCGCCAGCACGAGCAGAGCGAGGATGCCACCTTCTCCATTGGTCCCTACAGCTTCCGCCCGGCGGGCAAGCTGATGCTGAACGAGGAAAAGCAGCAGAAGGTGCGCCTGACCGAGAAAGAGACCGCGATCCTGAAGTACCTCTACCGCGCCGGCGACCGTGCGGTGGGCCGCGATACCTTGCTGGGCGAGGTCTGGGGCTACAACGCCGGTGTCACAACGCACACGCTGGAAACCCACATCTATCGCCTGCGCCAGAAGATCGAGGCCGACCCAACCCGCCCCTCCCTGCTGATTACTGAGCCTGGTGGCTATCGCTTAGCCCCATAGCGGGCACGCTCGTCCCAGCGGTCTTGTGCTTGGAGCCACCAGTAGCTGGCCTGGACGCCAATGCGTGCGAAAGGCCCGCCGCCCCAGCTGGCCCGGTAGGGGGAAAAGCGCCGCCAGCTCTCGTCCCTCTCTGCGATCGCGCGGGCCAGTAGGCAGCCGGCCAGGGCCGTGGTGTTCAGGCCATGGCCACCGAAGGCCGTGGCGGTCCAGACACCCGGTGCGATCTCGCCGATCAGCGGCATCTTGTGCAGGCAATAGCCCATCAGGCCGGACCAGGCGTAGTCCATCCGCGCGCCGGCCAGCTGCGGATAGACGGCGGTCATGTCGCCCAACATCCGCGCCGCTAGGCGAGACGGCGTGGTGCGGCGGGTGGTGATGCGTCCACCCCAGAGAATGCGGTCGCCAGCGACCCGGCGGTAGTAGTCGCCGGCACGCCGCGTATCGGCGATGGCCGCCTCAGTCGCGATGGCCTCCTCGACCCGCGCGCCCAGCGGTTCGGTGACGGCAATGTAGGTGGCGACCGGTAGCACCGCCCGATCCAAGGGACGCCAGAGGCCACGCCCATAGCTGCTGGTGCAGAGCACCACCGTTGCGGCGCGCAAAGAGCCTGACTGTGTGCGCAGCCGCTTGTGCGACCCCTCGATCGAGAGAGTCAAAGCCGCGCTCTTTTCCCGGATCTCGACGCCCAAGCGCGCCGCTTCGGCTGCCAGCGCCCGGGCGTAGCGCAGTGGGTAGATATGCAGGCCTGCTGGATCGAAGAGCGCTTGGTGATAGCGCGCGCTCTTCAACTGGGCCCGGGTCTCCTCCGGCGTCCAGACTTGGAGCTCTTCGCCGTAGTCGCGCGCCTGGCCTTCAGCGTCCCTTTTCAGACCATCGGCATCTGGATAGCGCAGCGCCAGGATCACCCCCTCCCCCATGGCGATGCTGGGGTCCAAGGCGGCGATCTGCGCGCGCACGTAGTCGACGCCCTCCACCGACAGCCGATGCAGGGCCTGCGAGGCCGCCAGCCCCAGACGCTTGGCGATGGCGTCGCTGCCCAGAGCATAGCCGGAGGTCACGAAGCCACCGTTTCGGCCGGAGGCACCATCGGCCACCTGTCCAGCCTCCAGCAAGACGACCGAACGGCCACGGCGCTGCAGCTCCAAAGCCGTGGTGAGGCCGGCCAGACCGGCGCCAACGACGCAGACATCCGCCTCCAGGTCACCCTGCAGTGTCGGGTAGTGCTGGGCCGCCCCAGCCGTGTCCTCGTACCAGGTGGCCTTCACGCGCCCATGGCCCAGAGGAAAAGAACGGCCGCGAAGGCGGTCACCACCAGGCCGCTGGCGAGGTACCAGAGCAGGCTCGGTGGCTTGCGCATGGGCCGTTAGCTCTGGCGCTGCCGGTTCAACAGCCGAAGGCGCAGCGCGTTCAGGCGGATAAAGCCCTCGGCGTCGCGTTGGTCGTAGACCGCATCTTCCTCGAAGGTCACATGCTCCAGGCTGTAGAGGGAGTTGGGCGACTTGCGGCCCAGCGGGATGACGTTGCCCTTGTAGAGCTTCAGCCGCACCGTGCCGGTCACCGTCTCTTGGCTCTTGTCGATCAAGGCCTGCAGCATCTCCCGCTCCGGTGCAAACCAGAAGCCGTTGTAGACCAGCTCTGCGTAGCGGGGCATGAGCTCGTCTTTCAGGTGCGCAGCACCGCGGTCCAGGGTGATGCTCTCGATCGCCCGGTGTGCCTCCAACCAGATGGTGCCGCCCGGTGTCTCATAGACCCCGCGGCTCTTCATGCCGACGAAGCGGTTCTCCACCAGGTCCAGCCGGCCGATGCCGTTGGCGCCACCCAGTTGGTTCAGGCGGGTGAGCAAAGTGGCGGGCGAGAGGCGCTCGCCGTCGATGGCCACGGGATCGCCCTTCTCGAAGTCGATCTCGATGATCGTCGGCTCGTCCGGAGCGGCCTCCGGCGCGACGGAGCGGGAGTAAACATACTCCTCCGGCGCGTCCCAGGGGTCTTCCAGCACCTTCCCCTCGGCGGAGATGTGCAAGAGGTTGGCATCGACGGAGAAGGGCGCCTCGCCGCGCTTATCCTTGGCGATGGGGATCTGATGCTGCTCGGCAAAGGCGATGAGGCGCTGGCGGCTGGTCAGGTCCCACTCGCGCCAAGGCGCGATCACCTTGATCTCGGGATTGAGCGCGTAGTAACCCAGCTCAAAGCGCACCTGGTCGTTGCCCTTGCCGGTGGCGCCGTGGGCGACGGCATCGGCACCGACTTCCGCCGCGATCTCGATCTGCCGCTTGGCGATCAGCGGCCGCGCGATGGAGGTGCCCAGCAGGTAGCAGCCTTCGTAGAGCGCATTGGCGCGGAACATGGGCATGACGTAGTCGCGCACGAAGACCTCGCGCAGGTCTTCGATGAAGATGTGCTCCGGCTTGATGCCCAGCAGTTCAGCCTTCTTGCGCGCCGGCTCCAGCTCCTCGCCCTGGCCCAAGTCGGCGGTGAAGGTCACCACCTCGCAGTCGTAGGCCTGCTGTAGCCACTTGAGGATGACGGAGGTGTCGAGGCCGCCTGAGTAGGCCAGGACGACGCGCTTGATGGCTGACATGAGAAGAGACCCAGAGAGTGAAAAAAGTCGGTTTACTTGCGGCGATGAGTAGGCTCATCGCACCGGCACCGGCCCGCTCTCCCGCCCGGCCACCCAATAGGATACTGGCGTGGGTGGCCGGCCCGTTACGCCATTGGGGGGAGAGGGCAGGTGCCGGACAGTCACGTTAGTGACCGATAGACAAAGAAGAGGACGCTTGCGCGAGCCGAGCCGACTTGCGCAGACGCTCGCTGGCGCTCTTCAACTGGCCGCAGGCGGCCATGATGTCCTGGCCGCGCGGGCGGCGTACCGGGGCCGCCAAGCCGCCGTAGTTCAGGATCTCGGCAAAGCGCTCCACCCGCTCCGGCGTCGAGCACTCATAGGGCGCGCCGGGCCAGGGGTTGAAGGGGATCAGATTGGTCTTGGCCGGAATGCCCTTGATCAGCTGCACCAGCGCGCGGGCGTCGGCGTCGCTGTCGTTCACGCCCTTCAGCATGACGTATTCGAAGGTGATGCGCCGGGCATTGTGCACACCGGGATAGGCGCGACAGGCAGCAATCAGCTCGGCCAGCGGGTACTTCTTGTTCAGCGGCACGATCTCGTCGCGGATCTCGTCGGTGACGGCGTGTAGCGAGACCGCCAGGTTCACCCCCAGCTCTTCCCCACAGCGCTGCATCATCGGCACCACGCCAGCGGTCGAGAGGGTGATCTTGCGCTTGGAGATGCCCAGGCCCTCGCCGTCGCGCAGGATGTGGATCGCGGCCGCCACGTTGTCGTAGTTGTAGAGCGGCTCGCCCATGCCCATGAAGACCAGGTTGGTGATGACCCGCTCTGGCTTGGAGGCCGGCCACTCGCCGAAGTGATCCTTGGCCAGCAGCACCTGGCCGACGATCTCGGTAGCCGAGAGGTTGCGCACCAGGCGCTGGGTGCCGGTGTGGCAGAAGCGGCAGGTCAAGGTGCAGCCGACCTGGCTGGACACGCAGAGGGTCCCGCGCTCCTCATCCGGGATGTGCACCAGTTCGACTTCCTGGCCGCCCTCCAGCCGGGCCAGCCACTTGCGCGTGCCGTCCACCGACTGCTGATCCAAGGCCACGCCCGGGCGGGAGATCCGATGCCCCTCGGCCAGCTTGGCGCGGAAGGCCTTGGAGAGCGAGGTCATGGCCTCGAAGTCGGTGGCGCCCTTGTCGTAGAGCCACTGCCAAAGCTGGCGCGCGCGGAAGGCCGGCTCGCCCAGGCGGCTGGCCTCGGCGACCAGCTCGTCGCGGGAAAGTCCGATCAGGTCCACTGCAGCCGCGTCTTTCGGCGGCGCAAAGGCCTCTGCATGCGCTGTTTGTGTCATGCGCCTTGATAAGGGGCAGTGCCAGGGGAGCGCAAGAGGCGAGGCCTTGCAAAGCCCGGGCCTCTGCCAGGTGCAGTCTGCGTCAGTCTCTCGCGTCGTCGAGATGTCACAGTGGAGCCACTCTCTTCTGGTTTAAGTTCTAGCGGGGCGCGAGCGTAAGGAGATCTGGAGTGATCACGGACATGCATTCGGGCCACGACCATAACCAGGGCTTTCAGAGGATCGAGGCACCAGAGACGCCCGCGGAAATCGCTGCCTTTGTCGCCGCCGTCATGGCAGAGCCGGAAGAGGCGATGGGCCATGGTCACGGTGATGCCGGCATGATGGCTGAACACCAGGCAACCCTCGATCTGGTGCCACGTGGAGAGGCGACCCACGTGGCCGTGGCGCACGGCTCTTGGTTCGACCCCAACACCTGGGCCGACGGCAGCGTGCCGGATGCGGGCGCGCGGGTTCTGATACCCGGTGGCATCGAGGTCACCTATGACCAGGTCAGTGAGGTTCCGCTCTTCACCGTCAGGGTCGATGGCCACTTAACCTTTGCCACGGACGCGGACACCCTTCTGCGCGTCGATACCCTGGTGGCCAGCGCCGAGGGGCACCTGACAATCGGCTCCGCAGCGGACCCGGTACAGGATGGTGTGTCGGCAGAGATCCTCTTCGTGAACTCCGGCGACATCGACACCGCCTGGGATCCCCTGCTGCTGAGCCGTGGCTTGATCGCGATGGGCACGACCAGCATGCACGGCTCCGTCACCGACAGCCACGCCAAGGTCAGCAGCGATCCCCTCGCCGGCGATACTGCCATCATGTTCGACGCCTTGCCGGAGGGCTGGGCCGTCGGCGACCAGCTGGTCATCGCCGGGACCCGCTTCGACGGCCACAAGTGGGACAACGACATCCGCGCGGTGCGCTGGCACGAGACCCAGGACGAGGTCCGGACCATCACCGCGATCGAGGAGAGCGAGGCGGGCGTTACCCTCCATTTCGCAGATCCGCTACTCTACGACCACGACACGCCGCGCGACGACCTCAAGACCTCCGTCGCCAACTTGAGCCGCGACATCCACCTGGGCACGGAAGATCCGGACGAGGCCGCCATCCATCAGCGCGGCCACGTCATGTTCATGCACTCCGATGAGGTCGATATCCGCTACGTCGCCTTCGATGAGCTCGGCCGCACTGACAAGTCGGAACGCGCGGTCGATGCGGGCGACCTGACGACGGTGACGCCCGATGCCAACGTGAAGGGGCGCTACGTCGTTCACTTCCACCGCTCCGGCGTGGAGGATCTGGATCAGCCCGCCATCGCCGTCGGCAACGCGGTGAACGGCTCCCCCGGCTGGGGCTTCGCCCACCACGATTCCAACGCCATCCTGCACAACAACGCGACCTTCAACACCTTCGGCGCCGGCTATGTTGCCGAGACCGGGAACGAGATCGGCGCCTGGACCGACAACATCGCCATCGGCGCCCAGGGGCTGAACCGCATCGTCAAGGAGTCCAGCGACGTTTCGGCCTTCGATCTGGCCCGCACCGGCGACGGCTTCTGGTTCCAAGGGCGGATGGTGGAAAGCAGCGGTAACATCGCCGCCAGCGTGAACCACGGCTTCGTCTACATGCACCGTGGACCCGGCATGCTGACCTTCGACGCCGGCATCCATGACTTCCCAGAGCTCTTCAACGGCGACAGCACGGTCGGTCCGGACGATGCGCCGATCCTGGAGTTCCGGAACAACGAGGCCTTTGCCGCCAAGGAAGGCCTGCATGTGGTGAAGGCCAACCCCAACCAGGGCCACGATCTGCACTCCCACTTCACCGACTTCACCGCCTGGGAGGTGAAGCGCGGGGCGCACTTCGAATACACCTCCCACTATACGATCGAGGGCTTCGATCTGATCGGGAAGACGCCCTCGGCCTTCAATCTCTCCGACACCGGCATCAGCTTTGGGCCGAACACCACGGACATGACCATCGTCAGCGGCAGTATTGCCGACTTCGATACGGCAGGCATCGACCTGCAGAAGGTCTTCACCGATCCGGCCAATAGTCCGGACCTGCATGCCTTCCACGTCGTCGATGTCGCCTTCGGCCCCGGCCAGACACCCTTCGAGAACTATGACCCGGAACTCGACACGGTTCTCGACAGCCCGATGGAGGAACGTTCCCCCTTCTTGGTTTTAGATGGTCCGCTCACCTACCGGGAAGGCTACCCCGACCCCGGCGCCCGTAAGGTGGAGGTCACCGGCACCAAGTACGACAGCTTAGGCGCCACGCCCTTCCCGGCCGGCACCGACAGCGTCACCCTCGACCGGGCAGAGGTCATCCACATCCTGGAGACCGAAGGCTACTACTCCACCCCCGACGGAACCCTGGTCTTCATCATCGAGGTCCTGATCTCCGACCGGATGACCGGAGAGATCGTCAAGGAAGGCCATCTGGTCGAGCTCAACGAGAATGTGCCGCTGGGCAATCCCTTCTTCGGCTATGCCGATGCGCTCTACGCCGGCGAGATCGATCCCGACAGCCTGGCGCCGGTCGCGTTGGACGACAGCGGCATGACGATGGCCGGCCATGACCTGGTCTTGGACCTGCTGGAAAACGACCAGGATCCCGACGGCGATCTCCTCCGGGTCGACGGGATAGTCCAGCCGCACCATGGCGAGGTCTTCGCCAATGAGGAGGGCACGGTGACCTACCGGCCGGATATCGGCTTTGTCGGCCAGGACAGCTTCTCCTACTGGGCCAGCGACGGGCAGGGCAACTTCACGCGAGCAAGCGCCGAGGTGCAGGTGATGGCCGAAGAGCCGGAGGAAACGCGTCCGGTGCTGGAGTTCGGCACCCTGCAGCTTAATCACGATGCGGTCACGGTGCAGCTGCAAGGCAGCTACGAGAACCCGGTGGTCATCGCCTCCCTGCGCACGACTGAAGGGTCGCACCCGGTGGCCGTGCGGCTGGACGCGGTGGCGGAGGACAGCGTGACCCTGCGCTTGCTGGAGCCGGCCTATCTGGATGGCCGTCACGCGACGGAAACTGTCGACTTCATGGTGGTGGAGGCTGGCTCTTGGGAGCTGGCAGACGGGACGCGGCTCTCGGCCGGCATCACGACCGTCGAGGGGCTGGATCGCAACGCCGCTGTGGCCATCGAGACTGGCCTGCCGCAAAGCGATGCCATCTTCGCCCAGCAGCAGGAAAGCGCCGCCGAGTTTTGGACAGCGACGCGGCTGCAGGAGACCACGACAGGCTGGGAGACCTTCCTGCAGGTCGCCGAGGCGCGGGAGGAAGAACTGGCAGCACAGCCCCTGTCCGAGAGCATTGGCTGGGTCGCCCTGGACGCCTCCGAAACGCCCAGCGGTCTCTTCGCGATGGGTCAGGAAACGGGCGTGACGCACGACGGGGCAGCGGTCGATGTGTCGGCGGGTTTGGATGGCAGCGCAAGCCTCGCCGGCGTGGTGCATGGCCTCTCCAGCCGTTTTGGGGGCGACCCTGCGGCCTCACGCGGACTGGGCTTGGATCAGAGCCAGCTAGAGATCTTCGTGGAAGAAGAAACCTCTGCCGACAGCGAGACGCGCCACATTGCCGAAGAGGTCTCTTGGCTCGCCTTCTCAGAGAGCGCGCTGCAGGAGCTGCACGAGGGCTTTGCGTTTTAGAGCAGGAAGAGTCGAGATGGAGTTATCGGCTCCACAAGCTCTCCCTCGTCTTGAGCAGCGAGCCGAAGGCGAGCGCCCGTCGAAAGGCGGGCCGTTAGCACCGAGCTTTGGGCCCGCCCTTCGACAGGTGCGGGCTTTGCCCGCTGCTCAGGACGAGTGCGTACGCGGGTGTTGAGCTTTTGAATCGAAGAACATCAAGCCCTAGACACGGCGCCGCCGTCCACGAGGTCTATTGGCAACGGCACAAGAGTCGCTTCTCCAGTGCCAGGTGTCAGTGCTGCCTTTGTTGCGCTGGCCTGCGTCCCATGTTGTCCTCAGCGAACGTGTAGAAGAGCCAACCCATGTCGCAGACCAGCACCCCAGCCGCCCCGCCTGTCCTGATCGTCGGTGGCCGCACCACCGGCCTCATGCTGGCGATCGAACTAACCCGCCAAGAGATCCCGGTGCGGATCATCGACGCCTCGCCGGGCATCGACCCGCATTCCCGCGCGACCTTGATCCACGTGCGCAGCCTGGAACTGCTGCAGCGGCTGGGTCTGGGTGAGGTCATCCGACGGGATGGTCAGGCTGACGAAGGCATCCGTGTCTTCGTCGATGGTGCTTTCCACCGCCGCCAACCGGATCCCCCGGTCGAATCGCCCTTTCCAACGGGAATCGCCTATTCGCAAGCCAAGCTGGAAGGCCTGCTGGAGGCGCACCTGAAGAGCCTGGGCGTCACGGTCGAGCGCAGCACCAAGCTGGTCGGGCTCAGCCAGGATGATAGCGGCGTGCGGGCGGTCTTGCAGGGTCCGGATGGGGCTGAAGAGCTGGTTGCCTGCGAATGGCTGGTCGGCTGCGACGGCGCGCACAGCAGCACCCGGCATCTCTTAGGCCTGGGATTCCCAGGTGAGGACAGCCGCTACCCCTACCTGCTGGCCGACGTGGTCATCGAAGGCGCCGACCACTTGAGTGATGCCTACTACTTCCTGCATCCCAGCGGCGATCTCTTCTTCTTCCTGCTGGATGACGGGCGGCGCCTTATCTGTGCCAGCCTGCCGGAGGAGCACGACACCAGCCGGCCGCCGAGCTTGGAGGCCGTGCAGGCCCTGGTCGCCGAGCGCGGTGGTCCGGACTATCGTCTAAGTGATCCGCTCTGGCTGGCGAACTTCCGCATCCGCTATCGGCTGGTCGAGGCCTATCGGCAGGGCCGGGTCTTCCTAGCTGGGGACGCTGCGCATCTGAACTCGCTCCTTGGCGGCCTTGGCATGAACACCGGCCTGCAGGATGCCTGCAACCTGGCCTGGAAGCTGGCCTTGGTGGTGCGGGGGATCGCCGATCCGGCGCTCCTCGACAGCTATGGCAAGGAGCGCCGGCCGGTGGCCGCCGACGTGATCGAGGTCTCAAAATCGATTACCGAACCAGGCGAGCGCTATCCTTTCCTGGACGAGGCCGCGCGTGAGGCCTTGATCGCAGACCTCTTCCCCGCTGCAGACCAGGTGCCGGTGATGCGTCGCCACTTGGAAGAGCTGGACATCAGTTATGCCGTCTCTCCGCTCTGCCTGGATCGCGCCAGGACTGGGGGCTTGCGTGCAGGCGATCAGGCCCGCAATGTCACCGGGCTGGTCTGTGACGGGACGCCCCGCAGTCTCTTCGACCTGCTGGATGGCACCGCGCACCGTTTGCTGATCTTCGCCCCCTCCGCGGCTGCAGTTGACCCGGCAGGCGACTGGATCGAGCCTCTCTTGGTAGCCCCGGGGCGTCTCGAGACAGAGGGTTTACGGCACGTCCAAGATCCCGAGGGGCGCCTGCTGGCGGCCTTTGGTCTGCCGGAACGCGGATTGGTCCTGATTCGCCCCGACGGCTATATCGCCTTCCGCTCTGAGCGTCTGGATGACCTACCGCGCTACCTGGCCACCCTTCCGCTCACGGCCTAGGGCTGCCGCGCCTGTGAACGCGCGAGAGGTCACGGGCGCGTCAACAGCGCTTCTCACAGGAGCGCCGATCGCCACCTCTAGAGCGGAACGAACGAGGAGGAAACGCCCCATGCCTGTGTCCCGCAGGACCATCCTTGCCGGCGCCGCAGTGCTGCCTTTGGCAGCGACGCTCGCCTGGTCGGCCGCAGCCAAGACGCCGGAGGTCTATGCCGATGATGGCATCGCGGTGGATGGAACGGACGTCGTGGCCTACTTCACCGAAGGCCGCCCGGTAGAAGGCGACGAGGCCATCACGCACCAGTGGCGGGGTGCCACCTGGCTCTTCTCGACAGAGGCCAATCGCGACGCCTTCGCCGCTGATCCTGAGGCCTATGCCCCGCAGTACGGCGGTTACTGCGCCTGGGCGGTCAGCAACGGCTACACGGCCTCGACCGTGCCGGAGGCCTGGACCATCGTCGACGGTAAACTCTACCTGAACTTCTCAAAGCGCGTTCAGCGCCGCTGGGAGCGCGACATACCAGCGCGGATTCGGGCTGCGAATGCCTACTGGCCGGGGGTCTTGGACTAAGCCATCGCGCCTCGCATACCCCTCTGCCACGAGCCGCTTGCTCTGAGCGTGCGGCTTGGCGAAGGAGGACGCGGTAGAAGTCAGTCTTGAGAGCAAGATGAGTTCGGATAGACGCAGTGTTTCCACAAGCCCTCCCTCGTCTTGAGCAGCGAGCGCGAGCGAGCGACCGTCGAAAGGCGGGCCGTTAGCACCGAGCCCTGGGGCCCGCCTTTCGACGGGCGCTCGCCTTCGGCTCGCTGCTCAA
>JBCBSF010000049.1:0-38620 GCA_039819325.1 Pseudomonadota bacterium | reverse complement strand
GAAAGGCTGTTTCTATCTGAACTCATCTGGCTCTAGCCGCCCTTGGCGTAGAGATCCTGACCTTGCGCAGTGAGCTGCGTCCTGGTCGCGAGGCTGCAGTGGAAGCACAGCTAACCAGAACCATTTCCGAGCGCGCGGCATGCGTCTATGGTGGACGGGTCTTGGCCGACGCCAATCCTACCCGTATCGCTCTGGTGCTGCGTGCGTGGAGCCCCGATGGCGTGGCCGCCTAACCCCAAGACCAAGGACTGAGAAGCCATGTTCAAAGCGCTGGTGCTGACTGAGACCGACCGCAAGGTGACGAGCGCTTTGCAAGAGCTGGATGAGAGCCAGCTGCCCGAGGGCGATGTGACCGTGAAGGTCAGCCACTCGACCCTGAACTACAAGGACGGGATGATCGTCAAAGGCATCGGCCGGCTGGTCAGGAGCTATCCGCATATCCCCGGCGTCGACTTCGCCGGCACCGTCGAGGCCTCGAAGAACGCTGACTTCAAGCCAGGCGATCCTGTGGTGCTAACCGGCTGGCGGGTCGGAGAGACCCATTGGGGCGGCTATGCCGAGAAGGCGCGGGTCAAAGGCGACTGGCTGGTTCCCCTGCCTGAAGGCTTGAGCTCAGCGCAGGCCATGGCAGTCGGCACTGCCGGGTTCACCGCAATGCTCGCGATCCAGACCTTGGAAGGGCATGGCGTCACGCCGGCAAGCGGCACGATCCTGGTCACTGGCGCGTCCGGCGGTGTGGGCTCCGTGGCGGTGAGCCTTCTGAAGAAGGCCGGCTATCAGGTTGCAGCGGTCACCGGGCGGCCGGAACAGGCCGACTATCTAACCAGCCTGGGCGCTGCCGAGATCGTCGCTCGTGAAGAGCTGTCCGAGGCGCCGACCCGGCCTTTGGACAAGGAGCGTTGGGCCGGCTGCATCGACAATGTCGGCGGCGACATGTTGGCCCGCGTGCTGACCCAGATGGCCTATGGCAGTGCGGTCGCCGCGGTTGGCCTTGCTGGTGGCAACGGCCTCAACACCACGGTGCTGCCCTTCCTGCTGCGTGGTGTCTCGATCCTAGGCATCGATTCTGTCATGTGCCCGAAGGAGAAGCGGCTTGCTGCCTGGGCACGCATTGCTCGCGACCTTGATCCGGCGCTGCTGGCCAGCATGACCGAGACCGCGCCACTGGATAGGGTTCCAGACTTGGCCGATGCAATTCTCAAGGGTCAGGTGCGTGGCCGTATGGTGATCGAGATCTAGCCTAGCCATTGCCGTCTCGCGCAGTCGTGCTCGCCCGCCGTCAACGTGGCCTTCGTGGGTGGGTGGCGACGGCTGCGCTTCTCCTCCTGCTCCCACTTACCGCTTGCCAAACTGGCGGGGGAACCGCCCAGCAGGAAGCGGCCTGGGCAGAGCGGCCTTGTGCGCGGGCCCTCCACCTCTTGGCACGCGCCGACACGCTCTCCCTCGATGCCAGGGCGCTGAAGCGTTGGGCGGATGCCTGTGTTGAGGCCGACCGCTTTGCCAGCAGCGGTGAGGCGCTGCGAGCCTGGTCCGGCCTCTACCTGGGTGATCTCGACCTGACGGAACGCGCCGTCGAGGCCGTGATTGCCGCGCAGCCGGAGGCGAGCGGCTGGCTTCCCGCCTATCTGGCCTTGCGGGCTCAAGCGGTGCTGGAGGCGGCGCGGGGGCGCTTTCCCCAAGCCTTGGACCTGCAAAGCCTCGCCGCCGCCGTGCTGCTGCGTGCCGGCCAGTCTGGGCAAGAAAGCCGCTTGCTCGCTGAGCGCGCAGCGCTGCTGCGCGCCGCCGGTCAGGAGACCGACGCGGCGGAGACCTTCCGCGGGGCGCTGGCCCTGGCAGGGAGCAGGCTCGAGCGCTACCGCGTTCTGCGCCGTGACGGCTGGTCGGCGCTCGGCAGCGGCGACTATGCGCGGGCCTATCGACGCTTGAGCCAGGCCTTTGCCTTGGCGCCCACACCGCCCGAAGCCCTCTACATGGCGCTACAGGCCTACGCTGCGCAGGCGCTGGGGCTGGGGCAGGAGACGGCGCGGGAGAGCTTGCGCGCAGATGTGGCAGACGCCGACCTCGACATCTATCCGGGCCTCTTGCTGCGCCATGCTCTGGGCCAGATCACGGAAGAAGAGGTCTTGGCGCGCGCCGGGTCGGAAAGCCGCCAGAACCCGGCCGCCTGGCAGGCGCAGGCGGGGTACTACCTTGCCTTGGCTGAGCTTCTAGCTGGTGACCGGGCCGCGGCAGCTGCCGGGTTCGAGCGCGTGCTGGCTAGTGACGTGGTGGCACTGCCGGAGTATGGCTTCGCTAAGCATGCCTTGGCGGCACTCGCGCCTTCGCGCTAGCCTCCCCTGCGTTCGCCGAAGGAAGTATCACCATGTGGATGAAGCCGCTCGTTCCTCTCTCTGCCTTGCTGCTCCTGGCAGCATGCCAAGCCGCGGGCCCAAAGGCACCGCCTGGTCCGCTAGCTGGGGTCAGCACGGTGGGTGTCATCGACAGCGAAGAGTTGGACGCCAGCCAGGTCGCCGCCCCTTGTGATGCGGCTGAAAACCTGGTCGCTACGGCGCGGGATGGGCAGATCCGCGGGCACCGCTTGGTGGCGCTGGCTGAGGCCTGCGTCCGGCGCGGCTCCAAGCGCGACTTGGGTCAGGCCTTCCTCGGCTATGGCCTGCAACAGATCGGCAAGCCGCGCGAAGGCCTGCAGGCGCTGAAGAACCTGCTGGGCTTCCCCGACTCGGCACGTGTCTTGGTGCAGCCAGGTGGCGACTTAGCGCGTGTCTTGGGCCATGAAGCCCGCAGCTACTTTTATGCTGCTTCAGCGCGCTGGCCGGAGGCAACGGCCGACTTGGACCGTGCGATCGAGGCTCAGACCAATGCGGACGCGGTCGTTACCGGGGCGCTGCTGGCGCGCCGCGGCTTCTATGAGACCTTGGAAGGGGATGGCTTGGCTGCCCAGGCCAGTTTCGATGCGGCGGCTGCGCGCTGGCAGACGGCCGAAGGCGCCAGCGAAATCGCTTTCGAAAAGGCGCTGGGCGATCTGGGTCGTGCAAGATGGGACGCAGCAGCAAGCGGTTTCGATCAGGTCTTTCGCTCGAGCGGCAGTTCCTATCGGCGCGCACAGGCGGCTCTGCTGGGCTATCTAGCAGACGCGCAGGTCGCTCTTCTCGCCGACCAGCCGATCGGGGCGGCGCGTAACCGGCTGGATACACGGCTGCGCCAGAGCGCCCCTGCCGCTTCCTTGGCCCCCTTTGCCGAGTTGCTGCAGGGACGCGTGGGGCCGGAAGCCGCGCTGGGAGTGGCAGAGCAAAACGCGCTCCAAAACGTCGAGGCCTCGCGCGCGCAAGCCTACCTCTACATCGGCATCTACCACCTGCTGCGCGGCGAGCGCGATCTGGCGGGGGCTGCCTGGAGCAGGGGGCTCTCAACCCGGGTCACGACCTTGCCGGACTACCTCTTGATGCAGGGGCTGCGGCGCGCGCAGAGCTTGTAGGCCGGCCCCTGGACTAGATCCCCAGCAGTTCTTCCCATTCCATCACGCGGTAAAGGCTGCGGACCCGGGCGACCGGGACGTGGATGTCATCGCGCGGAGGGTTGTATTGGGCGAGCTGGATTGAACTGCCGCTACGGCTGACCAGACGCTTCACGTAGCAGGGACGCTCCCCCGTCTCGTCGTCATCCTCTGGATAGAGTTCAACCACCACATGGTCGCCCGGGCGCGGAAGGCGCCCAGGATGCAGGTAGACGAGGCTGCCGGCAGCGCGCCAGGGCCACATGGACTCTCCCTGAACGAAGAGCGCGAAGGCTTGCGTGGCCTCCACCATTGTGGGCGGACGCCGCACGTAGTCGATGACGTCGCCGTTCATGGTGAAATCACCGCTGCTGCCGCCCACCGTACTGCCCAGAACAGGCAGGTTTCTTGGCAGCGAGTCGACGACAACCGTTTGCGGGTCCGGGCCTTGCCGCAAAGACGCGTTCGCCGGCGGCAAGTTTGGCACTGGCTGATGAAGCGCTGCGCGAGGCTCGTCGCCCTTTGTATCCTGCGTCCTGGTGGGTGGCGCAGGATTGTAGGACGCCCGGGAGTCTGCCACACCGCTGGGGAGCGGTGTTGAGGTGCCGCCGAAGCTCTCAATCGGCACATGGAAGAAGGCTGCAAGCCCTTCCTGCGCCTTCCTGTCGAGCACGCGTGGGGACCCGCGCCGCAGATACTGCTGCAGATAGGCATGGTTTCGACCGATGGCGCGAGACGCCGCGGCCAAAGTGACGCCCTGCTCTCGCACCAGTTCGGCCAATCGACGACGGACTTCATCCTGCATGACGGTTTACAGTCTCTCTTGCAGCCGATAGGAAGTCAATAGGCTTCAAACCTTGACCTTTGATAGATTAGCCTCCTATCTTAAGACCGTTAAGCGTCTTACGGTTTCAGTATGCGGTCAAAGGTCGCCGGTATTCAAGAGCGCCGCTGGGGGCGCGATATGAGGGAGGCTTGTATCTATGCGTAATGGAGGGGAGTCGGACGAGAGCGCTTCCACATTCGGTGAGAGCGCGACGGTGCGTGTTGATGAGCAGGGGATCGAGGAGGCTGTAGGAAATCTGATAGGAGAGGAGCGGGAATCGTATCCTACGCCGTTACCAGAGGCTGGTAAGCGTCGCCGGCCCTCTGCTCGCGTTCAGGTCAATCGCGGTGCCCGGCGCCATTGGCGACAGCTTGAGGCAAAGGCAGCGGCAGACGCACAGGCCGCGTTGGCTGCGGCTGCCGCGCCCGCTCTGCCGCATCGCTTAAGCGAACAGTTGATGGCGATGCAGGCACGCGGCGTGCCGCGCGCGCAGATCTGCCGCGCCTTGGGCCTGAGCGAGACCTTGGCAGAAGCCTACGGGCTGGGCCGCGCGGCCCCCACGCCCGATCCTTTTGGGAACGACCCACGATCGGCAAGCTGCAAGCGGCGCACACCAAGCAGCCGAACGCGAGCGCGCGGTCGGAGGCAAGGATGACCCGGCGTCGTGCCGGCCGCCCGCGGCATTGGGCGAAGCGCTGCGCCAGTGGTTGCTTGCCGCGGGCCGATAGAAGGCCCTCTTTGCCAAACCCGCGTGTCCTCCAGCGCCGCCGCGCGCTGGTCGGTCCTGACGGCGACGTGACTCTTGCCGAATCGCCCCTGGGTGTCTTGCTGGCCCGCGATCTGATCCACCCTGAAGAACGTCAGGCCGGCCAGCGCTTTGCCTGGCTCTACCGCCTTGTCGTGGGGCGCATGTCTCCGGCAGCGGCTGACCCTTTTCAGCCGCGCGAGGAGGCCCGCCCTGCTTTCGCCACGCCCCCCCTAGGCGCGGGACAATCGGCCTGGCTGGCCGCGCGCTCAGGCGACTTCGAGAAAGCCCGCCAAGCCCTGAAGGCGGAGGGGCCGGGTGTCTACGAGCAAGTGCGCAGAATCGCGGTGGCGGAGGAGTTTCCGCCTTGGATTGTCGTCCGAGGCCCATTGCATGACGAGGCAAGAAAGGAGCTAGAAGCGGTTCAGGCCGGCCTTGCATGCCTGGCCGCGCTCTTTGGTCTGCCGGCCGCACGCCGTCTGGATGCAGGCTGACCTAGCCCGACACCGCGGGTGCAGGCTAGTCTGGTCGTGCATGTAAGGAAGAATAGCTGGGCAGGAGAAAGAGCCATGGCGGAGACCTCTGCGGCTGAGATGTTGGGCAGCTTTGACTACGTCATCGTCGGCGCTGGTTCGGCTGGCTGCGTTCTGGCCAACCGCCTGAGCGAGGGCGGCCGGCGCCGGGTGGCGATCCTGGAAGCGGGTGGCCGTGACAACTGGATCTGGTTCCACATTCCTGTCGGCTACCTCTATGCCATGGGCAATCCACGGGCCGACTGGTGCTACAAGACGGAAGCCGAGCCCGGGTTGAACGGCCGCGCCTTGAACTATCCGCGCGGCAGGGTGATCGGCGGCTGCTCCTCCATCAACGGCATGATCTACATGCGCGGTCAGGCCGGCGACTATGATCACTGGCGCCAGCTCGGCAACGTGGGGTGGAGCTGGGACGAGGTTATGCCCTACTTCCTGAAATCGGAGGATCAAGGCCGCGGCGGTGACGAACTCCACGCCACGGGTGGCGAGTGGCGGGTCGAGGACGTGCGTCTGCGCTGGGATGTGCTGGACCGTTTTCGCGAGGCCGCGGCTGAGACCGGCATTCCCGCGGTCGATGACTTCAACCGCGGCAGCAATGAGGGCTGCGCCTACTTCCAGGTGAACCAGCGCCGCGGCCGCCGTGTCTCTACCGCTGGCGCCTTCCTAAAGCCGGCGCTGACCCGTGGAAACCTGGCGCTCTTCACCGAGGCACAGGCGCTCAGCTTGACCTTCGACGGCCGCCGTGTGACCGGCCTCACCTTACGGCACAAAGGCCAAGAGCGGCAGATTGAAGCCAAGGCTGGGGTGATCTTGGCCGCCGGCGCCATCAACTCGCCGCAGCTCTTGATGCTCTCCGGGATTGGCCCTGGTGCTGCCTTGGCTGAGCAGGGGATCGCGGTGCGTCATGATCAGGCCTCGGTGGGTGCCAACCTGCAAGACCACTTGCAGCTTCGCCTCATCTTCAAGGTCTCCGACCTGCAGACCTTGAACACGCAAGCCCGCGGTCTCTTCGGCAAGGCCGGCATGGGGCTGCGCTATGTTCTGGCACGACGCGGGCCGATGACCATGGCGCCCTCGCAGCTGGGCGCCTTCACCCGCTCCAGCCCCGCCTTCGACTGGCCGAACCTGGAGTATCACGTCCAGCCGCTGAGCCTGGAGAAGTTTGGCGAGCCCTTGCACAGCTTCGACGCCTTCACCGCGTCGGTCTGCAATCTGCGCCCCTTGAGCCGCGGTCAGGTGCGGCTGAAGTCAGCCGATCCTCTGGCCGCACCGGCGATCGAGCCGAACTACTTGAGCGATCCCGCCGACCAGGCCGTTGCTGCCGATGCCATCCGCCTGACACGGCGAATCGTTCTGGAAAGCGAGGCCTTCCGCCCGCACAAGCCGGAGGAGTACCTGCCCGGCCCGGCGCTGCAGAGTGAAGCCGATTTGGTGCGTGCGGCCGGCGACATCGGGACCACCATCTTCCACCCGGTTGGAACCTGCCGTATGGGCCCGGATGCTGAAGCCGTGGTGGACGAGCGCTTGCGGTTGCGCGGCTTTGAGGGCCTGCGCGTGGTGGATGCCTCCATCATGCCGACCATCACCTCAGGCAACACCAACTCACCCACCGTCATGATCGCCGAGAAGGCTGCCGACATGATCGCCGAGGACGAGGCGGCCGGCACAATGGCCCGTGTGGCTTAAGTCTGGAGGCCCAAGCATGGCGCTCGTGCAGCTCCCTCGCCTGGCTCTGCTCCTCGTCTTGCTTGTCGTGGCTGCTTGCGGGACGCGCGCGCCGCCGCCGCTTGAGGATCTTGTGTCCGGCCGGCAGGAGGTCGTGGCCCTGCAGAGCGCGCTCCTGGCGCGCGGCTTCCCGCCTGGCGGCGTCGATGGCGTCATCGGGCCGCGCACGCGCGAAGCCATTACCGCCTATCAACGAGCCTACGATCTGCCGGTCAGCGGCTATGTCGACGCGGAGCTGAAGCAGTCACTGCTTGGCCGGACCGGTAGCCTCAGCTCTGTCTCCGGGAGCGGCTTATTGGATCTGCGCTACCTGGAGCCACCCTATCCGCGCGATCTGCGTGGCTTCTTGGAGCGGCGCTATGGGCCCTCCACTGCCAGCGCCTGGCCGCACTCGGGCGACAGCTGGCTGGATGTCAGCCAAGCCTCGCTTGGTGCCCAGCCGGGCAGTGGGGAAGCGGTCATCGTCAGCCGCTGGTCGGCGGATGATCGCCAGACCAGTCAGCTCAGCATCTTCCGGCGCGCCGGCGGCGGCTTTGCCGAGATCCTGGGACCTCTCGACAACCGTGGCTACGAGTTTGCGGACGGCATCTCCAACGGCCTACGGGATATCGCGGTGACCGACGGTAGCGGCTACCGGCTCTGGCGTTTTGACGGGGAAGGCTACCGTTGATCGTGCGGGGGTTGTTGGCCGTAGCGCCAGCGGCGCATCTCGCTCCACACCACCTGCATCTCTGGGCGCTGCTTCAGCGCGATTGCGCGGGCAATCTGGCGGCTGGCGACGCTGCCGATGGCGAGCCCGGCGAAGATCGTGAAGATCGCCGCAAAGACCGACGCCGCGAGGCCGAAGAGCAGGCCGAGTGCCGAGCCAAGGGTGACGATGATGATGTAGAGAATCCCGTTCTTGAGTTTCTCGAAGGCGCCAGGCTCGGGATTGGCCGCGGTCGGCTGGTCGATGATCGGGGGTTCGCGATTGGGCTGCTGCATGATGACGGGGACTCCTGTCGCAGAGGCACTGGGGCTGAAGGGTGGGTCTGCCTGCTGTGCCTTTGCGGGCGAGACTGTTATGGAAGAGATTGGGTGACGCTAAGTGATCGCAAGCGGTTCCCATGCTGCGCTGTGGCGATCTGGCTGCAGGGCTAAAACGAGCGGACAAGGTACAGACGCCGGGGAAGAGTGTGACGGAGCAGATCGACAAGGATACACGCGAGAGCCTGATCTACGAGATGGTCTTGGCCAATATGCGTGACGGGGTCGTGACCTTCGACCTGCAAGGCCGCATCGTGACCTTCAACCAGGCCGCCGGCGATATCCTGAACATCGCGCCGGATGAGGCGCTTGGCCTGACCTTCGCCGAGGTCTTTCTTGGCGAAGAGGCCTTTGACGATTTTAACGAAGTCGTCCTGAAGGCCATCTATGAAGACGAGGTCACGCACAGCCGCGACGTCGTCATCTGGCAGGGAGAGGAGAGTGGCGATACGGGCTTGCAACGGCGCGATCTGCACGTCTCCTCAAGCTTCTTGCATCTGGACGCGGGACAAGATGCCGAGCGCTATGGCGTGATCGTGGTCTTCAGTGACGTCACTGAGCAGCGTAAGCGCCGCAAGCTGAAGCGGCTCTTTGGTGCCTATGTCGACCCCCGGATCGTTGAGCGAATCCTAGCCGGCCCAGCGGAGTTGGAGGGTGGGCAGGAGGCGCGGATGACCGTCCTTTTCTCGGACATGCGCGATTTCACCGGCTGGTCGGAACGTTTGACACCGGGCGCGCTCATCGCCCTGGTCAACCGCTTCCTGGCCGCGCTGACGGCGCCGATCAGTGAGGAAGCTGGCATCACCGACAAGTTTATTGGCGATGCCATCATGGCCTTTTGGGGCCCCCCTTTCACCGACCCGCAAGAGCAAGCCGACGCCTGTTGCCGCGCTGTGTTGGGGCAGCGCCGTTGTCTGCTGGATCTGAGGGCAGAGCTGGAGCGAGAGGGCGTTCCCGGCGCCAAGACGCTGGATTTCAGTAGTGGCATTGCCACCGGCCCTGTCTTCGCCGGAGAGATCGGGCCGGTCGATGCACGCAGCTACACAGTTCTCGGCGATCGGGTGAATGTCGCCGCCCGCCTGCAGTCCGCTGCCAAGCTCTATGGCGTCCCTATCGTGGTCTGTGAGGAAACCTGGCGCAAAGCAGGTGGCGCGTTCCGCTTTCTCGAGCTGGACTATGCCGCGCTCAAAGGGCGCCAGAAGCCGGAGCGGATCTTCGCCCTCTTGGGTCCCAAGGACAGTGGGGAAGACTTGGATGCCGAGGAAGCCCGGCTGGACTGCTATGCTGCTGCCCTAGAGGCCTATCGCGCGCAGGATTTTAGCGTCGCGGAAGCGACCTGTCGGGCCTGGCTTGAGCAAAGCCCTGAGGATCGCGCCGTGGCCTTGTTGCTGTCCCGCAGCCGTCACCTACAGGCCCATCCGCCCGGTTCTGCCTGGGACGGGGTGTTCAGGGAGTAAGTGGCCCCTTCCAGGTGACAGCCAGCATGGTCAGGTCGTCGGATTGCGGCGCGCCGGAGACGAAGGCTGCGACTGAACGCTCGATCGCCACCACCGTCTCCGCCGGCCCGGCGCCCTGAGGTACGGCTGCCAAAGCTGCTTCCAGGCGGGGTTCGCCGTAAGGCTGATCGGCAGCATCAAAGGCCTCCGTGATACCGTCGGTGTAGAGGAGGAGGGTATCGCCCGGCGATAGGCGGTGACCCTGTTCGGCAAAGGAGAAGTCCTCCATCACCGCGACGGGGATGTCACCGATGCCACCCAGCGGCAGGACTTGGCCGTCTGGTTTGTGGATGTAGGGCGGATTGTGGCCGGCGTTCACGTAGGTCAGGCTGCCGTCGGTTAAGTCCAAGACCGCATAGAAGAGGGTGACGAACATCATCTCTTCGTTGCCGTCGGCCAGCACCGCATTGATGTTGTCGATGGCGGCACCCGGTTCCTTCACCGATTGAGCGGTCGCTTTGAGCAGAGAGCGCGAGATTGCCATGAAGAGCGCGGCCGGAATGCCCTTGCCGGAGACGTCGGCGATCACCAGGCCCAGCTTGGTCGGCTCGATGTAGAAGAAGTCGTAGAAGTCGCCACCGACCTCCTTGGCAGCTTCCATGCGGCCGGCGACCTGCACGCTGCTGCTGGGCGGCAGGGCAGTCGGCAGGATTGACCGCTGCAGGCGCCGCGCAATCTCCAGCTCCTGCTGCAGACCGGCGAGCTTGGTGCGGGTCACGATGGCCTCTCGCAGCTCGGCAACCATCGAGGTCAGTTCTTGATGCTGGTCGGTAATCCGGCTTGACATGCTCTGCAGCACCTGGGCCAAGAGCCCCAGTTCTGCATCGTCGTTCAGCGCCGTTTCCTTGTCTTTGTCAGCAGGCTTGCGGTTAGAAGCGTCAAGGAGAGAGCGCATGTCTTCCAGCGCCTCGTCCTTGCCCTCGCCTGCGAGGCTGGAGGCTAAGACGGTCAGCTGCTTCTTGATCAGCCGTTCCTGCCGGCGCCGGTGGCGTGCGGCTTGCCGCCGCTGCTGATCCAAGGTCATGGTGTTGGCGCGAAAGACCGAGATCGCGTCCGCGATTCGGCCGATTTCACCTTCACCCTCGCTGCGCAGCGTGACGGCGGTGTCGCCTTTGGACAAGGCGCGCAGCACCCCGATGGCTTCCTCCAGCGGCCGGAAGGCATGGCGCAGATAGAGGTAGAGCGCGACCAGGACGAGGATTACGAACCCGCCGACCAGGCTGATGCTGATCAGACCCAAGGTGCGCTGCTGAGAGAGTTCAGCTGTGGAGTCGCGCAGAGAAACGAGTGTGCCTGCGAGGCGGTCGGATCCGTCTGCCAAGGGGATTGAGGTGACGGTGAAGCGCCGACTGTCGGATGCAATGGTGCTGAAATGGGTGTCGCGTGGTGGTACCTCCGGCTCAAGCCGCTGCCAGAGGAGCGGCGAGGTGCCTTGAACCATCCGCCCGCGAAGGTTCAAGAGGAATGCGGTGGCCTGAATCTCGGTGGCGAAGCGATGCAGATCGTTTTGCACGTTGCGGCCTAGAATGATGACACCGAAGGTATGCGCGCGCGCGATTAGTGGCACCGCTTTCAAGACCATAAAGCTGTCTCTAGTGGCTTGCTGCAGGCCACCAGCAGGCCGACTGCTGGCGACGACACTGTCAAGTGTCGCAGCGTCCAACAAGGGGTCTTCAGAGAGCGTGCCTTCGGAGGAGAAGATGAGACGCCCGCTGGTGTCGGTCACCTGCAAGACGGTGTCTCTGTCCATAAGGGAGTTGCCGGCTTGCTCGAACCAACGCCGGATGGCCTCTGGGCTCTCTGGCGGCGGGCGGCGTTCCATCTGACCGATCATCCGTGCGCCAAGACCTTCCAGGTCCAGGCTGGTCTCGGTCACAATACTCTCCCACAAGGCTTCCTGGCCGCTGATCGCCAGCGAGGCCAGTTGGTCTTCCAGAATGCTCTCCCGCCGCAGGCTGGCGAGAGAGAGCCCGACGACGATCAGCAGGAAAACCAGCGAGAGGTAGAGCGTAAG
Source organism: Pseudomonadota bacterium (assembly GCA_039819325.1). Taxonomy (GTDB): domain Bacteria; phylum Pseudomonadota; class Alphaproteobacteria; order Kiloniellales; family JACOMY01; genus JACOMY01. The sequence goes on along the minus strand of JBCBSF010000049.1, from coordinate 26,762 downwards.
GCGCGTCCTAAGCAGCATGGCGAGCCCTGAGCGGCTGTCTCTTGCGCCGCGGCCAGACCAGCAGGGCGAGCGCTAGCAGGAAGAGCCCAGAGAGCCAGACCGGCTCTGGCAAGCTTGCATAGATCGCGCCAACGGCCAGTGCCGGACCGAGACCAAGGCCTGCCAAAGCTGCTGCCAGGCCGGTCGGTTCTCCTGGCCGCCAGCCGCGAGAGATTTGCGCGCCTAGAGCTAAGCCGATCAGGCTGGCCAGCCCGATGGCCAACCAGTCTGGATCCAATGGGAGCCAAACCGCCGCCAAGGCGGCGACCCAGGCCAGCGGCGCCACGGCTGGCTGTCGTACTAAGAGACCAAGCCCGAGACCGGCTCCCAGCAGACCGGTGGCTGCAGCCAAGGCAGCATAGTCGTGCCGTTCAAGGATGGCTGCCAGGTCAAAAGCAATAAGGCCGGAACAGGCTGCCATGGCAGCGCAGAGCCCGACCGCCTGCCGCCAACTACCAGTGCGGTGACGCCGCCCGAGACGCAGATCTGGTTGCCGCAAGATCAAAACCAGGCTGGCGAACAGCAAGGCAACCCCGGCACAGATGAAGGCCATGCGACGTCCCAGGCCGTCGGCTAAGAGGGCGCCCAGGATCGGCCCTAGGACCAGGCCCAGCATCAGCAAGAGCGCGCAGTAGCCGGGTGCGCGCTGGCGATAGCCTGGGGTCAGGATGACAGAGGTGATGGCAAACCAGATGCAAAAACTGGTGCCAAGCCGGATCGCAAGGAAGGGCACGAGATCGCGTTGCTCGGCCACGGCCATGGTGGCGATCCCAGCCAGAATGCCGGCGAGAAACACCAGCAGGATGCGAAAGCGCTGGAACGGTAGCGCGCGCGCCACCAGCAGGCCCAAGAGCCCGCCCACAGCCTCCAGCGCCAGCACCGCTGCAGCCGAGGCTGAGGCGAAATCAGTGAAGCCGACGCGATCTGCTGCGAACCCGCCGACCAACGGCAACGTCATCGTCCCAGCGACGAGCAGCAAGAGATTCCACCAGCCGGACCACCAGCGGTCACTGTGCGCCCTCGCCTGACGGTCGAAGATAATGCCGTCGAGCGAACGGCCAACGGCAGCATCGATTCTGCCAGACTGACTGCCATCGATGTCGATTGAGCGTAGCTCTTCCTCAAGTAAGCTAACCTCTCGCGCGCTGGTTCTGAGCGGTTCTCGCGCTTCACCGCCGAGCGCGGCGATCCGGGCGATAGCACTGCCACGACGCACCCGCCCTGGTGAGGCGAAGACGCCGCGCGCCATCGCAGCGAGACCAGCCATGAGTCGTCTGCGCGGCAGGTCCCAGGCCTCCATGACGTAGATCCGCGTCAAGGCTGCACCCGCGGCACCTGCTGCCAGTGCAGCGGCTAGGATCAGAATGAACTGGTGCTCTCTCACCTCGCTGATGATGCTGCCGGCAGCCTCCAGCAGCACCTCGCCCTCGCGCACCCCTTCACTTAGAATTGGCGCGCGCAGCAACAGCGGTTCAGTACTGCTGCGCCGTTCCGGCCGCAGGGCGGAGAAAACAAGCTGGCCCTCACGGTCATGAATCTGAACGCCGGCAACCTCTTCATTGGCCAGCAAGAGTTCGTCCAGATAGGCGGTGACGCCGTAGAGGTCCTTAAAAGGGATGCCATAGTTCAAGGCGCGCTCGACGCTTTGTGCGACTGAGCGCGCGACGGAGGCGCCCAGGACCTCGGTTCGGTACTCTAAGAGCCCCGCCTGTTGGCGCTGGATCTGCTGGGTGATCCAAACGCCGGCCAGTCCGACGACCAGCGCCAGCAGAACACCGACAGCCCCAGCCATGAGGTCGGACCGCCGATCGGTAATCTGACCGTGCCTAATCAGCATCGTCCAGCTCCGTTAAGGCTTGGCGCGCGCGCTCAAACTCTTGGGTGGCCTGCTCTCCGCGTCGGCGGGCGCGAAGAGAGGCGAGGCGCATGAGCGGCCGAACCGTCCGGTCGTCAGCCTCCTGCGTCATGGCGTCAGACCAGGGCTTGGTCCATACCGCTGTGACGCGTCCGACCTGGCGCAGGCGAAGCTGCACCAAGAGAAAGACCAGGAAGGTCATCAAGCCGCCCGAGATCAACACTGCTTTCCAGCCAACGCCCGCCAGCTGGAGTGTGAAGGAGAGCGGTGGATCGATCTGACTGCCCGCCACGATCAGGACGACATGGCCGGTCGGCAGTTCGAAATCGTTGCGAATGATCTCGCCGATCACAACTTCGCCACGGTCGTCTGCAAGCCAAATGTCGTTTCGGCTATCCGCGATAGCCTCTTGCCAGACTTCGGGCAGCCCGGCGCCGATCGCCCCACGTTCGGTCGAGTAGAGCGTGCGGCCGGTCGGGCCGATGATCTCGATGGCACGCACGCCTGGTTCGGTCCCGAGATCGCGCTCCAGCAGGGACTGCAGAGCCGGCAGGTCTTCGATCGGCAGGCCCAGGGTTAGGTTGGCCTCGACCGTAGCCCGCAGTGAGGAGACCAGGTAGCGCAGCCGCTCCACCTCCAGGTCGCGCAGACCGCGGTCTGTGGTCAGCGCGGAGAGAAGCGACAGGGATGCCAGGGCCGTAAGCGCGATCAGGCCGGCCAGCAATCCTGCACGCAGCGCGAAGAGCATCGCCTTGGAACCTACCCCTTGCTAGACACCGGCAGCACGCCGACGCTGGCGCACCCTGGACATGACTTGTCACAAGCTAGCACCATTCCAACAGGTTTGCGCCGCGAAACGAAGAGGACTCGCTGGTCTTCGGACCTTGGAAGCTGACCCTGCCTCGCTACTGCTGCCGCAAGGGGACGCGGTCCCGAGCGAATGAACATCAAAGAGCCTTCTAGAGGTGCCGCGTGACGTCCATGCTCTGATGGAGAATGCGGATGACGTTGAGGGCTTGCTGTGTTTCAGTAAAGAAAATCTCGTGGCGACCGACCCGATGCTTTCGGTAGCCCTCTCTAACAAGAGCTGGCTGACCAGTCACCTGCCTGGATGCCAGGCCTGTGCAGGCCTCCTCAATCTTGCTGAGATAGAGTTCTGCTTGGGGAAGCCCCCATTCTGTTCCGCATAGGGCCAGATCTCATCGAGATCACTCTGTGCTCTGGGCGAGAGCGCAAGCCGCTTCATTCCTTCGTCGACTGTCGCTCAGCGCGCTTTCTTGCTCTAAACGCTTCAAAGTCAAAGGGCTCGGGCGGGCCAGACTGCTCTCCAGCGATGAGTGCACGCTCCAGTGCCTTGACCTTCGCGTCTTCTTCCTCAAGCAGACGCAAGGCCGCACTTACGACAGCGCTCGCGGTCTCGTAGCGACCGGAGGCGATCTGGGCTTCGACAAAGCCTGCCTCGTCCTCCTCCAACACAACCGTCGGCTTCTTCGCCATTGGCCACTCCTAAGCGCTAGACACCCACAAAGGTGCATCCACAAGAGAGTCTACGCCAAATCACGCTCAGCCGTGCAACTTTCAACGGGGTTCGAACACCTCTTCGGGGAAGTGCTTCATCACCGAGAGCAGCGGGTTGGGGGCTGCCTGGCCTAAGCCGCAGATTGACGCATCCATCATCACGGCCGACAGCTCGCGCAGCAGATCCTCGTCCCAGCGCTCGCGATCCATCAGGGCCACGGCCTTTTCCGTCCCGTTGCGGCAGGGGGTGCACTGACCGCAGGACTCGTCCTCGAAGAAGCGCATGAGGTTCAACGCTGCCTCCTGCATCGAGTCCTGGTCGGAGAGGATGACCACGGCGGCTGAGCCGATGAAGCAGCCCTCTGCCTGCAGCGTGTCGAAATCGAGCGGTATGTCGCCCTTGCTGGCCGGCAGGATGCCGCCCGAGGCACCGCCGGGCAGGTAGGCTTTGAAGCTGTGACCCGGCTGCATGCCGCCGCAATACTCGTCAATGAGCTCACGCACGGTGATGCCGGCCGGTGCCAGCTTGACGCCAGGATCAGCAACGCGGCCGGAGACGGAGAAGGAGCGCAGGCCTTTGCGGCCATGACGGCCATGGCCGGCGAACCAGTCGGCGCCCTTTTCGATGATCTCCCGCACCCAATAGACCGTCTCGACATTGTGGTTCAGGGTCGGGCGGCCGAAGAGGCCGACCTGAGCGATGAAGGGGGGGCGATGGCGCGGCAGCCCGCGCTTGCCTTCGATCGATTCGATCATCGCCGACTCCTCGCCGCAGATGTAGGCGCCGGCGCCGCGGCGGATCTCCAGCGGACAGTGGTCGGTGAGGCCTGCTTGTTGCAGTTTGGCGATCTCAATCTGCAGCACCTCGTGCAAAGCCGGGTACTCATCGCGCAGATAGATGTAGCAGGTCTTGCAGCCGGTCGCCCAGGCGGCGACCAGCGCCCCCTCCAAGAAGCGGTGCGGGTCGCGCTCCAGGTACCAGCGGTCCTTGAAGGTCCCTGGCTCGCCCTCGTCGGCGTTGATGGTCATGAGGCGCGGGGCCGGCTGCTGGCTGACGATCCGCCACTTGCGGCCAGCTGGGAAACCGGCACCGCCGAGGCCGCGCAGGCCCGCATTCTCAAGGGTCGAGAACAGGTCTTCCGCACCTACCTCGCCGGCTAGGCAGCGGCGCAGCAGGGCATAGCCGCCGGTGTTGCAGTAGTCGTCGAAGCCCAAATAGGCGGGCAGCTCGGGATGGGTGGCCTTGGCCGCGACCGCGGCTTCGATCGCGGCGCTGTCGGCGGAGACGACGTGGTTATGCCCCACCTCTGCTACTGGCGCGGTCTCGCAGCGGCCCATGCAGGGCGCGCGTACCACCCGTACCTCCTGGCCCAATAGGGCGGGTAGGCGCTGCAATAGATCCTCGGCACCCATCATGGCGCAGGTGAGGCTGTCGCAGACCCGCACGGTCAGGGGCGGCAGATCGGCCTCGCCCTCAGAGACGATGTCGAAGTGGGCGTAGAAGGACGCGACCTCATAGACCTCGGCCATCGGCAGGCGCATGTCCTGCGCCAGGGCGGCCAAGTGCCCAGCGGACAGCTGGCCGTAGCGGTCTTGGATCAGGTGCAGGAATTCGATCAGCAGATCCCGGCGACGCGGCCGCTCGCCCAGCAAGGTCTGCACCTCGGCTAGAGCTTCCGGCTCGACCTGGCGCCCTTTCGACGTCAGCGGCGCCTTGCGCCGCCCCGACCCCGGGTGGATCAGGCGCTCTTTCTTTCCAGCCTTGCCGTTGGCGGCGGTTCCGGATACTTCGACACTCATCCCAAAATCCCTCTGCGGCCCATAAGACCGTTACGCCTCTGCCACGATCTCCAGCGTCACGTTTGTGCTGTTGATCACCAGCTTTCCCATCTCTTCAAAGTTGACCGTGACGCGATCGCCGACGACGGACTGGACCTGACCCAAGCCCCAGTCGGGCTGTTCCGGGTGGCGCACATAGGTGCCCGGCGTCAAAAAGAGGCTGCCGTCCGTCATCGGTTGCGTCGCAAATTCCGCCAACTCTGTCACCTAGCATGTTAGGAAAGAGCGCGCGCGCTGCGCCAGCTGTAGCGCGACCTTAGAGCCCCCATCCGCGACAGCCGCCCCGCAAAGAGGAAAAGACGATGGTCAAGTCCCTCATCTCGCTCGACGATCCCGATTCCGCCTTGACCCCTGCCTATGGCGGGCGGGCTGGCCTGGGCGCTGTGCCTAAGAACGAGCTGCCGGCGGAAGGCATGGCGGCCACCGAGGCCTACCGGCTGATCCATGACGAGCTGATGCTGGACGGTAACGCGCGGCTCAACCTGGCGACCTTCGTCACCACCTGGATGGAGCCCGAGGCCGAGAAGCTGATGGCTGAGGCCTTCGACAAGAACATGATCGACAAGGACGAGTATCCCATCACGGCGGAGATCGAGCAGCGCTGCGTGAACATGGTGGCGCGCCTCTTCAACGCGCCGGAGAGTGCGGTGGGGACTTCGGCGATCGGCTCCAGCGAGGCGGTGATGCTCTGCGGCATGGCGCTGAAGTGGCGCTGGCGTGACCGTCGCCGCGCCGCCGGGAAGGATGCGAGCAAGCCTAACCTGGTGCTGGGCAGCAACGTGCAGGTGGTTTGGGAGAAGTTCTGCCGCTATTGGGAGGTGGAGGCCCGCTATGTCCCAATCACGAGGGAACGCTTCACCGTCGATCCGACGGATGCTCTGGCGGCGGTGGACGAGAACACCATCGGCGTGGTGGCGATTCTGGGCACCACCTTCACCGGCGAGAACGAGCCTGTGGAGGCGTTGCACAAGGCGCTTGCAGCACAGAACGAGAAAACCGGCTGGCAGACGCCGATCCATGTCGACGCGGCCAGCGGCGGCTTCGTCGTGCCCTTCCTGCAGCCCGAGCTGCTGTGGGACTTCCGCTTGCCGGGCGTGGTCTCGATCAACACCTCCGGCCACAAGTACGGCCTAGTCTACCCCGGTGTCGGCTGGGCGGTTTGGCGCGACAAGGCCGACCTGCCGGAGGACCTGGTCTTCCACGTCAACTACCTAGGCGGCGACATGCCGACCTTCACCTTGAACTTCTCCCGCCCCGGCAACCAGATCGTCGCCCAGTACTACAACTTCCTGCGCTTGGGGCACGCCGGCTATCGCCGCATCATGGAGGCCCTACGCGCCATCGCCCAAGGCTTGTCGGAGAAGCTGAGCACGGACCTGCCCTTCGTGGCCTTGAGCGACGGCAGCGACATCCCGGTCTTCGCCGTGAAGCTGAGGGACGAGAGCCGCTTCAGCGTGTTCGACGTCTCGGAGCGCCTGCGCTCCTTTGGCTGGCAGGTGCCGGCCTACACCATGCCGGCTAACGCGGAGGATGTAGCGGTCCTGCGCTTCGTCATCCGCGAGGGCTTCAGCCGCGACATGGCGGAGATGCTGCTGCGCGACATGAAGACAGTGATCGCCGACCTAGAGGCCCGGCCGCCGTCTGCGCCCAAAGCCCCGGCGGGTGGGTTTAATCACGGGTGAGGCGAAAGGCGGATCTGCCATCCAAGACCTGCGCCACCTGCGGCCGCCCTTTCGTCTGGCGCCGCAAGTGGGCCAAGGTCTGGGACGAGGTCAAGTACTGCTCGGAACGCTGCCGGCGAGGGCGGTCTGTTGAGGCCAAACCAGTCAGGAATAGTTAAGCCTGCACTTGGTGGTCTTTAGGTGCCTCTAGCCGCTGTAGACCACTGGTGATTTCATCACTTCGACGGCGCACGTCAGCGGCGTCATAGGCAGCTTGCAACCGCAACCAAGTCTCGGCCTTGCTGCCAACGACGACCTCCAGTCGCAGGGCAAGCTCAGCAGACAGGCTACTCGTTCCATTCAGAACGCGATTGAGCTGTGAGCGAGAGACGCCCAGAGCTCCTGCAGCCTGCGCAACCGAGAGCCCGTACTCATCCAAAGATGACTTCACGATCCGCCCTGGGTGCGGTGGTGATTTCATCGTCATCGCGGCTTCCTTTCCTTAATGGTAGTCAAGAAAATCCACATCCTCTGGGGCATCGTCGAAACGGAAAACAATGCGCCAGTTTGCACGGACGGTCATTGCCCACTGCCCAGTACGATCGCCGATCAAGGGATGAAGGCGAAAGGGCGGAAGGTCCAGTTCCTCAACGCTTGTTGCCACATCCAGTAGGCCAAGGATCTCTTCAATCCGTGGAACCAGCTCGGGTGGTAGCCGCCGTGAATCGCCCCGCTCGTAAAGCCGCTTCAGTCCCTTGTGTTTGAAGGACGCGATCATCTCAAGCTCAGCATGTAGCGCGTTGCGCTACGGGATACAAGACTGATCGCCCGTTCCGAAGGCCATGCCTAGATCTGATCTCAGAACTCAAAGGAAAGGTTGGTCCGGGCGGCCGGACTTGAACCGGCACGGGCGTGAAGCCCGAGGGATTTTAAGTCCCTTGCGTCTACCAATTCCGCCACGCCCGGATGGTCTCCTCCAGTCTAAGCAGAGCCTGCTTAGTCGCGCCAGGCCAAGGGTGGCAAGACCCGCTCGGCGTCCAGCAGCATCATGTTGAAGGCGACCGACATTCGGTCCGAGCGGCCTTGGTTGGCCGGGACCGAATGGTAGAGCCAGGCCGGGAAGACCACCAGGCGGCCGGGCTTCACCGGCACGGGATGCGCCGAGGCATTGACCGCCGCATGGCGGGCGACGATGGGGCGAATTGGGAAGCTCTGCTGGCGCGGCTCATGGAAGGTGATGGCATTGCCGCCATCGGGCGCGCGAACGTAGTAGACCGCGGCCAGCCAGTTGTTCGGGTGGTTGTGTGCGACATGCGAGACGCCGGGGCGGTTCACATTGGCCCAGCAGCCTGTGATGGCCCAGCCCTCGTGCTGGACCTTCAGTTTGGCGATGGTCTGCTCGATCCCCGCTGCATAGACCTCCAGCAGCGGTGCCATCTCGGGATAGCGGTGCAGGTCGTGATGGGTCGAGAGGTTCTGACCCGGCATGGTGTTGGGCGGCGGATCGAAGAGTTTGTCGACCAACGCGCCGATGGCCTGATTGAGGGGTTCGGCGCGCACTGGCTCCAAATCATAGACGTGGATCAGGGTGGGGAAGACCTGCAAGGTCTCCAAGCTGGAAGGCGTAGCCTGCGGCGGTGCCGGCTGAAAGGGTTCCATCAGGCCTTTGTCCCTTCGATTGGCCGTGTCATGCCGGTCCACATGGGGGGTGAGATCGCACGGTCCATGTTGCTGAAGAGGCTCTGACCTCTGAGCAGCAGGATCTCGCCTGGCTGATCGCCCGGTACCTGAAGCCCTTGCGGCAGCCAGCCGGGGGCCAAGAGCACCTGGCCCGGCCCCAGCGGGATCGTCACCTCACGCGCGTTGTACTCGTTTGGCTCGCTCACCATCGGCACGATGACCTGGGCCTGTGGGCGCGGATCGGTGATCTGCACGCTAATTCCCTGGGGTGCGGCCAGCGGCAGGTAGAAGGTCATGTGGGCATTGGGCGCCAGCCTTGGGTGCTCGCCCCAGCCGATGGCCGCAACCTCCGCCCAGAGCGCAGAGATGACGCAGGCCTGCGGCTTTTGAGCAGCCTGGGCCATGGCCTCGCCGATCCAGGCCGTCAGTTGACCGACCAAGGGCTGCAAGGCCGGCAGGTTCTGCAGATCGGGCCTGGAGCGCCGGCGGGGGGCGGGGCGCTGGGGATCGGGTGCCGGCAGATGCGGCACCACGGCGTCGATCAGGGCCTGCAACGCTGCCGGGCCGCCATCGAGTGGCCGGCTGCGCTGGAGAAAGCTCGGGAAGAGGCCGATGGTCTCGGCGGCGGCGAACATGAAGCTGTGGCTCCTTGCGGACTGCAGAGCAGCCTTGGACCTAGCCCGCCGCCCCGTCGCTTGGCAAGCTTGCGAGCCGTGGTTGTAGCCGGCTAGGGTCGCCCGCGCAGACAAGACAACGAAGGAATCAAGATGCCGGTCTATGAAGGCGGCTGCCTCTGCGGTGCCATTCGTTACGAGGCGAAGGGGAAGCCCGGCTTCCCGCATCTCTGCTCCTGCTCGCAATGCCGCAAGTGGTCGGGTGCGCCCACCGTGGCCTGGGTGGAGTTTCCGCTGGAGAGCTTTGCCTGGACCGGCCCCGGCGGCGAGCCCAAGCGCTTTCAGTCCTCGCAGAAGAGCCGGCGTGGGTCCTGCCCGATTTGCGGGTCTGCCATCTCGGTCGAAGACGAGGGCTACGACAAGATCTCCATCACAATTGCCAGCTTGGACGATCCGGATGCCATCGTGCCCGGCAAGCAGCATAGCTACAAGAAGGGCGTGCCGGTTTGGTGGTCGGTGGCCATCGAGCGGCCCACAAGAACAAAGAAGGCTTGAAGGAGGATCGAAAAGCCGTGACTGGACGTTTGGAAGGCAAGGTTGCGCTTGTGGTCGGTGCCGGGTCGGTCGGACCTGGCTGGGGCAATGGCAAGGCGGCGGCGACGCTTTTTGCGCGGGAAGGCGCCAAGGTGGTCTGTGCTGACTTGAAAGCCGAAGCAGCAGAAGAGACGGCGGAGATCATCCGCGGGGAAGGCGGCAACGCGCTGGCGGTGACCTGCAACGCGGCAGAGCAAGCCGATGTCGAGGCCCTGGTGGCCAAGGCCGTGGCGCACTATGGGCGCATCGATGTGCTGGAGAACAATGTCGGCATTCTGCACCTGGGCGGGCCGGTGGAGGTCGATCTGGCTGACTGGAACCGCATGCTGCAGATCAACCTCACCTCCATGTTCCTCACCTGCAAGGCCACCCTGCCGGTGATGCTGCGCCAGTTCGAGGAGACGGGGAAAGGCGGTTCAATCGTCAACATCGCCTCCATCGCCGGCATCCGCGACACTGGCGTGCCCTATGTTGCCTACAACACCACCAAGGGCGCCGTGCTGCCCTTCACCCGCTCAGTCGCGCTGCAGTATGCGCGTAAGGGTATTCGCGCCAACTGCGTCCTGCCCGGCCTGATGAACACGCCGATGATCGTCGAGCCGCTGAAGGGCGTCTATGGCGCCGACCGCGCGGCCATGGTGGAAAAGCGCAACCAGCAGTGCCCGATGGGTGCGATGGGCGATGCCTGGGACGTGGCGGAGGCCGCGCTCTTCCTCGCCTCCGATGCCGCCAAGTACATCACGGCCGCCGAGCTGGTGGTGGACGGCGGCCTCACGGCGCAATACGGCGCCATTTCGTAAGCAGGCGGTAGGCTTCCGGGGCAGCGACCACGATCAGCAGGATGCGGATACTGTGGTGGGTGGCGACGAAGGCGGCGTCGAGGCTGAGCGCCAGAGCGATCAGGCTCATCTCCGCCAGGCCGCCGGGGGCGTAGGCCAGGATCAGCGGTTCCAGCGGCAGGCCGGTCACCAGGCCGATGAGCCAGGCAGAGGCGAAGGTCACGGCCAGGAGCAGCAGGCTGAGGCCGCCGGCGCCCAGAAGCGCGCGTGCAACGAAGCGCAGGCTGGTATTGGAAAAGCGTACGCCGATCGCCGCCCCGATCACCACCTGGGCCGCCGCCACCAACTCGAAAGGCGGGGCGGCACTGGTCAGCCCGCCAAGATGAATGACGGCCGAGAGCACCATGGGCCCGATCAGCGGTGCTGCCGGTAGGCGTGCCAGCCTTGCGAGCGGCCAGCCAACCACGGCGGCGCCGGCCAGCAAGGCCAGGTCTTGCGGCGCGAGGGACAGCAGCGGCGGGCCGGGGCTGGCGCTGGCACTGCTGTCATAGCCGATGGCGGCCTGAAAGCCGAAGGGCAGGATCATCACCACCAGCAGGATGCGGGCGGCGTGGGTCAGCGAGATCACCCGAGCGTCACCGCCGTAGTGGCCGCCCATCAAGATCATCTCCGACAGGCCACCCGGCATGGCGGAGAAGTAGCTGGTGGCCGGGTCATAGCCGAAGAAGCGCCGGAAGTAGACATAGCCGACCAGGCCAGAGAGCGCGGTGTAGGGGAGGAGCCAGGCTAGGCTGATCGACCAAAGCGGGATTTGGGCTGCCATCTCGGGCGTGAAACTGCTGCCCAGCATCACGCCCAGAATGGCCACCATGCCGCTGCGGAGGGAGAGCGTCATGGTTAGCGGCGCGCCTGCAATGGCAGCGACCGTGGTTGCCACCATGGCGCCGATCATCCAGGGCAGCGGGATCGATCCCCAGACGGCGAGCAAGCCGCCGAGACAGGCGATGGCAAGGGTAAGGCCAAGCTTCGGGAGATTGGGCATAAGACACCTGAGAACCTAGACCCTTGCCCGGGACTGCGGCAGGGGGTGGGACCAAAGGGTGCTATGTCATAGCTGCGCAGGTGAACTCTTGCGGCCTTGAGCGCGTAAAGAGGTACATGATCAAGACTTCCGCCCTCCTGCTGTCCAGCCTGCTGCTGGCCGGCTGCTCTCTCTTCGGCGACCGCTCCAGCTATGAGGCGCCGGACTATCAAGTCGTCTCCAGCTTGACCGACGGCGTGGAAATTCGGCGCTACGATCCGCGTCTGGCGGTGGAGGCGACGGTGAACGAGGCGGAGGACGAGGACTCGGCCTTCCGCCTGCTCTTCGCCTACATCAGCGGGGCCAACCGCACGCAGACCGAGATCGCCATGACCAGCCCGGTGGAGGTGACCGAGGCCAGCCAGGAAATCGCCATGACGGTGCCGGTGGAGACCAGGCAGGACGCCGGCGACATGCGCATGCGTTTCTTCTTGCCGCGCAGCTTCACGGCGGAGAGCGCACCGGAGCCCACCGATCCTAAGGTTCAGCTCGTCACCCTTCCGAGCGAGACCATGGCCGTGCTGCGCTTCAGCGGCCTGCGTGGCGAGAGCCGCGTGCAGGGCAAGATCGACGACCTGCTGGCCGACCTGTCAGGCAGCGATTGGGTGCAGGCTGGGGAGCCGGTTGCCTACTTCTACGACCCTCCGTGGACCTTGCCCTTCTTCCGGCGGAACGAGGTGGCTATCCCGGTCGTTCCCTCCGGCAGTTAGCGCCCCTGCGCAGTAGACAGGGCTGCCTTGCCTTTCTTTCGCCCGGTCTGGCGTGGCTGATCCGCTAGAATACTGCAGTCTTTACCGACCGGGAGGATGACAGATGAAGCTGGCCCTATCCGTTCTGGCCCTTGGCGCCCTGCTAGCGCTATCTGCCTGTGGTGACTCTGACGAGACGGCTGAAAGCAGTGATTCGGGATCGACTCAAGACGTAGCGACTGAAACGACGGACACTGCGGCTGCGCCCTTGAGTGCCAAGCAGGCCGCCGACGAGATCGTCGCTGAGTTGAACACCATCGCGACCCAGCTGGAGAGTGTGACCAGCGAAGAGACCGCCAAGGCGGCCGCCGTGGTGATCGACAAGTCGCAGGCGGCGCTGGACGAGATCAGCAAGACCTTCTCCGAGCTCTCCGACGTCTCCAAGGCAACAGCCATAGCCGCGGTCGCCGGCGAGCTGGGTCAGATCCAGCAGCGTATCGGCGCCGCCATGGTGCAGATCCAGAAAGACAACCCGCAGCTCTTCGAGACCCTCAGCAAGACGATCAACGAGCTGCCGTCGCTGAACTAGGCAAGCGGCGCTACCTCTGGGACTTGCCTGGAGAGGATGCTGCGGATCTCTGCTGCCAGGCGGTGATAGTCCGCCTGGCGGGCCGTACTGCGGCGCCAGATGAGTGCGATGTCGCGGGCAGGTGTCTCCCCAGCCAAGTGGCGGGCGACGACCTGAGTGTCGCGCAGCACCTCTGAGCGGACGTAAAGCGCTGGCAAGAGCGCCAGGCCCATGCCCAAATCGACCATCTGGCGCAAGGTGTCGAGGCTGGTGCCCTCATAGTCCAGGGCCAGTTCGGCGCCGTAGAGGGCGCAGAGCTCGCTTACCTGGCTGTGCAGGCGGTGACCGCGCTCCAAGGTCATCACCGTCTCGCCCTTCAGATCGGCTGGTGTCACCCGCTCGGCCGAGGCCAGGGGGTGGTTGCGCGGCACCACGACCAGTAGCGGCTCGCGGAAGAGCGGCTGGATCTCTAGTTCCGCCGCTTTGACCGGCAAGGGAAAGAAAAGAAAGTCGAAGCTGCCTTCATCCAGGCCCTGCAAGAGGGCATCCGGCCGACCCTCGCGTAGATGCAGCTTGAGGCCGGCATGGCGCCGTTGCAGGTCCGCCAGGATGTGCGGCAGCAGGTAGGGTCCGAGGGTCTGTAAGAGGCCCACACGCAAGGTGCCGCCGGAGAGGCCTTGGCCGTGCTGGGCCAGATCGACAATCCCTTGCACCTCACGCAGCACCAGCCGGGCACGGGCGGCAATCTCCTTTCCGACCGGCGTCAGCACCACCCGGGCGCGGCTGCGTTCGACTAGCTGCACGCCCAGTTTCTGCTCCAGCTCACGCAGCTGGCCGCTCAAGGTTGGCTGGCTGATGTGCGCCCGCTCGGCGGCCCGGCGGAAGTGCAGGGTATCGGCGATGGCGACCAGGTAGCGAAACTGTTGTAGGGTCGGCAGCGGTGCTGTCCTCCAATGACTGGCCGTTTGATAGCAACGGGCTATCGAAAATTATACGGCTTTCGATTGGACCAATCAGTCAGCTGTTCCCACCTCACGCAGCACCTCGGGAGCGGGGGAGACAACGGGGTCAGTCCATGAAGCGCTTTAAGAACATACTCTTGGTCTGCGATGAGGAGACCTTGGACGAGACCCAGGTTGAGCGTGCGATCTGGCTGGCTAAGGCGAACGGTGCCCGTGTCAGCCTGGTCCAGGTTCTAGAAACAGCGCCCGGCGAACTTGCTCGCCTGATCGGCGCGATGCCGGGCGGTGGTTCCCGCGATGTCGAGGCCGATCTGCTTAAGAGCTATAAGGAGGGTCTTGCCAAGCAGGCGGAGCCCTTCCGCGCTGCTGGTATCGACACCAGCGAGACTCTGCTGCAGGGCATCAGCTTTATCGAGATCGTGCGGCAGGTCCTGCGCGCCGATCATGATCTGGTAATGAAGCGCGCCGGCGGCTCCCGCGAGGGCACCTCGGTCTTCTTCGCCAGCACCGACCTGCACCTCATGCGCAAATGCCCCTGCCCGGTCTGGATCATGAACCCCAGCCCGCGGCCGCGCTACAACCGCATTCTGGCGGCCATCAATCCCGACCCCAGCAACGCGCAGCGCTATGCCTTGAACCGGCTGGTGCTGGACCTCGCGACCTCGCTTTCGGCGGCGGATGGCAGTGAGTTGCAGGTGGTGCACGCCTGGCAACTCGAAGAAGAGGAATCGCTGCGCAAGAGCGCCTTCGCCCGTGTCCCGAAACGGCAGATACAAGCGCTGGTCGACGCGCACGAGGCTGAATGCCTGAAGCAGATGGAACAGGTCTTGGCCGGTTACTCCGGCCTTGAGATCGGCAAGCAGGTCAAGATGCTGCCGGGGCATGCGCGCACCGCCATCCCGGAGTTTGCCGAGGCGCAGCAGGTCGAACTCATCATCATGGGCACTGTCGGGCGCACAGGCGTGCGCGGTCTCATCATCGGCAACACGGCAGAGGCGATTCTAAACCAGGTCCACTGTGCGGTCATGGCAGTTAAGCCGCCTGGTTTCCAGACACCGATCGAGGTCTGACGAGGGGCCGAGCAGAGCTGATCGGCCCTGGCGGCTTGCGTCGCCTGGCCCAAGAGTTCTAAGCATCTCAGGCAATCGCTACGGACATGGCTGTGAAACCAGCCGGTTGTGCTCATGCCGCGCGTTTGAGGAAAGGGTGAGGGGAGTATGGCAGCAGCTGCAGCTCACGCGGGCGGGGAAGCGAACGGCAAGGTGATGGCGGTCATCGCCTGCCTGGTGACGGCCGGCTTCACCTTGCTGTTTGCCCTGCAGATCCCGCTGATCGCCTCGGGCGAGACCCTGCGGATTGCCTATCCCTGGGTGCCCAGCATTGGGGTCACCCTCTCCGTCTACATAGACGGGCTCAGCCTTACCTTTGCGCTGCTGATCTCAGGCATCGGGCTCTTCATCATGCTCTATGCCACGGCCTACATGAAGGGCCATCCAGAGCGGGGTAAGTTCCTGCTCTATCTGCTGCTCTTCATGCTCTCCATGCTGGGGCTGGTGCTGGCTGACAACCTGATCACGCTCTTCGTCTTTTGGGAGCTGACGACGGTCACCTCCTACCTGCTGATCGGCTTCGATGCAGCCTCGGCCAAGGCGCGGCGCTCGGCGCTGCAGGCTCTGCTGCTGACCGGTGCCGGCGGCCTGGCGCTCTTGGCCGGCCTGATCATGATGGGGCTCGCCGCCGGCACCTTCGAGCTGTCGGAGATCTTGAGCCAAGGCAAGGTCCTGCAGGAACACGCGCTCTATCTGCCGATCCTGATCCTGGTGCTGGCCGGTGCCTTCACCAAGTCGGCGCAGGTGCCTTTCCACTTCTGGCTGCCCAATGCCATGGCGGCGCCGACCCCGGTCAGCGCCTACCTGCACTCCGCCACCATGGTGAAGGCGGGGATCTATCTCTTGGCCCGCATGCACCCCACACTTGGTGGCAGCGAGGTCTGGATCTGGACGCTCACGATTTTCGGTGCGGTCACCGCGGTGGTGTCCTCCATTTTGGCGCTGCGGCAGACGGATTTGAAGCTGGCCTTGGCCTATACAACGGTGATGGCGCTGGGCACCTTGACCATGTTCCTGGGCGCGGAATCGACCATCGCCGTGGCAGCGGCGGTCACCTTCCTCATCGTCCACTGCTTCTATAAGGCCGCCCTCTTCATGGTGGTCGGCATCATCGATCACGGCACCGGCACGCGCGAGGCCGACCGCCTGCGCGGGCTGGCCAAGGTCATGCCGATCACGGCGGTGGCTGCCGGCGCCGCTGCGCTCTCCATGGCCGGTTTCCCGCCCTTCCTGGGCTTCATCGGCAAGGAGCTGAAGTACGAGGGTGCATTGGCGATCGCCTCCGAGCCGATCTTCGTGGCCTCTGCTGCCATCCTGGCCAACTCCTTGATGGTGGCGGTGGCCGGTATCGTCGCGCTGCGGCCCTTCTACGGGCCGAAGTCAGAAGCGGCTGAGAGCGGTCACGAGGCACCTGCCTTTATGTGGATCGGCCCGCTGCTGCTGGCCGCCGGCGGCCTGGCCTTCGGTCTGGCGCCTTGGCTCATCGGCAACAGCCTGGTGCAGCCGGGTGTGACCGCCGTTCTGGGCCGGCCGGAGACGGTGAAGCTGGCGCTTTGGCACGGCATCAACCTGCCGCTGATGATGAGCATTCTGACCTTTGCGCTCGGCATCGTCTTCTACCTTATCCACCGCCCCTTGCGGAGCAAGCTGATCGAGCTGGACGAGCGTTATCCCAAGAAGGGCGATTGGGCCTGGGATCGCTTACTGGACGGCCTGAAGGCCTTCGCTGCGATCCAGACCCGGGTGCTGCAGGGCGGTCTGCTGCGCCGCTACATCATGACCGTCTTCGCCAGCATGGCCATCATCCTGGTCGCCACCTTCTGGGCGACCGACGCCTGGCGCCTGCCGGCAGACTGGCCGCAATTGCTGGTGAAGGAGTGGGCGGTCATCATTCTGATCACCGCCGGGATCGGCCTCACCGTCTACACCCAGTCACGGCTGACGGCGATCTGCGGGCTGGGCGTGGTCGGTGTCGGCATCGCCTTGGTCTTCCTGATGTACGGCGCGCCGGACGTTGCCATCACCCAGCTTCTGGTTGAGACCCTAGTCGTCGTCTTGGTGGTGCTGGTCATGCTGCGCCTGCCGTCGCTGGAGCGGGAGCCCGGCGGCTGGGCGCGGCGCTGGCGCATTCTCTTGTCAGTGGGCGTCGGTGGCAGCGTCACCGCCATCATGCTGGCCATGCTGCAGGCGCCGCTGAATCGCTCCATCACCACCTACTTTGAAGAGACGGCTGTGCCGGATGCCTTCGGGCGCAACATCGTTAACGTCATCCTGGTCGACTTCCGGGCGCTGGATACCTTCGGCGAGGTGGCGGTCGTCGCGCTCGCTGCCTTGGGAGCCTACGCGCTGATCCGAGGCGCCAGTGCGCGGAGGCGCTCACAATGAAATCGCTCATTCTGCGCTCCGCCACCCGGCTGCTGGTGGCGCTGATGATCATCTTCTCGGTCTACATGCTGCTGCGCGGCCACAACGAGCCTGGCGGCGGCTTCATCGGCGGGCTGATCGCCGCCATCTCCTTTGCGCTCTATTCCATCGCCGAGGGCCCGGCAGCGGCGCGCAAGGCGTTGCGAGTCGATCCGCGCGCACTGGCCATGGTCGGCCTGGGGATCGCCGCATTGGCTGGCTTCTTGGCGCTGATTTCCGGCGCGCCACTCTTCACCGGGGAGTGGCTCTTCATCGGCGGCGGCGAGGGCGAGAAGGGGCTGCCGATCAGCAGCGTCCTCATGTTCGATATCGGTGTCTATCTGGTGGTGGTGGGGGCCGTTCTGACCCTGGTGCTGACCTTGGAAGAGGAGGCCTAGCGCCATGGACACGATCCTGTCGGTCGTCGTCGGCCTACTGGTGGCGGCGGCGGTCTACTTGATGCTGGCGCGCAACGTCCTGCGCTTCATCTTCGGTTTGGTGCTGCTGAGCAACGCCGCCAACCTGGCGATCTTCGTCGCTGGGCGCCTCACCTTCTCCGCACCGCCTTTGGTCGCGCCGGGGGATCTGGCACCGCCCGGACTGGTGGCCAATGCCTTGCCGCAGGCCCTGGTGCTGACCGCCATCGTCATCGGCTTTGGTCTGCTTGCTTTTGCCCTAGCGCTGGTGTTCCGCGCCTATCAGGACCTGGGCACCTTGGATAGCGATGCCATGCGCTTGGCCGAACCCAAGCCGGGCACGCCGGTGCCGCCGGCTGATCCGGAACGATCGAGCAAGACCCAGGCGGAGACGCCGCGCGCATGAGCTGGCTTCTAACCCTTCCCATCATGCTGCCGATGCTGATGGCCGTGGTGGTCTTCCTGCTGCGCAATCAGCCGGGTGCCGGGCGACTGGTCTCGATCTTCGGCTGTGCGGTCTTGCTGGGGTTGGCCATCGCGCTGATGGTGGTGGTCTGGGATCAAGGCGTGCTGGCCGCCCAGATGGGCAGCTGGCCGGCGCCCTTCGGTATCACCCTGGTGGCCGACCTCCTGAGCGCGGTCATGGTCTTGATCACCGCCATCACCGGCTTCGCGGTGGCGGTTTATGCCTTGGCGGACATCGACCATAAACGCGAGCGGCGCGGCTACCACGCGCTCTTTCAGGTGCTGTTGGCCGGCGTCTGCGGTGCCTTCCTGACCGGCGACCTCTTCAACCTCTATGTCTGGTTCGAGGTCATGCTGATCGCCTCCTTTGGCCTGCTGGTCCTAGGCGGTGACAAGGCGCAGTTGGACGGCGGCATCAAGTACGTCGCCTTGAACCTGGTCTCCACCGTCTTCTTCCTGATGGGGATCGGCCTGCTCTACGGCATGACCGGCACCTTGAACCTGGCCGACCTGCATGGCGCGGTGATGGCGGTCGAGAACCAGGGCCTGCTGACCGTGGTGGCGGTGCTCTTCATCGTCGCCTTCGGCATCAAGTCGGCGGTCTTCCCGCTCTTCTTCTGGCTGCCGGCCTCCTACCACGTGCCGCCGGTGGCGGTCTCGGCGGTCTTTGCCGGTTTGCTGACCAAGGTCGGTGTCTACGCGCTGATCCGCATGTTCACCCTGGTCTTCACCCAAGATGTCTCCTTCACCCATGAGCTGCTGCTGATCATCGCGCTCTTCACCATGGTGACGGGCGTCTTGGGTGCCGCTGCGCAGAACGAGTTCCGCAAGATCCTCTCGTTCCACATCATCAGCCAGATTGGCTATATGGTCTTGGGTTTGGCGCTCTACACGCCACTGGCGATCGTCGGCGCCGTCTTCTATCTGGTGCACCACATCATCGTGAAGGCGAACCTCTTCCTGATCAGTGGTGTGGCCAAGCGCATTGCCGGCTCTTTCGAGCTGTCGCGGATCGGCGGACTCTACGCCGGCGCGCCGCTCTTAGCCTTCCTTTTCCTGATCCCGGCCTTCTCGCTGGCCGGTTTCCCGCCGCTCTCGGGCTTTTGGGCCAAGTACCTGCTGATTGAGGCCTCGCTTGAGATCGAGGCCTACTTCGTCGCCTTCATCGCCCTGCTGGTCGGCCTCCTAACCGTCTATTCCATGACCAAGATCTGGGGGGAGGCCTTTTGGAAGCCGCACCCTGACGGCCGTACGCCGCGCCTCTCGATGCTGACCCGGCGCGAGCGCTGGAGCCTTTTGGCGCCGATCATGGGCCTGGCCGCTATGACCGTCGGCATCGGCCTCTATCCCGATCCCTTCATCGTCTTCGCAGAACGCGCGGCAGAGCAGCTCTTGCAGCCTGAAAGCTATGTCCGCGCGGTCCTAGGGGAGCCCAGTTCATGAACCTCTACATTCTAAATGGCGGCCTGGCGCTCGGCTGGTCGGCCTTGATGGGGAACTTCACCCTCTCATCGCTCACCGTCGGCTTCATTCTCGGCTATTTCGCCCTGCTCCTGGCCCGGCCGCTCTTCGGGGAGACCACCTACTTCGAGCGGATCTGGTACATCCTGCGGCTGGCCTTCCTCTTCGTCTACGAGCTGATCGTCTCCAGCTTGCAGGTGGTCTGGGACGTGGTGACGCCGACGCACCTGAGCCGCCCGGGCATCATCGCCATGCCGCTGGCCGCCAAGGGCGAGGGCGAGATCCTGCTGGTGGCCAACCTCATCTCGCTGACGCCGGGCACCTTGAGCCTGGATGTGTCGGACGATCAAGAGACGCTCTACGTCCATGGTATGTTTGTCGACGACCCCGATGCCTTACGCGCGGAGTTGAAGAACGGCATGGAACGCTGGGTGATGGAGGCGCTGGAATGACCGAGACCGGTGCCTGGCTCTTGGGCTGGGCCGTTGATATCTCCTTCGTCATGATCATGATGGCCATGGTCCTGGCCTTCCTGCGTTTGGGGCTTGGCCCCACCCTGCCGGACCGGGTGGTGGCACTGGATCTGATCACCATGCTGGCCGTGGCCTTCGCCGCGCTCTTCGCCGTTTCCTCGGGGCAGGAGGGCTTCTTGGACGTGGCCATCGCGCTGGCGCTCATCGCCTTCCTGGCGACAGTCGCTTTCGCCCGCTTCGCCGAGCGCCGTGTGGTGCGCATCGCTGCGGCGGAAGAGGGGGCGAGCGTGGACAAGCCTGGTGGAGAAACGACAGGAGAGCCTGACTCCAAGGAGCCGCCGGCATGATCGACATCATCACTGCCGTTCTGGTGCTCTTCGGTGGGCTCTTCTCGCTGGTCGCGGCCTTGGGCGTGTTGCGTCTGCCCGATGTTTGGATCCGCATGCATGCCTCGACCAAGGCCGGCACCTTGGGCTGCGGCCTGATCCTGGTCGCCGTTGCCGTGCACTTTGGGGACACCGGCGTGGTGGCGCGCGCCGTCGCCGCGATCGTCTTCTTGCTGCTGACCGCACCGGTGGCCGCGCATATGATCGGCCGGGCGGCCTACCGCAGTGGCGTGCCGCTGTGGGAAGGCACCAAGATCGACGAGCTTGCCGACGACGAGCGCAAGAAGGCCGTTGAGCGCGCCGCGGAAGCGCAGCGCACGACGGAGGAAGCGCGGCGCGGTAAGCCCACTGGTTAGAGGCAGAAGGACCTCTGTTCCGATGCCTGTGCTTGGTGCAGTCGAGCCTGATGTTTCGACCACCCGCACAGACCTCATGCTGAGCCTGTCGAAGCATGTGCCATTGAGAAGACTGCGCTTGGGGCACATCCTTCGGCAGGCTCAGGATGAGGGTGGAAGAGGCAGACGGATCTTCGCTTCTTTGATACCTCGGTGCTCTCGATGCCATGTCGTCGCGCTGTTAGTACTAACGCTAGCGCTTCTCTGGGCGACACCCCGTGCCGCTGCCGAGACCGCCTTGGTCGCGGTGGCGGCCAACTTCCAGCCGGCCATGGCGGCCTTGCAGGCTGCCTTCGAAGCGAAGAGCGGTCACCAGCTCACCGTCAGTGTCGGCTCGACCGGGAAGCTCTTCGCGCAGATTGCCAATGGGGCGCCCTATGACGTCTTGCTGGCCGCCGACGAGGCCAGGCCAGCGCGCTTGGAGGCAGAGGGCTTGGCTGTAGACGGCAGCCGCTTCACCTACGCCACCGGCCAGCTGGTGCTCTGGAGTCCGAAACCGGACGTCATTCCAGATGGTGATGGTCTGGGCGTGCTGCAGGCGGCGAACTTTCGCCGTTTGGCGATCGCCAACCCCCTGCTCGCACCCTACGGCCTGGCCGCCGAACAAACCTTGCAGTCCCTTGGACTGGCCGAGGCGCTGAGCGGGCGGCTGGTCATCGGTCAGAACATCGGCCAGGCCTATGCCCTGGTCGCAACCGGCAATGCCGAGTTCGGCCTCATCGCCCACTCGCTTCTACCGCCGGCGCGGGAGGACAGCCATTGGCCGGTGCCGCCTGATTTGCATGCTCCTATCCGCCAAGACGCCGTCTTGCTGCAACGCGGTGCGGACAACGCCGCGGCCCTGGCCTTCCTCGCCTTTCTTAAGAGCCCCGAAGCTCAGGACATCCTCAGTCAAAACGGCTACTAGAGGGCCATGCCCGACCTCGGTCCACTCTGGCTCACCTTGCAGCTCGCCGCCGTCACCACGGTCATTCTGCTGTTGCTCGGCACGCCGCTTGCCTGGTGGCTGTCGCGTACCCGCGCGCGGATTAAGCCCTTGGTGGAGGCCCTGACCGCCTTGCCGTTGGTGCTGCCGCCGACGGTGATGGGCTTCTACCTGCTGGTGCTGATGAACCCAGGCACCTGGATCGGCGGCTTCTGGCTGGAGGTAACCGGTGACACCTTGACCTTCTCCTTCGCCGGCTTGGTCGTCGCCTCCCTCTTCTACTCCCTGCCCTTCATGGTACAGCCGCTGCAGAGCAGTTTCGAGGCCTTGGGACCCGGTCCGCTGGAGGCGGCCGCCAGCCTGCGTGCCAGCCCGATCAATGCCTTCTTCACCGTGGTGGTGCCGCTCTCGGCGCGCGGCTTCCTGACGGCTTGCGTCATGACCTTTGCGCACACCATCGGCGAGTTCGGCGTGGTCTTGATGGTGGGCGGGAACATTCCCGGTGAAACGCGCGTTATCTCCATCGCCATCTACGAACAGGTGGAAACCCTGCGCTATCAGGAGGCGCATATCCTCTCTGCAGGGCTACTGCTTTTCTCCTTCGTCGTTCTGGTGCTGGTCTACGCGGTGAACCGGCGGAGGCCTGGCCATGCCTAAGGACCTGGAAGTCGCCGCTGAAGCCAGCTTTGCCGACTTTCGCCTTTCGGTGGAGCTCGCTTTGAGCCTGCAGGGGATCACCGCGCTCTTCGGACCCAGCGGCAGCGGCAAAAGCACCTTGCTGCGCATCATTGCCGGGCTGGAGCAGGGGCGTGCCGCCCGCGTGGTCTTCGACGGCGCCCTCTGGGCGGATAGTCGAGAGAAGACCTTCCTGCCGGCCCACCGCCGACCGGTCGGCTATCTCTTTCAGGACGCCCGGCTCTTCGCCCATCTGAACGTCGCCGGCAATCTGCGCTTTGCCGACAAGCGCAGCCGCGACCGCCATCCCTCCATCACCTGGGAGGAGGTGGTGGCTGCCCTAGACCTGGAGCCCTTGTTGGATCGCCGGGTGCAAGGCCTCTCCGGCGGAGAGCGGCAGCGGGTGGCGCTTGGGCGTACGCTCTTGGCGAGGCCCAGCCTGCTGCTGCTGGACGAGCCCTTGTCGGCGCTGGACTTGGGCCGTAAGGCCGACATCCTGCCCTATCTGGAGGCCGCCCCGCGCCGCTTCGGCATCCCAGCACTCTATGTCAGCCACGCGGTGGAGGAGGTGGCGCAGATCGCCGACAGCGTTGTGGTGCTGGCAGACGGGCGGGTGCAGGGGATCGGTCCGGTCGCCGAAGTCCTGGAGCGCCTGGACCTGCAAGCCGTGACGGGCCGCTTTGAGGCCGGCAGCCTCTTGGAGGCCCAGGTGGTGGGACACGATCAGCCGCTGCATCTGACCCGCCTGCAGCTGGGTGCCCAGGGCCTGACCATGCCGATGCTGAAGGCGCTCCGCCCGGGCGAGCGGGTGCGGCTTCGGGTGCGCTCACGCGATGTGGCCCTGGCGACGGAAGAGCCGCGGGGGCTCAGCATCCGCAATGTCCTGGCTGGGCAGGTGGTCTCGATCGAGAGCGAGCCGGAGACGGCCTTTGCCGAGGTGCTGGTCGCCTTGGCCGACAGCGATCAGCGGCTGCGCGCGCGCATCACCCGGGCCTCAGTCGCCGATCTGGGGTTAGCGCCCGGCCGTGCCGTCTTCGCCTTGATGAAGAGCGTCACCTTCGACCGCCGCGCCGTCACCCGGCGGCTCTAGCGCCGGCAGGAAGGGCTCCAGCAGCTGCCAGCAGTCTTCCAGGACGGCGGCCTGGGCTGTCCCGACAGATTCGGCGGCTGTTCCAGCCGCCTGCCGGGCGGCGGGATCTTGCAGCCAGGCCAGGACGGCGCTGGCCAGCGCTGTCTGTGAGCGCACCAGCTGGAGAGCACCGGCCGCTTGCAGCGCGGCGCTGGCCTCGATGACGTTGTCTTGATGCGGGCCGGCGAGAAGCGCACAGCCCAGCCGCGCCGGCTCCAGCGGATTGTGCCCGCCGACCGGCATCAGCGAGCCGCCGACGAAGACGATTGGCGCCAGACGGTAGAAGATCCCCAGCTCGCCCAAGGTGTCGGCGATGTAGATCTCTGTCTCTTGGGTGACGGCTTGATCCAGGCTGCGTCGGGCCACAACCAGACCGGCTGCCTGCGCCAGGGCTGCGATCTCAGCGCCGCGGACTGGATGGCGTGGCACCAGCAGAGTCAGCAGATCAGGCAGCGCTTCCTTGAGGTGGGCATGTGCGGCAAAGACCTGCTCATCCTCGCCTGGATGGGTGGAGGCTGCCAGCCAGAGGGGGCGGCCCGCTACGGCGTCCTCTAGAGCGGCCAGGTGGGTCGGATCAGCGGGGAGGGGCTGTGCTGCCTGCTTCAGGTTGCCGACCGCGCTGACGTTCTGGGCCCCCAGAGCCCGCAAACGCTCCGCCGAGCGCTGGCCCTCGGCTGCCACCAGTCGGAAGCCCTCCAGCAGTTCAGGGGCGAGACCGGGGTAGCGCCGCCAGCCGCGGTAGGAGCGGCTGGACATGCGCCCGTTCACCAGAAGACGGGGAATCGCGCGCTGGTCCAGCGCGCGCAGCTGCGTCGGCCAGAGCTCCGATTCGACGTAGATGGCTAAGGCCGGGCGCCAGTGATCGAGGAAGCGCTCGATCGCGCGCGGCAGGTCGAGTGGGGAGAAGCGGTGGATCACGCCGTCGGGGAGGCGCTGGTCCAAGAGTTTGGCGGAGGTGACCGTGGTGCTGGTCATCAGCACTTGGCACCCAGGCGCGCGTTCGTGCAGGGCCTGGACCAGCGGCAGGATCGCCAGCGATTCCCCGACGGAGGCTGCGTGCACCCAGATGAGGGGCTTGTCCGGCCGTGGCAGAGCGCTGTAGCCCCAGCGTTCTGGGAGCCGGTCTTCCAGTTCCTTGCCACGGGTTACACGTCGGCGCAGCAGCACCCGGACCAGGGGACCGGCGGCCCGACCGAGAGCGCGATAGAGCGAGAAGACAAAGCGTGCGAAGAGGCGTGACATCCATGGCGGCGATAGACCATCGTCGCCAGACCGGCAAGGGGCTTGCCGGACAGAGCTGAGTGTGAGGAGGACACGGGGTGCGAAGTCTGGATGCAGCGGGACTCTGGTTTAGCGGGCCGGGGCTGACGGCGCCTGGCGGATCGCGGCGACGCCGGCCGGCGCTCTTTCTCGACCGCGACGGCGTGCTCGTTGTGGAAACCGGCTATCTGCACCGCCCTGAAGAAGCCGCGTTGCTGCCAGGCGCCGCCGATCTTCTGGTCTGGGCCACTGCGCGCGGCTGGGCTTCCGTCATTGTCACCAACCAGTCTGGAGTGGGCCGCGGCTACTACGACTGGGATGCCTTCGCTCGCACCCAAGCACGGATCGAGCAGCTGCTGGCGGCCGAGGGGGCGCGGCCCGACCTGCTGCTGGCCTGCCCTTACAGCGCTGCCGGATTGGGGCACTACCGCGCCGGCCAG
The DNA here is from genome assembly GCA_039819325.1 of Pseudomonadota bacterium. Lineage (GTDB taxonomy): Bacteria > Pseudomonadota > Alphaproteobacteria > Kiloniellales > JACOMY01 > JACOMY01. Next base: position 1,346 of record JBCBSF010000049.1, on the reverse strand, counting down.
CATCCCGCCCGCAAGCCGGCACCGGGCATGCTGCTGCGCGGGGCAGAGATCTTGAACTTGGACTTAAGCCGTTCCTGGATCATCGGGGATCGTGTAGGCGATCTGCAGGCCGGCAAGGCTGCTGGGCTGGCCGGTGGGCTGCTGGTGGCCAGCGGCTATGGCAACGACCCGAAGCAAGAGGCCGCCGCCTTGGCCTTGGCATCGGCGGACTATCGGGCGCTGCGGGTGCTGAACGGTGAACAGGCGCGCGGCCTACTCAGCCTGCTGGCTTGATCGCGCGCAGCAGGTTGGGCAGCGCAATGCCGAGCGTTATCCCGCGCGCGGCGAAGAAGAGCAGTAAGGCCAGCCAGAGGCCGTGATTGCCCCAGAGCGGCACCAGGAGGGCCTGGGCCATCCAGAAGAAGGCGAGGGAGGCCAGCATGGCATTGCGGATTGCCGCCGTGCGCAGCGCGCCGAGGAAGACGCCGTCCAGCACATAGCACCAGACGCTGACCAAGGGCATGGCGATCAGCCAGATGATGTAGGGAGCGGCCTCGGCCACAACCTCCGGGTGCTTGGTGAAGAGGGCGATGATCTCCATACCCACCAGCGCGTAGGCCAAGGTGAAGGCAAGGGCCGCCAGCCCGGCAAGCTGCAGGCAGGCCAGGACCATGCGCTGGGCGCGTTGGCGCTGGCGGGCACCTTGGGCATGGCCGACCAAGGCCTCGGCCGCGTCGGCAAAGCCATCTAAGGCATAAGCCAGCAAGATGGTCAGCTGCTGCAAGAGCTGGTTGGCCGACAGGGTTAGATCGCCCAGCTGCGCGCTCACCCGCGTGAAGAGGCCCATGCCAGTTAGCACAGCCAGCGTGCGGATCATCAGGTTGCTGCTGACCCCAATCAAGGCCTTGAACTTGGCAAGATCGAAGACCGAGCGACGCTCCAGGCGGCCCGGTTCTGCCCGCAGGTGGCGGCGCAAGAGCAGCAGGCCGACGCCGACAGCCAGGTACTCGGCCAAGAGAGTGCCGCCGGCGATCCCGCTGACGCCCCAGCCAAAGCCAAGCACGAACCAGACGCTGAGCAGCGCGTTCAAGCCCTGCAACGCAAGCGTCAGGATCAGCACGCCGCGGGCATCCTGCATGCCCAAGAGCCAGCCGTGCAGGCAGTAGATGCTGAGGGTTGCCGGCGCCGACCAGATGCGGATGGCGATGTAGTCTTCGGCCGGACCGCTGACGGCTGGGCTAGCGGCGACGAGGTGGAAGCCCAGGCTCTTCAACGGCCCCTGGAAGAGCAGCAGCAGAGCCGCCAGGCCGCCGGCGATCAGCAGCGCGCGGGCCAGGACGGCGCGGATCTCGCCGCCATCGCCGGCA
>JBCBSF010000048.1:0-38702 GCA_039819325.1 Pseudomonadota bacterium | reverse complement strand
GGGGGAGAGGGCCGGCGCCGAGCACTAGGTCACGATCAGTGACCGTTGGTGTAACCGCAGAGCTGTGCGCGGTCCTGTTGATAGCGCCCTGCCAAGCGATCAGCCAGATCGGGCGGCAGTGCCAACGGCCGATGCGGGGTCAACAGCGACAGGGGCTTCAACACCAGGTTCCGCGTGATCATGCCCAGATCGCGGGGTGGCTTTGACGAGAGTTTGGTCAGCAAGCGATTGCCCAGGCGGGTCGCATCCAAAGCCAAGCCGCCAACGGCTGCCGCACGCCGATAGGTGCCTGGGTTGAAGGGCGGCAAAGGCCGCGGCACAAAGCCTTCGAGCAGACGTGCCAGAGTAGCGTCCGGCGCCTGCACCAGATCGTCGTAGTCAAGAATGCGCACCCGTTCCGGCCCGAAGGCTGCCCGCAGCGCGTCGGCTGGCCGTAGCCAGGACAGGCTCTCCAGGTTGATAGCGTCAATGAAGGCTTGAAACGTGAGGCACCCGCCACGCCGGATGTACTGCACATAGTAGGAGGGCAGATAGCGCTCATAGCTGCGGACCAGGAAGCGGACCTGCACATCATAGCCGTCGAAGACGCGTTTTAGCGCATCTGCACCAGCCCTGGCGAGTGGATAGAAGTCAGCCTTGCCGGCGATAAAGGGTTCGCCCAGCAGCGACTCGTTGGAGAGCAGCAGACTCTGGACAGCCGGATCTCTGTCATAGCCGCGCAGGTGCTGGCGTGCCTCGCGAATAGCCTCGTCCTTGCCCTTCACACGGCGCGCACGCAGCAAGATCTTGTGCAGAGGATCATAGTCTCCGCGCGTCAGGTGGCGGCGCAGGAACAGGACCCCATGCTGCTCTAGCAGAGCTTCATGGTGGTAGAAGTAGTCCTGCAGACTGGTCGAGGCCGTCTTTGGTGCCCCGCAATGCAGCAGAACCCGGGAGACCGGCACTGCTCTTCCTTCGCTGCGATGGCGGCCTTAGCGCGGCGGCATGACCGCCGTGAGGAAGCCGTCCAGAAGCGGATTGAAGGCAGCGGGGTGTGTCAGAAAGGGTGCGTGCCCGGCGCCCGGGATGGCCTGGCGGCCACCACCCCAGATGTTGGCATAGACGATGCCATGGGCGAGGTAGTCGTGGTCGATGAAGACATCCTCCTCGCCATCCAGAATGGCCAGCGGCGTTGCGTTGCTTTCCACCAGCTGCTTCTCGTCGGCCAGGTCGCCGCTCAGAATGGCATTGAACATGGTCTCGCGGGCGAGGCCATCGGTGCGGCGCACGCCATCGCGCAAGACCTGGGTCAGATGCTCCGCTCCACCCACCGTGGCGGCGCCATAGGCCTCGCAGTCGGCCTCGCTGAAATCACGCTTTCCGGCCAAGGAGAGTTCCGGCGAGGGGATGAATCCCCGCCCCTTATCGGGACCGCTCAAGGCCACCGGCGGCGTGCCACAGATCGCCAGCCCGGCGAGCGTCGCGCCCTGGGCCACCATCTCCAGCCCGATGTGGCCGCCCAGCGACCAGCCGAAGACGCAGACAGGGTCCAGGCCCATCTTGGCGATCACAGCACGCGCGGCTTCGGCATAGTGAGGAATGGTGTAGACTGCAGGCGGGTCTTCGGCATCGGCGGAGGCACCATGACCAGGCAGATCCATGGCCACCACGCGAATGCGATCGCGGAAGGCCTCGATCGTCGTGGCAAAGACCTCTTTCAGCGAGGAATTGCCGTGGATCAGGAAAAGGCAAGCGCCGGACCCACCCGGGTCGCTGTCGCTTATGGCGATGCGTCCGAAGTCCGTGTCGATGAAGTGCTGTTCGCTCATCGCTGCAGTTCCCTCGTTATCGGCGATGAGCCTTGCTCATCGCAGCGGCACCAGCCCTCTCCCCCCTTGGCGTAATAGGGCCGGCCACCCAGTCCAGCATACTTTCGTTGGGTGGCCGGGCGGGGGAGAGGGCCCCACACATTCGGCATGGGCCGCATTCTGGCCAAGCCAGTGCCCAAAAAGGGCGCTAGCACAGCGCCATTGCGCGGCCAACAGAATTCATGATGCTATAGCGGGTCTAAGAACAGCCAGTGCGTGCCAAAAGCAGAGGCGCCAGCCGTCGATGGAGAGAGACTTCACCACCAAGGACCGGCCACCGGCGCGGCAGCTGAGCTGGTGGCAAGACGTCTTGAGCGAGGTCTACTACAATCTCGAAGTAGCCTCCGCCCATCGCGAGAGCTTCTTCGGACGGGTCACGGAACGCCGCGTCGGCTGCGCCAGCATCACCGCCTTCTACGGCGACCAGCAGCGCGTGCTGCGCAGCCAGGCGCGCATTGCCCGCGATGACGAGGATGCCGTGGCCTTGGTCATGCCGCAGAACGCGCCGCTCTACTACAGCCAGGCCGGCCGTAGCGGCTATCGTTCGCCCGGCAGCTATGTCCTGGTGCACACGCGCGACTTCTACGAACTCTCCTGTCCCGACGGCTTTAGCAATCTGACGGTGAAGCTGCCGGCACAGCCCTTGCGCGAACGGCTGCCCTTCTTCGAGGATCACTGTGCGTCCGGCTTCCAGCCCGACCAGCGTCTGGCCGGTGTGCTGCAGGACTATGCCCTCTGGCTGGTGCGGCAGCGCGATAGTCTGTCACCGGGTATGGCCGACAGCCTGTCAGAGCAGCTCTTAGAGTTGCTGGTCGCGCTGCTGGAATCGGAGAAGGCGGGGCAAGACCGCCCGGCACCGGGCAGCCCCAGCAGCCGCCAGGCCGAGGCGCTGAGGCAGCGCGCCGTGGCGCAGATCGAGGCTCAACTCTGCGATCCAGAGCTGACGCCGGCCCGCCTGGCCGGCCACCTCGGCATCTCCCCCAGCTATCTGCATCGCCTGTTCCGCGACCAAGGCCTCTCCATCGGGCGCTGGATCACGGTAAAACGCCTTCAGCGTGGCTATGAGCTGCTGACGCTCCCCGGCAGTGCCTGCGGGACCGTGGCGGAGGTCGCCTACGCCGTGGGCTTTACAAGCCAGGCGCACTTTTCCGCCTGCTTCAAACAGCAGTTCGGCGTCACTCCCACCCTCGCGCGTGCCCGCGGCCGCTTGGGCCTGCCGCCCCTAGGCTTTCCGGGCAGCCGGGAAAACGCTGCCGAACTCCAAAAAAACCGCAAGCAAGACGCCGCCGGTTCACTCTGACGAAAGACAAGGGTGGGCCGCGTCGCCTTATCCTCTCCGTGACGGCAGCCCTGCTGGCCGCGAGGCCTAAGGCGTGCCCTTGGGGGCTTGCCCTGAAACGCGCGAAGGCTGCGCGTGAGTGACAGAGGAGGATCAGCGGTGACTTACAAGATCAATCCCGCCGACAAGCACCTGGTGGAGGAGTTCAAGGCCAAACCCATCGGCCATCACAGCCAAGAGCTGCAGCGCCTGATGAACTTCATGCGCGGCCAGCCCCAGGCCGAGAAGTATGTGCTGGTCTGCACCAAGCCGCATGAGGAGTGGGTCCTGGCGCAGCTGCCGACCCGGCGCGGCCACCCCTTGAAGATGCACCACAACCGCGTCTTCACCTCGATCGAAGAGGCCGAGTGGGAGGTCTTCAAGATGCGCTGGCATCACTACACCGGCGAAACCCTAGAGGATTAACGCGTCTGGCGGCACTGGCAGTGGCAGCCCCTCCCGAAGCGAGGCAGGCGCCGCGCCGGCCCGAGAACCAGGCATGCAAAGGAAGGCAAGCGAGAACGATGAAGAAAATCCTAGGCTACAGCGACAAGATCAGCGTGCGTCCCGGTGACGAGATCTCTTTCATGGTCTCCAGCCAAGAGGGGGCGGAGTACCAGGCGCGTATCGTCCGCCTGATCCACGGCGACACCAGCCCGGAAGGCCCAGGCTATAAGGAAGAGGCCATCGCGACAGCGATCGAGGGCAGCTACTCCGGCCGCCGGCAAGAGGTCTTTGCCGGCTCTTGGATCATGGTGCCCGACCATCGTTTGCTGGCTGGCCTCACCTCCTTCACCTTGCAAGTCATGGTCTGGCCGAGCTTGCCGCAGAACGGCAAGCAGACCTTGATGTCGCGCTGGGATTCCGACCGCAAGAGCGGCTTTTGCCTCTGCATCGATGCCGAGGGCTGCCTGGCGATCACCATCGGCGATGGCAGCGGTGCGACCGAGACGCTCTCCAGCGGCAAGCCGCTGGTGGCCCGCGAGTGGTATCTGGCCGCGGCCAGCTTCGATGCGGATAGCGGCAAGCTGACCCTGCTGCAGGAGCCGCAGAAGCGCCACGGCGAGACGGATGATCTGGCCCAGGTCTCCGCCACGACCGAGCTGCGCTTGGGCGTGCAGGCCGGACCGCTGACCATGGGCGGCAACATCGTCGAGACCCAGGGCATCCGCCACCGCATCGACTGCCCCTTCAACGGCAAGCTGGACAGCCCGGCTGTCAGCTCCAAGGTGCTGGACCGCCTGGGTCTGCAGCAGATCCTGGATGGCCGGATCGAAGAGGCCGACCTGCCGGCCCTGGTCGCCCGCTGGGACTTCTCCAAAGACATCACCACTGAGGTTGTGCGCGATGTCTCCGGCAATCACCTCCATGGCGAGACGGTGAACATGCCGGTGCGTGCCATGAAGGGCTACAACTGGACCGGCCGGGAGATGAACTGGAACCATCTGCCCGAAGAGTACGGCGCCATCCACTTCCACGACGACGACATCTATGACTGCGGCTGGGATGTCGACTTCACGCTGACCATCCCCGACACCATGAAGAGCGGCCTCTACGCCGCCCACGTGAAGATTGACGACGAACAAGAGGACTTCATGCCCTTCGTCGTCTGCCCGGCCCTGGGTGCGAAGAAGGCAAAGGCCGTCTTCATCGTCCCCACCGCCAGCTACATGGCCTACGCCAACGAGCACATGCCGACCGAGGCGCCCTTGGCCGAGGTGCTGACCGGCCAGGTGGCGGTGCTCTACCCCAACGACGTCTTCTTGCTGGAAAACCGGCAGTACGGTGCCTCCTGCTATGACGTCCATGCCGATGGCAGTGGCGTTTGCTACACCTCGCGTCTGCGGCCGATCCTCAACATGCGGCCCAAGTATCAGTCCTGGCTGGGCGGCGCCGGTTCCTCGCTCTGGCAGTTCAACGCCGATCTGCACATCATCGACTGGCTGGAGGCGAAGGGCTTCGAATACGACTGCATCACCGACGAGGATCTGCACCGCGAAGGCGTGGAGATCCTGGACGGCTATCAGGTCGTCTTGACCAGCACCCACCCGGAATACTGGTCGCTGCAGATGTGGGACGGGCTGGAGGCCTTCAAGTCACGCGGCGGGCGGCTCATGTACCTGGGCGCCAACGGCTGGTACTGGCGGGTCGCCTATCACCAGACGAAGCCGGGCCTGATGGAGGTGCGCCGCGCCGAGGACGGCATCCGCGGCTGGGCGGCCGAGCCTGGCGAGTACTACCACTCCTTCACCGGCGAGTACGGCGGCCTCTGGCGGCGCAACGGCCGGCCGCCGCAGGTGATGGCAGGCACCGGCTTCATCGCCCAGGGCTTCGACATCTCCTCCTACTACCGCCGCAAGCCGGATGCGGATAACCCGCGTGCGGCTTTCATCATGGAGGGCATCGATGAAGAGATCATCGGCGACTTCGGCCTGATCGGGAACGGCGCCGCCGGCCTAGAGCTGGACTATGCCGACCGCCTGCTGGGCACCCCGCCCAATGCCTTGGTCCTGGCCTCTTCGGAAGACCACACCGACCTCTACCTGGTGGTCTGTGAAGAGATCTTGATCAACTACCCGGGCCACAGCGGTCAGGAGAGCCCGCTGGTCCGTGCCGACATCGTCTTCTATGAGACAGCCTCGGGCGGTGCGGTCTTCTCCTCCAGCTCCATCGCCTGGGCCGGTAGCCTGTCGCACAACAGCTACGACAACAACGTCTCGCGCATGACCGAGAACGTTCTGCGCCGCTTCATGGAGGAGACGCCCTTCTAGAGGCATCCCCTGCCTGGTCTCTAAGGGGCCTCCAGTCCCAGCGGCTGGAGGCCCTTTTTCTGTCTCGCGTCGCGAGGAAAGCGCTTGCTGTCGGCTTCGCGCGGTCAGCCTGGTGCTGAGTCCAGGCTAAGCTCCAGGGAACAAGAAAGTGGGGCAAGAGATGCCGCAGCAGGAACCGCTCTCAGATTTCCGCGTCCTCGATTTCGGCCAGTACCTGGCCGGTCCGCTGGTCGGCATGATGCTGGCGGACCTGGGGGCGGAGGTCATCCGCATCGATCCGCCCGGCGGGCCGCGCTACAACAGCCCAGCCGCGGCCATGCTCTCATGCGCTAAGCAGCACCTGACCTTGGACTTGAAGACCGCGGCAGACCGGGAGCGCGCCTTGGGCCTGGTCGCACGCGCCGATGTGGTGATCGAGAACTTCCGTCCGGGCGTGATGGAACGCCTCGGGCTGGGTCCGGCGGCGCTGAAGGCGGCCAATCCCGCTATCATCACCCTCTCGCTGCCTGGCTTTGCCTCGGGCGACGCAGAGCTTGCCGATCTGCCAGCTTGGGAAGGGGTGATTGCCGCGCGCACCGGCCAGTTCACCGACATGGGCCTCAATCGCCGGCTGATGGGCATCCGTGCCTCCTTCACACCGCTAGCTTTGGCCTCGGCCTATGGCGCCAGCTTCGGCGCCATGGCGGTGCTCTTCGCGCTCTTCGCCCGAGCACGCGGCGCCGGCGGCGAGCAGATCGAAGTCCCGCTAGCCTCGGCCCTGCTGGAAGGCCTGGTCTACAACTGCGAGCGGATCGAGGACTATCCGGAGCGTTACAAGTCGCCGCGCGAGGTGGAGATCGACCGCCGCAGCGCCGCCGGCCTGCCGATGGACCTGAGCTTCGCCGAGCTCTCTGAGTTCCTGGACCCTTTCTACCGGACCTACGCTTGCGCCGATGGCCGCGGCTTCTACGTCGTCGCCGGATCGGTGAAGAGCCATCCCCGCCGGGTACTGACCCTGCTGGGGCTGGAGGCGCTGCTGGCGGAGCTGCCGGACTTCGACGCCTATCTGAACAGCGCCGATTGGCCGGATGACTGGTCTCTCCGCAACTACCCGGTCGGCGAGCGCGACCGCGCGCGCATCGCCGCTGCAATGAAGGCCGCCTTTGCCACCCGCCCGGCGGTGGAGTGGGAGGAGATCTTCGGCGCCGGCCAGGCGCCCGCAACGATGCAGCGCTGGACGAAAGAGTGGCTCGCCGACCCGCACGCGCTCGCCAGTGGTCTGGTGCAGGAGGTAGATGACCCGGTCTATGGCCACATGCGGCAGATGGGACCGGTGGCCTGGCTGGAGTCAGAGACCTGGCAGCCAGCAGAACCTGCCGAGCCAGCAGACCTGGACAGCCTGCTGGCAGAAGCCCCACGGGCGCCAAGGGCTGATAGAGGCCCGTCCGGCCAAGGCTGGCTCGCAGGCTTGCGCGTGCTCGATCTGACCAACGTCATTGCCGGCCCCACGGTGGGCTCGACCCTCGCGCGCTTCGGGGCGGAGGTGATCTCCCTGCAGCCGGTGGAGCCCTCGGTCGATCCCTGGAACACCATCGTCTTCGGGCTGCAGGCGCAGCGCGGCAAACGCAGCCTGCTCTTGAACCTGCGCACGGCCAAGGGCCAAGAGGCTCTGCGCCGCCTCTTGGCTGAGAGCGACCTGGTCACGATGAACGGCACCGATGACCAACGTGAGCGGCTGGGCCTCTCGGACGCAGCGCTGAAAGCTGTGAAGCCGGAGCTGATCCTGGTGCAGTTGGATGCCTTCGGCGGACCCAAGCGCGGGCGCAAGTCAGATCACCTGGGCTATGACGACCTGGCGCAAGCGGCGACCGGGGTGATGCTGCGCTTCGGCGGCGGGATAGAGACGCCAGAGGAGCATGCGCACTTCGGCACCATCGACGTGCTGACAGGCTTCAACGCTTGCGTCGCACTGGGCGCGGCCTTGCTGCAACGCCAGCGCGACGGCAAGGGCGCTGTGGCCAGAGCCAGCCTGGCGGCTGCCGGCAACCTGATCCAGGCGCAGTTCCTCTACGACTACCCAGGCCGCGGCCCCTTCGACGAGCCTTCAGGCCGCGCGGCCCTGGGCTGGGGGCCCTTTTACCACTGCTATGAAGCCGCCGACGGCTGGTTCTTCCTCGCCGCACCGCAAGAGCGCCAGGCCGCCTTGGCGCGCGTGTCAGAGCTGGCCGACCTGGCTGATTTGCCGGAGGCGGCCTTGCAGCCGGCCTTGGCCGAGCGCTTCACCAGCGCCGCCTTTGCGCACTGGCAAGCGGCCTTGGCCGGCGGGTCCACCACCCTGGTCCGCCTCGCCTCCCTGCTTGAGACGCGCGATGCGTCCCTCCATCAGGAGAGCGCCGGTCCGCCCGACATCACCCAGGCAACCTTCCGCACGCTGCGCCACGACCGCCACCCCATGGGCCGCTGGTGCGATTTGGTTGCGCCCAACGCGGTACGCCCGGCGAAGGCCGCCATCACCATCCCCGGCCCCATGCCCAAGTACGGCCAGCACAGCCGGGAGATCCTGGCCGAGATCGGCTACTCTGCTGAGGAGATCGATGCCCTGATCGCGGACGGAACTGTCGGCCTTTCCTGGTCCAAGGACTATCTGCCGACTTGAGCGCTAGAGCGTGATGAGGTCAGATAGAGGTGTTGTTTCCAAAAGCACTCCCTCGTCTTGAGCAGCGAGCGCAAGCGAGCGTCCGTCGAAAGGCGGGCCGTTAGCACCGAGCGTGCGGTCCGCCCTTCGACAGGTGCGCGCTTTGCCCGCTGCTCAGAACGAGGGTGTGCGTGGATGGTTGGGTATTCAAACCAAACACATAATCCTCTAGTGCAGTGCCTCGGGATAGAGCTGTGGAAACCAGCGCTCATCGAGACAACGAGACTGGTCTAGCCCCAGCAGTACCTCCCTCTTTCTTTGCCGGTAGTTTTGCAACCGTTATGTGAATGATTTCAATATTTTAACCTAGACCGCTTGTTTCCTTTTGCCGGTTGGAATGCCGGCTCATGGCGATAGGACGAGAAGCGGCCCCTCCTTGCCACTTTGTACCCAGGCAATAAAGCCACCTCCTTGGCTGGTGCGAGCGCGCCTGCTCTGACAGGGTGCAGTAATGCTCCGTGACCTCTCTGCCTCCGCCCTTTTCATGGGTTTGGTGGCTGCCTTTGTCGGTTTTGCCTCCTCCTTCGCCATCGTGCTGCAGGGCTTCGCGGCGGTGGGGGCGAGTCCGGCGCAGGCGGCCTCGGGCCTGATGGCCATTGCCGTCGCCAAAGGGGTCGCGGCGATCATCATGTCGGCGCGTGCACGGATTCCCATCTCCTTCGCCTGGTCGACGCCGGGGGCAGCACTGCTGGTCACCACCGGCGCCTTGCCGGGGGGATTCAACGAGGCGGTGGGCGGCTTCCTGGTCTGCGCGCTCCTGCTGATTCTGACTGGGCTCTGGCGCCGGCTGGCTGACCTGGTCTCGCGCATCCCTGCCCCTCTGGCGAACGCCATGCTGGCCGGCGTGCTGCTCGATCTCTGCCTGGCGCCCTTCAAGGCGATCCAGTTCAATCCGCTCTGGGGGCTGGCGATCCTGGTCGCCTGGGTGGTGGGGCGGCGCCTCCACCCGCTGCTGGCGGTGCCGGCTGCACTTCTGGCCTTCACCGCCGTGGTGATCTTCGGTGTCCAGCCTGACGCGGCCGCCTTGGCCGACCTACCCCTCCTGACCGAGCCCGTGCTCGTGACGCCGGTCTTTTCCTTCGGCGCGGTCATCGGTTTGGCCCTGCCACTCTACCTGGTCACTATGGCGGGCCAGAACCTGCCGGGCGCTGCTGTGCTGAAGGCGCATGGCTATGAGCGCCGTGCCGGCCCCGACATCGCCGCCAGCGGCCTCGCCAGTCTCTTTGCGGCACCCTTTGGCGGGCACGCCGCCAACTACGCGGCGATCACGGCAGCACTTTGTATGGGGAAGGAAGCCAATCCCGACCCGACCAAGACCTATTGGGCAGCCATGGCTGCCGGCCTCTGCTACATCTTCTTCGGGCTCCTAGCCGGCGCCACCACGGCCTTTGTCACCCTCGCCCCGCAGGTGCTGATCCAGGCCGTCGGTGGCGTCGCCCTCTTCGGCGCCTTCTCCGCGGCGGCGCTTGGCGCCTTCCGGGAGGCGCAAGATCGGGAGGCCAGTGCCGTCACCTTCCTGCTGACCGCTTCCGGCATCACCTTCTTCGGCATCTCCGGCGCCTTCTGGGGGCTCTTGGCAGGCGGCGCTATCCTTGCCCTCAAGAAGCGCTAGATAGCTCAACCACCAGCCATCGCTTGCCTAGACCCTAGGCCGTGCTAGTCTTCTGCCTTGGAAACGTGCACATTGGCCCTGGACAGCAGCACTGGACAGCAGCAAGGGAGAGCGATGAGCAGCCACGCGGCATCGGCCAAAGCCAGCGACAAGAGTGCGCTGAGCCCCAAGGTGCTGGCCGCCGCCGCCAATGGCGTCGAGGCGATGATCCAGCGCTATGGCGGTGACGTGGACGCCATCTTCGGCCGGGCGACCCTGCGCACCGACGAGATTTCCTCCCCCATCAACGAGCTTAATCTGCAGCAGTACTGTGCCCTCTTCGAGGAGGCAGCGGCACAGACCGGGCAAGACAACTTCGGTCTACGCTTCGGTCAAGACTTCACCCCGCAGCAGCTGGGCGCTATCGGCTATGCGGCCATCACCTCTCCTACTCTCGGCGCAGGCCTGAAGAATCTCATCCGCTATTTCCCGGCACATCAAGACAGCTCGATCCTCACCTTGGAGGAGAAGGGCGACCTGCTCTGGCTCACCTACCAGATTGTCGATCCGCGCATCGACCGCAGGCGCCAGGATGCGGAGCTGTCACTGGGCATGTTCTGCAACATCCTGCGTGATGCGCTGGGCGCCGACTGGCAGCCGCTGGAGATCCACTTCGAGCACCAAAAGCCTGAGGCACCGGGCGAGCATGAGCGCCGCTTCGGCGCGCCGGCCCGCTTCGGCCAGCGCAGCAATGCCATCGGCTTCCGCCGCGAGGCCTTGAGCGCGCCCATGGCCAGCTGCGATCCCTACCTCTTCGCGCTGATCGAGCCCTTCCTGGCCGAGCGTCAGGCCAGCCGCGGCACGCCCAGCGACCTGATCGCCAGCCTGCGTCAGGAGATCAAGCTGCGTCTGGGCGAGGGCACGACCTCGCTCTCCAGCCTGGCCCGGCGGCTGGGCTATGCACCCAGCGACCTGCGCCGGCGACTACGCGATGCGGGCATCAGCTACAACGAACTGCTGCGGGCCACCCGCGAGGACCTGGCCCTGCGCTATGTGCGCGAGACCGACATGCCGCTGACCGAGATCGCGCTGGCTGTGGGCTATTCGGAGCTTTCTGCCTTCTCTCGCGCCTTCCGCGCCTGGACCGGGCTTTCGCCGCAGCGCTACCGGCAGCAGGCCTTGCAGCGGAGCTAGCGCGTGATGAGTCTCGTTTGAATGCCCATCCACCCGCGCACCCCTCTCCTGAGCTTGTCGAAGGGCGGGCCCCAGGCTCGGTGCTAACGGCCCGCCTTTCGACGGACGCTCGCTAGCGCTCGCTGCTCAAGACGAGGGCGTGCTTGATGAAACGTTGCTTCTACCTGAACTCATCCTGCTCTAGATGTCGAAGCTGACGCCCTGGGCCAGCGGCAGCTCGGTGGAGTAGTTCACCGTGCTGGTCTGGCGGCGCATGTAGCCCTTCCAGGCGTCCGAGCCACTTTCGCGCCCGCCGCCAGTTTCTTTCTCGCCGCCGAAGGCCCCGCCGATCTCCGCGCCGGAGGGCCCGATGTTGACATTGGCCAGGCCGCAGTCGGAGCCGCCGGCCGAGAGGAAGATCTCAGCCTCCCGCAGGTCGTTGGTGAAGATGCAGGAGGAAAGGCCCTGCGGCACGTCGTTCTGCAAGGCGATGGCCTGATCCAAGGTCTCATAGGGTATGACGTAGAGGATCGGGGCAAAGGTCTCTTCGCGCACGATGCCGGTTTGCCCCGGCATCTCCACCAAGGCCGGGGTCACATAGGCGCCGCCGGCTGGTCCCTGATCGGAGGGCTCGCCGCCCTGCACCTTGCCGCCCTCCGCGCGGGATTGCGTCAAGGCCGCTGCCATGCCTTCAGCGGCCTGGGCGTCGATCAGTGGCCCGACCAAGGTGCTAGGCTCCAGCGGGTTGCCGATGGGCAGGCCGGCGTAGGCCTTGGTGAGTCGGGCCACCAGTTCTTCACGCAGGCTCTCGGCCACGAAGACTCGGCGCAGGCTGGTGCAGCGCTGGCCGCAGGTCCCGACGGCGGAGAAGACGATGGCGCGGACGGCCAGATCAAGGTCGGCGCTAGGCGCCACGATCATCGCGTTGTTGCCGCCAAGCTCTAGGATCGAGCGCCCGAAACGTGCGGCCACAACTGGCCCGACCGCGCGGCCCATGCGCGTGGAGCCAGTGGCCGAGATCAGCGGCAGCTTGGGGCTGGCGACCAGGGCTTCCCCCAGTGCTGCCCGGCCCAGGACCACCTGATGCAGACCCTCCGGCGCGGCGCCGAAGCGGGCGATGGCGCGGTCCAGGATCTTGTTGCAGGCCAAGGCCGTCAGCGGCGTCTTTTCCGAGGGTTTCCAGACGACGGGGTCGCCGCAGACCAGGGCCAAGGCCGTGTTCCAAGACCAGACGGCGACCGGGAAGTTGAAGGCGGTGATGACACCGGCCGGCCCCAAGGGATGCCAGGTCTCCATCATGCGGTGACCTGGGCGTTCCGAGGCGATCGTCAGGCCATAGAGCTGGCGCGAGAGACCGACGGCGAAGTCGCAGATGTCGATCATCTCCTGCACCTCGCCCTGGCCTTCGGAGAGGATCTTGCCGGCCTCCAGAGAGACCAGACGGCCGAGGGCTTCCTTGGAGGCACGCAACTCTTCGCCCAGCAAACGCACCAGATCACCGCGCGCCGGGGCTGGAACGCTGCGCCAGGTCTTGAAGGCGGCCTCTGCTAGATCCAGGCGATCCGCCAGGCTGTCCGAGGGCGTCTCCGGCAGCTCGGCGATGGTGGTGCCGTCGATGGGGCTGGTGACCTGCAGCGTGCCGCCGCTGAGCTCCGCCGGGTCGAAGCCGAGATCGGTCAAGATGGTCTGATGGGTCATTGCCTGTCTCTCCAGGGTCGCAGGTGCCGGCGCCTCAATAGACGCTCTCTGCTTGGACTGAAAGTGCTCCTATTGCGCGTTAGGGCCTTAACCGGCGCCCTTGGGCCGCGCCATGGCAAAGACCTCAGTCACCGCGGCATAGTCCAGATAGCCCAGCCGTGCGATGGGCTTGGCCTTGGTCAGGTCGACCCGCCCCTCGACCAGCAAGCCGTCGTCTATGTGGATTCCCACCACCTCGCCGATCACCAGCGCATTGCGGTGGCCAGGTGTGCCGCAGGGCAGATCGACGACCTGGATCAGACGGCATTCCAGGTGGATCGGTGCAGCGGCCACGCGCGGCGGGGCGACCAGGCGGGAGGGCAGCAGCTCCAAACCGGCAAAGGCGGCCTCTTCCTCGCCATGCGCCAAGGGGGCGGAGGTCTTCACCATCTCCCAGCGCAGGTCCCAGGTGGCGAGGTTGGCGACGAAGGCGCCGGTCTCCTCCACATTGGCGACGCTGTCCTTCGGGCCTTCTTCGCTCCGCCCCTCCATTGCCGGCTTGGTGCCGTTGGAGGCGAAGACCACCTGCGGCGGATCGTCGGCGACCGCGTTGAAGAAGCTATAGGGCGCCAGGTTCACCCGGCCTTGCGCGTCCTGGCTGGTGATCCAACCGATGGGCCGGGGCACCACGCAGGCCTTGAAGGGGTTGCGGGGCAGACCGTGATCGCCTTTGGCGGTCTCGTAGAACAAGGGCGGGCTCCTTTTCCTGGCAGCCCCCTGGCTTTACCGCCGGCGGCTGCTGAGGTCGAGGCCAGCCTACTCCGCAGCGCGCGTATCGGCGATCCGCGCCACGCCGCCGCCGATCGCGAGGCCGACCTGGGGCACATAGCCATGCAGTTCTTCGCCAGGCAGCGCTTCAGCCAGGATCGCGCGGGCCGCGATCAGCTTGGCCAGATCGATGCCGGTGTCGAAGCCCATCTCCTCCAGCATCCAGACCAGATCTTCGGTCACGATATTGCCGGTGGCACCTGGTGCGAAGGGGCAGCCACCCAGGCCCCCTTGCGAGGAGTCAAAGGTCGTCACGCCGACGTCCAAAGCCGCCACCACGTTGGCCAGCCCTTGCCCGCGAGTGTTGTGCAGATGCGCGCCGGCCAGGCGCTCGGCGCCGATCTCCGCGGCAACGGCTGGAAAGACCTGACGGATCTGTGCCGGATTGGCCATGCCGGTGGTATCCGCCAGCCCGACCTCATCGACGCCTGCCTCCACCAGAGCGGCGGAGAGGCGCAGGACATCATCCAGCGGCACCCGGCCCTCGATCGAGCAGCCGAAGACGGTTGAGAGGCCGCCTTCGATCACGGGCCGCTCGCCCTCAGGCTGGGCATCGCGCAGCGCGCAGACCTTGGCGATCTCCGCCACGGACTCCTCCGGCGTGCGGCGCACGTTGGCAAGGTTGTGTGATCGGCTGACCGAGATCGGCAGGGTGATCTTCTGTGCACCAGCCGACAGAGCCGCCTCAGCGCCCTTCAGGTTTGGCGCCAGAACGGCGACCTGTAGATCCTGGATCGTGCGGGCAAAGGCGGTGATCTCGCCAGCGTCGGCCATGCCGGGCACCAGCTTCGGCGGCACGAAGGAGCAGACCTCCACCTCTGGCAGGCCAGCGTCGGCCAGGGCCGCAATCCAGCGCTTCTTGGCGGCGGTCGGCATGACCGCGTTGACATTCTGCAGGCCGTCGCGTGGTCCCACTTCACTGATCTCTATGCGGGGCCGGGTCATGGCCGCTCCTCTTCTCCAAACGAATGCCGCCGGCTTGCGCCTTTTCGGCTCTGCGTTCTACTATACAGAATGACGTTCTAAAATCAATGAAGCGGGAGGGCTAGCCATGACGAACGAGGCAGAGGGAGGCCAGCCCTCCTTACCACTGGCTGGCGTCAGGGTGATCGAGTTCGCGCACATGGTGATGGGCCCCACCTGCGGCCTGATCCTGGCCGATCTGGGCGCGGAGGTGATCAAGATCGAGCCCGCGCCCAAGGGTGACAACACCCGCCGCCTCACCGGCTCCGGCGCCGGCTTCTTCGTCACCTACAACCGCAACAAGCGCTCACTTGCCTTGGATCTGAAGCAGCCGCAGGGGCTGGAGATCGCCCGCGCGCTGGCCGCTGAGGCCGACGTGCTGGTCGAGAACTTCCGGCCTGGCGGCATGGACAAGCTGGGCCTCGGCTACCCGGCGCTGAGTGCGCTCAATCCCGGCCTCATCTACTGCTCTGCCAAGGGCTTCTTGCCAGGACCCTACGAGAGCCGCACCGCTTTGGACGAGGTGGTGCAGATGATGGGAGGCCTCGCCCACATGACGGGCCTGCCGGGCCGTCCTTTGCGTGCCGGGGCCTCGGTCAACGACGTGATGGGGGGCATGTTCGCAGCGCTTGGCGTTCTGGCAGCCCTCTTGGAGCGGCGGAGCAGCGGTCAGGGCCAGCAGGTCACCAGCGCGCTCTTTGAGAATTGCGCCTTCCTGGTCGGCCAACACATGACCCAGCGTGTGGTGAGCGGGCGCTCGGCGGAGCCCATGACCAACCGGCAGGCCGCCTGGGCGGTCTATGACGTCTTCGACTGCGCGGAGGGTGAGCAGCTCTTCATCGGCGTCGTCTCCGACCGGCAGTGGCAGGCCTTCT
This sequence comes from Pseudomonadota bacterium, assembly GCA_039819325.1. Lineage (GTDB taxonomy): Bacteria > Pseudomonadota > Alphaproteobacteria > Kiloniellales > JACOMY01 > JACOMY01. Next base: position 22,985 of record JBCBSF010000048.1, on the reverse strand, counting down.
GTAAGAACTTCGGGCTGGATGACCTGGCGCGCGATCCGGCGCTGGAGAGCAATCCGCAACGCTGCGCCGCGCGAGACCGCTTCATGCCGCGTCTGCGCAGCCTTTTTGCTCAGCGGAGCCGCGAGGAGCTGATCAACCAGATCGCTGCCATCGGCCTGCCTTACGCGCCAATCAATAGACCCGACGACCTCTTCGACGACCCGCACCTCTTGGCCACTGGCGGCCTGCTGCCGACCGCCGTGCCGGACCAGCCGGGCGTCAGCGCCGCCGTCCCGGGCCTACCGCTGCTGCTGGGCGAGCGCCGCCTGGGCCTGCGCCGCCACCCGCCGCGCATCGGTCAAGACAGCCGGCAAGTCTTGGAGGAGTTGGGCCTTTCTGCCGAGCGGATCGATCAGCTGACGGCCGCGGGTGTGGTCTTCGCCGAGGCGGAGGCTTTGGAGACGGCCGAGACCTAGAGCCCTGTCACAGACCACTAACCCGCGGTGTCCGGCGGCCTTCCCAGACCAGTTCCCAACGGCCGCCATAGCGCAGGTTCTGCACCAGATGCGGACTGAAGGCGGCCAGGCAGTCATGCCTTGCGCGACGGGCTGAGGGATAGACGATCCCGAGAGACCCTTGCTCACGCAGCGCACTGGCAAGCACTTGGCCGCTAGGATAGGCAATGGCGGGATCAGCACCGAGAAAGTCGGGTGGGGGATCCAATCCGCGCGCATCGTGGAAATCACCGACGAAGCTTGCCAGCAGGCTTTGGTAGACTGCCCGATCCTCGTAGACCGCAATCCGATCGAGTTCGCGGGTGCGGTGGAAGATAACCTCCTCCAGGGCAGTCAGATCCTCGAAGGCGCAGTACCAGGCACCGCGGCGCTTGTCATTGAAGCGGTTCCCCTCTTCCCGCGCGTAGGAGAAAGCCGCGTTGATTAGGCTCTGACCCCAGATGCGGTAGGTCAGTTCGCGCGGATGCAGGTCGGCCAAGCCTTCACGCTCAGCGCGCAGCCGTCCACTGGTCAGCCCCTCCAACTGCGCGATCAAGGCCTCTTCCTGCTCCGTGTCGGCAATCGCGGAGAGGACAGGCGGTTTGGCATAAGCGCTTGGCACCAGCCGCACGGTGGCAGCGGCATGAACAGGCGCTAACGGGAGGATCAAAGACCGCCTCGGAGTGCGTCGACATAGCTCCGCGTTGCCAAGAGAGCCGGCAAACCCCCGGCGCGGCAGTAGTCAAGCGGCGCCTGCCCCATGAAGGGTGGCCCGCTGTTCACCAGACCGACCCAACGATCGGCCAGCGCATCACTGAAGTAGAGGTGCAGCCCTTTGTAGAGCCCGATGATGGTGCTGAGCCGAAGGGTCTGATCTTGGGTCAGACGGCCGGACCAGCTGCCGTTCTTCATCCGTGTCCAGGTCCTAGGCTCGACATCCAGCAGCTCTGCAGCCGCTGCGTTCTTGAGGCCCCAGAGATCAGCGATCTTTGCAAAGGCCTTGAGACCAGCGTGGATCATAGCCGCATCGCCAGCGACCGCTCCTGACGCGAGATCGGCCTTTGCCACCATCACCATGCTATGCGGCTCCTATCGCCTCCCACTTCATAGAAGTAAGCCATTTGGCTTTGATGTTCAAGCCAAATGGCTCACTCTCTTGCTGTATCCCCTCTGCTGCCCCCTTGCTTTTTCTCTGCCCGGCCACCAGCCTCCTGAAGGATCCCAAAAGGCGAGAGAGGCAGTAATGACTGAGACGGAACCCAGGGTGGCGCTCTTTGTGACCTGCCTGGTCGATCTCTTCCGGCCCTCGGTCGGTTTTGCCGCCGTGAAGCTGCTGCGCGCCGCCGGATGCCGGGTCGATGTCCCGGCCGCGCAGACCTGCTGCGGCCAACCGGCCTACAACTCGGGTGACCGCAAGGACACGGCCGCCATCGCCCGCAAGGTCATCGCCGCCTTTGAGGGCTATGATTATGTGGTGGTCCCCTCCGGCTCCTGCGGGGCGATGATCTCGCACCACTATCCGACGCTCTTCGGCGACGACCCGCACTGGCAGGCCCGCGCCGAGGAGCTGGCGGCCAAGACCCATGAGTTGGTCTCCTTCCTGGTCGACACGCGTGGCATGAGCAAGGTCGAGGCCAGCTTCGAAGGCGCGGTGACCTATCACGACTCCTGCTCGGGCCTGCGCGAGCTTAAGATCAAGGGGCAGCCGCGCCGGCTCTTGGCCAGCGTCGAGGGCCTCTCGGTCACCGAGATGCGCGATGTCGAGGCCTGCTGCGGCTTTGGCGGCACCTTCTGCGTGAAGTACCCTCAGGTCTCCGAGAAGATCGTTGCGGAGAAGACCAAGGCCATTGCCGAGACCGGGGCCGGCACCCTCTTGGCCGGCGACCTTGGCTGCCTGATGAACATGGCCGGCAAGCTGAAGCGAGACGGCAGCCCCATTCAAGCCCGCCATGTGGCCGAGGTCCTGGCGGACATGACCAACACCCCGGCGATCGGGGAGGAGACCAGCTGATGCAGCCCACCAGCACCGCCTTCAAGAGGAATGCCTCGGAGGCGCTCTCCGACGCCCAGCTGCAGAAGGCACTGGGCAATGTGCGCACCGGCTTTATCGGCAAGCGCGCGGTGGCCGCTGCCGGCCTGCCGGAGTTCGAAGACCTGCGCGACGAGGCGTTGGCGATCAAGAACCACACCATCGCCAACCTGGATCTCTATCTCGAGCGCTATGAGGCCAAGGTTCAGGAGAGCGGCGGCCAGGTGCACTGGTGCCAATCCGCCGACGAGGCCCGACAGACCATCCTGGAGATCTGCCAGGCCGCCGGCGCCAAGACGGTGACCAAAGGTAAGTCGATGATCGGCGAGGAAATCGCCATCAACCCCTTCCTGGAGAAGGCCGGGATCGAGCCGGTCGAGACCGATCTGGGCGAATACATCATCCAGCTGCGCGGCGAGACCCCCTCTCACATCATCGCGCCGGCCGTACACTTGAACAAAGACCAGGTCGCCGCCGACTTCCGCCGCGTGCACAGCGACCTGCCCGCCGACCGCCCGCTGGACGACGCGCCGGAACTGGTGGCCGAGGCGCGCGCGGTCCTGCGCCAACGCTATCAAGACGCCGACGTCGGCATCACCGGCGCCAACTTCCTGATCGCAGAGACCGGTAGCTCCATCATCGTCACCAACGAGGGCAACGGCGACCTGACCCAGGCACTGCCGAAGACGCACATCGTCATCGCCAGCCTGGAGAAGGTGATCCCCACCCTGGAGGATGCAGCCACCATTCTGCGCGTGCTCGCACGCTCCGCGACGGGTCAGGAGTTCTCTACCTACACCACGCTCTCGACCGGGCCGCGCCGGCCGGGCGACCTGGACGGGCCGGAGGCCTATCACGTGGTGCTGCTGGACAACGGCCGCTCCGACCTCTTGGGCAGCGAGTTTCAAGAGGTGCTGCGCTGCATCCGCTGCGGTGCCTGCATGAACCACTGCCCGATCTATCACGCCGTCGGCGGCCATGCTTACGGCTGGGTCTATCCCGGCCCCATCGGTGCGGTCCTGACCCCGGCGCTGATCGGCGTGGACCAGGCCGGCCACCTACCCAACGCCTCGACCTTCTGCGGGCGTTGCGAGGAGGTCTGTCCAATGCGTATCCCGCTGCCGAAGATGATGCGGCACTGGCGGGAGGAGGAGTATGCGCGCAACCTGAACCCCCTGCCCTACCGCTTCGGCATTCGCTTCTGGGCCTTCGCCGCCAAGCGGCCCTGGCTCTACAAGACTGGGGCGCGGATCGCGGCTGCCATGATGAAGCGGATGGCAAAGGGTAAAGGCCGGCTCTCCAAGCTGCCCTTCGCCAGCGGCTGGACCTCAGTTCGGGAGATGCCGGCACCGCAGGGCAAGACCTTCCAGGATCTCTGGCAGAGCGGCCAGAGAGACTAAAGGGAGAGAGTAGCTGAGCATGAACAATCGCGAGGCCATATTGGCCAAGGTGCGCCAGCGCCTGGAGGGCCGCGAGGGCCGGGTCACCGCCGAGGCCGTGGGTCAGCGCATCGCCAGCCACGGCAGGAACCTGATCCCGAAGCGCGGGCAGATCGACGCCGCAGCCCAGGTCGATCTTTTTGAGGCCAAGGCGAAAGACCTGGCCGCCAGCGTAGTGCGCGTGGCCAGCGACGCGGAGATCCCCACCGCTGTCGCCGACTATCTGCGCAGCCAGAACCTGCCCTTGGACATCAAGATGGCGCCGGATCCAGGCCTCCGCGCTCTGCCCTGGCAGGAGGAGCCGCTGATGAAGCTCTCGGAAGGCCGAGCCGTCGGCAGCGATGCCGTTTCGTTGACCCCCGTCGCAGCTGGTGTGGCGGAGACCGGCACCTTGGCACTGACCAGCGGACCGGAGACGCCGACGACCCTCAACTTCCTGCCGGAGACGCACATCGCCGTGTTGCGCGCCAGCCAGGTAGTCGGCGCCTACGAAGAGGTTTTTCCGAAGTTACGCGCGCGCTTTGGTGAGGGCGGCATGCCGCGCACCTTGAACTTCGTCACCGGCCCTTCCCGCACCGCCGATATCGAGCAGAAGATCGAGTTGGGCGCGCATGGGCCCCGCCGTCTGCACATCATCCTCGTCGAAGACAGCTAAGGCTGCCCCATGTCCCGCCGCCCGCGCCAGGCCTCCCCCGACGACCTGGCGCTCTGGCGCAAGGTGACGGAGGCAGTAAAGCCGCTGAAGCGGCATCCCCTGCCGCAAGACCCCGCCCCCCGCCCGGCCCTGCCGCTGCCCGCGCCCGGCAGCCGGCCAGCGCGCAGCTTGCGCGACAGCGAGGTGACGACGACCAAGCCCCGGATCAAGGCTCAAGCCACCCAAACCGCGCTAGAGCCAGGCCGCTTAGCCGATGTCGACCGCCGCACCGGCGAGCGTCTGCGCCGCGGCAAGATGGAGATCGAGGCGACCCTCGACCTGCATGGCCTGACCCAGGAACGCGCGCACCAGCGGCTGCGGACTTTCCTTTGGAACGCACGGGCCAAAGGCCAGCGCTGCATCCTGGTCGTCACCGGCAAGGGCCGCAGCGGGCCGGAGAGCGGGGTGCTGCGCCGCGCCGTTCCGCTCTGGCTGAACGAGCCCGATTTGCGCCCCTTGGTGGTCGCGGTGACCCCGGCCCAGCCGCAACACGGCGGCGGCGGCGCGCTCTACCTCCTGCTGCGGCGCGCCCGGTAGTTTTTTCAAGCGAAGCGGTCTATCACGGGGACCCCTGACGCCCTCTTGGAGGCCGGTTCCCATGTTTGCGCTCTCCCGCCTGCTCCTCATCAGCTGCTTGGCCCTTGCCGGGACGGCCCAGGCAGGGGAGCAGGGCTACTACAGCTGGCCCATACAGGCGGGGGACGACCTCATCTTTGCCAGCGAGGGCGACCTCTGGCGCGCAGCACCCGGCGCCGCCGCCCAGCGCCTCACCAGCCACGAAGAAGAAGAGAGCCACCCGGCGCTTTCGCCCGACGGCCAGTGGTTGGCCTTCGATGCGCACTATGACGGCGCCCGGGCGGTCTATGTCATGCCGGCGGCGGGCGGCAGTCCCCGCCAGGTGACCTTTGAAGGCGGCGGTACCCAGACGGTCGGTTGGACGCCGGACGGCCAGGTGCTCTACCGCTCCCGCGAGACCTCCGGCCCGCAGCCACGCCTGCTGCGCCAAGTCGATCCTGAAAGCCTGGCGGTTACCGATCTGCCGCTCGATCAGGCCGGCGACGCCACCCTGTCCAGCGATGGCCGCTGGCTCTTCTTCACCCGCTTCGGCCTTGACGGCAGTGGCGACAACACCCGGCTCTACCGCGGCGGGCGCATGGCGCAGCTCTGGCGCTATGACCTGAGCGGCGCGGCTGAGGCCGAGCGTCTGGCCGCTGGCTTCGGCGCGCCGCTGCGCCATCCCCACTGGTGGCAAGGCCGCCTCTACCTCATCAGCGACCGCTCCGGCTCTGACAACATCTGGTCCTTCGACGAGGCGGGTGGCGATGCACGCCAGGAGAGCCGCTTCGACGATAGCTGGCAGCTCTTGACCCCCAGCCTCGACCGCGCCGGGGGCCGGCTGCTCTATCAGCGCGGCGCCGATCTCTACGCCTTCGATCTGGCGAGCGGGCAGGAAGCGCAGCTGCAGGTCTCACTGGTCAGCGACCGCGACGGCCGCCGCACCCGCTGGCTGGAGGACCCGCTGCGCTATCTGGAGGCATCGCGCCCCGGCGCCCGTGGCGAGGCGGTGGCGATCACCGCACGCGGCCAGATCGCGCTTGCCTTCCCCAGCGAGCGGCGACGGGTCGAACTGCCAGTCCCACCTGGCACCAGGGCCCGCGAGGCCGTCGTCGGCTCGAAGGGCGACTGGGTCTATGCCCTGCTGGACCAAGGCACGGCGACCGCGGTCTGGCGCTTTCCCGCCGATGGCCGCGGTCCTGCGCAGCGCGTCACCGGCGCCCTGTCGGGCCACGTCTGGAGCCTGCATCTGGATCCCAGCGGCCGCTATCTGCTCTACGAGGACAAGTCGGGCCGCCTCTGGCTAGTGGATCTTGAGGGCGGCTTGCCCACCGCAACGGGCGAGGTGCTGGACGCCAGCCTGGGCAGCGAGGACGAGCCCTTCTTCGACTTCGCCTGGTCCCGCGACGGGCGCTATCTGGCCTACGTCAAGATCGATGCGCGCCAGCGAACCCGCGTGGTGCTGCTGGAGCTGGAGACTCGCCGCAGCGAGATCCTCACAACGCCTAAGTACGAGTCCTACGGTCCTGCCTTCTCCAAAGACGGCGCCTGGCTCTACTTCCTCTCCGAGCGCCACTTCCAGGCCTGGCCGCGCAGCCCCTGGGGCGACCGCAACATGGGCCCCTCCTTCGACCGCCGCACCCAGATCTACGCGCTGCAGCTGATCCCGGGCAGCCCCTTCCCCTTTGAGGCTCCGAGCGAGCTGGAGGAGCGGGCGAGCGAGGACGAGGAGGAGAGCGAGGCGCCGCGCATCACCTGGCAAGGACTGGCCGATCGCCTCTGGCTGGTTCCGGTCGAGGCCGGCAACTACTACCGCCTCAGCGCCACAGAGGAAGACCTCTACCTGCTGGACTGGGATGAGGGTCAAGGCAACTTGCTGGCGCTGCCACTCGACTGGCAGGACCCGGAACTGGACCACTTGGCCTCTGACGTCGCCGACTATCGGCTCGTGGCGGAAGACGAGCGCCTTTTCCTGCGCTTTGGCTGGGGCGCCGACAGCCGCCTCTTCCTGCTGCCGACCTATGATCTCGACCAACGGGACGACTACCGTCTGCGGCTCGGCGACTGGCGGCTGGCGATCGACCCGCCGGCGGAGTGGCGGCAGATGTTCTTTGACGTCTGGCGCACCTATCGCGACTTCGCCTTCGACCCCGACCTGCGCGGGCTGGACTGGCAGGCCATCCGCCAGCGCTATGAGCCACTGGTGGCACGGCTCGGCAGCCGGGCCGAGTTGGACGACCTGCTGGAGCAGATGGTGGCGGAGCTGGGCATCCTGCACACCCAGGTGCGCGGCGCCGATCTGCCCGAGGATGCAGAGGCCGGCGAGGCTGCTTTCCTCGGCGCGCGCTTCCAGCCGCACGCAGAGGGCCTGGAGATCACCCAGATCTACGAGGGCGAGCGCGACCGGCCGGAGACCCTGGGGCCTCTGCTGCAGCCCGGCCTGGATATCGGCGTCGGCGCCGTGGTGACGGCCATCAATGGTGAGCCGCTAGAAAGCCTCGCCGATCTCGGTGCCGCCTTGCAGCATCAGGCTGGCCAAGAGCTGCACTTGGACCTGCTGGAGGCGGGGGCGCGCCGCAGCGCCCTGGTCGAGCCTGTAAACGCCCGTAGCGCGCGGACGCTGCGCTACAGCGATTGGGTCGCCGACCGGACGGCGCGTGTGGCAGAGACAGGTGACGGCCGCATCGGCTACTTGCACCTGCGCGCCCTGCGAAGCGGCGACATCGCCAGCTTCGCGCGCGATTTCTACGACCAGGTGGACAAGCACGGCCTGATCATCGATCTGCGCGGCAACTGGGGCGGCAATGTCGACAGCTGGGTCTTGGCCACCTTGCTGCGCCGGGTCTGGTCCTTCTGGGACACGCCGGAGGGCCGCAAGCCCTATGGCAACATGCAGGCGACCTTCCGCGGTCACCTGGCGGTCTTGATCGACCAGGGCACCTATTCCGACGGCGAGACCCTGGCCGCCGGCTTCCGCGCGCTGGAACTCGCACCCTTGATCGGCACCCGTACCTCGGGCGCCGGCATCTGGCTCACCGACCGCCCCCGTCTCGCCGACCGCGGCCGCGCTCGCATCGCCGAGTTCGCGCAGTTCGATCTGGAAGGCCGCCAGATCATCGAGGGCGTGGGCGTGGCGCCGGACATCACAGTGGAGACCCTGCCGCGCGCGAGCTACGCGGGCGAGGACGCGCAGTTGGAGGCGGCTCTGGACTACCTGTCTCAGAGGATTGTGGCAGAGCCAGTCAGCCCTCTTGTTCCTGACTTGCTGTACCCCTTTCCCAAGCCACCATCGGAGACAGATTGAGAAAGCTGTCTAGCGCTTGAACAATCGGCGTGTCTGTTCTGCAAACGCGAGAGCACAAGCATTTTGTGTGGATGCGACACTGCTCGCTTTTTGGATGTTGCATGTCATAGGCTTTGATAGCAAAATGCACTCATTACAAGAAAACGATGGCGGAGGGCAAATACTAGGCCATGGCAGTTATCTATGGCGGCAACAGCAATGGCACGCTTCTCGGAACCGAGTTGGCCGATACGATTTTTGGAGAGCGCGAACGCCTCTATGGCCTAGATGGCAATGATACTCTCTATGGCAGTCGATCTCGAGACACTTTTCTGGTCGGCGGAAGCGGAGATGACACGATCTTCGGTAGAGGCGACGTTGACTGGCACTTAGTCGGGGGCAGCGGTGCAGACACACTTTATGGAGGATCAGGCGGCGACCGATCGCTCGATGGCGGGGCGGGCGACGATACTGTCTTTGGAGATAATGGGCGTGATTATAGCGTGTTTGGTGGCGAAGGCGACGACTTAATCTATGGCGGCAGTGGCAGAGATGAACGCCTGTTTGGAGGTGAAGGTTCAGATACTCTGTTGGGTGGCAGCAGCAAGGACACACACTTCTACGGTGGCTTAGGAGCAGACACGCTTTTTGGTGGCGATGGATCTGATTGGGGATTCACGGCTGGCGACGGCGCCGACGTTATGTTTGGTGGAAGTGGTGATGACCGTTGGTTGTTTGGAGGATATGGCGATGATACTGTCTTCGGTGATAGCGGCGTTGACGGTCTAATCGGAAGCCCAGGTGATGACACGCTCTTCGGCGGCAGCGGTGATGACTTTAGTCTTTCAGGATCCCGTGGCGCTGACGTTGTGTACGGCGGGAGCGGGAACGACACGATCTTTGTCGCACAAGGAGACGTTAGCACGGGCGAGGAAGTTTTCGGGGGAAATGGCGACGATGTTCTTTTCATTGCTGGGGGAACGGAGACTGCTAGCTTAATCATTTATAGTTCAGTTGAGCTAATTGTATCCATTCCTAACTTAGTACCGAATAGTAGAAATGATGTTCTAGTTGGTACCAGCGGTAAAAATGCCTTCGATGCAGAGTCTGGCGACGATCGCCTCTATGGTCTGGGCTCTAGCGACACGCTGCGTGGTCAGGACGGCGATGATAGCCTGTTCGGCGGAAACGCGAGAGACTCCTTGATTGGTGGTGATGGTGCCGACCTGGTCTTCGGCGGTGGCGGAAGCGACCGTGTCAGCAGCGGCAGCGGCGATGACAGCCTCTTCGGCGGTGACGCGAATGACTCCTTGATTGGTGGTGATGGGGGCGATCTGGTTTACGGCGACGACGGCAGCGACCGGATCAGCGGCGGCAGCGGAGCGGACACCCTCTACGGCGGCGACGGCGACGATACCTTTTTCATCCGCAAGGGAGAGTTGGCTACTGGGGAAGAGGTCTTCGGCGGAGCAGGCAACGACACCCTGCGCATCCTGGGCGGCGCCTCAGCAGCTGCCTTCCTCGACCTTAACTCGGTCGAGGTTATCCTAGACGATCTCTCCACCATCGCCACCAGCGGCAACGATGTGCTGACCGGCACCAACGGCCACGACGATCTGCGCGCGCAGTCGGGCAACGACTGGATCTACGGACTGGGCTCCAGCGACACGCTGCGTGGTCAAGAAGGCGACGACAGCATGTTCGGCGGCGAAGCCCGCGATTCCCTGCTGGGTGCCGATGGCAACGACGTGGCCCACGGCGACGACGGCACCGACCGCATCAGCGGCGGCAGTGGTGCTGACACCATGTACGGCGGCGACAGGCGAGACAGGCTCAATGGCGGGTCTGGCGCTGATACTGGCTTCGGTGGGGCCAGTAACGATACCTTCCTGGTCGATACCAGCACAGACCGCGTGCTGGAGGAAGACGGCGGCGGTGGGGAGGACGTGATCCGCGTCGGCGCACTGAGCTTCTTCCTAGAAGGCGGGGACGATGGCTACATCGAGCGGGTAAACATCGATGCCCTTGCCGGGAGTTCGAACCGTGACGGTGTCCTTGAGGGCAATGCTTTGGCCAACACCCTGCTGGGCAACAGCGGTGCCGACACGCTGACCGGTCTGGGCGGCGACGACATCTTAAACGGCCAGGGTGGTGCGGACGTCATGAACGGCGGCGGCGGGCGCGATACCTTCGTGGTCGATAACAGCGGCGACATCGTGCTGGACGCCGTCATCGGCGACGGCGATCTGGTGCGCGCGGAAGTCAACTTCACGCTTCCCAGCGGCTCGGCAAGCGCCTTCGTCGAGAACCTGCGCCTCCAGGGCGGTTTCGGGACTATCGACGGGACCGGCAATATCCTGGACAACACCATTGAGGGCAACACCGCCAGCAACGAGCTGCGCGGGCTGGCCGGTGCCGACCACCTGATCGGCGGCGGCGGGCTGGACACCCTCTTCGGTGGCGGCCAGGCCGACCTGATGGAAGGCGGTAACGGCGACGACACCATAAACTTCGCCAAGGACGACACCGCCTTCGGCGGCTCCGCCAACGACTGGTTCCTCATCCGCAACGAGAACCTGGGTTTCGGCACCCAGGTGATCCGCGACTTCAACGGGGAAGAGAGCGCTGACGGAGAGGCCGACAAGATCGTCTTCGCGACCGGCCTGGAGGTCGGCACCTTTGTCTACATCGGCAGCGGCAGTTTCTCCGGCGGCGGCAACTCGGAGGCCCGCTTGGCCGGCAACGGCGAGTTGGAAGTCGACCGCAACGGCGATGGCAATGCCAACTACACCTTCGGCATCGACGGCATCTACAACGCCGGACAGCTGACCACCAGCGACTTCCTCTGGCTGTAGAGTAAACCGACAAGGGCCGGTCGCCGAGAGGCAGCCGGCCCCTTCTATTCAGTATCGGCGGCGATGGAAGGGTCAGCCAGCCGTCCAGCCGCCATCGACCAAGAGAGAGGTCCCGGTCACCAGCGCCGAGGCATCGGAGGCCAGGAAGACCACGGCGCCCATGATGTCCTCGATCTCGCCGACGCGGCCCAGCTTGATCTTCTCCTCGATCCAGGCGCGGCGCTCTGGGTTGGCAAAGGTCGAGGCCGTTAGGGGCGTGCGGATGAAGGTGGGGCAGAGGCTGTTCACCCGAATGCCCTGGCCACCCCACTCGATCGCCATGGCCTTGGTCATGCCCTCGATGGCGTGCTTGCTGGCGCAGTAGACCGTGCGGTCGATGCCGCCGACGTGGCCCATCTGGCTGGAGATGGTGATGATGGAGCCGCCACGCCCAGCGGCGATCAGACCGCGGGCCACCGCCGCGGCCAGGAAGTGCGCGGCGCGCAGGTTCACCGCCATGACGGCGTCATAGTCCACCGGCTGCGTCTCCAAGGCCGGGCCGTGACGGGCCAAGCCGGCCGAGTTCACCAGGATGTCGAAGGGACCCTCCGTCTCGACGGCCGCAGCCGTTGCCTCGACGTCGGTGATGTCGAGCAGCAGGCTCTCCGCAGACCAGCCCTCGGCCGTCAGCGCTGCCGTGGTGGCTTCGAGACGCTCCGCCCCGCGTGCGGCCAGAGTGACCGCAGCACCGGCCTCAGCCAAGGCCACGGCGCAGCCCTGACCGATGCCGGAGGAGGCACCGGTGACCAGGGCACGCCGTCCCTCCAGCCGGAACGAGGGGGTCCGGGGCAGTTTCATCTCGCCTCCTCCTGGGTCTGGACTATTCACCTGTCCAGTCGGCTGCCATGCCATAGCCGACGTTGCGGCCACCATAGCGGCGCACCCGCACGTTGGCTTGCTCGGCATGCGCCACGAAACCTTCCAGCATGGAAAGGCGTGAGCAATAGGCGCCGATCTTGGCGGCGGCCGCATCGGTGGTAACCCGCTGATAGCTGTGCGTTTTCAGGAACTTGCCGACCCAGAGGCCGCCCGTGTAGCGACCGGCCTTGCGGGTCGGCAGGGTGTGGTTGGTCCCGATCACCTTGTCACCGTTGGCCACGTTGGTGCGCGGGCCTAGGAAGAGCGCGCCATAGCTGGTCATCTTCTCCAGGAACCAGTCGTCGCGATCGGTCATCACCTGCACATGCTCAGAGGCGATCTCTTCAGAGGCCTGCAGCATCTCTTCATAGCTGTCGCAGAGAATGACCTCGCCATAGTCCGCCCAGCTCTTTGCCGCCGTCTCGGCGGTCGGGAGAATCTCCAGAAGGCGCTCGACCTCCGCCATCGTCTCTTCCGCCAGCTTGCGTGAGTTGGTGATCAAGACCGCCGGCGAGTCGTAGCCATGCTCGGCCTGGCCCAGAAGGTCGGTGGCACACATCTCCGCATCCACCGTCTCGTCGGCGATGACCATGGTCTCGGTCGGGCCGGCGAAGAGGTCGATGCCGACCCGCCCGAAGAGCTGCCGCTTGGCCTCGGCGACGAAGGCGTTGCCGGGCCCGACCAGCATATGCACCGGATCGATGGTCTCTGTGCCCAGCGCCAGGGCGCCGACGGCCTGGATGCCCCCCAGGACATAGATCTCCTGCGCACCGCCCAGGTGCATCGCGGCGATCACGGCTGGGTTGGGTTTCCCTTGGAAGGGCGGTGTGGCGGCTGCGATCCGTGGCACCCCGGCGACCGTGGCGGTCGCCACCGACATGTGGGCAGAGGCCACCATGGGGAACTTGCCGGCCGGCACGTAGCAGCCGACCGACTGCACCGGGATGGTCTTGTGGCCCAGGATGACGCCCGGCAGGGTCTCGACCTCCACATCGGTGATCGTGGCCCGCTGCGCCTGGGCGAAGGCCTTCACCTGGGCTTGGGCGAAGACGATGTCCTCCATGTCGCGCGTGGAGACCTGGTTCATCAGGGCCTCGATCTCCGAGGCAGTCAGGCGGAAGGAGGGCGGCGCGTGCTTGTCGAACTTCTGGCTCAAGGCGCGGACGGCGGCATCGCCCCCGACCTCGATCTCCTTCAAGGTCGCCTCGACGGTGGCGCGGACCTTGGCGTCTTGATCGGCCCGATCCGCCTGCGGCTTGCCTTCCTTCAGATAGGTAATCATCGCTCTCTCCTTGGGTGTCGCTAAGCCGCCACCGGGTCAAGCCGGGGCGAGTGCGATGGCGCTGGGGGATAGGCAGCCATCGATGAAGTCCAGGGCGTTCTGCGCGGAATCCACGGCCATGCGCCGGGCCCCTTGATCGGTCATGGCGGCGGAGTGCGGGGTCAAGATGACATCCGGCCGGCCAAGCAGCGGATCGTCGGCCGCCGGTGGCTCGGATGCCAGGACGTCGCTGGCGTAGAGCGCGATCTGACCGGAGTCCAAGGCAGCGCAGAGGGCCCTTTCCTCGACGATCCCACCGCGCGCGCTGTTCACCAGGATCGCGCCAGGGCGAAAGCACGCCAGCAGCCCCGCCGAGACCAGGCCCAGAGTGTCCGGCCTGCGCGGCAGGTGCAGGCTGACGGCATCGGCCTCTGCCACCGCCACGCCGAGGTCGCTGTAGCGCTGGAAGCCCTCCGGTAAGACAGCGTCGGCGGGTAGGGCTGGATCGTAGACAGCGATCCGCGCACCAAAGGCCGCTGCGCGCTGGGCGAAGGCCTGGCCGATACGGCCAAAACCCACCACCAGCAGCGCGCTGCCGGCAAGCTCCCGCGCGCCGAGACGGTCGCGGCTCTGCCAGTCGCCTGAGCGGACAGCAGCGTCGGAGCGCAACAGGTTCTTATAGGCGGCCAGCAGCAGCATGAAGGCATGCTCCGCCACCGAGACCAGGTTGGCCTTGTCGGTCACCGCGACGGTGACGCCACGTGCTGCCAGCAGCGGGAAGTTCAGGTTGTCACAGCCAACCCCGTGACGGGAGACCAGACGCAGGCGGGACGCTTGCTCGAAAGGGGCATCGCCCAGATGGCGGCCGCGCAAGACCAGGATCTCCGCCTCGGCCAAGGCGCCCTCTAGGTCCGCAGTTTCTGGCTCCGGCAGGTGGTGCAGATCGACATCCGCCCGCGCACGGAGCAAGGCCAAGCCCTCCTCATGGATCGGGTCGAGGACCAGGACACGGGTCATGGCTTGGCCGCGGCCACTGCTGCGGTGGAGAAGAAGTCCTGCATGGGCTTTTGCTCGCTGGCGACAGCAACCAGGCTGATGCCGCGCGCAAAGAGGCCCTTGGCCGCCTGCATCTCCGCCGCGAAGGTTGCGACCGGCAGACCGCGCGCGCCGGCCACGGCGATGACGCGATCCACCGCCTCTACGACTTTTGCAGCCTTGAGATCCGCCACGCCATAGGCCACGGCCAGATCGGCCGGACCGACGAAGAGGGCGGTGATGCCTGGCACCGCAGCGATCTCCTCAACCCGCTCGACGGCTTCCGGGTCCTCGATCTGCGGGATCACCACCGGTTGGCGGGAGGCTTCCAGATGCTGGGCCATGGAGCGGCGGCCATAGTCGCCGGCGCGGTTGGTGGCACTGTAGCCGCGGCCACCGGCACCGTAATGGGCGGCCTGCACCAGAGCGGCTGCCTGCTCTGGGCTGGTGACATGCGGCACTAGGAAGCCGGCAGCGCCCATGTCCAGGACGCTCAGGATCTGCGCGGGGCTGTCCGATTCCAAGCGCACCAGGGCCGGCAGTGCGGCAGCACGGGCCGCGAGCAGGCCACGGTCGATCTCAGCCCGGCCAAAGGGGGCGTGCTCGGCGTCGAGGATGATGAAGTCGAGGCCACTGCCGCCAAGCGCCTCCACCACGGCCGGATGCGGCGTCTTGATGAAGGTGCCGACCAGCGGCTGGCCACTGCCGATTGCCTGAAAGAGAGACATGGGACCGAAGGCGCTCCTTACTGCGGCATCACAAGGCCGTCACGGGTGAAGGACAGGCCCAGCTCCGCGCTAATCGCCAGCAGGCCGTCCAGGACTGCCGGCGGCACAGCCAGGCCGTCGCGCCGGCGCTGGGCATAGAGGCGGCGTTCCTTGTCGCCGGGGATCAGCACGTGCTCGACCCCCTCGGCCGGCGTGGAGTCGCGCACGAAGGTGACGTAGTCGGCGACCTGGGCGGCGAAGGCATTGGGGCTCTCCAGCGATCCGGGATCGACAAGGATGGCAAAAACCCCATTGCCGAAGGGATGGTCTTGCGGCCCATTGGTGCCGTTGCCCGTCAGCGCGCCGCCCAGAAGCTCGCAAGCCAGCGCCAGGCCAGAGCCCTTGTGAGCGCCCATTGTGCGCAAGGCGCCAGCCCCGGCGCGCGGGTTGGGAAAGGTGCCGTCCAGCGTGTCGCCATAGAGTGCCCGGGGATCGCCGGTCAGGCGCCCCTCACCATCGACCAGCGCGTCGTCCGGGACCGGGGCGCCGCCTTGCCCCGCGACCAGGGCCTTGCCCTCAGCCACCAGCGAGGTGGCGAAGTCCAGGATGAAGTCGCCGCCCGCGGGGTTCGGCACGCCGATAGTCACCGGTGCTGTAGAGATGCAGCGGCTGGCCGAGCCGAAGGGGGCCACCAGGCGCGAGCCGGCGACGTTGACGAAGAAGAGGCTGACCAGACCGGCCGCGCAGGCCTGCTCGGCATAGGCGCCGACGCGGCCGATGTGACCCGCCCGGCGCAGCGCCATCAGGGCCAGCCCCTCGCGCTGCGTCCGCGCGATGGCTGCTGCCGTAGCCTCGCGCGCCAGCCACTGGCCCATCCCATCCTGACCGTCGAACTGCAGCAGCGGGCCGCTGTCGCGCAGCACCTTTAGCGCCCGGCGCGGCTTGATCTGACCGCTGCCGAGCCAGAGGTGATAGCGCAGGATGCGGATCACGCCATGGCTGTCGTGGCCGCAGAGGCTGGCCTCCACCAGGTGTGCTGCGACGACCTGGGCTTCCTCTGGGCTGCAGCCGTCGGCGCGCAGGACGGCGGACATGGCCTCCACCAGGGTGTCGGGACGGGTCAAAATCTGGCTCATCCGAAGAAGCGTACCACGCCGATGGTGAGCGCCGGGAAGATCAGGACCGAGGAAAGACCGATCAGCTGCAGGGCGACGAAGGGCAAGGCGCCTTTGTAGATGGTGCCAATCTGAATGTCCGGCGGCGAGACGCCCTTCACGTAGAAGAGCGAGAAACCAAAGGGCGGCGTCATGAAGCTGGTCTGCAGGTTCACCGCCACGGCAATGGCGAACCAAACCAGCTGTTCGGTCGGCGTGAAGCCCAGCCCGAAGTCCAAGGCCATGACGATGGGCGTGAAGAGCGGCAGCACGACGAAGGTGATCTCAATCCACTCCAAAAAGCAGCCGAGGATGAAGAGCACCACCATGAACATGACCATGATGCCGTAAGGCCCAAGGCCAGTGCCGGAGACCGCATCGGCGATCATGTCGTTGCCGCCCAAGGCCTTGAAGACGCCGGAGAAGACGGTGGCGCCGATCAGCACGAAGAGGATCATCGCGGTGACGCTGCCGGTCTCATAGATCACCGACTTCAGCGCCGGCCAGGTCAACTTGCCGGAGAGGAAAGCCAGCACCATGGCGCCAAAGGCACCCAGCGCCGCGGCTTCCGTCGGTGTGGCGATACCGGCGATGATTGAGCCCAAGACCATGACGATCAGCGCCACGGGGCCGGCCAGATCGCGCAAAACCTCCCAGACCGCGCGCCAGCCCTCGCTGCGGTTAGCGCGCTCAACCGCCGGCGCCCAGGAGGGCTTGATCCGCGCCAGGATGAAGACATAGGCGACGTAGAGCCCTCCCAGCAGCAGTCCGGGCACGAAGGCCGCCTTGAAGAGATCGCCGACTGAGACCTGCAGCATGGAGCCCAGGACAACCAGCATGATGGAAGGGGGGATCAAGATGCCCAAAGTGCCAGAGGCGGCAACCACGCCGGTTGCCAGCTGCGGCGCGTAGCGCTCGCGCAGCATCACCGGCAGGGCCAGCACGCCCAGCATAACCACCGAGGCGCCGACGATCCCGGTCGAAGCCGCCAGCACGATGCCGAGAAAGGCCACCGCGACCGCCAAACCACCACGGACGTTGCCCAGGAGACGCTCCAAAGAATAGAGCAGATTGGCGGCAATGCCGGAGCGGTCGAGCATCAGCCCCATGAAGACGAAGAGCGGAATGGCCAGCAGCAGCCAGTTCGACATGATGCCGATGATGCGGGAGACCGCCAGCTGCAGATTGAAGATCGGCAGGTCGCCGATGAAGAGAAAGACCACACCCAGACCGCCCAGCACGAAGGCCACGGGATAGCCGGAGAAGATCCCAATGAAGAGGAAAAGCCCCATCAGGATCGGCAGCAGGTTACCGTCCATCCTGGGCTCCTCCGCCGGCCGGCGTGGCCGGCAGCTCGCCGGCGCTTTCGGAGGCTGTTGGCGGCACCACTGGCGGCCGCGCGCCGCAGAGGGTCAGGATGTTGCGGAGGATACGCACCGCGCCAAAGGTGGCCAGGAGACCGAAGCCGATGGGCACGAAGGCCTTCACCACCCAGCGATGGGTCAAGCCATCCTCGTTGGAGCGCTCGCTCATACGGTATGACAGCTCCAGCAAGGGGAGGGAGCGGTCCAGCAGGACCAGGCAGAGCGGCAGCAGGAAAATCAGGTCGCCCAAGATCTCCACCCAGAGCGCCGTGCGCGGCGAGAAGCGTGACGAGAGCACATCGACGCGAACATGACGGCGCAGGTGCAGGGCATAGGCGCCCGTCAGCATCAAGAGCACGCCGAAGAGGTACCACTGCATCTCCAAGACCGAATTCAAGGTGATGCCGGAGCCCAGCAGGAAGATCTCGCCTTCCCAGTCGGCGAAGTGGGTGACCCGCAGGACGCCGCCGAGGATCGAGAGCAGAACGACCGCGAGGATGGCCAGCAAGAGCCAGCAGGCCATCTTGCCGATCCAGGCAATGGCAGCGGCGATGCGGTCCAGGATGGACGCCGCGCGGTCCAAAGCAGAGCCTGTCATGATGCCGCCATCCCCACTGCAGCGTCGAAGAAAAGGAGCGAGGGGCGGGCCTTACGGGCCCCACCCCTCCCTCATCTTGGGACGACTAAAGGGGGCTTACTCGAGCCCGGCCGGCAGGGACTGCAGGTCGCTCCAGGGCTGATAGCGGGCGATGTGCGCCTGCAGGCTCTCATGCGCCTCGTCGATCAGCGGGTGCTTGGCCCGGTTGTCGGCCAGAACGTCGAGCCAGACGGTGTGGATCTCACGGATCATCTCTTCCGGGAACTGGCGCACCTCGAAGTCGCCGTCGGCCTTCATCCGCTCCAGCGCGTCGATCTGCAAGGGAATGGTCTCGGCCATGGTGCGCTGCACGGTGGCGCGGCAGGCCAGGATCACCTGCTGCTGCTGCAGCTCAGAGAGCTGATTCCAGGCATCCTTGTTGAAGATCAAGGAGTTCCAGGCCGTGGACTGGTGCCACCCCGGGAAGTAATAATACTTCGCCAAATTGTAGAACTTGAAGTTCTCGTCCAAAAGCGGCGAGGCGAACTCGGTCGCGTCGATCCGGCCACGCTCCATCGCCAGATAGATCTCGCTGCCGGGCAGGGCCGTGACCGAGGCACCCAGCTTGCCCAAGACCTCGCCGCCCCAGCCGGCCATGCGGATACGCATGCCGTCATAGGCGCTGACGTCGTTCATCTCTTCATTGTAGTAGCCGCCGGACTCACGCGGCTGCGCGGCACAGGGGAAGATCTGCACGTTGATCGGATCGAAGCCCCGCTGCAGGATCTCCAGGCCACCGCCTTCCCAGATCCAAGAGGCGAGCACGGCGGTGTTGGGGCCGAAGGGGGTGCCGGCGAAGTACTTGCCGACCGGCACTGTGCCGCCGAAGAAGCCGGTCCAGGTGAAGGCCGCCGGTACGGCGCCGGTCGCTACCGCGTTCAGGATCTCCGGCACGGGGATCAGCTCGGCATCCTCATAGAACTTCAGATCGACGGTGCCGCTGGTGGCGGTACGGATGTCGTCGGTCAGCCGCATCGCCATGTTCCCGAGGTAGGAATTGCGCGACATGTTGGTCGGCATGTCGAAGGTAAAGCTCTCTTCAGCCAGCGCCGGCCCGCTGGCCGTCAGGGCAAGGCCCACAAGCGCGGCACAGCCGGCAGCGCTGGCCGCCAAGGAAAGCGTGCGAAAAGCCATTGGAGTTTCTCCCTAAGTTCCCTTTGTTGGACTGCAAACTTCCCGCTGTTGAGCGCGGGCACAGCGAAGACCTTGCGCAAGCATGTGCAGTATTGCAATGCGTTTCATTAATTTTCATAGTCACGGTATGGTTAGGGGGGTTGCGCCCCTGGTTTGGGCAGGCGCGCGGAGCCGCGGAGAATCAAGCGCCCTTCGACCAGCAGGTTGGGGGGTGGCTCGACAGGGCCGTCGGCCAGAGCTGCATCCAGGAGTTCGATGGTCGCATCGACCATCTTGCGGCGCCGCTGGCGGATTGTCGTCAGGCTGAAGGCCGGCCAGGCCGCCATGGGCACATCATCGCAGCCGGTGATGCTGACGTCTTCGGGGACGCGCAGGCCCAGGTCGGCGCGCAGCCCATCCAAGGCGCCGAAGGCCATGATGTCGTTGGCGCAGAAGATGGCGTCGGGTGGCGAAGCGCAGGTCATCAGCCGTTTCACCGCTTCCCGACCACCATCATAGGTGTATTCGCCATACTCTTGGATTGGCGGGCCCAAACCCAGGTCGCAGAGGCGCTCTGAGAAGCCTTTCAGGCGCCCCTGATTGGTGGAGGCAAGCTCTAGCCCGTTGATGTAAGCGATCCGCCGGTGCCCGCCCAAGGCCAGGAAATCGGCCATTGTCTGGCCGCAGCCGACATTGTCAGTCTGCACCGAGGGCAGACGGGGGCTGGCCAGGGTGCGGTTGAACATGACGGCCGGCACCCCGGCAGCCAGGCATTCCTCCACCGCCTGGGAGGTGACGGCGGTGGCGGCGATGATCATGGCGTCGACCTGATGGCGCAGCATGGCACGCACGCCTTCCTCGGCACTCTCCAAGTCGGCCGCTGCGTGGCAAATGACCGGCAGGCCGCGGCGCTGATAGTGCTCCAGGAACTCTGTCAGGGTGGTGTGGTAGAAGGGATTGTCGAAGCCGGCGATGACGATGCCGATGGTGCGCGAAGAGCCGTCCCCGGCCGCCGAGAGCCGCGCGCGACGCGTCTGTTGCAGGCGGTATCCCAGGCTGCGGGCTGCCTCCAAGACCCGGTCGCGGGTGACTGGATCGACGGAGCTGCCGGCGGTGAAGACCCGGCTAACGGTCGCCCGCGAGACCTTGGCGAGGGCCGCCACCTCCGCGCCCGTCGGACCTTGCGATTTGACCCGCCCGCCTTTCGTCTTTGCTGCTTCCTGCCTCTTGGCCAAGCCCGCGCCTCCTCCCGCGCCACGCCGAAGGGATGACCTTGTTTGGCGATAGCGTTGGAAAAGCTTGCACACACTTTGCAGAAGGATGCAATTCTAGGGCTAAAATCGAGACCGCAGGAGGGTCTAGAGGTGCTCCCAAAAGCCAAACCGCCGCTTCCCGCCAGCGCGCCCAAGACCGCCCTGCCGGCGGGCGCCTGCGACAGCCATTTCCACATGGTCGCCGGGCCGGAGGAGTATCCGCGTTGGCCAGAGCGGGTCGAGGATCCGGCCGACGGCAGCTTTGCCGACTGGCTGGAGCGCTTGCGGCAGCAGATGCGGCAGCTGGGGATCGCGCGCGGCGTGGTGGTGCAGTCGATCCTCTACGGCACCGACAACCGCATCCTGGTCGACAGCATCCACCAACTGGGATCGAGCCACTTTCGCGGCATCGGCCTCTTGCGCGACGGCGCCGAGGAACAGAAGCTAGACGATCTACGCGCCGCTGGGATCACGGGCTTGCGCCTGAACTACGTGCATGGCGGTGTCCTGACTTGGCCGGGTGCAAAGGCGCTGGCCCCGGCTCTGGCGGAGCGGGGGATGCACCTGCAGATCCTGATCCAAAGCGACTGCCATATGCAGGATCTGGCCGCGGACATCCGCGCGCTGCCGATCCCGGTGGTGGTGGATCACATCGGCTGGCCCGATCTGAACCGGGGACTGCAGGATCCAGGATTCCAGCTGCTCTGCCAGCTGCTGGCGGAAGGCCAGGTTTGGGTGAAGCTCTCCGCCCTCTTCCGCTTCTGCGCGGCAGCCTACGAGCGCGCCGACCCTTTGGTCGCCGCCCTCGCGGCCGCCAATCCACAGCAGTGTCTCTGGGGCAGCGATTGGCCCTACCTGATGATGGCCGATGCAGAGCGGCCCGATCCAGGCGCACTCTTGGATGCGCTCTACTGCGTGGTCAGCAGGCAAGAGGATCGCCAGGCGATCCTGGTTGACAACCCTGCCCGCCTCTACGGCTTCTAAAGCCGGTCATCGGGCGGCGGCGTTGAGCCGCTGCCGTGCAGCCAGCCATTGAGGGTAAAGCGGCCGGCCTCCGCCTGGTTGCTGTGGGTCTCCACCGGCATGACCTCGTGTAAGGCCTCGCTGCGGAAGAGGACCAGGCGGTTGGGGATCGGCAGGACGGCGGTAAAGCGCTCGCGCGTTGTGGTGCCGGCCAGGCCGTACTGATCGTAGAGGCGCAAGGCACCACCGGCGAAGGCATTGGGCATGAGCTGGAAATAGTAGACAAAGCTCACACGCCGCCCGGCAACGGAATCCTCCTCACCCAGCGTGATGTCATGATGCGCCTTGTAGAAGTCGCCGTGATAGCTGGCGGTCAGCTGCAGCTCTACCTGGCTCACCGCGAAGGGCGCCAAGCCGAGACAAGGCAAGGCCCAGGGCAGATAGGCGGCAACCAGCGGCGAGAACCAGGCAGCGACGGCATCGGGATCGTAGAGCACGTGGGCGGAGCGGGAGGTACCGTCTTCTTGGCTCGCGCCACCCTGCACAACGCTGGCGGCCTCCATCTGGCCCAGGTGATCGAGCAGATGGTGGGCGACCAGATCCTGCTGCAAAGGCGAGAGAAAGCCGTCGGCGATGACAAAGGGTGCAGGAGTCCGCTCCTGGGGCGATGGTGGCAAAGCCTGCCCGGTCAGGATCGCGGCGGAGAAGGCCGCTGCCGCATCCTCCGGCGCCAAGCTTTGCCAGAGTTGCGCGGCCTCGGCGGCGCCAGCCAGATCCCCCTCCGCGCGAGCGACCTCGCAGGCCAGGCTGGCGGTCTCCGGCCACTCCGGCGCTAGTGCCGAGGCGCGGGCCGAGAGGCTGGCCGCACGGGCAATCAGACCTTGCCCTAGAACGTCGTGAGCGCTGGCGATCAAGGCAGCGGCCTGATCGGGATGCTCCGCTGCCTCGGGCATGGGTTTCTCCTTAAGGAATGGCTCCCGGCTGTGTAGCCGGGAGCCTGGTCAGTTTACACCTGTGGTCACTGACGTGACCAGCGGCACCAGCCCTCTCCCCCGCCCGGCCACCCACGTCAGTATCCTATTGGGTGGCCGGCCCCGTTACGCCAGGGGGAGAGGGCTGGTGCCGCAGCGATGAGCAGGGCTCATCGCTGCAACAAACTAAGCCGCAGCCTCGTCGGCCTCGGCTGCTTCGTCGTTGGCCGCCTTCCGGCCGGAGTTCCTGAACCGGCTGGACGAGGTGCTGCTCTTCCACCGCCTGAGCCGCGGTGAAATGG
>JBCBSF010000047.1:0-38858 GCA_039819325.1 Pseudomonadota bacterium | reverse complement strand
CTCGCGCTCGCTGCTCAAGACGAGGGAGTGCTTGTGGAAACACTATTTCTATCTGAACTCATCCTGCTCTAGCTTCTAGATGTTGAAGCAAATCGTCGTCGCGAGGTGGTGCACCTCGCTCGGGATCTGCTCTAGCCGCGGTTCTGCTGCAGCTCTTCGCGGGTCACCACCAAGCCGACGAAGACCTGGAAGCTGAACTGCGACTCCGTCTCGGTCAGCGGGATCTGCGGCTGCACCAGTTCCGTCAGGCGGGCCCGGCGGCCTTGCGGGCCTAGAGGCAGAGAAACCGGGAAGTCTTGGCGTGCCAGCAGGCGTCGGTCGGCCGTCGTGACCGCAACAAAGTAGGAGAAATCCGCCGTGCCTTCCGGCATGGCCGGCCCACGCCGCGCCGTGATCACCATGGTCATATCGATATCCAGCGTCGTGCTGCTGCGCGTGCAAACCGGGGTGATCTGTTCGATGTTGGCCTCAAAGCGGACATCGGTCAGATCGCTGCCGCCGGGGCTATAGCGCACCAGTCTGGCCGCATCGGGCACGATGGAGATGTTGGGGCACTGCACCGGCCCAGGCTCGAAGAGCGAACAGCCGGTAAGCCCGAACCCAAGCAGGCCAAGCGCCGCGGCGCGACGCGTCAGGGGAGTGGGCAAGACCAAGCTTTAAGCGCTCCTAAGCCAAACCAACGGACAGAATAGCAGAAGAAGAGACCCCTAGAGTCTACTGTGGCTGCCGTCGCAGAGCGGAACCTTGCCGGTCGCCTTGCAGCCGCAGAAGTAGACGTCCTTGGCGGCCTCCGCCTTATAGGGCAGCGGCGTCAGCGACGTGGTCTTGTGCGAGCCGTCGCAGAAGGGCTGCTTGGCGCTCAAGCCGCAAGCGCACCAGTAGTAGGTCTTCCCCGCCTCCACCGTCACCTTGTAGGGCGCCTTCTGGGCGGCAACGGGCCCCTGATCGGCAGTCGTCATGCAGCTTTTGTCCTTGTCTTTGTTCCAGGAACTTGCCACGTCCTAGCCACTGAACGGCAGCGCCCCTCTCACCCGGACTTTAGGTCATAGCCTAGGCGAACGGCAAGCAGGCGGGGGAAGGCGCCGCACCCGTTGGCTAAAGAGATAAGGTGACGAGTTCCGCCCATGCCCGACCACCTGCCGCAAAACGCCGAGACGTCATCCCGCCCTGCCTTGCGCGTCCTGCTCGCCGGACCACGCGGCTTCTGCGCCGGTGTCGAGCGCGCGATCGAGATCGTGGAACGCACCCTGGAGAAGTACGGGGCACCCGTCTATGTCCGCCACGAGATCGTGCATAACCGCTACGTGGTGGAGAATCTGCAGGACAAGGGCGCCGTCTTCGTCGAAGAGCTGGACGAGGTGCCAGAGGGCGTGCCGGTGATCTTTTCCGCCCACGGTGTACCCAAGTCGGTCCCCGCTGAGGCAGAGCGGCGTGAGATGCTCTACCTCGACGCCACCTGCCCGCTGGTCTCCAAGGTGCACCGCGAGGCCGAGCGCCAGCATCGCCTGGGCAACCAGATCATCATGATCGGTCACCAGGGTCACCCAGAGGTTATCGGCACCATGGGCCAGTTGCCGAAGGGCTCCATCATCCTGGTTGAGACGGTCGAAGACGTGGCGAAGCTGCAAATCGAAGACCCCAACCGCCTGGGCTTCATCACCCAGACGACCCTGTCGGTCGATGATACGGCTGACATCGTCATCGCCCTGCAAGAACGCTTCCCGCAGATCGAGAGCCCGAAGAAGGAAGACATCTGCTACGCCACCACCAACCGGCAAGAGGCGGTGAAGGCTATTGCCGACCGCAGTGATGCCATCGTCGTGGTGGGCGCCCCCAACTCTTCCAACTCCCGCCGTCTGGTGGAGGTTGCCGAGAAAGAAGGCTGCAAGCGCGCAGTCATGGTGCAGCGTGCCAGCGAGCTGGATCTGAGCCTGCTGGAGGGTGTCTCCACGGTCGGCCTGACTGCCGGGGCCTCGGCGCCGGAGATCTTGGTGGAAGAGGTCATCAGCCGCCTGCGCGACCACTTTGAGGTGGAGATCGAAGAGGTGGTGGTGCGCAGCGAGAGCGTGGTCTTCAAGCTGCCCCGCCACCTGACCCAAAGCGAAAGCGCAGCCTGACGCCAGGAACCCTTGTCCCGTGGCCGTCTATACCGACGTCGGCGATGAAGAGCTGGACGCCTTCCTCGCCCCCTATGGCCTGGGTACCCTCTTGGCGGCCAAGGGCATCGCCGAGGGCGTGGAGAACTCCAACTACCTGATCGAGACGGAACGCGGGCGCTTCATCCTGACCCTCTATGAGAAGCGGGTGAAGCCGGAGGATCTGCCCTTCTTCATCGCGCTGATGCGCCATTTGGTGGCGCAGGGCATCGCCTGCCCGCAGCCGGTCGCCACCGAAGGAGCGGACGGTCAGGTCTTGCGACGCTTGAGCGGCCGGCCGGCCGCCCTCTTCACCTTTCTAGAAGGGCTGTCGCCCCGCAGCGTGAAGCCCTGGCATTGCGCCGAGTTAGGAGCAACGCTCGCCGACCTGCATGCGGCGACCGCCAGTTTCGAGGGGACACGACCCAACGATCTCTCGCTCGACGCCTGGCCAAAGCTGATAGAGGCCTGCCGCGCTGGCGCCGACAAGGTCTCGCAGAATCTGGCGGGCGAGCTGGACAGTGCCTACGCCGCCATCGCCGAGGCTTGGCCGGAGGATCTGCCCTCAGGCGTGATCCACGCCGACCTCTTCCCCGACAACGTCTTCTTTCGCGCCCAGACGCTATCGGGGATCATCGACTACTACTTCGCCTGCAGAGACTTCCTGGTCTATGACCTGGCGGTCTGCCTCAACGCCTGGTGCTTCGACGGCGCCCACATCTATCAGCCCGACCGGGGGCGGCTGCTGCTGGAGGCCTATGCTGCGAAGCGTCCGCTGAGCGAGGCAGAGTACAAGGCCCTTCCGGTCCTGGCGGCCGGCGCGGCCCTGCGCTTCCTACTGACCCGGCTCTATGACTGGCTGAACCATCCGCCTGGCGCCTTGGTCCGACCAAAAGACCCGCGCGAGTACCTCGCCAAGCTACGCTTTCACCGCTTGGCGAAGGGGCCTCAAAGCTATGGGATCTGACCCCAGGGCTTCAACCTTGGTCGAGATCTGGACCGATGGCGCCTGTCTGGGCAATCCGGGTCCAGGCGGCTGGGGCGCGCTTCTGCGCTATCGCGGTGCGGAGAAGGAGCTCAGCGGCAGCGAGCCGGAGACAACCAACAACCGTATGGAGTTGATGGGAGCAATTCAGGGGCTTGAGGCCCTGAAACGGCCAAGCTTGGTGCGCCTCACCACAGACAGCAGCTATGTGAAAGACGGCATGACCAAGTGGCTGCAGGGCTGGAAACAGCGCAACTGGCGCACTGCCGACAAGAAGCCGGTGAAGAACCAGGAACTCTGGCAGCGCCTCGAGGCCGCGGCAGCACCGCACCAAATCGACTGGCAATGGGTGCGTGGCCACAGCGGTCATCCGGAGAATGAACGCGTTGACGATTTGGCGACTGCTGCCGCCCGGGCCTTACCGGAGGACTAGGGCGTCCAAACGCTAAGCGCCGGCCAATCCCCAGCAGGGGACGACCGGCGCCCAACACAGCCCTGCGTTAAGGGACTGAGGTGCCTTAGAGGACCTTCATCACCGCTTCGGCGCTGGAGGTGTCCAGTGCGCCGGGGTTCTCTTCGATCGCCAGATGGGTGACGGTGCCGTCATCTACCACCATGGCAAAGCGCTTGGCGCGCAGGCCCATGCCCAGATCAGTCAGGTCCAGCTCCATGCCGATGGCCTTAGTGAAGGCTGCACTGCCGTCGGCCAGCATCAGCACCTTATCGCCGACGCCCCGGTCCTTGCCCCAGGCGTCCATGACGAAGGGGTCATTGACCGACATGCAGGCGATGGTGTCGACGCCCTTGGCCTTAAGCGCGTCAGCATGCTGCACGAAGCCCGGCACATGCTGGGCCGAGCAGGTCGGGGTGAAAGCACCCGGCAGCGCGAAGAGGATCACCTTCTTGCCGGAGAAGAGCTGATCGGTCGTCAGTGCCTCCGGACCCTTTTCGCCCATATGTCCAAGACTGCCGCTGGGCAGCTTATCGCCAACCTGGATAGCCATGCCGGTGTCTCCTCTCGTCGTCTTCATCTTTCATGTCGGGGTGCGGCGCCGGCCGCATGGACCGCGACCGCTCCCATCACATAGGGTTGCCTGTGGACAAGACCAAGCAGCAAGGTGAGCGGGCCCCTGCGGCCAGACACTTGGAGGCCTATATGGGGAGTAAAGCGAGCGCTGAACCGTTATGATGATGGACGCCGACTGGCGTGGCGGCACCGGCCCGATCCCCCGTCAGGCCACCCACGGGAGTATCCTGGACTGGGTGGCCGGGCGGGGGAGCGGGCCCCATACATGCGAAGGTGGGCCGCCGCGATGAGCAAGGCTCATCGCTGCAACAGACGAGAGTTACGAAGAGGAACCAAGAGCCATGACAGGCCAGGATGAGCGAGAGGAAGGCTATCTGACCGGCCAGGTCCTGATCGCCATGCCCGGCATGGGCGACAGCCGCTTCCGTCAGACGGTGGTCTACATCTGCGCCCACAACGAAGAGGGCGCGATGGGCCTGGTGGTGAACAAACGGATCGATAGCTTGAGCTTTGATGAGCTGCTGCAGCAGCTGGGTGTGGAAAACCCCAAACCGGGTCAGGCGATCGACGTCCACTTCGGCGGTCCGGTCGAATCGGGCCGTGGCTTCGTCCTGCACTCTGCCGAGTACGAGCAGGAATCGACCCTGCAGGTCGATGGCCGCATCGCCATGACCGCGACCCTGGACATCCTGCGCGACATCGCCAGCGGCGACGGGCCGAAACAACACCTCTTCGCGCTGGGCTACGCCGGTTGGGGGCCGGGACAGTTGGATTCAGAGCTGCAGGCCAACGGCTGGCTGACGATGGAGGCGAGCGAGCCGCTGATCTTCTCCTCAGCGCTTGACAGCAAGTGGGACGAGGCCTTCAAGGCCTTAGGCATCGACCCGCACCACCTGGTGAGCGACGCCGGGCACGCGTAAGCAGCCTGAACCAGCGGCGGGGCCGAAGCAGACCAATAGAAGAAGACCAAGGGAGCGCCCCACCCATGACCCTGCAAGCGCTGTCGCCGCACAGCCTCTATACCGTCTGCGAGTGCCACGAGTTCGACTTCAAGACCACGGCGGACTTGGAGCCCTTGGAGGTGCTGCCCGGTCAGGAGCGAGCGCTGGAGGCGCTGCGCTTCGGCGCGGCCATGCCGCACGCGGACTATCACCTCTTCCTGCTGGGCAGCCACGGCACCGGGCGGCACCACGCGGCCCGCGCGGTCTTTGAGACGGAAGCCGCCGAGCGGCCGACGCCTAAGGACTGGATCTATGTCCACAACTTCAACACCCCGCACCGGCCGCGGGCCATCGCGCTGCCACCTGGACGCGGTCCTGCCTTCGCCGACGAAATGCGGGAGTTCATAGACGAGCTAACCGAGGCTATCCCGGCGGCTTTGGAGAGCGACCAGAACCGGGCGCGGATCGATGCCATCGATCAACGCTATCGGCAGGAGCAGGAAGCCGCCTTCGCCCAGCTGGACGCCAAGGCCAAAGAGCAGGGCTTTGCGCTGACGCACACGCAGAAAGGCATCGCGCTGGCCCCCTTCGTGAACGGCGAGGTCAATCCGAAGGGCTATGAGGGGCTTGGGCCTGAGGAGACTAAGGTGCTGCAGGCCAAGCTGCAGGCGCTGCAAGGCGATCTGAAAGAGATCCTGCAGCACTTCCCGGCCTGGGAGCGTGCCCGCCGGCGCGAGCAGATGGAGCTGCACCGGGAGATCGTGGCCGAGGCTGTGCGCGAGCCCTTGGACGCGGTGCGCGCCGTGGTGATGGATGTGCCGGAGGCGCTCCGGCACCTGAACAAGGTGCGCAAGGACCTCAAGGCCAACTTCCTGCAGCTGATGGCGCAGAAGCAGCAGGACGGGGCAGACAAGCCACCGGCCTCAGAGCCCTTAGGCACCGTCACCGGGCTCGGCCGCTATCAGGTGAACCTGCTGGTCCAACACCGCCCGGAGAGCGGCGCGCCGGTGGTCGAAGAGGACAATCCCAACCTGGCGAACCTGCTGGGACGGGCAGAGCAGGTGGCGCAGATGGGCGCACTGGTCACCGACTTCTCGCTGATTAAGCCAGGCGCGCTCCACCGGGCTAACGGCGGTTTCTTGATCCTGGACGCTGCCAAGCTCTTTACGCAGCCGCTCGCGTGGGAAGCCCTAAAGCGTAACCTCAAGGCCGAGCATATCGTCATCGAGAACCCGGCCCAGACCGCCGGCCTGGTCTCAACCGTCTCGCTGACGCCGGACCCAATACCGCTGCGCGTCCGCGTCGCTCTCATCGGCAGCCCGCGCCTCTTCCACCTGGCCCAGCAGGCCGATCCCGATTTCGCCACGCTTTTCAAAGTGGCCGCCGACTTCTCCGACACCATGCACCGGGATCAAGCCAGCGACCGGATCTTCGCCCAACTGGTCGCCCGCCTGGTGCGCGAAGGGGATCTGCTGCACTTCGACGTCGATGGCGTCGCCCGCCTGATCGAGGCGGCCTCCCGCCGCGCCGCCGATTCTCAGAAGCTGACGCTTAACCTACAACACCTCTATGACTTGGTGCGCGAGGCCGACTTCTACGCCCGCGAGGCCGAGGCCAAGGTGGTGGGACGCGAACACGTCCAAGCGGCCATCTCGGCCCGTGTCCGTCGAGCCGACCGTATCCGCGAGGCCAGCCACGAGCAGATCCTGCGCGAGATCATGCTGATCGATAGCGACGGCAGCGCGGTCGGCCAGGTGAACGGGCTCTCGGTCCTGCAGCTGGGCCGTTTCTCCTTCGGCAAGCCGACCCGCATCACCTGCAACGTGCGCCCCGGTGCTGGCCGCATCATCGATATCGAGCGCGAGGTGAAACTGGGCGGCCCGCTGCATTCCAAGGGCGTCTTGATCCTGCAGGGCTTCTTGGCCGGCCACTTCCTGCCGCGCCACCGCCTCTCGCTCGCCGCCAGCCTGGTCTTCGAGCAGTCCTATGGAGGGGTCGACGGCGACAGCGCCTCCTCGACGGAGCTCTATGCCCTGCTCTCCGCCTTGTCGGAGCTGCCCTTACGCCAGGACTTGGCGATCACCGGGTCGGTCAATCAGAAGGGCGCGGTGCAGGCCATCGGCGGGGTGAACGAGAAGATCGAGGGCTTTTTCGACATCTGCAAGGCACGCGGGCTGACCGGCAAGCAAGGGGTCATGATCCCCGCCGCCAACGTCACTCACCTGATGTTGAACGAGGAGGTGGTGGCGGCCGCCGAGGCCGGCCAGTTCCACATCTATCCTATCACGACGATCCAAGAGGGGATCGAACTCTTGACCGGCGTGGAGGCCGGCGCGCGCGGGGAAGACGGTGACTATCCGCCCGAGAGTGTCTTCGGCCTGGTCGAGACCAAGCTCCGGCGCTATGCCAAGGCGGACAAGAAAGAGGCCTCAGACGAGGGCGAGGCGGCGAACGACAAACCGGAAGAGGAGAGCGAGCGCTAGGCTCCTCTCAGGTCTTCGTCTGAAAGCTGTCATCCTTTCCTGCTATCCTTCTAACAACGAAGGGCAGCGTTTCCAGCTGCCGATGAAGTGGGAGGTGATCAGCAATGGCCATCATCACAGGAACCAGCGGCAAAGACGTCCTTCGCGGCACCGACGGCGCCGACGAGATCAATGGGCTAAGCGGTAACGACCGCGGCATTGGCCGCAGCGGTGACGACACCTTCTTCGGTGACGACGGCAACGACACGTTTGTCTTCGGTGGCGCGGGCGATGACCTTCTGAGCGGCGACACAGGCGCGGATTCCCTCTTCTACGGGTCCAGCGGCAGTGACCGGATCTATGGCGCGGATGGCAACGACGCCACCTTCCAAGGCGGTTCCGGTAACGACCGCATCGGCGGTGGCACGGGGAACGATCGCCTGCTCTCCGGCAACAGCGGCAAAGACGTGATCAACGGCGATACCGGTAACGACAGCCTGATTTCGGGTGGCGGCGGCGACGACTTTCTCTACGGCGGCAGCGGCACTGACAGTCAGTTCTACGGAGGCTCCGGCAGCGATAGCATCGCTGGAGGGGACGGCGATGACGCTGGCCTCTTCGGTGGATCCAGCTACGACAAGCTGGATGGCGACAGTGGTAACGATCGCTCCCTCTATGGGGGATCCGGCAACGACGTGCTGGAGGGGGGCGCCGGTAACGACAGCTTGCTGTTCGGTGGCACCCGCTCTGATACGCTTCGTGGCGGCAGCGGAAACGACCGCTCACTCTTCGGCGGCAGCGGTAGTGATCGTATCCTCGGTGGAGAAGGAAACGATGGCCCACTGGTCGGTGGCCCTGGTGCCGACACGGTCTTCGGTGGCTCCGGCGACGACACAATTGTCGTCACCTCCGCCGGCGAGCTGACCGCTGGTGAGACGCTGAACGGTGGCAGCGGCAAGGACACGCTGGTCTTGCCCGATGGGGTCACCATCCCCTCGGGCGTAGAGATCACCGGCTTTGAAGTTACGGCCACCTTCATCGCCGGCACCAGCGGCAACGACACCATCTCCACTGGAACCGGCGTGCAGAGCTTCGCCGGCCTCAGCGGCCTCGACGACCTGCGCGGCGGCTCTGGCGAGGACTGGATTTGGGGCGATGAGGGCGATGACAGCCTGCGCGGCCAACAGGGCGATGACCGCCTCTTCGGCGGTAGCGGCAAGGACAGCCTCTTCGCCGATTCGGGCGATGACGTCGCCTATGGCGGCAGCAGTGGTGACCGGTTGGGCGGCGGTTCAGGCAGCGACAACCTCTTTGGCGGGCGCGGCGGTGACCGGCTGAATGGCGGCGGCGGCGTCGACTCTGTGGCCGGCGGCATTGCCAGTGACACCATCATCGTCGACACCAGCGATGATGTGATCGTGGAGACCGCGGCCGGCGGCATCGCGGATGTCCTGCGCGCTGATGCGGGCTTCTTCGCTCTGGGCGAAACTGTCTTTGTCGAGCGCATGAACCTCAATGATGCGGCCGGCGATGGCACGCTTGTCGGCAATGACGAAGACAACACGCTGGTCGGCAACGACGCGGGCAACGCGCTCTACGGGTCCGACGGCGCCGACATCCTGAATGGCCGCGGCGGCAGCGACCTGCTCTTCGGCGGCAACGGCGACGATACCTTCGTGGTGGACGAGGAGAGCGACCGCGCCTGGGAACAAGAGGGCGAAGGCCGCGATCTGGTGCGCGCCGAGATCGACTACACGCTCGCAGACGAGGAAGACGGCGGTTTCGTCGAGGACCTACGCCTGCAGCAGGGCTTCGGCCCACTGCAAGGTGCCGGCAACCGGCTGGACAACAGTCTGCAAGGCAATACATCAGACAACCTGCTGCAGGGCCTGGAGGGTCAGGATACCATCGAAGGACGGGCCGGCAGCGACCAGCTCTACGGCGGCTCCGGCCTCGACACACTCTACGGCGGCAGCGGCGAGGACCGGCTAGCCCTGGGCTCTGGCGATGAGGCCTTCGGCGGCAGTGGCGGCGACCTTTTCGTCGTGATTGTCGATCCTGATCTGCCACCCAGCGACATGCCAGCCGTCATCCAGGACTTCGACGCGCTGACCAGTGCCGTTGGCGCGGGCGAAGACAAGCTGGTCTTCCAGTTCCAAGGGCTCGAAGGCACACCGGACTGGATCGGCGACGATCCTTTCACCGACGACGGCCTGCCGCAGGTGCGTTTCGCTGGCGAGGGTCTGATCGAGGCTGACCTGAACGGCGACGGCCTCGCCGATGCCAGCGTGGTGATGCAGGGCCTGAGCCTCGCCAGCCAGCTTACCAGCTCCGATTTCCTCTTCGAGGGCTAGCCAGCTCTCTCGTCTTTGCGCAGGGCCGTTGCAAAGGCACGCGCGGACGCGATGTGCCGGTCAGCTAAAGCCAGATGAAGTCAGTGGCGGTCAGCAGATTGGCGGCAGTGAGACCGTTGATCAGGAAGGCCTTATCGGCAGTGCCATCGCCATCCTCGTCGATCTGCACCTGGCGCGCGCCGTCAAAACGGGCTTCCGTGTTACCCCCGCCCGAGAAGGCCGCTGCGCCGATATAGGCAAAGCTGCCCGTCTCCAGACCCGTCCGGAACACCAGCTTGTCGTCACCCTTGCCCGCGTTCAGCAACTGGCCGTCGAAATCGCGGATCACCGGGCCGCCGCTGCCGGCGAGCCCCAGGCTGGTCGCCCCAAAGAAGAAGGTATCGCTTCCTGAGCCGCCCTCGGCCTGGTCGGCTGAACCCATCCTGATCGTGTCAGCGCCGGAGCCACCAAAGAAGCGGTCGAGGCCTTGACCGCCGAAGAGGTCATCGTCGCCGTCCGCCCCCTCAATCCGATCGTCACCGCCTGCACCGCGCAGGGTGTTGGCGCCGCTGTTGCCTTCGATCCTGTTCTCCAGACCGTTGCCCGCCCCGTCCAAGTCGCCAAAGTCCTGCTGCATGCGCAGGTTCTCAATAAAGGCAGAGGCCGAGCCATCCGGCAGGGTGTAGTCCACCTCGGCACGCACCAGGTCGCTTCCCTGACCAGCGAAGTCCCGCACGACATCGCTCGCGGAGGTGACGACAAAGGTGTCATCGCCACTGTCACCGGTCAGCGTGTTGGTCCCCTTCTGAGCGTTTAGGCGGTCGTTGCCGCTGCCGCCCCGCAAGAAGTTATCGAAGGCGTTGCCGACCAGAATCTCGTCATTGTCGTTGCCGATGAGCTGCCCCTCGCCTGCCGCATCGTTCAGCTGCGCGCGCTCGATCTGCACGTCTGAGGCCGTACCCAGGGTGTAGGTAGCAGCGTTGGAGCGGAGAACATCGGCACTGCCTTCGCCGCTGCCGTCGAAAACGCGATCGTCTATCTGGTCCACGATGAAGGTATCATTGCTTTGGCCGCCGAAGGCTGTATCGACGCCAGACGCTCCGTTCAGACGGTCGCGGCCCTTGCCGCCGAAGAGAGTATCGCTGCCGCTGCCACCGGCGAAGCGATCGCCACCTGTACTGCCGTAGATCAGATCGTCCGCGGCGTCGCCGAAGAGACTGTCTCTGCCGCTGCCACCTTCGAGGAAGTCAGCCCCCTCACCGCCCCGCTGCTCGTCGTCGCCATCATTGCCAGCCAGCAAATCGGCCCCGCTGGCGCCGAAGAGACGGTCGTTGCCTTCATCGCCGAAGAGATAGCGGTCACCGCCACTGCCACCATAGATGCGATCGTCGCCTTCAGCGCCGCGCAAGATGCGATCGTCCCCATCCCCACCGTAGATCCAGTCAGCGCCACTGTCGCCACGGAGGTAGCTGTCTTGCGCGTCACCGCCGAAGAGGCTGTCGCTGCCCGATCCACCAGAGAGGAAGGCATCGATACCTTGGCCGCCATAGAGACTGTCATCGCCCCCATCGCCGGAGAGCGAGGTATCGGCGCCCGCGCCGCCAGCGACGAGGTCAGGCCCGCTACCGCCATAGAAGGCGCTATCGGCCCCACTGTCGCCGAACAGGCGATCCTCGCCGGTTCCACCGAAGAAGGAGGAGTCGGCACCTGCATAGCCACGCAGGGTGTCATTGCCGCCGTCGCCGCGAAAGGCGACGTCATCGCCGCTGTTGCCCACGAGGAGATCTGCCCCCGCCCCGCCATAGAAGCGGCTATCGTCACCACTGGCAGCCAGCAGGGTGTCGCGGTCGGCACCACCATAGAAGGCGGCATCGTCCCCGTCACCGCCTGAGAGGCTGTCGTCCCCGGACTGACCGAAGACAAAGCTATCGTCGGCGGCCTCGCCGAGAATGAGATCGGCTCCCGACTCGCCGTCGAGGTCGAAATCGGGCCCATCACCGCCAAAGAGACGGTCTGCGCCATCCCCGCCGAAGAACTGCGCGTCAGCACCGCTGTCACCGAAGAGGCTGTCATCGCCGCTGTCGCCTAGGAGGGCGTAGTCATCTCCGCTGCCGCCGAAGATCTCGTCGCTGCCACTATCACCTGCCAAGGCACCATCGTCGCCATCGCCACCAAAGATGAAATCGCTGTACCCCGTTGTCAGGTTCAATCCCTGATAGCCGCCATAGGTCAGAACAGAGTAGCCACCGAAGAAGAGGCCGTCGTCGCCAGGGCCGCCGAAGATCGTGTCGGTGCCCGCGCCGCCGACGAAGATGGCGTCCTCTCCGCTCCCGCCGTAGAGGGTATCGTCGCCGGCACCACCAGAGAAGAAGTCCTCCCCGACGGTCCCCAGAATGCTGTCAACGCGCGATCCAGGCCCACCGAAGAGGACATCGTCCCCAGCACCCCCATAGACCTGACGGTCGGTGCCCGACCCACCATAGATCCGGTCGGCTCCACTGTTTCCTGTCAGGCCGTTTCCACCGAAGAGTCCAGGTCCCGGATAGTCGCCCGCGCTGCCACCGAAAATCGTGTCGGCCCCATCATTGCCAACCAGGTTCGGATCTCTCCCCTGCGTCCCGTAGATTGTGTCGGACGCGTTGGTGCCGTAGATAAAGGAGCCAAAAAGAACGGCCATTGTAGGGTCCTTGTTTTTGAAGACCACAACACTCTTACGTGCAGTCTCACCTATTGCTTTTATTTGTGAACTTCAGTACTGTCACAGTTCCAGAGCAGGCGCAACCAATAGAGCCGTCAGGTAAGAAGCCAAAGTGCGCAGCTTGGATTTGGGAGCCGGTCTTCTCACCCTTGCTGGCGGGGCTTCGCAAGGGACAGTCTCCACTTTCTCCACGAAGCAGCTTCCCCAAGCCCGGCCCGCGCCCTAAACACTGGGAGTGACGTCAGGGAAAGGAATCCAGGTCATCTTCGACCGTCTTTACCGCTGGGCCATGGAGGCCGGGACCGGACCAAAGGCCTACTGGGCCGTGGGCGGAGTGTCCTTCGCCGAGAGCGCGCTCTTGCCGCTGCCGGTCGACGCGATTCTGGTTCCCGTCATGTTGGCCGACCGCCGCCAAGTCTGGCGCGCGGCCATGGTGGCCACCTTGGCCTCCGTCGCCGGCGGCTGTGCCGGCTATCTGATCGGCTACCTGCTCTATGAGACCCTCGTCACCTGGCTGATCCACCTCTACAGCTGGGAAGAGGCCTTTCAGCGTATCCAAGACCGCTTTCATGAAGAGGGTGTCTGGATCGTGCTGATCGGCGCGATAACACCGCTGCCCTTCAAGCTGATCGCCATAGCCAGCGGGGTGCAGTCCCTGCCCTTTGTCGAGTTCCTGCTCGCGGCCCTGGCTGGGCGCGGGGTGCGCTTCGGCGCGGTCGCGGTGGCGCTCTACTACTTCGGGCCACAGATCCGCAGGCTGCTCGACCGGCACGTCAAGATCATCGGCTGGATCGTGGTGATCGTCTTGATCCTGGGCTTCGTCGCTGTCGAGTGGGTCTTCTAGAGCGGGATGAGCTCAAACGGAATCATCGGTTCCCTAAGCACTCCCTCGTCTTGAGCAGCGAGCGCGAGCGAGCGGTCGTCGAAAGGCGGGCCGTTAGCACCGAGCTTGGGGCCCGCCTTTCGACGGGCTCTCACCTACGGCTCGCTGCTCAAGACGAGGAAGGGCTCTTGGCGGTACTTGTTCTCACCAAACCTCATCACGCTCAAAAGCAAATCCAGAACGAGATCACCCACCTCGCGACGACGATTTGTCCCCACATCAAAAGGTTAGAGCGGGTGACGTGAGCCCTAGCGAACGAAGGCCGGCTCTAGGCCCCAACGCGCGTGCCGTCTTGCGTCACGATCATCTCCCCGTCCTCCTTGTAGAAGGGGCCGGGCGGCAGGCGGTCGAGCAGGTCCAAGACGCGCTCGCTGGGACGGCAGAGCCTGACGCCTTTGGGCGTGCAAACCAGCGGCCGGTTCACCAAGATCGGGTGCTCCAGCATGGCGGCGAGGAGCGTCTCGTCGCTGACGCCCTCTTCCAGCAGCCCCAGCTCCTTGGCGGGTGAGCGGTACTCCCGCAGTGCTGCGCGCGGCGTCAAATCGGCGGCGGCGAAGAGGCCCTGCAGCTGCGGCAAGGTCCAGCCGGTCTTGAGATACGCGATTACGGTCGGCTGATAGCCAGCGGCCTCGATGATCGCCAGCACATTGCGCGAGGTCCCGCAGTCCGGATTGTGGTGGATGACGACGGTCATCAGTTACGTCTTGCCTCCAACAAAAAGAGACCTAGTCGACAAGCTCTTCACCCAGGTAGCGCGCACGCAGGTGTGCCTCGAAGATGGCGGGGTTGAGCGGCTGGCCAGTCGCCGCCTCCACCAGCTCCGCACTGGAAAGCGAGGAGGCCTTCTCGTGAATGGCGCCACGCAGCCAGGCCAAGAGCGGCGCGAAGTCGCCACGCGCCAAGCCGGCAGGGATCTCCGGCGCTGCCTTCTTGGCGGCATGGAAAAGCTGGGCGGCCGTCATGGCGCCCAAGGTGTAGGTCGGGAAGTAGCCCCAAGCGCCGTCGTACCAGTGGATGTCCTGCAGGCAGCCCAGACGGTCGTCGGGCGGCGTCAGGCCGAGCAGCGCCTTGAAGCCCTCGTTCCAGGCGCCCGGCAGGTCGGCGACCTGGAGATCGCCAGAGAGGATGGCGCGTTCCAGCCGGGTCCGCAGGATGACGTGCAGGGGATAGGTGGCCTCGTCGGCTTCCACCCGGATGAAGTCGGGCTTCACCGCGTGATAGTGGCGGGCGAAGTTCTCGCCGGTCCAAGCGGGCCCGGTGCGCCCGAAGGCGGCAGCGGAAAGCGGAGCCAGGAAGTCCAGGAACTCCCGGCTGCGGCAGGCCTGCATCTCCATCAAGAGCGACTGGCTCTCGTGGATCGCCATGCCGCGGCTCTCCCCAACTGGCTGGCGGCGCCAGGCCTTCGGCAGGCCGCGTTCGTAGAGCGCGTGTCCGGTCTCGTGCAGCACGCCCATGAGGGAGGAGGTGAAGTCTGACTCCTCATAGCGCGTGGTGATGCGCACGTCGTCGGGCGTGCCGCCGCTGAAGGGGTGCAGCGAGACGTCCAGCCGCCCGTGATCGAAGTCGAACCCAGCCAGGCCCATGAGGCGCCGACCAAGCTGCGCCTGGGCCGCGATGGGAAAGGGGCCGTCCAGCGGCAGGGGTTCTGGCTGCTGCTGCTGCCTGGCCAGCGCGGCTGCCACCAGCTCCGGCAGGTCTTGGGCCAAGGGCGCAAAGAGGCGGTCGATCTCCGCCTCGGTCAGGCCGGGCTCGTAGGAATCCAGCAGTGCCTCATAGGGGCTGCAGCCGAAGGCCTCGGCCTTGCGGGCGGCCATCTCGCGGCTGAGGCGCACCACCTCCTCCAGTGCAGGACGCACGGCGGCGAAGTCGTTGGCAGCGCGGGCTTCGCGCCAGATGGCTTCACAGGCATGGCAGGCCTTGCTGAAGGCGGCGACGAAGTCACCATCGAGCGCCGTCTCGTGCCGCCAGGCGCGTGCCATCTCTTTCAGGTTGGCGGCCTGCCAGGGGTCCAGCGCGCCTGTCTCTGCGTCCGCTGCGGTCAGGTCCTCGGCCAGGGCCGGGCTGGACAGCAGCTCGTGCCGCAGGACCGAAAGGGCGGCCAGCTGCTCGGAGCGTGCCTCGCCGCCACCGCGCGGCATCATCACCGAGAGGTCCCAGTGTAGGACGGAGGCTGCCTCGCCAAGCGCTCCAAGCCGGTCGAAGCGCTGCTCCAGAGATTTGTAGGCCTTGCTCATGTCTTAGTCTCTCCTGGTCCCTCATCCTCGGGCTTCCGCTTCGGACCCAGATGGTAGATCACGAAGATCACGATCAAGGTCACGGCGAAGGCGTACCAGGTGATGGCGTACTGCAGGTGGTTGTTGGTCAGGTCCATCGGCGGCGGCGGGGTGAAGGGCAAGCTCTCCTCAGGATCCTCCCGATAGAGCCCGAGGTAGATCGGCTCGATCGCGTTGACCGAGTTTGTGGCAGCCGCCATTTCCGCAGGGTTCACGTAGAACCAGGCGTTGCCTTCGACGTTGTTTTCTGGAATCGCCCAGTCGCTGCCGTGCCAACCGCCCTCGCGGATCACCCCTTCGACGGTCAGGTCCCCTTCCGGGTTGCTGTCGGTCCGAAAGGCCGTGTCCTGCATCGTCGCCGGCACCCAGCCGCGATAGATCATCACCGTACGGCCATCATCCATCACGAAGGGGGTTACCACGCCCACGCCGCCGGTGCCGCGGTAGCTACGGCCTGGAAGGAAGAGCTCCTGGTCATGACGGTAGTGTCCGGTGATCGCGACGCGGCGATGCAAGACCTCTTCCGTGTTCGACAGGTCTTGCGGCAGCGCGATGGCCGGAGCCGTCCAGCGTTCTTGCCGCTCCGCTATCAGGCCTTCTTTCCACTCCAGACGGATAACCTGCCAGGTTCCCAGCCCGATCAGCACCAAGAGCACAAGAAAGGCAGCGACGCTGGTCCACAGCCGTGGCTGGAAAGGACGTCCGAAAAGGGTCATGCGGCACCGTAGTCAAGAAGGCGGCGGGCCGATCGCAGCTGCCCTGGCCAAGACAGGCGCCTAGTCGTAGTCGAGGTGTCCTGTATCACTGGCACGGTTTTTGAACTGCAGGGCAATCAGAAGGGCCTTCGCCGGGCGCAAGAGGGAGAGTGACAGCCCCAGAATTACGACGGGCCAGATCACCATATGGACCCAGAGCGGCGGGAGAAAAGCGCTTTCCACCCAGAAAGCCATGGGGACGACAATCGCACCCAGAATGAAGATCAGGAAGACGGCCGGCCCATCACCGGAATCGGCCTTGGCAAGGTCCAGACCGCAGACTGTGCAGCGCTCAGCAACGGTCAGGTAGCCGCTGAAGAGCTTGCCTTTGCCGCAGCGCGGGCAGCGGCAGGCAAGGCCAGCGGCGAAGGGAGAGACGGGCATCGCGCCTAAGCCTCTCTCCTAACGCCAAGCCCGCCAGATGCCTAGTGGCCGTGGTTACTGCCGCCGCCCCACCAGTAGACGCAGATGAAGAGGAAGAGCCAGACCACGTCAACGAAGTGCCAATACCAGGCCGCCGCCTCGAAGCCGTTGTGCTTTTCACGGGTGAAATGCCCGGCACGTGCTCGCATCAGGCAGACGAAGAGGAAGATGGTGCCGACGATCACGTGGAAGCCGTGGAAGCCGGTCGCCATGTAGAAGACGGAGCTATAGATGTCGTCTTCGAAGCCAAAGGCGGCGACGTTGTACTCGTAGATCTGGAAGCCAGTGAAGCAGACGCCCAAGGCAACGGTCAGCGCCAAGCCCTTGATCATGGTCTCGCGGTCGCCGACCAGAAGCGCGTGGTGCGCCCAGGTCAAGGTGCAGCCCGACAGCAGCAAGATCAGCGTGTTCAAGAGGGGCACGCCGAAGGGATCGAAGGTGACGACGCCTTCCGGCGGCCAGACACCGCCCAAGACCTCGACGCGCGTGGCCTGAATAGCCTCATCGGGGAAGAGTGCGGGGTCGAAGAAGGCCCAGAAGAAGGCAGCGAAGAACATCACCTCAGAGGTGATGAAAAGCAGCATGCCGTAGCGCAGGCCGATCTGCACCACCGGCGTGTGCAGCTTCTCGACCACCGACTCGCGGATAACGTCGCGCCACCAGAAGACCATGGTCGCGATGACCAGAATAGCGCCCAGGAAGAAGGACCAATACTCGTAGCCGTGCATCCACATCACACCGCCGAAGGTGATGATGCCGCCGGCCATGGACCCGACGAAGGGCCAAACGCTGGGCTCAACCAGGTGATAGGGGTGCTTCTGCTCCCCGTGATCGGTCGCGCTCATGCCTCGACTATTCCCCTTTTTCCTTGCGCATTTGCCGCTCCAGGCCTGTGCAATGTAACCCGATCCGGGTTCCGGCAGCGCTGTTCTAATTGACGCGGGTGGCCTCTCCGCCGGCCTCAGGCTCGGGCTGCGGCAAGGCCGCAAGCTCGGAATCCGGATCGACGAAGAAGGTGTAGGACAGGGTGATGGTCTTCACGTCGTCCAGGTTGGGATCATCGGCGATGGCCGGGTCGACGAAGAAGCTGACGCCCATCTCCATCTCCTGGCCCGGATGCAGCAGCTGCTCGGTGAAGCAGAAGCACTGCACCTTGTTGAAGTACTGGCCGGCCTTGGCAGGCGTCACATTGAAGGTCGCGGTGCCGGCAGTGGCAACCTCCGCCTCATTGCGCGCCAGGTAGAACATCAAGGTGGGCTCGCCGACCTGGACGGTCATCTTCCGCAGCTCCGGCCGGAAGTTCCAGGGCAGATCCTCGCTGGTGTTGGCGTCGAAGCGGATGTCCATCCGCCGCTCCAAGACCTCGTCCGGTGCTGCTTCGGCGACCTGCGTCGTGCCACCGAAGCCGGTCACCTGGCAAAAGAGCTCGTAGAGCGGCACGGCGGCAAAGGAGAAGCCCACCATACCGCAGGCAAGCGCGCCCATGGTCAAGCCGACCTTGAGGTTTGCCCGATTGCGGCTCTTCAGGCGCTCATCGCGCGTCTGCTGCGTCATCGTCTAAAGGCCTCCCATACGCACCATGGCGACGAAGTAAACCGCCACGATGAAAGAGATCAGCGCCAAGAAAATCGCCCAGTTCCGCCGCCGGCGTTCCTTTAGCCAGTGCGCGCGGGCCGGGCCGGTGAGTTGCGTTGGGTCTTTCGGCCCCGTCTTCTCTTCCTGCCCCTTCAGCCCATCCTCCGGCTCACTCACGGCAGCAGCGTGCCCGGACCGCCCAGAACGAAGGGCGCCCGATCCACGATCAGCAGCGCGAAGAGCACGAAGAGATAGAGGATGGAGAAACCGAAGGAC
The DNA here is from genome assembly GCA_039819325.1 of Pseudomonadota bacterium. Classification (GTDB taxonomy): domain Bacteria; phylum Pseudomonadota; class Alphaproteobacteria; order Kiloniellales; family JACOMY01; genus JACOMY01. The sequence continues at coordinate 20,092 of JBCBSF010000047.1, read as the reverse complement.
TGGCGTGCCGCCTTGTCGGTTCCGTCGCGCAGGATGGCGATGGAGGAGGCGACGTAGAGCAGCCCCAGTACCACAGCGACGCCGAAGTAGAGCCAGCCGGCGATGCCGAGGAAGGTCGGCAGCGGCGCCAGCGGCAAGAGCGCCAGGGTGTAGTAGAGGATTTGGCGCTCGGTCGCTGCTCGCCCGGCCACCACCGGCAGCATGGGCACGCCCGCGCGCTCATAGTCCTTGGTGCGGTAGAGCGCCAAGGCCCAGAAGTGCGGCGGCGTCCAGAGGAAGATCAGCGCAAAGAGCACCAGCGAGGCCAGCGAGACATCGCCCGTCGCCGCCGCCCAGCCGATCACCGGTGGCACCGCACCGGCAGCACCGCCGATGACGATGTTCTGCGGTGTCCGCCGCTTCAGCCAGATGGTGTAGACGAAGACATAGAAGCCGATGGCGAAGGCCAGCAAGCCGGCCGCCACCCAGTTGAGCGCAACCCCCATCATCATCACCGATAGCACCGAGAGGATGATGCCAAAGGCCAGCGCCTCGTTGGCCGGCAGCTGGCCCATGACCAGAGGCCGCCGCCGGGTCCGGGCCATCACCGCGTCGATGTCGCGATCGTACCACATGTTGATGGCCCCAGCGGCACCGGCGCCGATGGCGATACAGGCGACCGCCACGAAACCCAGGATCGGGTGGACGTCCCCGGGGGCCGCCAGCAGGCCGGCGAAGCCCGACAAGACCACCAGGGACATAACCCTGGGCTTCAAGAGCTGGATCCAGATCTTCAGCGGTGCGGCACCGGATTGCTGTGCCGCGGCTTGTGCCATCACGTCTTCGGCGGTCGGTGCGAGGGTCACCTGGCTAGACATGCGTCTCTCTGTTTCCTTACTGCCTAGAGTTCGAGTTGGTCGCTGCCTTGTTGGTCGGCAGCCTAGTGCGCGCGCTCATGCTCTTGCGGCTTGATCACGGGGATCTCGTCGAAGGCATGGAAGGGCGGCGGGGAGGACACGGTCCACTCCAGGGTCATGTTGCTGGGCGCGATGTTCCAATAGTTGGCGCCGACCTTCTTCCCGGACCGCAAGGTCCAGAGGATCATCACGATGAAGAAGACGGTGGAGGCCGCAGCGATGTAGGACCCGATGGAGGAGATGAAGTTCCAGGGCGCATAGACGTCTGGATAGTCGACATAGCGGCGCGGCATGCCCTGCAGACCCAAGAAGTGCTGCGGGAAGAAGATCATGTTCACGCCAACGAAGGTCGTCCAGAAGTGGAACTTGCCGGCCCATTCCGGGTATTGCCGGCCGCTCATCTTGCCCATCCAGTAGTAAAGCCCGCAGAAGATGCCGAAGACGGCGCCGAGCGACAGCACATAGTGGAAGTGGGCCACGACGTAGTAGGTGTCGTGCAGGTAGGTGTCGATGCCGGCGTTGGCCAAGACCACACCCGTTACGCCGCCGACGGTGAAGAGGAAGATGAAGCCAAAGGCCCAGAGCATCGGCGTGTCGAAGCGCATGGAGCCGCCCCACATGGTGGCGATCCAGGAGAAGATTTTAACGCCGGTGGGCACTGCGATCACCATGGTCGCCGCGGTGAAGTAGGCCCGCGTATCGACGTCCAGCCCCACGGTGAACATGTGGTGGGCCCAGACGATGAAGCCGACGACGCCGATCGCCACCATGGCATAGGCCATACCCAGGTAGCCGAAGATCGGCTTCTTGGCGAAGGTGGAGATCACGTGACTAATGATGCCGAAGGCCGGCAGGATCATGATGTAGACTTCCGGGTGCCCGAAGAACCAGAAGAGGTGCTGGAAGAGTATCGGGTCACCGCCGCCGGCCGGCACGAAGAAGTCCGCACCGAAGTTACGGTCCACCAGCAGCATGGTGATGGCACCGGCCAGAACCGGAACCGCCAGCAGCAGCAGGAAGGCCGTCACCAGCATGGCCCAGACGAAGAGCGGCATGCGGTGCAGGGTCATGCCCGGTGCGCGCATGTTGAAGATGGTGGTGATGAAGTTGGCGGCACCCAGGATCGAGCTGGCACCCGCTAGGTGCAGCGAGAAAATCACCAAATCGACCGAAGGCCCTGGATGCATGTCCTGCGCTGAGAGTGGCGGGTAGAGCGTCCAGCCGGTTCCCGCACCCGGATTCCACAAGGCCGAGCCGAAGAGCAGCAGGAAGGCCGGGACCAGGAGCCAGAAGGAGATATTGTTCATCCGCGGGAAGGCCATGTCCGGCGCGCCGATCATCAGCGGCACGAACCAGTTGCCGAAGCCACCGATCAAGGCCGGCATGACCACGAAGAAGACCATGATCAGGCCATGGGCCGTGATCAGCACGTTCCATTGCTGACCGTCTTCCACGTACTGGACGCCGGGCTCCTGCAACTCCATCCGCATCCAGACCGACATGGCGGTGCCGATGATGCCGGCGATGACGGCGAAAATCAGGTAGAGCGTCCCAATGTCTTTGTGGTTGGTCGAACAGAACCAACGCTTGAAGAAGCTCATCTGATGGTAGTCGTGGGCTGGCTGAAGATCTTCGCCTGCCGCCTGGTAGTGAGCCATCGCTCTCCCAATCCTTCTCTTGCCTTCAAGCGGCGGGGGCTTTCGTGCGCCCCAAGAGACCGCTTTTGGTCGTCGTCAGTCTGTCCGCGTCACGCCTATCAGACAGGCGTGAGCCTTAACGGGCCTCCAAGGCGGCGTAGTCGTCCTCGGAGGCTTGCTCTTTAGCGGGTCCCTTGGCGAACTTCTCTTGGGATTCCTTGACCCAGGCCAGGTAGTCCTCCCGAGAGACCACCTTGAAGGCGATGGGCATGTAGGCGTGGTTCACACCGCAGATTTCGGAGCATTGGCCGTAGAAGGTCGTGCCCTCCCACGCCGCGGGAACCTCGGTCCAGGTCTCATTCAAACGCCCCGGCACCGCGTCCTTCTTCACGCCCCATGCGGGCATGGCAAAGGAGTGCAGCGTATCGGCAGAGGTGACGATGAAGCGAATGACCGAGTCGGAGGGCACATAGGCCACGTTATCCACCGCCAGCAAGCGCAGGTTCGGGTCCGTCACCTCGTCTTCGGGCACCATGTAGGAATCGAAAGCGAACTCCCCGTAGGTCATGCCGCCTTGATCGGCGAGCGCTGGATCCTGGTACTCGTAGGACCAATACCAGGTGTGACCGGTGACCTTGATGGTCAGATCGCCATCGACGGTCTTATCCTCTTCGTAGAGCAGCTTGAACGAGGGAATCGCGATGATCACCAGGATCATCACCGGCACCACCGTCCAGATCACTTCGATCAAGGTGTTGTGGGTCGTCTTCGACGGGGTCGGGTTGCGCCGCTCGCTGAAGCGGAACATGACCCAGAGCAGCAAGCCCAGCACGAAGAAGCTAATCAGCGTGATGATCCAGAGCAGCAGCTCGTGGAAGTCGTGCATCTGAACCGCCACCGGCGAGGCCGCCGGCTGCATGCCCATGCCCCAGGCCACGCCGTGCACGTTGCCGCCCGGTCCAACCTCTTGCGCGACGGCCAAACCGGCGCTGAGGACAAGGGCGGTCAAGCCGACAAAAAAGGCTCTCAATAGCGTCATGGTCGTGTTGTCCATCCCCACATCAAGGCCACCCTTCATGAGTTCAGCGGCCGCCTTACCCTGCCTTTGGCTGACCGCACCGCACTCCGGTGCCGCGCGATCGCGCATAACCACAGGCCTTTCATGGCCTAAGGTATAGTGCCAGCCTGGTCTCAGCGGTGAGTGACGGGTCGCCGCACCGATGACGCGCGGGGCAATCACCAGGGGAGCGCTTTCTTGAAGCGGAAAGGCTCGCTTCCGGGCCTGAGAAGTCCTAGGTCTAAGGCCTGACTGAGAGCAGGTGCCGATGGCCGCCAGCGCGCCCGGCCCCGTCGATTGAGGAGGAAACATGTCGCATCTGGAGACCACCGATCAGCTCTTCTTCGCCAGCGGCGCCTTGGATCTGGACAAGGTCACCCGCATCACCGGCGGGGCGCTCTCCGGCGCCGACGACGGAGAGCTCTTCCTGGAGTACCGGCAGAGCGAGGGCCTGACCTTCGACGACGGGCGCCTCAAGACCGCCAGTTTCGACACCGCCCAGGGCTTTGGCCTGCGCGCCATCGCTGGTGAGGCCGCCGGCTATGCTCACGCCAGCGAGCTGAGCGAGGCGGCCCTGGAGCGCGCGGCTGAGACCGTGTCAGCCGTCAGCCGCGGTCACTCCGGCGAAAGCGCCGAGCGGCCGGCGGGCACCAACGCCCAGCTCTACAGCGACGACAACCCCATCGCCGCCATCCCCTTTGCCGAGAAGGTGGCGCTTCTTGAGAAGATCGACGCCTACGCCCGCGGCCGTGACCCAAGGGTGCAACAAGTCTCGGCCTCGGTCATCGGCTCGTGGCAGGCGGTGCAGATCCTGCGCGCCGACGGCAGCCGCATGGCCGACGTGCGCCCGCTGGTGCGCCTGCAGGTGAGCGTCACAGTCGGCAGCGGCGACAAGCAGGAGTCGGGCCATCACGGTGCCGGCGGCCGCATTTCCTTCGCCAGCCTCTTCGATCCGGAACACTGGCAGCATGCCGTGGACGATTCGCTGCGCCAGGCACTGGTGAACCTGGACGCCGTCGCCGCGCCTGCCGGTGAGATGCCGGTGATCCTCGGCCCCGGCTGGCCGGGCATCCTGCTGCACGAGGCCGTGGGCCATGGGCTGGAGGGCGATTTCAACCGAAAGAAGACCTCCGTCTTCTCCGACCGCATCGGCGAGCGGGTGGCCAGCCCTGGCGTCACCGTGGTCGATGACGGCACCATTCCGGACCGTCGCGGCAGTCTGACCATCGACGACGAGGGCACACCCACCACGCGCACGGTGCTGATCGAGGATGGCATCCTCACCGGCTACATGCAGGACCGCCAGAACGCCCGCCTGATGGGCATGACCGCCACCGGCAACGGCCGGCGCCAGTCCTATGCCCACATCCCCATGCCGCGTATGACCAACACCATGATGCTGGCGGGCGACAAGGACCCAGCCGAGGTCTTGGCCTCGGTCCAGGACGGGCTCTACGCCGTCTCCTTCGGCGGCGGCCAGGTGGACATCACCAACGGCCAGTTCGTCTTCTCCTGCCGCGAGGCTTACAAGATCGAGGGCGGCAAGGTCGGCCCGGCGGTCAAGGGCGCCATGCTGATCGGCAGCGGCGCCGAGGCCATGCAGAAGGTCAGCCTAATCGGCAACGACATGGAGTTGGACCCTGGTGTCGGCACCTGCGGCAAGGACGGCCAGGGCGTGCCGGTCGGCGTCGGCCAGCCGACCCTGCGCTTGGACGCGATCACTGTCGGCGGGACGGGCTGAGCGGGCGTTCAGCCGACATTACGTTCGTCTCGATTGGGAGCGACCGCACAGCTGGTCGCCCCCAGCCGCTTCCCTTGGACAAGTGACAAATAGAAACACATCACGGAAGTAGTCCACCCTCGCCACACGGCAGTGGGGCCTTCATTGACACGACCGAACGGCACACCCTATCCTGTAGCTTCGCGCAAGAAAAATACTGCCGGTAAGCAAAAGGCGCTAAGACGCAAAGAACAAGGCCGGCTTCGTCGCGACGGCGGCTGTTTTTCTTGTGGCACCTGGGGAAACACCGCGAGGTCTGCCATGACAGGGACGGCGCGACTGATTGAACCCGATGAATTGCCGGTCTGGGTACCGGGCGACGTCCTCTGCGAAAGCAACGGTTTGGGCTGGAAGGATGTGTCCCAGCGTACCTATCGCTACCGCGGGCAGGATGTCGAAATCCCGGCGATGAACACCTTCATGATCGTGCAGTATCGCAAGGGCGATACGCCGATGGACCGGCAGTTCGATGGCCGCTGGACCCGCTCGCAGTGCGGGCCGGGCCACTTTTCCCTGCTCTCGCACGCCATGGAATCGCACTGGAATTGGACCGAGGGGCTGGTTGTTTCGCACCTCTACCTCGACGATGCGCTGATGACCCGGGTGGCGCGCGATGTGCAGGACAAGGATGTCGGGCGGGTGCGCCTGCATGACGTCTTGCAGGGCAGCGATCCGGTGGTGAGCCACGTCTCCGATGAACTGACGCGCGAGGCGGCGAGCAAGGGGCCAGCAGGCGCGCTCTATGCCGAGGCGCTCTCGGTGCAGCTGGCCGTGCATCTGCTCCGCAACTACGCCTCCATCGAGGTGAAGAAGAAAGGCGCCGTTGCAGGCCTCTCCCAACGGCAGCTCGCCTTGCTGGAAGACTACATCGACGCGCATCTACACGAGCCGCTGACCTTGGCGGAACTGGCCGGCGTGGCGCAGCTCGGCGTCTGGACCTTCAACCGCCAACTCCGCGCCACCGTCGGCTTGCCCGGCTATGCCTTCGTGCAGCGCAAGCGGATGGAGCGGGCCTGTACCCTGCTGCGTGAGCCAGGCCGTGCGCTGAAAGACATCGCGGCGGCCTGCGGCTTCTCCGATCAGGCGCACATGACCCGCAGCTTCCGCAAGGCGATCGGCATGACACCGGGGCAGTACCGCGACAGGCTCTGATCCCGACGATCGGCCCCGCCCGGATCGTTCAAAGCTTCTCCACAGATCATTCAAGACGCGGCCGGCAGCCCACCCGCAATCTTCACGACGTGCTTCCGGCGGTTGCCCGCCAAGAGGGGCACCCGGACACGGACAAAGGCGGCCGGCTCGAACTCGGCCGTGGATGAACTGCGGAGGAAACCATGCTCGACACACCAATGACCGCCCCGGTGGCGGAGCGTAACCCTGTGCCTGCGAAACTGGATGCGCTGGTCATCGGCGCCGGCGTCGCCGGGCTCTATCAGCTGCATCAATTGCGCGAGATGGGCCTGAAAGCCCATGCCTGCGATACGGCCTCTAACGTCGGCGGCACCTGGTACTGGAACCGCTATCCAGGCGCCAAGTTCGACAGCGAATCCTACATCTACCAGTACCTCTTTGATGAGAAGCTCTACAAGAACTGGACCTGGAGCGAGCGCTTCCCGGGCCAGCCAGAGATCGAGCGCTGGCTGCACTATGTCGCCGACAGGCTCGATCTGCGCGGCGACATGTCCTTCTCCACCACCATCACCAAGGCGGATTTTGACGAAAAGACCGGCCGCTGGACCGTGGAGACCGATAAGGGCGATGTCATCGACACGCAGTTCGTGATCGGCTGCACCGGCATGCTTTCAGCACCGCTGGAGAACCGCTTCAAGGGTCAGTCGACCTTCGAGGGCCCGATCGTACACACCGGCCGCTATCCCAAGGGCGGGCTGGACATCGAAGGCAAGCGCGTCGCTGTGATCGGCACGGGTGCCACCGGCATTCAGGTCATCCAGACCATCGCCCCGCAGGTTAGTCACCTGACGGTCTTTGCCCGCACCGCACAGTATGTGCTGCCGATGAAGAACCCGAAGTACGGACCCGACGAGGAACACTGGTACAAGGGCCGCTTCGACGAGTTGAAGACCAACCTGCCGCGCACCTTCACCGGCTTCGAGTACGACTTCGAGAACACCTGGGCCGATCTCACTTCGGAGCAGCGGCTGGAGATCCTGGAAGACATCTACGCCGACGGCTCGCTAAAGCTCTGGCTCGCCTCCTTCGTCGAGATGTTCTTCGAAGAAGAGGTCAGCGCCGAGGTCTCTGACTTCGTGCGCCAGAAGATGATCGAGCGACTGAAGGACCCGAAGCTCATCGACACGTTGGTGCCGAAAGCCGGCGAGTATGGCTTCGGCACGCACCGGGTGCCGCTGGAGAGCGGCTATCTGGAAGCCTATCTGCGCGACAACGTCGAGGCCGTGAACGTCCGCGACAACCAGATCGCCGAGATCGTGCCGGAGGGCGTGAAGCTGGAAGACGGCACGGTCTACGAGGTCGACGTCATCATCATGGCGGTGGGCTTCGACGCCGGATCGGGCGCACTGGCGCGGATCGACATCACCGGGCGCAATGGCCTCAAACTGGCGGAGGAATGGCGCAAGGACATCCGAACGACCCTGGGCATCCAGAAGTACGGCTTCCCCAATCTCTTCATGACTGGGGCCCCCTTGGCGCCCTCGGCGGCGCTTTGCAACATGACCACCTGCCTGCAGCAGCAGACTGAGTGGATTGCGCGCTGCATCGGCGATCTGCGGGCCAGCGGCCACGACATGATCGAGCCCACCGAGGCCGGCGAGGAGGCCTGGGTCCGCCACCATGACGAGACGGCCAATGCGACGCTGATCGCCAAGACCACCTCTTGGTATACGGGCTCGAACGTCGAGGGGAAACCGCGCCGCGTTCTCTCTTACTGTGGCGGGGTCGGCACCTATCGCGACAAGTGTGATGAGGAAGCCAAGCAAGCCTACCCCATGTTTGAACGCAGCAAGGCTTCGGCTAAGGCCTAAGCAAGGCTCGAGAAACAGCCCGCCCTGGCGCCAGGCCAGGGCGGGCTGAAAGAAACAGACGAAGGGAAAGGGAGGACACTATGAGCCACGACTTCAATGCGGACGCCATCCTGAAGGGCACCGTCAACGCGGAGCCGCGGGTGCCGGGCGTGGTCGCAATGATCACCGATCGCGAGCGCAACATCTATGAAGGCGCTGCCGGCGTCCGCCGCCTCGGCGAGGATACGGCGATGACCAGCGACGACATCTTCGCCATCTTCTCCACGACCAAGGCGATCACCGGCACGGCGGTCCTGCAGTTGGTGGAAGAGGGCAAGCTCGACCTCGACGCACCGGCGAAAGACTACGCGCCGGATATCGGCAAGCTGCAGGTGATCGAGGGCTTTGACGCAGCAGGCGAACCACAGCTGCGCGCGCCCAAGCGGGACATCACCACCCGGATGCTGCTGCTGCACACCGCGGGCCTGGGCTACGACTTCTTCAGCGAGACCTACCTGCGTCTGGCCGAGGAGAAGGGCCAGCCCAGCGTCATTACCGCATCCAAGGAATGCCTGATGACGCCGCTGCTCTTCGATCCAGACGACAGCTGGGAGTACGGCACCAACATCGACTGGTGCGGCCAGGTCGTCGAGGGGATCACCGGCAAGCGTCTGGGCGAGGTCTTCCAGTCGCGGATCTTCGAGCCGCTGGGCATGACCGACATGACTTTCGAGTTGAACGATGCACTGCGGAAAAGGATGGCGATCATCCATACGCGCGGCGAGGACGACAGCCTGACGCCGATGGACTTCGAGCTGCCGGACAAACCGGAGGTGCATATGGGCGGCCACGGGCTCTACGGCACAGTCGGCGACTATATGCGCTTCATCCGCATGTGGCTGAACGACGGCGCCGGCGAGAACGGCCGCGTCCTCAAGCCGGAAACCGTTGAGATGGCGGCGAAGAACCACCTGGGCGAGCGGAAGATCACCCCCTTCAAGGGCGTCATCCCTGCGCTCTCCAACGACGCCGAGTTCTTCCCCGGCCTGCCGAAGTCCTGGTCTTTCAGCTTCATGGTGAACGACGAGCCGGCCCCGACCGGACGGCCCGCTGGCGCCATCGGCTGGGCCGGCCTTGCCAACCTCTTCTACTGGATCGACCGGCAGAACGGCTTCGGCGGCTTCTGGGCGACGCAGATCCTGCCCTTCGGCGACCCCGTCTCCTTCACCGGCTACATGGAGATGGAAACGGCCTTCTACGCCTCGCTGAACCAGGCAAAGGCCGCCTGACGCAACGCTGGCCGCCGCTTCGCCGGCGGCCAGCGCACCCTGAAGCCGGATTGCAATCACGGTCAGGAGAAAGAGACGAGAAAGCCACTCTCGGAACAAAAACGATGGAACCAAGAGAGCTTCTCAGTATGCACTCTTACGACACAACTATTGCCAATCTCGGGCTAATCGCGCAACATATGCGGTAAGCAGGTTCAGGAAAACCTGACTGCGACCGACAACATGAGCGGAGGTCAACACAACGGAGGATGCGGCATTGGTAGTCTGGTCCAGACGCTTGGTGGTTATCTCTCTGATTGAAGGCTTCACCGCCAGTTAGCGTTTTGCGTAGACCTGCAGATACGATTTGGCAAAGTCTCACTATGTCGCGCCACCAACTAAGTAAGAGTATGAAGCACACTCATGTTTGCCACAGGAGCCAGAGTTTGTATGAATTGGAACAGCTATCACTCAAAGTTCCGGAGACAGATCCGACCACCATCAGAAATGTCAACGTTTGCTTGGATTGTTGCTATTGTCTCGTGCTTCCTTCCTTTATTGATAACCCTTCACAACTCTGTTGAAACCAGCCTGACACCATCAGAATTATGGACTCTTCTATTTCGAGATTTAGTTTTCATAGTGATAATTGTCTCTGGAGTTGGGATAACAGAGTCAATTGCGGTAGCATTCAATCTATTCTCAACCTATCAAACTGACTTCCGAGACGAGAGAAGCATATCGCGTCTCATATACGTTTTTGGCTTCTTTCTTACTTCTATCGCGATAGCTTCTTATTTGTTTGGGTATTTTACAATACCAAATCAGAACGTTCAAGAGTCGTTAAGTATATATTATTGGATCTTTGCAATTCCAATGTGCATAGGAGCGCTGATTTCTTCTTATCTGCTGAAGGTTTCCTCGTCTCGCTCTCAGATGAACAGAGCGGAAGCCTTTTTTGTTGAAATCATGAGGGACGTTCAACGTGACCATCATGACTCACTTAAACCTTCTGAGCGGGCTGAAGTCAGATGATCGAGATACTAGTTCTCCTACTCGCGATAATAGCAGGCCTAAGTCTTGGAATGCTGCCGATATTCCTAACAAAAAAGCTAACTGAAGCTAGATCGGAATTCGAAAGTAGCATCATCTCTAGAATTCGTGCCGGGGAGATTTCACCAAATCATGTTTACAAAGATCTTAGTAAACCCAAACGACACTCCCAGATTCTTCACTACAGGGATGTTGTAGCAAGATCTATATCTATATCTGATTACGTTCAGAATAACAGCGAAAATGAATCCAATGTTAAATGCCCTCAGTTTCAGACAAGATCGTTTAACAGGCATCTTGAACAAGGGGTAAATAATTTTCATGAAAAAAGCTTTCGTATTTCTTCAAGACCATTGGAAAAGCTAGGCACTGTGAAAATATCGATAATAGTTCGTGGCCTGAATGAAGGAAGAAATATTAAGAAATTATTCGGGTCATTATTGATGCAAAAAGAGCAATCATTTGAAGTTATACTCGTTGACTCTGGATCTACCGACAATTCTGTTCAAATAGCGGACACTTTTGGTGTGAAGATTGTGAAGATTGATCGGCGTGAGTTCACATTCGGCAAGGCATTGAACTTGGGATGCGCTACCGCCCGCGGTGACTTTCTTGTGATTGTCAGTGCCCATGCAGTTCCGATGTATGATGACTGGCTATCTGAATTGCTAAAACCACTATCAGACCCTAGTGTAAAATTAAGTTACGGAATGCAGAGAGGTGGTGAAGAAAACTATTTTTCTGAATGCTGCCTCATGGAGTCATGGTTCCCCGATATAGATATTATACCACAACTTGGATATTTTTGCAACAACGCCAACCTTGCGATCCGCAAACGAGACTGGGACAATCAACCTTTTGACGAGCGCCTTCCTGGTCTTGAAGACCTCGCTTGGGCTAAGCTGGCCTCTAGAGACAGAGGTAACATAGCTTACACATCGACCGGCGGTGTTTTTCATATTCATGATGACAGTACCTATAAAATAATGTTACGCTACTATCGAGAAGCCTTAGCTTTCGTAGACATTGAACCAGAAGTTACATACTCCATATCAGACCTGTTCAGATATACAATACTTAATATTGCTCATGACGCAAAGCAAGCAATTTATGCAGGCCGAATTAGCGCTTTCCCAGAGATATTGAAGTTCCGTATTGCTCAATCGAGGGGTACTTATAGAGCTTTCAAAGAACAATATGCTCATGTATCGAGTCCACTGTTTAAACATCCGGTTGACGAGATATCCGATCTTGAAAAGCTAAGGAATGACTATGACTTCGTTGAGATCCGTACTCCCTCAAAGCACAAGCTGAGATCAGAGTCGGCACACTATCAGGAATTGAAAGTTGAGAAAAGCAATGTACGTGAACTACGAAGAAAGAAAGAGAGCGTTGTAAAGATAAGCACAACCAGTGATCGCGCAAAAATACACCTTGAGGCAGCCTAGTTGCGCTTCTACTTGGTGCGGAGGTGCACACTCTTTTTCAGACGAAATCGTTTCTGAGGCTAAACAGTGTTACAATTGTGTGGTGGGTTTCCTAAACGGACCCATCTCGGTCACGAAGTCGATTTCCTGGCCGACGGCCCGCTGCTCGCGGCGCAGGAAGTCGGCGACGGCCGCGCGGAAGCCCTCGTCGGCGATCCAGTGGGCGCTGTAGGTGGGGACTGGCAGGTAGCCGCGTTGCACCTTGTGTTGGCCCTGGGCGCCCGCCTCCACCACCTTCAGGCCGGCGCCAATCGCCCACTCGATGGCCTGGTAGTAGCAGCACTCGAAGTGCAGGAAGCGCACCTCGCGCGAACAGCCCCAGTTGCGGCCGAAGAGGCGTTCTTTGCCGACCAGGTTCAAGGCGGCGGCCACCGGCTCGCCCTGGTTTTCGGCGACGATCAAGAGCACGCTGTCGCCAAGGCGCTCGCCGAGTAGCGGAAAGAAACTGCGGGTCAGGTAGTTCTGCGACCACTTCTTGTCGATGGTCGCCAGATAGAAGCGGTGGAAGGCGTCCCAGTGCCGTTCAGTGATCTCCGCCCCGCGGAGTGCGCGGATGGTAAGGCCGCTTTCCTGGGCCTCCCGTCGCTCTTTCTTGATCGCCTTGCGTTTGCGGGAGGCCAGAGCGCCCAGGAAGTCGTCGAAGGTCTCGTAGTCCTGATTGTGCCAATGAAACTGCAGGCCCTGGCGCTGCAGGTAGCCGGCCTCGCCCAGGGCCTGCCACTCGCGCTCCGTCGGGAAGGTCAGGTGCAGGGAGGAGACCTTGTGCAGCTCCGCCACCCGCTGCAGGCCTTGCATCAAGAGCTCCTCGGCCCTTGCCCGATCTGGTCCTGGCCGGACCAGGATGCGCGGCCCGGTCACCGGCGTGAAGGGGACGGATGACTGGAGCTTCGGATAGTAGCGCCCGCCGGCCCGCTCGTAGGCGTCAGCCCAGCCCCAGTCGAAGACATACTCGCCGTAGGAGTGGTTCTTCAGATAGAGCGGCACACAGCCGATCAGCTGCCCGGCCGCATCTTCCAGCGCCAGGTGCTGGCCCAGCCAGCCAGTCTCTGCCGTCGCCGAGCCCGACTCTTCCAAGGCCAGCAGGAAGGCATGGCTAACGAAGGGGTTCTCGTCACCAGCGCAAGCATCCCAAGCCTTGGCCGGGACCTTGGCGAGGCTGTCGTAGGTGCGCAGAGTCCAGGCGTCGTCGCTATCGGGCATGGCTCAGACTTAGGGGCTTGCAGCATTGCCGGCCAGTGGGGTCTTTCGCGCCAATGGCCTTTGCTCATCACTCCGGCAGCCGCCTGCTTCACCTAAAGGACGCATCGACCCTTGCTAGCCGGTTCAGGCCAGTTTCGATCCGTTCCTGGAGGCCAACAGCGCCTGTATCCCACCTCCCAGCCACCGTCCCACCAATCGGCGGCAGCTACCTCAGGAGTCTAACCGCGCCTGGATCTCTTCGAGGGTCGGAACCTGAAAGTCGAGCGGGACGGGGATATCGAGATCGAGCATGATCCCGCTCAAGGACTTGCCGTGCTTGTCATGGCGAAGCCCAGCCACCACGCCGCCATCCAGCGCCGCATGCAGCACGAAGATGAAGCCGTAGGGCGTCTCTTCACGCTCGACCATACCGCGCACGATGTCACGAAACGCGCTTTGCACGTACTCCGCCGTCAGGATGCCGCGCAGCAGTTCCAAGTGCTCTTCAAAGTAGGGGAGGACGGCAATCAGCGAGGTGTTGAATTTGTCGCCGGTCCGTGCGTGGGCCAGTTCGTAGAGCTTGACGTTCTTTCTCATGACGAGGCTCCCAAAACCGTCACAGAGGACTGGACTTCCTCGCGCGGGATCGTCAGCGGAATGAGGGGGTCGTAGCGGCGCACTGTGGTCTCGACACCGCCGCCGCCATAGGCACCGTTGAGGTAGAAGCCCATGAAGGAGCGCGCGACGTAGTCTGCTTCCGCGCGATCCTTGACGACTGCGCTATAGCGGAACTCGACATACTTGGGATCGGGATCGTCCGCGACGGCTGCCGCCCGCGGCAAGTCGTTGTAGAGGTAGACGCTTTCCAAGATGTTCGTTGGGAAGTGCCGCAAACGCTCCGACCAGACGTCGCCGATCAGCAGGGCTCGCTTCAGCGCATTGTGCCCCCGAAAGCGCAGCGCCAGCACGACGTTGTAACCGGCGCGATAGCCAAGCAGGACCTTCAAGGTGTGGGGTCGCTCACGCCCCACGAAGCCGGTCACCTTGACCCGATCTTGGCCGGCCGATTCGACACGCAAATGGCGAAACTCGGCAATCACGTCGGGCGTGACGTAGTTGGTGAAGCTGTGCACCTCATAGTGTAGCTGTTCCAAGACGGTATGCTTGGAGACCTTGCCGCCGCTCCCGGGGTTCTTGGTGATGATCACTTCGTTGTTGTCGTCATCGACTTCCGCGATCGGATAACCGATGTTGGCAAGGTTGGATACCAGCTTTCGCTGGCAATCCGTAAAGTAACCGCCAGTGGAGTGACCGCTACACTCCAGCAGATGGCCCACCACCGTCCCCATCGCCAGCTTGTTCCAGTCGCCTGGCTTCCAGTCGAAGGCATGGGACAGGGCGCCGACAAAGAGCGACGGGTCGGCCACGCGCCCCGTAATCACGATGTCGGCGCCCGCGTCCAGGGCTTCGCGCACAGGCTCGTGATAGAGATAGACATTGGCTGAACCGATGTTGTCGCGGATCGCCTTCGGGTCCGTCGGCAGAAAGGCGTCGCTGCCAGCCGTGATCTGGTAGACCTCAGAGGTGAAGATCTCGTCCTTGCGACGCTCAAAGTAGGCTTTGACGTCGTCGCCCTCGACGACGGCGATCTTGGCGTCGGCGCCCTTTTCTCGCAGGTAGCTTTGCAGCCAGGCCGCAGCCGCTTTCGGATTTGCCGCACCATCGTTCGTGATGATGCGAACACCGCGCTCGATACAGGCCAAGGCACAGCGCCGCATGCGCTCTTCGAAGAGCATGCCGTACCCTGGGTTGATGTCTTCCGCCATTCGGATATGGGCATCGTGTATGGTGCGCTCCGCCAGCGCCTCGAAGATCAAGAAATCGATTTCGCCCTTCAGCGCCATATCTTCCGCCGGTTCAACGAAGTCTTCACTGAAACCGGAGCCCGAACCGATTCTGACTGTGCTTCCCATTGTCAAATCACTCTCACTTGCGCGCCAGCCGCCAGCCGTTGCTGCGACACAGTGTCCGTTGATGCGCCTAGACTTTCGTCTGAACAGCTTTGATCGGCGTAGTGATCATTGCCATGATACAGCATTTGGCCTGTCAGCGGGTGTAAAACAATTGATGACACAGAATGGCCTCAGTCTTCACTCTGGTACATACTGACTTGGCCGAGAGGAGCCTCAATGCAGGTCGAAAAACGACCGACGGGCAGATTCTCAAACAAGGTATCGGCACGCTCCCGCCTCCGACCTGTGCGGTTACAGTTTATCGCGAAGCCGGAACCAGGTCATCGCCAAGGCCAAGGTTGGCGCCCGCAAGTGCTTGCCGCCGGGGAAGGGCCGATGCGGCAGGCTGGCGAAGATGTCGAAGCGTTCGGCCTGGCCGGCGATGGCCTCTGCCACCACCTTGCCAGCGATCGCTGTCATGGCCACACCCATGCCGGAGAAGCCTTGCGCGAAGTAGACGTTGGGGCGCGTGCGGCCCAGGTGCGGTTTGCGGTTGATGGTGATGGCGACGTTGCCACCCCAGGTGAAGTCCTGGCGCACGTCGGCGAGCTGCGGGAAGATCTTCAGCAAGGTAGCCCGCATGCGCGCCGGCAGGTCGGTCGGCATGGCGGCCGTATAGCTGACCCCGCCGCCGAAGAGCAGCCGATGGTCGGCGGAGCGGCGGAAGTAGTTGGTGACGAAGTTGAAGTCGCCGACTGCCGGATTGTTGGGGATCAGATCCTTGGCCCGGTTCTCGCCCAGAACCTCGGTCGCGGTCATGTAGGTGGCCGTCGGCATCACCGTGGCGCCAACCTCCGGCGCCAGATCGCCCAAGTAGGCGTTGCAGGCCAAGACGAGAAAGTCGGCCTCGACCGCACCGCTGGCCGTTTCCGCCCGGATACGCGCGCCCTGCTCCAGCTTGGTAACCCGGCTCTCCTCGTGAATGGTCACACCGGCGGTCTCAGCCGCACCCGCCAGGCCAAGGCAGTAGTTCAAGGGATGCAGGTGCCCTGCCCCGCTGTCAGCCAAGCCGCCGACGAAGCGCGGGCTGGCAACCTCTGCCGCCATGGCCTTACGGTCCAGCACCCGCAGCTTCTCGTAACCGTAGTCGCGGGCGGCCTCCTCCACATCCGCCTTGGCCTCGTCTAGGTGGCGTTGTTTCTCGGCACCCGTCACGTAGCCCCAGACCAGGTCGCAGTCGATGGCATGCCGCCCGATCCGTTCGGCCAGCAGGCGCTTGGCCTCTTCTGACAGATCAAAGAGCTGACGGGCGGCCTCCTTGCCCAGGGCCCGCTCGTAAGGCGTCATGCCGTGGTTGAAGCCGGTGCAGATCTGCCCGCCGTTGCGGCCAGAGGCTCCCCAGCCGACCTTGGCAGCCTCCAGCACCACCACGGAGAAGCCGCGCTCTGCCAGGTTCAAGGCCGCATGCAGGCCGCTGTAACCGGCACCGATCACGCAGATATCGGCACGGACGTCCCCGGCCAGCGCTGGGCGGGGCGGCTGCGGGTGGGCGGTGGCGGCGTAGTAGGAAGGCGCGTGCGCCAGGTCGTTCATGCTGTTTCTCTATCTCTTCGGGCTAGCAGTTGCCGGGCTTGTGTGAGAGCCCCTAGACTTTCCGACGCGGAGCCCCTTGCACCAACCCAGTTCCAACAATGCCTCCGCCGACCCCTTTGAGGCCATCATGCAATCCATCGACCAGTTCCTGCGCGACCGCCGGATAGAGGAGGTGGAATGCCTCGTCCCCGATATGGCCGGCATTGCCCGGGGGAAAATCCTGCCAGCCCAGAAGTTCCTGCGCGGCATGCGCTCGGAAGGGCTGCGCATCGCCGACTCGGTCTTCAGCCAAACGGTCACCGGCGGCTACCCGGAAGACGATGTGCTCTCCGAGACGGTCGGCGATGTCTACCTAGTGCCCGACGCCAAGACGATCCGCGTCGTGCCCTGGTACAGCGAGCCGACGGCGCAGGTGATCTGCAACGCCTTCGCCTTCGACGGCTCGCCAATCTCCATCGCCTCGCGCTATGTCCTGAAGCAGGTGCTTGATCTCTATGAAGCCGAGGGCTGGCTGCCGATCATCGCGCCGGAGCTGGAGTTCTTCCTGGTCGACGTCAACACCGACCCCGACAACCCGCTGATCCCGCCGATCGGCCGCTCCGGCCGGCGCGAGACCTCTCGCCAGGCCTATGGCCTAGATGCGGTCAACGAGTTCGATCCCCTCTTCGAAGACGTCTACGACTTCTGCGAGGCGCAGGAGATCGACGTGGACACCCTGATCCACGAAGGCGGTGCTGCGCAGATGGAGATGAACTTCAACCACGGGCCAGCCCTGTTGCTGGCCGACCAGGCCTTCCTCTTCAAGCGCACGGTCCGGGAGGCAGCGCTGCGCCACAAGGTCTACGCCACTTTCATGGCCAAACCGATGCAGGGAGAGCCCGGCAGCTCCATGCACATCCACCAGAGCCTGGTCGATATGAAGACCGGCGAGAACCTCTTCGCCCATACCTCCAACGGCCGGAACACCAAGCTCTTCCTCTCCCACATCGCCGGTCTGCAGAAGTACCTGCCAGCCGTCATGCCGCTCTTGGGGCCCAACGTGAACTCCTATCGCCGGCTGGTGCGGGAGTCCGATGCGCCGATCAACACCCAATGGGGTATGGAAAACCGCACAGTCGGCCTGCGCGTGCCGCGCTCCGACGCCAAGGACCGGCGGGTGGAGAACCGGCTGGCCGGCGCCGACTGTAACCCCTATCTGGCCATTGCAGCCTCCCTTGCTTGTGGCTATCTAGGCATGAAGCAAGGGCTGAAGCCGAAAGCAGAGGTCAAGGGCAGCGCCTATCGTCTGGCGCACACCCTGCCGCGCACCCTGCAGGATGCCTTGCACCGCTTCGGCGGCAATCGCGCAATCAAGCAGGTTCTAGGCGAAGACTTCGTCGCCGCCGTGGTGGCGGTGAAGGAGACCGAGCTGGCGGAGTACCAGCAGGTCATTTCCTCCTGGGAGCGCGAGCACCTTTTGCTGAATGTTTGATCGAGATCAATGCGGACCCAAGGGGCGCTGAGTGCTAAACTGCTACTATGACCGATAGGACTCTGCACAGCGAACTGCTGATCCTCTGCGCGCGGGTGGGCTACCTCATTTAGAGAGCGGCTCCAGCCCCACCCGACCTATCACGTGCAACAGGACTTTATGAGGACCAAAGGACAATGAACGAGCCGCTCCGCAACACCACCCAGCACTGGAAGGCGCTGGAGAGACGCCACCACCTTGCCCCCTTCACCGACTACAAGAACCTCGGGGAGGCCGGCGGTCCGCGCATCATCGTGGAGGCTGAGGGCTGCTGGCTGAAGGACAGTGAAGGCCAGGGCATCCTGGACGGCATGGCCGGCCTCTGGAACGTCAACATCGGCTACGGCAACAAGACGCTGGCGGACGTCGCCCGCGATCAGATGCTGCAGCTGCCCTACTACAACACCTTCTTCAAGACCGCCCACCCGCCGGTGGCGGAGCTGTCGGAGAAGTTGGCCTCCATCACGCCAGACGGCCTGAACCGGGCCTTCTACGGCTCCTCCGGTTCTGAGGCCAACGACACCATGGTGCGTCTGGTCCGCCGCTACTGGAACCTGATGGAGCAGCCGGAGAAGAAGATCATCATCTCGCGGGAGTGGGGCTATCATGGCTCCACCATGGCGGCTGCCAGCCTAGGCGGCATGAACGCCATGCACAAGATGTCGGATCTGCCGCTACCGGGCTTCCTGCACGTCATGCCGCCCTACCAGCACCACTTCGGCCAGCCGGGCGAGAGCGCCGAGGATTTCGGCCTGCGCGCCGCCCGGGCGCTGGAGGAGAAGATCCAAGAGCTGGGCGCCGAGCGCGTGGCCGCCTTCATCGCCGAGCCGATCCAAGGTGCCGGCGGCGTCATCATCCCGCCGGCCAGCTATTGGCCGGAGATCCAGCGCATCTGCCAAGAGCATGACGTGCTGCTGGTCGCCGACGAGGTCATCTGCGGCTTCGGGCGCACCGGGTCCTGGTTCGCCAGCCAGCAGCTGGACATCAAGCCGGACTTCATGCCGACGGCCAAGGGCATCACCTCTGGCTACCTGCCGCTCTCCGCCCTCATGGTCGGCGACAAGGTGGCAGAGGTGCTGCACGACAAGGGCGGCGAGTTCTATCACGGCTTCACCTACGACGGGCACCCGGTGGCCTGTGCGGTGGCGCTGGCCAACATCAAGTACATCGAAGAGGAAGGCTTGGTGGAGCGAGTCCGCGAGGACGTCGGCCCCTACATCGCCAGAGCCTTCCGTGAGGCGCTGGAAGGCCATCCCTTCGTCGACGAGGTGCGCAGCTACGGGCTTCTGGGCGCCATCGAGCTGAAGGTGGAAGAGGGCGTGGAGCCCCGCTCCGACCAGGCCGGCAAGCGCGGCGGTGCTGTGCGCGACCGCATGATGGCGAACGGCCTGATGATGCGCGCGGTTTGGGACACGCTGGTCTTCTCCCCGCCGCTCATCATCACCCGCGAGGAGATCGACCAGATGGTCGAGCGCGCCAAGGCTGCCATCGATGCCGAGGCCAAAGAGTTAGGCCTTATGGGCTAAGAGGAAAAGGCGGGGGCTCGCCAAGGCGTGAGCCCCCGCCAATTCAAGGAAACGCAGAGGGTCTGAAGGTTCAGATGAGAAACCGCGGCACCAGCCCTCTCCCCCACCCGGCCACCCACGCCAGTATCCAATTAGGTGGCCGGGTGGGGGAGAGGGCTGGTGCCGCTCTTGAA
>JBCBSF010000046.1:0-39600 GCA_039819325.1 Pseudomonadota bacterium | reverse complement strand
GTATCGTTGCCGCCACCCCCATAGAGAGACCGATCGCGCCCTTGCCCGCCATAGATCGCGTCATCACCCGACCCGCCAAAGAGACTCTCATCACTGAAGGAGCCACCGAAAATGCGGTCACTGCCTGAAGCCCCCCGCAATCCAGAATCTCTTCGGTTCCCGCCGACAAGTGTGTCATCACCGTCAGATCCCGACAGGATGGAATTCTCGCCTTCTCCACCATAAATCACATCGTTTCCCGAGTTCCCTACGGCGATAGAGTCCTCGCCACTGCCCTGGAAGATGGTATCATTCCCAGAGCCGCCTCTGAGCAGAGTATCACCGCCGCTCCCACCAAAGATGGTATCGTCTCCATCATCCCCTTCAAACAAGCTGTCGTTCCCGTCGTCGCCGAAGAGACTGTCGTCGCGATTGCCGCCGAAGAGCGAGGTGTCCACGCCGCTTCCGCCATAGAGGCCGTCATTTCCTCCTCGGCCCTGTATTTGATCATCACCGCTGAGGCCGTAGATCAAGTCGGGCTGATTGCTGCCAGAGAGCGTGCTGTTGTCGCCGGCGGTTCCAAAGATTACGGCCATGGTGTTTGTTCCTTCGTCTCATTTCTCGTGATTGGCCGGCGCGGGTGGAGCGCTCCGTCTAGCTGCGCCCAACTGGCTGTTGACCAAAGCCACTGCTTGGTAGGTTTATGGCGAACAGCTTGTCACAAACCCACTTGCGTCAGCGATACGCGACTTGACGTGCGCCGTGCGGAAGCGAAACCAGCCGAGTGGATTAAAGACATGCTCCAGGTAGGACTTGCCTTGCGTGTAGCCATAGCCGAAGAAGAGCTTCTGCCAGCGCACGCCGCCTGGAATGCAGATATCTTGAGCGGGGTTGCCTTCTAGAGTAATGGTCAATCCCTCACCATGCAGTTTGACGTCGATCTGACCCCAGTCGTCATGATCCGACTGGTAGTCTCCGAGGATGGTTTCTGTTTCATTGTAGTAGAAGAGAACCTTTGCTGGGAACAAGGGATTGCCCAGCTCAATGTAACCGTAGTCATCGGGACCGCCAATTGTCAGCAAGGCAATGCGGCGCTTGCTCCCCGACAGCGACGAGCGAATGCGGCTGGTGAAATCGAACTGCAGCTCCAGCATCTCATCTGCTGCAAAGTCGGCTTGCTCGGTCTCGATTGAGATCGAGGCTTGCCGCTCCAAGCGCGGGAGAAGCGCGGTCGTTGCCGTGTCATCCGGGAAGGTCACACGGTAGGTGCAGTAGGCACTGTCGAACCAAGAAGCGCGATTTTGCTTGAGCTCTTCTTTCTTAGCCTCCCCTTCAGGAGTTGTACCCAAGCGCGCATCGTTTTCACAGACGGCCCAATTGAGCGTGGGATCAGAATTGTCATCCAGTTCTCCATCATCTCTCTGAATATCGACGGCTGTCCGCGGATAGAGATAGAATTTATCATCTTTGGGTAGAGAGTGCACGATCGCGCCGCGGATGGAGCGGCTGGAGCGGTGGATCATAAAGAGCCGATCATCCATGATGGTCATGTGAGCGAGATCTGATCCACGCTGGTTGAGTTGAGCCGGGTCACTGAGTTGGTTTGTTGACACCGTCGGGCCCGGCAGGAAAGTTCCCCTCTCGCCTGAACGGCTAAAGAACAAGGCCATGTTGATCTTGTCATTGTTCTGGAAGCCAGATGTTGGGCCACTATCCGTCACCCGCCCGGTTCGATCACCGTCACGCGCGCCGCTCTCACCCGCGCGCCCATTCTCAAAGTCCTGATTGATCAGGGCGACGCGATTTCCGAAGGAGAAGGCGTGACCGCCGATCCCCGGCACCTCCAGAGGCATAGCCTCAATGGCACTCCAGGTTTGACCACGATCCGTGCTGCGGCTGTAGAGCAGCATCTCCGAGGAGGGCAGTCTGCCAGGCTCCCTGTTCTTGTAGTAGAGGTGAAGGTGACCCGTCGTCGGACTCTCGGCGAAAACGGGCTCCCAAATCACGTAGGCAGGCGGGGGTGTCACCCGATTTGAGACCTGCCACGTAAGGCCACCATCGTCGGTGTACAAAACAGCGCCATCGTTTTCGACTTCGTTGTCCGGGTTCTGGTTCTCCGGCATGATTGGGACAAGGATCCGTCCGTTGTGCGCCATGTTGGGCTGGTGTTTCAGCTGGATGGCATTGGCGGAGATAAAGGCGAAACCTTCGTCCTCGCTCACGCCTAAGTCTGTGTGGCTGAGCTTCTGGACATCCCATTCCGGAACGTCTGGAGCGGTCACATCTCTCGAATGCGGCAGTCGCGCCCAGTAGGAACCCTTGTCCCGGCCGCGGTTCTGCGTGAAGAAGGCCCAGAGTTCCTGGGTCTCCCCGATGCCTGGCCTGTCTACATCGACGACCAGCAAGTCAGGCGCCCACTGCCGATTGTCGGGGTTGTCCGCCAACTCTGCCGCGAACAAACCGTTTAGATGGTTAGGGTCGGGGGTAGTCCACCCGGAGCGAAAAGCATTGAGCCTGTTTTGCTCTGTATCGACAGAGACCTCAGACTTTGACAGGACCACGCGCTGGTAGGACACGCCCTCAATGTTCGCATAGTCTGGGGACATTACGTGGCCTACGGGTATGTCGCCCTCTTTCTCAAGGCCCCCGGTACCGAGCGTCTCTTCAGCGCTGGGCGTCTTTTTGTCGTTGCTCGACCAGATCGCCCACCAGGCACTGTCGAAATAGGCCAGGGCCGGCATGTGGTTGTAGATCAACGGCGCGTCATAGGCGTACCAGTACCAGTTCCGGGTCTGGAAGTTGCCGCTGTTGATCGTGCAGCCAGGAAACTGAGGCTCCGGTGCGTTGGCGTTCAGCTCGCACTCTAGGCGCTTCTCGCTGTCTTCATCGCCAACACGCCTTACCCGATCCAGCCAGCCTTCCTTGACGACAATTCCCCCGCATCGCGCACATCGAGCGGCACCATGTCGTAGACGGTAATGTACTCGATCTCTGGGATCGTCGGGTATAGCGGATCGATCCGGTCACGCGGATCGATCGGGTCATAGAACTCATAACAGTTCCAAGACGTCTCCCCCGGCGCGAGGGTGAGGTTCGCATCCGCGCAGGTGGGGCTACCGACCGGCCCCGTCTGTGCCGCTGCCGGAAGCGCGAACAGCACCGTGGCTAGAGCAGAGAGAGAGAGAGAGAGAGAGAGAGAGAACGCAGGCGCATGACTTACCCCCCGATTGGCGCTGCGCGCGGCGAGCCTGCCACAGGCCGCAGCCGGTTATGCGTAAGGCTCTTCCGCTAGCGCGTGCAGCGGGCTTCGGCCTCTTGCGCTAGAGGTTGTCAGATATACAGGCCCGAAAGCAAGCGAAGAGTTGTGACCTTTTCATGTCCCCACACGCCGCACGGTTGCGCCGGCAGAATGGAAAGAGGTCAGGGCCTGGCTGCCGACCATGCAGTGCCCGACACAGGAGGGGCGAGGAACCCTGGCCTGTCGGCAGCGATCGGGTCTGCCCCAGCCGGCGGGCTGTGGCCGCTGCCGTAGACCCGCGGCTGCGCGGCTCGACGGGGCCATGGCTGCTTCATCCCGCCTGCTGTTGGTCGAACAGGTCCGCGGTCGCGTCGAGGCCATCCCCCCCCGGCCGAAACCTGGGCTTTAGAGCCAGACGAAGTCCGTGGCGGTGAGGCCATCGGCACGCGAGAGACCGTTGACCAGAAAGGCGATATCCGTCGTGCCGTCTCCGTCGCGGTCGACCTGAACCTGGCGGACACCATCGAACCGCGCCTCGCTGTCGCCGGCGCCGTTGAAGGCGGCCGTGCCGATGTAGGCGAAGGTCCCGACCTCCAAGCCGGTCGCGAAGACCAGCTTGTCCTTCCCGTTCCCGGCATTCAGCGAGACACCGTCGAAGTCGCGGATGACCGGCCCGCCGGAATTGCCGATTCCCAGACTGACCTCGGTGAAACGGAAGCTGTCGCCGCCCGAGCCGCCGAAGGCCAGATCGCCAGAGGCCAGCCAGAGCGTATCGGCGCCGCTCTCACCCTCCAGGCGGTCGTCGCCGACCCCGCCAAAGAGCTGGTCGTCCCCCTCGCCGCCCTCGATCCGATCGTTGCCCGTCTCTCCACGCAGCCTGTTCGCACCGCTGTTGCCTTGCAGGCTGTTGTCCAAGCCGTTGCCGGCCCCGTCGATATCGCCACGGTTTGCCTGCAGGCGCAGGTTCTCCAGAAAGTCGCGGATGCCGCCGTCCGGCAGGGTGTAGTCCACCTCGGCGCGGACCAGGTCGACGCCTTGGCCATCGAGTTCCCGCACCTCGTCGCCGCCCTGGTCGACCACGAAGGTATCGTCGCCGCTGCCGCCGGTCAGAGTGTCGGCACCGCTCTGACCATTCAGGATGTCGCGGCCGCTCAAGCCGAACAGGCGGTTGTCCCTGTTGTTGCCAAGCAGCGTGTTGCCAAAGTCGTTGCCGACCAGGTCGGCCGAACCGGCGCCCTCGTTGATGTTGGCGCGCTCCACATGGCCCTCCGGCCCGCCGGCCAGGGTATAGGCCTCGGCCAGCGAGCGCACCACGTCTTCGATGCCGCCGCCCGCCGTCTCCCGCACCAGATCGTCGGCCGTATCGACGACGACCGTATCGTCGCCAGCACCGCCGGCGGCCGTGTCGCTGCCGCTGCCGCCCTCGATCAGATCGGCGCCGTCGCCGCCGTAGAGAAGGTCGCGCCCGCTACCGCCCTCCAGTTGGTCCGATCCGGCGTCACCGCTGACGATGTCGTCGCCCAGGGAACCGGAGAGGCTGTCGTTCCCGCCTCCGCCATCCAGAAGGTCATTGCCGCTGCGGCCGTTCAGATCGTCGCGGCCGGCGTCGCCGGAGAGGTCATCGTCACCCGAGCCCCCGTAAAGAGAATCGCCATTGTCTCCGCCGAAGATGGTGTCTGCTCCGGTCAGGCCGATCAGGAAATCCTTGCCGCCCTCGCCATAGAGCAGGTCCGCGCCGGAGCGCCCGTTGATGAAATCGCCGCCACCGAAGCCGCGGAAGCTGTCGGGTGCATCCGACCCCTCGGCGGTCAAATGCTCTATGTTGGTGAAGAGAACACCTGGCGGCAGCGAAACGCCGAAATCAAGGGTGAGGCTATCGACACCCGAGCCACCGTCGTAGGTCTCACCAGTTTCGATTTCGCCGGCGCGGACGCGAAAGAGATCCGGCTCCGACCCGCCGAAAATCGTGTCGATCCCTTTGCCGCCGTCAAGCAGGTCCTCACCCTGCAAGGTCGAGCCTGCGTAGAAGTAGCCGAAAATAAGATCATTCCCGTCACCGCCGAAGATCTGGTTGGAAGTGTTCTTGCCATAGAGGGTATCGGACCCGGATGCACCGAAGAGGGCATCGCCGCCGGTGATCCGGTCATCGCCGGAACCGCCGAAGACGTTGATGAAACCGAAAGCAGGCGCCGTGATGTCGTCATCACCGTCGGCGCCGATAAGCGAGCCGAGGAGGTAGGGCCCAAAGCCGCCGGGGGAAACGTTCGGGCGTTCGACGATGATAGTGTCGTTGCCGGTACCGCCAAGGGCATTGACGCGCCTGCCGCTGTCATCGATAAGCAGGTCGTCCCCGTCGCCGGCATTGATGGCATCGTCTCCGGCCCCGGAATAAGCCGTATCGTTGCCACTTCCGCCATAGAGAACATCGCTGGTCAGGCCGCCGAAAAGGGTGTCGGCACCGGAGTCACCGAAGGCAAAATCAGGGTTGATCTCACCGTAGAAAAGGTCGTCACCAGGTCCGCCATAGAACTCATCGCGGCCGGGCCCGCCGAAGCCGGTATCGTTACCGCTCAAGCCAGAGAGGCGGTCGTTGCCGGTGAGGCCATAGATCCTATCGGCAGCGCTGGTCCCCTCAAGGCTGTCTTTCCCGCTGGTACCGGTGATGAGTGCCATCTGTTCCTCCTCCAGGCGTCGAAGACGAGCCTGTCAGATGGAGGATCATAAAGGCAAGCGAAGAGTTGTGATCCTTTTTTGCCTCCACACGTCTTGCGGTTCCGGCGGCGGAACGCGGGCCTTGGGGTCAGCTCTCCAGCGATTCCGGCGCTGCCCGCTTCTCCTCGCCCCCCAAGCGCACCACCAGGCCGCGCAGCAGGACGTAGAAGATGGGCGTGAAGAGCAGGCCGAAGAAGGTGACGCCCAGCATGCCGAAGAAGACCGTGGTGCCCAGGACCACGCGCATCTCGGCACCCGCACCGCTGGCGATCACCAGCGGCACCACGCCCAGGATGAAGGCGAAGGAGGTCATGAGGATAGGGCGCAGGCGCAGGCGGCAGGCCTCCACCGCCGCCTCGAAGCGGTCGCGGCCCTGATCCTCCAGCTGGCGGGCGAACTCCACGATCAGAATCGCGTTCTTGGACGCCAAGCCGATCAGCACGACGAAGCCGATCTGCGCCAGGATGTCGTTGGCCAGTCCCGACCAGGCCAGGCCGGCGACGGCGGAGAGCAGGCACATGGGCACGATCAGCACGATGGCCAGCGGCAGGGTCCAGCTCTCGTACAAGGCCGCCAGCAGCAGGAAGACGAAGAGCACGCAAAGCGGGAAGATGTAGAGCTCCGCCCCGCTGGCCTGGGCTGCCTGGTAGGAAAGCTCCGTCCACTCGAAGTCGAAGCCGAAGGGCAGGTTCTGCGCGGCCAGGCCGGCCAGTATCGCCAAGCTTTCATTGGTGGAGACGCCGGGCATGGTGCTGCCCTGCACCTCGGCCGCCGGATAGAGGTTGTAGCGCGGCACCCGGTCGGGCCCGGATTGGTACTGGAAGGTCACCAGACTGCCCAAGGGCACGGAGGCACCGTCGTTCGACTGGGTGCGCAGGCGCGCGATGTCGGCCTCGGTCAGGCGGAAGGGTCCGTCGGCCTGGGCGGTGACCCGGTAGGTGCGGCCGAAGAGGTTGAAGTCATTGACGAAGCTGGATCCCAGATAGGTCTCCAAGGTCTCGAAGATGGTGGCGACGTCGACGTTCAGAAGACGCGCCCTGGCCCGGTCCAGATCGACGAAGAGCTTCGGCGTACCGACCTGGAAGGGGGTGAAGACGCCGACCAGCCGCGGATCTGCATTGGCCGCTGCCGCCATGCCTTGCGCGGCCTCGGCCAGAGCCTCCAGGCCGCGGTTGCGGCGGTCCTGGATCATCATCTTGAAGCCGCCGGCATTGCCGATACCACGCACCGGCGGCGGGGCGATGGTAATGACGAAGGCGTCCATCACCGGCGCCATACGCGGATAGGTGCTGCCGATGATCGCCTCGGCCGTCAGGCCTTGGGAGGCACGCTCGCTGAAAGGCTCGAGCGCAGAGAAGATGACGCCGGCGTTCGACGCGTTGGTAAAGGTAGCGCCGTTGAAGCCGGCGAAGACCACGGTGTTCTTGACGCCCGGCGTGCGCTGCAGGATGCCCTCCACCTGCTTCATTGCCGCGTCGGTGCGGGCCAAAGAGGCACCGGCTGGCAGCTGCACCACGGTAATGATGTAGCCCTGATCCTGATTGGGGATGAAGCCGGTCGGCACCTGCAGGAAAGCCCAGACGGTGAGCGCGATAAGGCCGCTGTAGATCAGCAGCATCACCACACCGACCCGGATCACCGCGGCGATCAGCGCCGAGTAGAAGCGGCCCAGCCGCGCAAAGGCCCAGTTGAAGCCGCGGAAGAAGAGGCTGATGGGATTCCAGTAGCTACCCTTGCCGGCTGGCCTGTGTGGACGCAGCAGGATGGCGCTCAACGCCGGGCTTAAGGTCAGCGAACAGAAGGCCGAGAGGATGGTCGCCACGGCGATGGTCAGCGCGAACTGGCTGTAGAACTGGCCGGAAATGCCGCCGATGAAGGCCGTCGGCACGAAGACGGCGACCAGCACCAGCGAGATGGCGATGATGGCGCCGCCGACCTCGCGCATCGACTTGTGCGCGGCCTCCTTGGGCGAGAGGCCGTCGGCCAGATTGCGCTCCACATTTTCCACCACGACGATGGCGTCATCGACGACGATGCCGACCGCCAGCACCAGGCCGAAGAGGGTCAGGTTGTTGATGGAAAAGCCAAAGGCCGCCATGACCGCAAAGGTGCCGATCAGCGAGACCGGAATGGCGACGATGGGAATGACCGAGGCGCGCCAGGTCTGCAGGAAGACCAGCACCACCAAGACCACCAAGGCCACAGCCTCGAAGATGGTCTTGATCAGCTCGGAAATGGACTCGGCGATGAACTCTGTGGGGTTGTAGACGACCTCGTAGGCCAGACCCTCGGGGAAGCTCTCGCTCAGCTCCGCCATCGTGGCCAGCAAGGCGTCCGCGGTCTCCAGCGCGTTGGAGCCGGGACGCTGGAAGATGGCCAGCGCGACGGCCGGCTTGCCGTTCAGATAGCTGTTGGTGGTGTAGTCCAGCGCCCCCAGTTCCACCCGGCCAACGTCGGAGAGGCGGACGATCTGCCCGTCAGAGGTCGCCTTGACGACGATGCTCTCGAACTGCTCGACTTCCGACAGGCGGCCTTGCAGCACGATGGGGGTGTGAAAGGCGGCCGGGTCAGGCGTTGGCGGCTGGCCCAAAGTCCCGCCGGCGACCTGCACGTTCTGGCCGCGGATGGCGGTCACCACCTCACCCGCCGTCATGCCTAGAGCGGCAATGCGATCGGGGTCTAGCCAGATCCGCATGGAGTAGTCGCGCGCGCCGAACATCTGCACCTGGCCGACGCCGTCTACCCGCTGCAGCACGTCGCGGATCTGAAGCAAGCCATAGTTGGAGATATAGAGCTGGTCCAAGGACTCGTCGGGGGAGCGCAGGTGGACCACCATCATGAGGTCGGGGGAGGACTTCTGCGTCACCACGCCCAGCCGGCGCACCTCTTCGGGCAGGCGCGGTTCGGCCGTGGCCACGCGGTTCTGCACCAGCACTTGGGCATCATCCAGATTGGTGCCCAGCGCGAAGGTTATGGTCATCCGCAGCTGGCCGGTACTGGTCGACTGCGAGAAGAGGTAGAGCATGTTCTCCACCCCGTTCAGCTCTTGCTCGATCGGGGTCGCCACGGTGTTGGCGACGGTCTCGGCATCGGCGCCGGGGTAGCTGGCCGTCACCACGATGGTCGGCGGCGCAATTTCCGGATACTGCGCCACCGGTAGCGTGAAGTAAGAGAGCCCGCCGACGATGACCACGACCAGCGACAGGACCGTCGCGAAGATCGGCCTGTCGATATAGAAGCTGGAGATATTCATTGCGGCGGACCCAAGGGCTCCACCGACCCCGGCCCGATCACCCCAGGCTCCGGTGTCACCGGGCTGCCGGGGCGGATACGCATCAGGCCATTGATCACCACCTGGTCGTCAGGCGCCAGTCCCTCGGTGATGACCCTGAGGTCGCCGCGCCGCTCGCCCAAGGTCACCCGGCGATAGGTGGCGCGGTTGTCCTCACTCAGGACATAGACGAACTTGTAGGACTGGTCGGTGCCGATCGCTGCCTCGGGGATCATCATGGCCTCGTAAGGGGAGGAGGCCAAGAGCCGCAGCCGGGCGAAGAGGCCGGGCGTGAAGAGACCTGCGGCGTTATCGAAGAGGGCACGGCCGGTGATGGTGCCGCTGTCCGCGTCGATGCGGTTGTCGACAAAGTCCATGGTGCCCCAGTGCGGGAAACCGACTTCGTCAGAGAGCTGCAGTTGCACCGGGTTGGGGTTGTCGCGAGACGACGGCCTGGTCCCCTGCTGAGCCAGCCGCGTGTAGCGCAGCAAAGCCGCCTCATTGGCTTCGAAGTAGAAGTAGATCGGCGACATGGAGACGATGTTGGTCAGCAAGGTCGCGTCCGACGCGCCGCCGTCGATCAGGTTGCCGACCGTCACCAGATTGCGCGAGATCCGCCCGGTGAAGGGGGCCTCGATCTGCGTGTAGATCAAGTCCAACTCGGCAGCGTCCAGCTCTGCCGAGGCTGTGTCGATGAAGGCCTCTGCCGCCAGCTGCTCCTGCATCCGCTCGTCGAAGGTGGAGCGGGAGATATTGCCGCGGTCCAGCAGCTGGCGGGCACGGCGCAGCTCGGCCTCCGCCAAGGAAAGGCTGGCCTCGGCCTCGGTCAGGGTGGCCCTGGCGCGCTCCACCGCGATCAGGAAGGGACGCTGATCGATGACGTAGAGCAGATCGCCCTCGCGCACGATGTCACCGTCGTCGAAGTGGACCGACTGCAGATAGCCACTGACGCGCGAGCGGACCTCCACCGTGTCGATGGCGTCGAAGCGCCCTGTGTAGGCGTCCCAATCGACGATGTCGCGGATCAGCGGCTCTGAGACCAGGACAGTTGGCGGCGGCGGCGCTGCCCCACCCGCTTGCGGCTGGCCGCCCTCGTCACCGCAAGCGGCGAGCAGGAGGAGGCTTGCGGACAGAAGTCCGGCCAGAGCCAGATGCTGCCTGTTGGAGACCCTCTTGTCCGTCACTGCCTTTGCCCCGCCTGCTTGGCTCAATTTTTGAACCTATGGTCTAGAATTGAGCGCTTTCTGCCAGCCACAGGGGACACTATAGACCAATTCCGGTCCGCTTTGCCCGGTCAGGGTGTCTCACCCTTCCACTGTCAAGCCGGCCCGTCAGTCGCGTCCGTCAGTCCGGCCCCTTATCCCCAGGCGGCTCCTTAAAGTAGAGCCAGACCATCAGGCCGATGAAGGCGAAGACTTCAAGATTGAGGATCAGGTCCAAGGTGGGCGACAGGGTCATGGCCGGCGGCCCTCCCGTTTCAAATCCTTCAGTAGGCAGACGACCAGCAGGATGACGATGAAGACGAAGGGCAAGGCGCCCAGCGCGATGATCGACTTCACCGCGTCGATGCTGCCGGAGAGGATCATGACCAGGCCCAACGCGCCCAGGATGACGCCCCAAAGCAGCTTGACCTTGGCCTTGGGGTTCAGATCACCGCCGGTGGAGAACATGGACAAGACGAAGGCGGCGCTGACCACGCTGGTGACGATGAAGAGGAAGGCGGCCAGCACCACGCCGGCGATGGTGAGGGACGAGGCCGGGAAGGACTGCAGCATGAAGAAGGTCACGCCGCTGACGTTCTCCTTCAGGACATCCAGATAAGGCACGGAGCCATCCAGCACGCCATAGAACCCGACCCCGCCCATGACCCCGAACCAGAGGATCGAGAAGACTGTGGGCACCAGGATCACGCCCAGCAGGAACTCGCGGATGGTCCGCCCGCGCGAGATGCGGGCGATGAAGACGCCGACGAAGGGCGCCCAGGCCAGCCACCAGACCATGTAGGTCAGGGTCCAAGACTGAAACCAGTCGCCGACTCGCTCATCCATGAAAGTGAAGGTGCGGAAGCCCTGCACCAACACGCTGTTGAGGTAGGCACCGAGGGACTCCACCACGCCGCCCATCAGATAATGGGTGGGGCCTGCCAGCAGGATGAAGACCAGCAGCAGACCGGCGATCAGCATGGCCGCGTTGGACAAGAGCGCCATGCCACGGCTGAGATCGACGGTCAGCGGCAGGAGGTAAGAGACGCAGAGAACCGCGAAGATCACCAAGGTGAGCCCCAGGCCGCCAGGCGCCAGGCCGAAGAGGGCCTCTACGCCCTCCTTCACCTGAAAGACCCCCATGGCCACCGATCCGCCAAGCCCGATGGCAATGGCGACGATGGCCAGCAGGTCGCTTATCCAGCCCACGGCCTTGGGCCAGCGCCCCTGGCCGAAGACGGTGACGATCGGCGCGCTCAAGAGGCTGGGACAGCCGCGGCGGAAGCCGAAGTAGGCGATCACCAGGCCGGTCAGGGCATAGATCGCCCAGGCATGCAGGCCCCAATGAAAGTTGGTGATGAAGAGCGCCATGTTGGCCGCGCGGCGCGGATCCTCATACTCGGAGATCAGCAGGAAGTGGGTCAGCGGCTCTGCGGTGCCCCAGTAGAGCAGGCCCACCCCCATGCCGGCGGCGAAAAGCATGGCCAGCCAGGAGACCGTCGAGAACTCCGGCTCCTCCTCGTCCCGGCCCAGCTTCAGCCGTCCATAGGGCGAGAGCGCCAGCACGAGCGAGCAGATCAGCATGAAGCTGACGGTCAGCATGATGAACCAGGCACGGCTGGTGAACTGCAGCGCCACCAGGCGCTCCGCCAGGCCGGTCAGACCGGCGGTATCCACCAGCCCCCAGAGCGCGATGGCGCCGGTGATGGCCAAGGCCAGCAGCAGAAGCGGGTTCTTCAGCACCTCCCGTCGTCCCTCACGCAAGAATCAGGTGACCCACAGGCTATCAGCTTGCGCGGCAGCGGGACGCGGCGCGGATTGTCTCTGGCCTTTGCCCTAGGTCACCCGCCGCGTCAGGCGGTCGGCCAAGCGCCCGATCACCGCGTGCAGGATGACGGTGAAGCTGGCCAGGACCAGAAGGGCGGCGAAGAGCAGGTCGATCTTCACCCGACCGCTAGCCAGCAGCATGAGGTAGCCCAGGCCCTGAGAAGCGCCGACCCACTCGCCGATCACCGCGCCGATGGGGGCGTAGACGGCGGCCAGCCGGAGGCCGGAAGCGAAAGAGGGCAGCGCCGCCGGCAGGCGAATGCGCAGCAGGGTCTGGCGCGGCTTGGCGCCCATGGTGGCGGCGAGATCCAGCAAGCCGGGGTCGGTCCGGCGCAGGCCATCGTAGAAGGTGGAGGCGACGGGGAAGTAGATGATCAAGAGCGCCATGACGATCTTCGACCAGATGCCATAGCCCAGCCAGAGGGTCAGCAGCGGCGCCAGCGCGAAGACCGGAACCGCCTGGCTGAAGACCAAGACCGGAAGCAGGAAACGCCGCGCCAAGGGCGAAACCATCAGATGGAGTGCGGTCAGACCGCCCAAGAGGGCACCCAGCACCAGGCCCACCAGGACCTCCAGGATGGTGACCCAGGCATTCTCTGCGATCACCAGGCGGTGCTCATAGAGCGCAGTGATGACCAGCACCGGCCCCGGCAGGATAAAGTGGGGAACGCCGGTGACCCAGACGATCACCTGCCAAGCGAAGAGCACCAGCAGCAGGGTCACCAGCCCGTCGCGCAGACGCCTACTCACGCCGAAACCCCGGCCAAGGCTTGCGGCCTCAGTCGATCCAGAAGGCTGCTCTGCGCTTGCAGAGTCTCCTGCGCCAAAGGATCACGCAGCGGCAGGGCGTCTGGGACCGTTACCGGCTCCAACCCCGCGGCGGTCATGAGATAGAGGCGGTGGCCCAGACGCACCGCCTCCGCCGGGTCGTGTGTCACCAGCAGTACGCTGCGCTCGCGCAGGGTCGCGAAGGCCAGCTCCTGCATCTCAGCCCGGGTGCCGGCATCCAGCGCCGAGAAGGGCTCGTCGAGCAGGCAGACCGGCCGGTCTTCCATCAGGGTCCGGGCCAAGGCCGCACGCTGGCGCATGCCGCCGGAAAGGGCCGCGGGGCGCTTGTGGACATGCTCCGCCAAGCCGACCTGGGCAATCAGACGCTGGGCGCGGGCCCGATCCGGCGACTCGCCGCGCAGCTTCGCGCCCAGGGTCACCGCGCCCTCGACATCCAGCCAGGCCGGCAGCAGGTCAGACTGCGCCATGTAAGCGACACGGCCCGCCAAGGGCTGGCCGTCGCTTGCCTGAATCCGGCCCTCGAAGCTCCCGCCCGTCGCCAGGCCGGCCAGAAGGCGCAGGATGGTGGACTTACCCACGCCTGAGGGTCCCAGCAGACAGGTCCAGGTCCCGGGCCGAAGCTCCAAGCTGACGTCACGGAAGAGCGTCTTGCCCTCCAGCAGGAAGCTGCCGGCGAGAGTGACGCCCGGAACCGCGCTTCTGTCGATCACCGGCTAGTCGCCGGCGTTGACGTCGATCGCCAGGCTGCTGACCGGCTTGCGCTCTTGGATCAGCCCAGCCTGCAGCAAGAACTCTTCGAAGCGCTTGTAACGCCCGGCATCCAAGGCCGCCGGCCGCACTGCCAGACGCGGGATGGTGTCGCCCCAGGCCCGCTCGTTCAGCTCGTCACGCAGCTCGCTGGAGGTCGAGGCGAAGATCTCCCAGGTCTCCTCCGGATTGTTCAGGATGTACTGGGTCGCCAGCTCTGTCGCCTGCAGGAAGCGGGAGATAACCTCCTTGTCCATGCGCTCAGGATTGGCGACGTAGATCAGCTCGTCGTAGGAGGGAATGCCCTCTTCCTCGACATAGAAGCAGCGGCCTGGCACGCCGTCGATATCCATCTGGTTGAGCTCGAAGTTGCGATAGGCGCCGATCACCGCGTCCACTTGCCGGGTCATCAAGGCAGGCGAGAGGGAGAAGTTCACGTTCACCATCTCCACATCGTCCAGGGTCAGGCCGTGCAGCTTCAGGATGTTGCCCAGCAGTGCCTCTTCCACGCCAGAGACGGAGAAGCCGATCTTCTTACCCTTGAGATCGCTGATCTGCTGGATCGGCCCATCGGCCAGCACCAACAGGCAGTTCAAGGGCGTAGCAACGAGGGTGCCGACGCGGACCAGCGGCAGGCCCTCGGCCACCTGCAGATGCAGTTGCGGCTGATAGGAAACGGCCAGGTCAGCCTTGCCGGCGGCCGCCAGCTTCGGCGGGTCGCTGGGGTCGGCGGGTGGGATGATCTCCACCTCCAGCCCGGCGTCGGCGAAGTAGCCCTTCTCCTCCGCGACGATGATCGGCGCGTGGTCTGGATTGATGAACCAATCGAGGATCAGGGTGATCTTGTCGGCAGCCGCGGCCGGCTGCGCGGTCAGAAGACCCAGGCCGAAGGCGGCGGCGGCCAGCAGGCGGCCTTTGGTAAGGGGGATAGGCATGACGCTCCTCGCTTCGCTGTCTTGAACGAGCCAGCGAAGAACCAGGACGCTTGTGCTGTGAGAGGTCTTTCCATCGCACGTCCGTTCCCTTCGCCGGCGTTATCCGGATCAGGTTCGATGGGTTGGCGGGTCGCGCCTCTCAGCCTTAACAGCACCCCAACGGTACAGATGAAGGTAGCGAGCCTGTGCCTGCTTTGCAAAGAGGATTCCTCTGGCCAACTTTGTATCGAGACATCTTCTTGCTTGTCGGCAGGTCGGCAGGGGCGTTTCCTCCAGCGCCATGACCCGCGACGAAAGCTTGGGATACCTGCTGGGCAGCCTTGGCGTCCTGGCCTTCAGCCTCACCTTGCCGGCCACCCGCATCGCCGTGGCCGTGATGCATCCGGCAATCGTTGGTCTCGGCCGGGCGCTGATCGCAGCTCTTGCTGCGGCGATCATCTTGGCGATCCTGCGCCCGCCCCTGCCGCGCGGGCGGGAGTGGGCAAGCCTGGCGGTCGTCTCCGCCGGTGTGGTCTTCGGCTTTCCCTTCTTGAGCGCCTGGGCCATGCAACACGTCCCCTCCATGCACGGCGCCGTGGTCTTGGCGCTCTTGCCCTTGGGCTCCACCCTCTTTGGCGCGCTGCGCAATGGGGAGCGGCCCTCGGCCGGCTTTTGGCTGGTCTCGATTCTAGGCAGCGCGCTGGTGATCCTCTTTGCCGTCCTCGCCGGCGCCGGCGGCCTGCACTGGGCGGATCTGGCCTTGGTCGGGGCCGTGCTCGCAGCCAGCTTGGGCTATGCAGAAGGCACGCGCGTGGCGCGCCGGCTGGGCGGCTGGGCGGTCATCTCCTGGGCCTTGGTCATCGCCGTGCCGGTGCTGGCCATTCCCGTTGCGCTGACGGCCGATCAGGTGCCCTGGCAGGAGCTGACCTTGGAGGTTTGGATCGCCTTTTTCTACGTGGCGCTCATCAGCCAGTACCTGGGCTTTTTTGCCTGGTACCGCGGCATGACCCTAGGCGGCGTCGCCAAGGTCGGGCAGCTGCAGCTCTTGCAGATCTTCCTAACCCTCGGCTTCTCCTGGCTGCTGCTGGGCGAACGGTTGGATCTCCTCACCCTGGTCTTCGCGCTAGCGGTCTTCGTCTGCGTGGCCTGGGGCCGGCGCATGCCGGTCTATCGTTTGAGCGGCTAGGCGAACTCGACCGCCAGCAAGGCGGCAAAGTCCGGCCGGGCGCGCACCGCCGCCGCTAAACCAGCCAGTCCCGGGTGTTCGTCATAGAGCTGCGCCATACCCCCGGGATACCAGGTGGTCAGCATGAAGAGATAGAAGTCGACGACGCCCAGCGTCCCTTGCAGACCCGGCCCACCGCTAGTTTGCAAGGCTCTTTCCAGAAGCGCGTAAGCCTCCAGCAGGTCTTCCTTGGCGCGGGCGCGGATCAGCGCGTACTCCACCTCGCCACCGTGGGTGTGGTCTTCGGTGTGATAGCAGCGCCGGTAGGCCCCATAGACCGCGGTGGCCAGATAGGCCATCCACTGCAGAAAGACAGCATGCTGCGGCGTGCCCGTCGCTGGCACCAAGCCACGCGCTTCTTGCGGATGGGCAAGGGTCAGGTGGATGCAGATAGCCGCCGATTCGAAGATGGTCTCGCCGCTGGGCAAGGTCATGGCCGGCACTATGCGGGTCGGACAGAGCTGGCGATAGGGATCCAAGCGGGCCGCCTCGGCAGAGGTGGGCACCATCTCGTAGGCCTGGCCCAGTGCGGTCAGAACCATTTCCGGCGCCAGCGAACCGCTGCCACGGCGGCCAAAGAGCCGGTAGTGCGCCACGGAGACTAACTCCAACCAGTAAGGATCGAGGGGTTGACCACGGTCAGCAGTGTCTCGCCCTTGTTGTAAGCGCGCCCGATCTCCCGGGCCTGGGCGCCGTTTGAGAGCAGGCGTAGAGGTTTGGGCGGCTGCACCGGGTTGACCGGCGGCGGTCCGCCGACGGTGAAGTAGCTGATCCTCTGATTGGCGGCGCCGATGGTTCGTACCGGCCCGCTGGCACCGGCGAGGCTCAGCGCCGGTCCAGGCTCTTGTCCTGACATCAGAGCCTGGGAAAGCTGCTGGCGCGAGCGGCCGGAGCGGTGGAGATCAATCAGCAGAGTCTCCTCCAGTTGGAAGACCAGCCCGATCTGCAGTGCCTGGGAGAAGTCCCGTGCCCTCAAGGTTGGGGTGAAGAAGCGGCCGACCAGCGGGATGTCGCGCAAAATGCCGATCCGGTCTTCGTCGCGACGCAACACGCGGCCGGTGAAATCGCTGTACCAGGCGCCGCTGTCATCCAGGACCAAGACACTGGTCAAACCAAACTGTCGATTCCCCTGCCCTCGAAACAGCATCTTGGACAGGCGGCCGCTACCGCCTGGTTCCGGTTTATCACCCCGCCCGTCGGAGCCAGAGCGCAGATCGAATGCCTCTGCAGGACGCAGGCTGGCCAAGCCGACGGTTGTAGCTAGAGCGCTCAGCAGAAGCACGCGTCGGCTGAGCGCCGGCTTGTGCGATGGGGACGCGGGATTGGGCATCTGACAGCTCCTCTCAGCGCTGGGCTGCACGTTATGTAGTCTTGTCCAGTGCTACGCGCCACCAGACCTCAAACATCGCTCTCAATCAGGCCCGGTTGGCGGTAGAGATGCCATAGAAAGCGTGCGGCAGCTGAGCGATGTGGACTCCAGGCTTCCGCCAGGTGACGCAGCGCCGACTCATCTGGACGGTCTGCCAGACCCTTCATACGCTGGGCCGCAACCTGCAGGGCCAGATCGCCCGCCGGCATGATGTCCGGCCGGCGCAAGGAGAAGAGCAGATAGATCTCCGCACTCCAGGGTCCAATACCCTTGGCCTGGCAGAGATAAGTAATGGCGTCGGCGTCATTGAGGCCGTCCAGCGTCGCGAAGGAGAAACGCTTGGCCAAGACATCCTCTGCCAACGCCCGGGCATAGCGCATCTTCGGCCTGGAGAGACCGACCGCACGCAAGACACCCTCGTCCAGAGCCAAGAGCGCAGCGGGCGTGGCCTCCGGTAGGGCCGCATGCAAGCGGTCCATGATGGCGCGCGCCGAAGCGGTCGAGACCTGCTGCGATACAATAATAGACAAGAGCCCCGGAAAGCCCGTCTTGCCCTGACGGCGCGGCGGCAAGCCTGCCTGCGCGAGGGCCGCGGCGAGCGCGGGGTCGCGCGCCGCAAGCAGGTCCAAGGGCGCGGCAAGCGCTGGGTCTCCCTCAACCGCGCCGGAGAGAAGGTCTGCCGTTGGATTGGTTGGGGTGGTGGGTTTGCTTTGTGCCATAGGCGCTGAGGCATAGTACAAGAGTGGAGGCCGTGCCAAAGGGAAGAGTGCAGTGAGGGCATTGATGCTTCAGTCCACGGGCAGTCTATGCATGGGCAGACTATGAGCGAAGTTACGCGCTTTGCCCCCTCTCCGACTGGCCATCTTCATCTGGGTCATGCCTACGCCGCACTCTTCGCAGCCCAGGCAGCGGGGCCACAGGGCCGCTTCCTACTAAGGATCGAGGACCTGGACCAAGGTCGCGCCCGACCGACCTTCGAGGCTGCCATCGAAAACGATCTCCATTGGCTCGATCTTGACTGGCCGCGGCCGGTGCTGCGGCAGTCCACCCGTGCAGCCGCCTATCGGGCAGCACTGGATTCTCTAAGGGAGCGCAAGCTTCTCTACCCCTGCTTCTGCACGCGCGCGGAGATCCGCGCTGAGCTGGCCGCTTCCTCTCATGCACCACAGGGACCGGAGGGACCGCTCTATCCCGGAACCTGCCGAAGGCTTGGTGGGGCAGAGGCCGAGGCGCGTTTGGCTGCAGGCGAAGCTGCGGCTTGGCGGCTGGACATGCAAGCTGCGATCAGAAGCCACCCGCGCCTCACCTGGTTGGATCTCGAGCGGGGCCAGCAGGATGCCCGGCCCGAA
The DNA here is from genome assembly GCA_039819325.1 of Pseudomonadota bacterium. GTDB lineage: Bacteria > Pseudomonadota > Alphaproteobacteria > Kiloniellales > JACOMY01 > JACOMY01. The sequence continues at coordinate 20,978 of JBCBSF010000046.1, read as the reverse complement.
CTGCTGGGCGATGTTGTGCTCGGCCGTAAAGATTGGGGCGCCAGCTATCACCTGGCAGTGGTGCTAGACGATGCCGAACAGGGAGTGAGCCTGGTAACGCGCGGCTATGATCTCTTTGCAGCGACCCACCTGCATCGGCTCCTACAAGCGCTGCTCGCCCTGCCTGTTCCACGCTGGTGGCATCATCGCCTGATCACCGACGCTTCAGGTCAACGCCTCGCCAAACGCGACGAGGCCACGAGCCTCCAACAGCTGCGCGCTGACGGTATGACCCTGAAGAACCTAACGGCCCGCTTCGCGACCAAGGCTCCGTCACATCACGCGCACGCACTGCCACTGCCTATCAACACCGTCTGAACCCGGTGAGACAGGGAATAGATCGCAAGCCTGAAACGTCTATCGGTCGTCAATGACAAGAAATCAACTCCCCGGGAGGTACGACCGTGACAGAAAGAGACAAGGATCTAGAGACTGTCAGCGCATTCTACAGCCGCGATCCAGAAGCTGCCGATGCGGCCCTCTTCGGGCGCCGCAGCCATGCGGATCGTCGCGGATTTCTGAAGGGTGCCGGACTGGCAACCATGGGTGCGATGGTCGGCATGGCGATCCCCTTCCACCGCTCTATGCCGCAAGGCCTGATCCCGGTGGCACTGGCGTCCGACGATGTGCTGGTCGGCAAGGATGGCTTGCGGCTGCTGAATGACCGGCCGGTGAACGCCGAGACGCCCGCGCACTTGCTGGATGATCCCATCACGCCGACCAGCCGCCACTTCATCCGCAACAACGGCAATGTGCCTGAGGACATGAATCCCGATACCTGGACCCTCACCATCGATGGTCTGGTGGATCAGCCCCTCAAACTCTCGATCGCCGATCTGCGTTCAGAGTTCGAGGTCCATACCAAGGCGCTGCTGATCGAGTGCGGCGGCAATGGGCGCGCCGCCTTCAACCCGCCGGCCAGAGGTAACCAGTGGACCAACGGCGCGGTCGGTTGCGCCAGCTGGACAGGCGTCCGGCTGAAAGACGTGCTGGCCAAGGCCGGCGTTAAGGATGGCGTGGTCTACACCGCCCACGAAGGGGCAGACACGCACCTCTCCGGTGATCCGGAAAAGCTCCCGCTGTCGCGTGGCGTACCGATCGCCAAGGCGATGACCGATGACATCTTGATCGCCTTTGAGATGAATGGTGCTGCCCTGCACCCGATGAATGGCGCGCCTTTGCGGCTGGTCGTGCCGGGCTGGCCGGGCTCTTGCTCACAGAAGTGGCTGACGCGGATCTGGCTGCGCGATCAGGTGCACGACGGGGCAAAGATGACCGGGTCCTCCTACCGAGTCCCGAACCGCCCGGTGGCCCCTGGTGAAGACGTCGCCAAGGAGGACTTTGAGATCATTGAGCGCATGCCGGTGAAGTCGATCATCACCGCGCCCGAAACCAATGCGGAGGTCGAGACCACGGCCTTGGTCCGGGGGCATGCCTGGTCGGGCGACCGCACGGTCTCTTCCCTCGACGTCTCGATGGACTTCGGCGCGACCTGGGTTCATGCCGAGCTCGATCCACCGGTGAACCAAGGCGCCTGGCAGAACTGGCGGGTGAACCTGACCTTCCCGAAGGCCGGTTACTACGAGGTCTGGTCGCGGGCAACGGATAGCGCCGGCGCGCAGCAGCCCTTTGCCATCGACTGGAACCCCAAGGGCTACCTCAACAACACCATGGACCGCATCGCCCTGCGCGTCGGGGCCTAGCACAGCAAACCAGTGGGCGTCAGCGCGGCTCCAAGAAGAGAGGCTGGCGCCCACTGCTCCCAAGAAAACAAGGAAAAGACCATGTCCCTTTCGATGAAGGCGGGCCTCCCAGCGCTTTGCCTAGCCGCTGGGCTCTTCTTGCTTAGCCCTGGCCTGGCACAAGGCGAAGACGAGAGCGAGTTCGGCGTCCTGGTCGTCGCCGAGGGTGTCGAGGACACCTACTATAACTGCGTCGCCTGCCACTCAGAGCGCATCATTGCGCAGCAGGGCCTGACCCGCGCAGGCTGGGCGGACCTCTTCGAGTGGATGGTTGAGGAGCATGGGATGCATTACATCGATCCCGAAACCCAGGCGATCATGCTCGACTACCTGGAGACGCACTACAACGTCGACCGGCCTAACTTCCCGAACTAGGCTCGTTCCAGCTGTTATCTAGGCACAGGGGACGGCTGTTGCAGTCCGCTCCACCAGCGCAACGCGGAGCGCCTCTTGATCGTCAGCCGCCCGTGTTTGCGCCTCGGCGTAGCGGGCGGCGGCGGCAAAGCGATGCGGGTCCATCCCCTCAGCGGTGAAGGTGAAGGCAGCACGCTGGGTGGTCCAAGCCGCGAAGAGGCTGCCGGGCACCTTGTCACCAGTAGCGCTGCCGACGGGACGTGCTGTCAGGGTGACAGCACAGCCGCGCGGACCACGAAAGGACATGACGACAACCGGCTTGGGTGCCTCCAAGCGGACGGCCATTTCCACCAAGGTGAGGTTCGATGCGCTGAGGTCTGGGGCCTCCAGCGATCCCAGCGCGTGGGACGAGGCCACATCAATCCGGGCTTCGGTGGTGGAGAGTAGCGCGCTGCCCGTCGCCTGGTCCCCTTGCGCGCCCTCACTCTGGCTGTAGACCCAGCCAAAGCCCAGGCCCAGCGCCAGCAGCAAAGAGGCCGCGATCGCCGGGATGTTCCTCACAAAGACACCAGCCGATTTCCTTGCGGGGGCTTCGGCTGGCCTAGGATGCAAGCGCGCCAGCGATGCCTTCAGCTGAGAAATCTCCGCTAAGGCCTCTGCCAAGGCTGGCTCCTTGCGGAGACGACGCTGCAGCAGCTTGCGCTCCTGGCGGCCTAGCTCGTCATCGGCATAGGCGTTCAGCGTCTCCCAGTCCTGGTCGCAAAGGCTCATCGGCGTCTCTGTTCACTCTTCGTCATGGCGGAGGCCGCCGGATCAATCCGTTGCAGGAGGGCACGTCTGGCGCGGCTCAGCCGGCTCATCACGGTGCCTTTCGGCACCTCGATCAGGGCGGCGGCCTCGCTATACGACAAACCCAAGACGTCCACCAAGACCAAGATTTCCCGTTCGTGGGCCTGCAGGTCCGCCAAGGCCCGGCGCAGGAGAACTTGGTCCTCCAGGTTGGACTGTCCGCGCGGTGCCTCAGCATCAAGACGTGTCAGCGCGCTCGCGTATTCCCGGCGGACCCGGCGTTTCCTCAGTTCGTCGAAGGAGAGGTTTCGCAAGGTGCGGAACATCCAGTGCTTGAGGGGGACGACCTCCAGCGGTGCCTCTGCGCTGCGCAGGGTGCGCTCGATCGCATCGCCGACCAGATCTTCGGCATCGTGAGCGCTGTCGGCCAGGCTGCGGGCATAGGCGCGCAGTTCTGGCAGAAGCTCAGCGATAAGCGGCCAATGCGGTGGATCCTTGGTCATAGGCTCGCGTGCAGCACGGGGTTGCTGGGAACAGGCATGTGAGACTGAGGGGAAACCGGATAACGATGCGCGCTCTTTCAGTCTGTCATAGTCCCCCTTGAGATCAAACTGCTAACGGACGGCGGTTTGCGCCTAGGCCAAGCATGGGCCGCTGGGGCGACGGGCTGCACAGGCGATGTTCGCCGACGAGAGTAACATGGCTTTACGCTTGTTTGTCGGGCCGATCCCAACAAGACTCCTGGGAAAGGAAGAGCGGCAATGGTGGCTTCTGCGCAAAGGCCCGACTGGGTTCCTACGGTCTGTCCCTATTGTGGGGTCGGCTGCGGCGTCTTGGCAGCCGCCTGTCGCGGGGGCGCGCTGATTAAGGGCGATCCAGACCATCCGGCAAGTCACGGGCGGCTCTGTTGCAAGGGGATGAACCTGGGCAAGACGCTGGAGCCGGAGAATCGCCTGCTGCGCCCGCGTATTGAGGGCCGCGATGCCAGCTGGGACGGGGCGCTCGACCTGGTCGCATGCCGCATTCGCGAGGCCTTGGATCGCTACGGCCCGGAGAGCGTCGCCTTCTATGTCTCCGGGCAGCTGCTGACCGAGGACTACTATGTCGCCAACAAGCTGATGAAGGGCTTCATCGGCGCGGCCAACATCGATACCAACTCCCGCCTCTGCATGGCCTCGGCGGTCGCCGCGCACAAACGAAGCTTCGGCAGCGATACCGTCCCCGGAGTCTATGAGGATATCGAGCAAGCGGACTTGGTGGTTCTGGTCGGCTCCAACCTGGCCTGGTGCCATCCGGTCCTCTACCAGAGGCTGGTCGCGGCCAAGACCGCCCGGCCACAGCTCCGCGTGGTCAACATCGATCCGCGTCGCACCGCGACCTCGGTCGCAGCCGACCTGCAGCTGTCGCTGCGCCCGGGCTCCGACCTCGCCCTCTTCAACGGCTTGCTGGCGGAGATCGAACGCGCCGGGGCCATCGACCGGGATTATGTCGCCCGCCACACCAGCGGCTTGGACGAGGCCCTAATGGCCGCCAAAGCCTTCAGCCTTGCGGAGGTTGCAGAGAAGACCGGGCTGGCGCCAAGTGACCTGGAGCGCTTCTACGCCCTGTGGATCTCGACCCCGCGCGTGGTGACGCTCTTCAGTCAGGGCATCAACCAGTCGGTGTCCGGCACGGACAAGGCGGGCGCCATCATCAATTGCCATCTGGCGAGCGGGCGTATCGGCCAGGAGGGGATGGGTCCCTTCTCCGTCACCGGTCAGCCGAACGCCATGGGTGGTCGCGAGGTCGGCGGCCTTGCCAACACACTGGCCGCGCACCTCGACCTGGAGAACCCGGACCATAGGGCCGCAGTCCGCAGCTTCTGGCAGGCGCCGCGGATCGCTGACAAGCCTGGGCTCAAAGCCGTCGATCTCTTCCACGCCTGCGAGGCAGGCCAGATCAAGGCGCTCTGGATCATCTCCACCAATCCGGTGGACAGCATGCCCGATGCCGATCGCGTGCGCGCAGCCATCCGCGACTGCCCCTTTGTCGTCCTCTCCGACGTTCTCTCCGACACCGACAGCGCGCGGGTTGCGGACGTCCTGCTGCCGGCGGCCGCTTGGGGGGAGAAGTCAGGGACGGTGACCAACTCCGAGCGAACCATCAGCCGCCAGCGCGCCTTCCGTGCGCCAGCTGGGGAGGCAAAGCCTGACTGGAAGATCCTCTGCGACGTCGCCGCCCGCCTGGGCTGGCAAGAGGCTTTCGCCTTCGAGAGCCCGGCCGCCGTCTTCCGCGAACATGCCGCGCTCTCCGGCGTGGCCGGCGCCTTGGGACGCGACTTCGACATCTCCGACCTCGCCGAGATCGACGATGCGGCCTACGAGAGGCTCCAGCCCTTTCGCTGGCCACGGGCAAAGGCGAAGCAAGGGGGGCGGTTCTTTAGAGGCGGCAGCTTCTATACTCAAGACGGTCGCGCCCACATCGTTGCAACGCCCTGGTCCAGTTGCACAGCAGACCCGACTGCCGCCTGGCCCCTGCGCCTGCTGACAGGACGTGTCCGCGATCATTGGCACACCATGACCCGCAGCGGGACGGCCCCGCAGCTCTGCCGACGCCATCCCGAACCCACCGCTGAGATCCATCCGGCAGACGCCGAACGCCATCAGGTCGAGAGCGGCGATCTCGTCAGGCTCACCAGCCCGCTGGGCGCGGTCCTGCTGCGCGCCGAGGTGACGGATGCGACACCCGAAGGATCGATCTTCGCGCCGATCCACTGGAGCGAGCACTACGCCGCGCAGGCCCGGATCGACGCGCTGATCCCGGCTGACTGCGATCCCTTCTCCGGCCAACCCGCTTTCAAGGCAGCGTTGGTGCGCCTCGCCCGCTTCGACCCGGACTGGTGGGGCATCGCTGCGGCTGTCCGCAGCCTCCGCCCCGGCTGTGACTACTGGGCGACGGCGCGGGTCAACAGCGGCTGGGCCGCCGCTCTGGCCGGCAAGGACTGGGCCGAGATCGGACTGGAGATCTTGGGCAGCGACCGTCTAGGCAGCCTCATGACCCTGGAGTCCGGGCCGGATTCGCGCTTCCTGGTGAGTGTCGAGAATGGCAAGATCGCTGCCCTCCTACTGGTCGGCCGGCACAAGACGAGGATCACGCCAGCACAGCTTGCCAATCGGCTTGGCCGCGACCTGAACGAGAGCGACCTGCGCCTCTGGCGCAAAGACGCAGAAGGCGGGCCGCCAGATCCCATCGTCTGTGCCTGCTACACGGTCGGCGCGCAGAGGATCCGCGATGCCATCACCAGCCAGCAGGCCAAGGATCTCGACTCGATCGGGCGGCTGCTGCGCGCAGGCTCAAACTGCGGCACCTGCAAGCCGGAAATCGCAGCACTCCTAACGGAGACCGCTTGAGAGGCAGATCGCTAAGGCATGAAGGGGATCGCTACCCCCATCGCGGCCACGCCGGCGCGCCTTGCCGTCTCTCCTTAGAGCTTGTTCATTTACATTAATTCGATGAGAACTGCGCAATATTGTTGCTCAACTGACTGGAAGAGCGGCCGACCCGTCCTGACTTAAGTCAAACACAGCGCGCCTCACACTCGAAGAGCGATGAACTCACAAAGAGAAGAGTGTGTTCTTGCGTAGCTGGGACGAGAACTGACGCCGCAAGCCTGCGGCATGGCAGAGGATTGCAGCCAGGTATGGAGGAAGAGATGAACACCAGCGAGCAGTTTCACGACGGAGCAACTGAAGCAGCCTTCGAGGCTCGTGACTTCCTGATTACGCATACCCAGGGCGATTCGGGTTTGATTCTGGGAGCGAGCCTGCACCTGACGGCGGTTCTCATGTCGGAGCTGATGTATCGAGGCGAACTGGAACCTGCAGCCCTCGACACCGCGCTCACCGCGATGAAGGCCACGGTGGAAGAGATGACCGACATTCTGCGGGACCATGGATCTGCCCCCCTCCTGAACTGACCCCCCAAGCTGCCGCCAAGCGTCGCTGTTAAACGGTGCAGTTTGGCGCTTGGCGGCACCTCTAGCTTTCGATTCACCGGGGTAACCTGATAAGCTCCGCTGGTGAAAGGTTAGAGGATGATGCGAGCACTGCTGATTGACGGAGACGAGGCGGCTCTCGCAAGCCTGACGACGGCGATGACCCAGGATGGCTTCCTGGTTGATGGGGCGATCGAGTCAGAGTCAGCCTTGGACTACCTCATCTGCAACCGATATGACGTCATTGTCCTCAACTACGCCATAGAGGATCTCAGCGGCCGCAGGCTCTATCATCGTCTGAGTGCTGCAGGCCTTATCACCCCGATCCTGGTGATCGCCTCGCGTGAAGAGCGCAGTGAGGCGGCGAACATCGTCGAGGTCACAAAAGACGCCCTCTTTGTCGCTCCTATCGACACAGAGGAGTTGCTGGCTTGGGCGCTAGCGCTCATTGACTTCACGAACATCTTTGTCGGGTTCATGGACTTCCCTTCCGTACCGCGACCAGCGACGCGCAAACAGGCGTCGGCCAAGGTCGCGAAGTCGCCTGGGTCCATCGACCTAACGCTTCATGAAAAGAAGCTTCTGGGCTTTCTCCTCAAGAACCGGGGCAAGACGGTCAGAAAGAGCGAGATCCTGGAACAGGTTTGGAACTCCGACGAAGAGGAGATCTTCACCAACACTGTGGAGGTCTACATCACCCGACTGCGACGCAAGCTTGGCGCGCACGGTCAAAATCTCTTGACCATCAGGGGCGTCGGCTACCGTTTCGAGCTCTAAGGCAGAATGAGTTCACATAAAGGGTTGAGCAGGAAGCGTCCATCGAGAGGCAGGCCGTGAGCACTCTGCTCTCAGCCTGCCTTCCTTGATCCCTAAACCGCCAGGTACTGCTCGCGCAGATCCTCGTTGTCCAAGACCTCTTGGGCAGAGCCGTCGAAGACCACCTCGCCCATATCCAGGATCACTGCGCGGTCGGAGAGACGCAGGGCGGCCAGCGCGTTCTGCTCGACGATGATGGTGGTGATCCCTGACTTGCGGATCACCTCCATCGTCTTCTCGATCTCCTGCACGATGGTCGGCGCTAGGCCCTCGTAGGGCTCGTCCAGCAGCAGGAGCTTCAGCTCGCGGCCCAGCGCGCGGGCGATGGCCAGCATCTGCTGCTCACCGCCGGAGAGGGTGTTGGCCTCCTGTCGCTTACGCTCGCCCAAGCGGGGGAAGAGCTCATAGAGACGCTCGATCTCCCACCCCAGTGGCGGTTGGGTACGGGCGAGGATCAGGTTCTCCTCCACCGTGATGCCGGGGATGATGCGCCGATCCTCAGGCACCAGCTGCACGCCGGCGCGTGAGGCTTGGTGCGCCTTCATCTTGTGCAAGGGCTGGCCATCCAGCCAGATCTCCCCGCCCATGAGGTGCGGTTCCTGAGCACGCGCCAGGGTGCGCAGGGTGGAGGTCTTGCCGGCACCGTTGCGGCCCAAGAGAGCCACGATCTCGTTCTCGTTGATCTCGAAGGAGACACCTTGAACGATGTAGCTCTCACCGTAGTAGGACTCCACGCCTTTGCAGGAGAAGAAGGGGCGCGTGCCAGCGCTGGTGGTTGCCTCGGATGTTTGTGCCATCGCCATCAGTGGGCTCCTCCCAGATAGGCTTCCTTGACCTTCGGGTTCACACGCACCTCTTCCGGCGTGCCGTCGGCGATCACCGTGCCTTGCGCCAGCACGGTGACGCGCTGGGCCAGCGAGAAGACCACGTGCATGTCATGCTCGATGATGACCTTGGTCATCCCGGTCTCGGAGATGGTCTTAAGCAAGTCGATGGTGCGGTTGGTGTCGTGCCGCGACATGCCTGCCGTCGGCTCGTCCAGAAGCAAGAGCTTGGCGTGGGCGGCGATGCAGATCGCCAGTTCCAAACGCCGCTTGTCACCGCGCGAGAGGTGCTCGGCATCGCCATGGCGCTGATCGGCCAGGCCGACCTGCTCCAGGATCGCCTCTGCCTCTTGCCGGGCGGAGTTAGCCCCGTTCAAGGGCTTGATGGGGTTGAACTTGAACTCCCCATCCCGCTTGGCGAGCGCAGCGATGGTGACATTGTCGACCAGGCTCATCACCGGGAAGATCTGCGGGGTCTGGAAGACCCGCGCAATCCCCCGCTGGATGATCCGGTGCGGCGTCAGCCCCTTGATCGAGCGGCCTTCGAAGTTGACCTCGCCCGTGTCCGGCTCGATGAGGCCGATCATGCAGTTAAGGAAGGTGGACTTGCCCGCCCCGTTGGGGCCGATGATCGCGTGGATGGAGCCCTTGGCCACGTTGAGGCTGACGTTGTTGATCGCCTGCAAGCCGCCGAAGCGCTTGTTGAGACCGGCGACCTCTAGGATCGGGGCGCCCGGGGCGACGCCCCGATGACCTGTCTCCATCTCGGCTGTCTGTACCTGTGCCATGTCGCTCTACTCCCGCTCCGAGTCATGTTTGCGCGGACCCTCTGGCGGCGGTGCGCCGCCGAAGGCCTTCTGACCCGTGGCCTTCCAGATCATGGAGCCAAGCTGCATGAAGCCGCCGGGCAGGAAGATGACCACCAGCACGAAGATCAGACCCAGCACCAGCTTCCACTGCTCGCCGATGAAGGACTGCACCACGTTCTCGAAGTACATAAGGAAGGCGGCACCGATGATCGGCCCAAGCAGCGTGCCGACACCGCCGATGACCGACATGATCACCACCTCGCCCGAGGTCGACCAGTGCAGGAACTTGGTCGCCACATAGGGCTCGTAGACCACCATCAGGAAGCCGGCCACCGCCGCGAAGTGTGCGGAGATGATGAAGGCCGCCATCTTGTAGGCCCAGACGTTGACGCCGGTGTACTCCAGGCGCATGGGGTTCTCTTTGATCGACCGCAGCATCAGACCAAAGGCCGAGTTCTTCAGGGTACGCGCCACCGCGAAGCCGAAGATCAGCATGAAGGCGCCCATGTAGAAGACGGAAAGTCCCTGCATTGGCATGCCGAACAAGCTCGGCGTGGTGCGCATGGTCAGACCGTCGTAGCCGCCAGTGAAGGGGGCGAAGATGGCCAAGGCCGCGGCGAAGAGCATGGAGGCGAAGGCCAGGGTCAGGATCGAGAAGTAGATGCCTGTTCGCCTGATCGACAGGAAGCCGATGATGACGGCCAGGATCATCACCCCGACCTGCGAGGCCAAGAAGGCGACGATGATCTCCGAGGTGTAGTCGCGGAAGACCACACCGGTGATATAGGCCGCCCCGCCGAAGAAGGCTGCGTGCCCGAAGGAGAGCAGCCCGGTGAAGCCCAGCAGGATGTCGAAGCCCACGGCGAAGATCGCCCAGACCATGATCTTGGTAGCGAGCCCTTGGTAGCCACCGATGAGGGTGATCCAGAAGGGCATGGTCAAAACGATCGCCGAGAAGATCATCATGAAGGTGATTTCACGGCCGAACGTCTTCACGCCAGCGTTACCGGCTGCCCGAACGGGAGCCGAAGCGGTTTCGGTGCTCATTCGAACACTCCCTTTTTCCCGAAGAGGCCACGCGGACGCACCAGCAGGACGACCACGGCGATGAGGTAGATGACGATCTGCTGCAGATCGGCGATTTCAGCGGTGAAGCTAAGCGCCATGCCGATCAGGATCGCGGCGACGAGCGCGCCGGTCAGCGAGCCCATGCCGCCGATCACCACGACCAGGAAGGAGGGCACCAGAAGCGCCATGCCAACACCCGGCGTCACCTGGGTGACCGGGCCGCCGAAGACACCGGCGACACCGGCGATGGCTGCACCCATGCCCACCACGATGGCGAACTTTTGCGAGATGTTGATGCCCAGGAACCGCAGCATCTCAGGATCGCGCATGCCGGCCCGCACCACCAAGCCGAAACGGGTGAACTGCAGGAGGGCGAAGAGCGCGCCGACGGTGATCAAGGCGACCACGATCAGGATGACCCGCCAGAACTGATAGGTCACGAAGCCGTCGATGAAGGGCACCCATAGCGAGGGCGCATCCTGGAAGACCGGGACCGGCGGCACCGTGCTCCAATCCGAATAGAAGACCATGAGGCCGCTGCCCCATTCCGGCAGATTGAAGGGAATGTTGTTGGCGCCGAACCACCACTTCATCAGCTCTTCCACCACGATGGCGATGCCGAAGGTGATCAGGATCTGGTCGGTGTGCGGTCTTGTATAGAAGTGTCGTATCAGCCCGCGTTCGAAGACCACGCCGATCAAGAACAAGAGCAGCGGGACCAGCACGATGGCGGCGACGAAAGAGGTGTTGGCGCCGATGGTAACGGCGGCATAGATCGCGATGACGTAAAGCGCGCCATGCGCAAAGTTCACAAAACCCAGCGTGCCGAAGATCAAGGTCAGTCCCAACGCGATCAAGGCATAGATCGCGCCGAGCTGAAGCCCAGTCAGCAGCTGTAGAAAGAGGGCGTTCATATCCATCTGCAGTCCTCCGGCGCAGCCAGTCGTGCGGCGTCAGGGTTGGCTCACGAAGCGGTCTTGCTGGCTTGCCGAAGGGCAGGTGGCGCAACCACTCCAGGTCACTCGTTTTCGAAAGCCTGCTCCAGTAACGGCCGGTCCTGCCGCCAAGGGGGCTCAAGGCTCTCAAAAAAGACCAACCCAACGCGTTCTCTTGCTGGCTTTTTCACGACGGGGGGCAGGATCTGGATAGAAGCCCTGCCTGCCGCGTCATGCGCCTTTTTTTGCGCGCCGTTCCGGTTAGCCGGTGGCGCTGGCCGCGGTTTCCGCAGCCAGCGCCTGTTGCCACCAAAGCAGTGTTAGGCAGTCGGGCAGTAGGGGCCCAGCTCGCCTTCAAAGGTGTCGACCGGGTACTCGACCGTGGAACGCGGCACCTCGTCGACGATCTCCAAGAGATCGAACTCGGAAGCACGCGCAGAAGCGGCCTTACCCCGTACCAGGAACACATCGTGGAAAGCCTGGTGGTCGCCCTTGCGGTAGAGGCTCGGCGAGTTGTAGCCGTCGCCCTCATAGGTGTGGTCTTCCAGCGCCGCAATGACCTCCGGAGCATAGAAGGTGCCGGCCCGCTCGCAGGCGTCGGCATAGAGCAGCACCTGGACGTAGCAGGTGTGCGCAGCCTGGCTCGGCGGGAAGCCGTACTTCTCGGTGAAGGCGTCGACGAAGGCCTTGGCGCCGGGGTTCTGCAGCGACCAGTTCCAGTTGGTGGTGCCGAACACGCCCTCAATGTTGTCGCCGGCACCCTGTGCCATGAGACGGGAGTAGAGCGGCACGACCAGCTCCACCTGGCGGCCGTTCTTCTGCATGTCGCGCACGCCGAACTGCACCGCCTGGGTCACCGAGTTCACCATGTCGTTGCCGTAGTGGTTCAGCACCAGCACGTCGGCGTCGGAGTTCAGGAAGGCCGTCAGGAACTGCGAGTAGTCGGTCGCACCCAGCGGGGTGGAGACACGGTTGATGGTGGTCCAGCCCTGCGCCTCGGTGGCGTCCTTCATGGCGCCGGAGGTGGAGTGGCCCCAGTTGTAGTCGGCGATCATGTGGAAGGCACCGCGGTCCTTGCCGTAGTTGGCGGCCAGCACCGGACCCAGCGCCAGGCCGGTCATGTAGCTGTTGAAGAACTGGCGGAAGCCGTAGCGGCGGCGATCCTTGCCGGTGGTCTCGTTGGCGTGGGTCAGGCCGTTCATGAAGACCACGCCCAGATCCTGCGCCAGCGCTTGGGCTGCCACCGCGGTCGCGGAGGAGGAACCGCCGTTGAACATGATGACGCCATCGCGCTCGATCATGCGGCGGGCGACCTGGCGGGTCGCGTCAGGGTTGGTCTGATCGTCACCGGTGACGAAGTTGACCTTCTTGCCCAGGATGCCCTGGCCGGTCAGCGAGAGCGGCTTCAGCGTGTTCAGCATGCCGCCGCCGTTGTTGATGTGCTCAACAGCCAAGGTCTGGGCGCGCAGCTCGTCAGCGCCCTCGTCGGCGTAGGCGCCGGTCTGCGGCACCGAGAAGCCGAAGGTCACTTCCGGGCCTTCGACCGGGAAGTTGTTCAGGGTCGCGCACTGCTGCTGCGCATTGGCACCCCGGACGAAGATGTGGGGCGTAACAAGCGCGCCGCCGGCGAGCAGGGCACCGCCCTTCAAGACCGAACGACGGGACTTCGGAGACTTTGTAAACTTCATGACGTTCCTCCCATAAGGCTCTAACGGCCACGGACAAGTGCCACGATAGAACCCGTGCGCCTATGGAGAAACAGGGCAAATCCGCCGCAGGGAGATTGTGTCAATTTTACGAGACGCCTTCACAAGCCTTGTCAAGAAATTTACAAAGGCTCTATGTCACGCATCCGGATCGGACAACGCATCAGGGATCGCCGGCGTGCCTTGGGCCTGCCGCAGCGGGCGCTCGCCGACCAGCTGGGTATCTCCACCAGTTACCTCAGCCTGATCGAGAACGACCGGCGGATGATCGCCGGCCGGCTCTTGAACCAAGCCGCCGAGGCGCTGGACCTGGATTTGGAGTACCTCTCCGCCAGCCGCGACGCGCGCCTGGCCGACGAACTCGCTGAGCTGGCGAACAGTATGGGCCGCCCGACCCTGGCGGAAGGCCCGGCCAGTGACCTGGCCAGCCGCCATCCGCAATGGTCGCGGCTCTTGATCGAGCACTACCGGGCGCTGATCGATACCCGCGACATGGCGCTGGCGCTCTCCGACCGTTTGAACCGCGATCCGGCCTTGGTGGAACTGAGCCACCAGACCTTGACGGAGATCACCTCGGTGCGCTCGGCGGCGGAGATCCTGGCGCAGTATCCAGGGCTAGCGCCGCAGGAACGCCAGCGCTTTATCAACATCATCGTCGAGGCCAGCGACCGCTTGAGCGCCAGTGCGCGCTCCATGATCAATCTCTTGGAAGGACCGGACGCCCCGCTGCAGGCCCATTCCCCGGCGCGCGACGTCGAGGATTTCATCATCGACCGCAACAACTACTTTGGGGAGATCGAAGAGGCGCTACAGCCCATCGCCCAGAGCCTGCCGGACCACGGCCTGGGTCTCAGCGCCGTCATCGCCGCCCGTCTCGAAGCAGACCACGGGGTCACCATCACCCGCGGAGACGGCCCTGACCGCGACTGCGCTAGCCAGCGTAGCCTGCATCTGCCGACCGGGCTGTCGGAGCCGACGATTCGCTTTCTTCTGGCCCGGCACTTGATCGCGCTGGAACTGAGTGCGGTGATCGATGCTGTGGTCGGTACCGGGCGCTTCGAGACAGTGGAGACCAAACAGCGGATGGGGGCTGCCCTGGCACGCTATGGTGCCGGTGCCTTGCTGATGCCCTATGACCGCTTTGCCGAGGCCGCCGAGTCGCACCGCCATGACCTGGTGCGCCTGCAAGGTCTCTTCCACGCCAGCCACGAGCAGATTGCCCACCGGCTGGTAACCCTGCGCAAGCCGGGTTCGGAGGGCATTCCCTTCGCCTTCGTGCGCGCCGACCCGGCGGGCAACATCTCCAAGCGCTTCAGCCTGCCGGGGCTCTACATGCCCCAGTTCGGCGGCGCCTGCCCGCTCTGGGCCCTTTATGCCGCCTTCTCCGCCGGGGGCCGTCAGGTGACCCAGCTGGCAGAGATGTCAGATGGGCAGCGTTTTATCTTCATGGCGCGCCAGGTGCGTAAAGGGGCACCCTCGAGCAAGGCCGCCGACGTGCGCTACGCCGTCATGCTCTCCTGCGAGGCACGCTATGCCTCCCGCATCGTTCATGCCGACCCCTTAGGCAGCGGCAAGACGGCGGCTGCGACGCCGGTCGGCTGGGAATGCCGCTCCTGCCCGCGCACTGCCTGCGATCAACGCGCTCACAGCCAACTTGAGGGCGAACATAGCGGTCAGGAATCACCGCCTCAGGCTTTGCGACAGGCGTGATAGACGCGGTCACTTGCGTGACCGTGCGGCGCCCGCCAGCCCTCTCCCCCGCTCGGCCACCCACGGCAGTACCCTATTGGGTGGCCGAGCGGGGGAGAGGGCCCCATGCATGCGAAGGTGGGCCGCCCGCGATGAGTGAAACTCATCGCAACGCGACGAAAGCTGTGAAAAGATACTTCTGCCGCGAAGGAGGCGCAGATCTCCAGGTCCGGCGGGAGGAGTTTGATGCCATGAGCGCCCGCATCCTCGTAGCTGAGGATGAGCCCCTGATCCTTGAATCGCTGACCTTTCTTTTTACCCAGGAAGGCTATGATCTAACCGCGGTCGAAAACGGCACCGCGGCGTTGGAAGCGGTGTCGGAGGAGATGCCGGACCTGCTGGTCCTGGATGCCATGCTACCGGGCATGGACGGCTTTTCCGTGCTCTCCAGCCTGCGCGCCGGGCCGGCGCCGGATCTGCCCGTGCTGGTCCTAACGGCGAAGGGGCAAGAGGCCGACCGCAAGCGGATGATGGACCTGGGTGCCGACGCCTTCGTCAGCAAACCCTTCTCCAACCGCGATCTGCTGGACCAGGTGGCGGGCCTGCTGCAGGCCAGAGGCCCTGCCGATGGAGAGTGAGACCCCCGGCCCGCCGATCTGGCGAGAGCTGCGCTGGATCTCGCCACTGCTATTGGCGGTGCTGATCGTGCCGCCCTTGCTGACCGTCTTTCACCAGCCGCTCACCCTCTTCGGGCTACCGCTTCTGCTGATCTACATTTTTGGCGTCTGGGTTCTGGCCATCGCCGTCTGTGCCTTGGTCGCGCGACGCACCCAAGCTGGCCGGACTGACTAAGCATGCTCAATCCGGCGCTGGTGCTCTTCGTCGGGCTGGCCTATCTGGCCGGGCTCTTCGTTTTGGCTTACTTCAGCGACCGAGCAGTCGAGCAGGGGCGCTGGCGCTTCATCAACTCGCCGGTGATCTACACGCTGTCCATCGCCGTTTACTGCACCGCCTGGACCTTCTATGGCGCCGTCGGTTCAGCAGCGCGTAACGGGCTGGAGTTCCTCACCATCTACCTCGGTCCCACCCTGGTCTTCATCGGCTGGTGGCTGCTGCTGCGCAAGATCGTGCGGATCTGCAAGAGCCAACAGATCACCTCCATCGCCGACTTCCTCTCCGCCCGCTACGGCAAGAGCGCGCTGATCTCGGTGGTGGTAACGCTTATGTCGGTTATCGCCATCACCCCCTATATCGCGTTGCAGCTGAAGGGGATCGCGACTGCCTTTGAGGCCCTGGTCTACGCCGACCCCTCCTTCCAGGTGGTGCCGCCGCAGACCGGGATCTGGGCGGACACCGGGCTGGGCGTGGCCTTGATCATGGCGGTCTTCGTCATCCTCTTCGGCACCCGCAGCCTGAAGGCGGATGAGAGCCATCCGGGCGTGGTCACTGCCGTTGCCTTCGAATCGCTGGTGAAGCTGGTGGCGCTCATGCTGATCGGCATCTTCGTGGTCTTCGCCATCCTCTTCGGCGGCCTGCGAGCACCGGAGCAGGAGATGGCGCTGGCCTTGGAGCGACTGGCCTCCGTCCAGCCGAACCAGGACGCCCGCTGGATCGTCATCACCTTCCTCTCCGCCGCCGCCATCGTCTGCCTGCCGCGTCAGTTTCAGATCTTCGCTGTGGAGAACCGGAACGAGGGCCACCTGGCGACCGCCGCTTGGCTCTTCCCGCTCTACCTGCTGCTGATCAGCCTTTTCGTCGTGCCGATCGCGCTTGCCGGTCTCACCCTACTGCCGGATACGGCGGACCCTGACCTCTTCGTGCTCTGGGTGCCGATCGCGGCGGGACGGGAGGAGCTGGCGCTTCTGGCCTTCATCGGCGGGCTATCGGCCGGCACCTCCATGGTGATCGTCTCCTCCATCGCGCTGTCGATCATGATCTCCAACCATCTGGCGCTGCCCTTGCTCTTGAACCGGCGGCTAGGCCGGCGCGTGCCGGAGGATCTCTCGCGCACCATCCTCTTCGTGCGCCGCGCCAGCATCGTCGGCATCCTGACCTTGGGCTACATCTACTACCGCACCGCGGCAGGCGACGGCGCGCTGGCCTCCATCGGCCTCATTTCCTTCGCCGGCGTGGCGCAGTTCCTGCCGGCCCTCTTAGGCGCCGTCTTCTGGCGCAGCGCCAACCGCCACGGCGCCACCGCCGGCCTGATCACCGGCTTCGCCGTCTGGGCCTACACCCTGGTGCTGCCGAGCTTAGAGGGCACGGGCCTCGCCTTCCCTGCCACTGTCGAGCAGGGGCTCTTCGGCCTCTCCGCCCTGCGGCCCACCGCTCTCTTCGGCGCAGAGGGCTGGGATCCCTTGGTGCACAGCACCTTCTGGAGCCTGCTGCTGAACAGCCTAGTCTTCATCCTGATCTCCGCCAGCACCCAGACCAATCCCATCGGCCGGCTGCAAGGCGCCATCTTCGTCGACATCTTCCGCCGCACCCAGGCCGAGGACGAGCCGGTGCTGCCCCGCTCCGCCAGCGTGGAAGACCTACGCAGTGTTGCCGAGCGGGTGCTGGGCCGCGCGCGCACTGCGGAACTCTTCGCCAGCGAGGCGCGGATTCAAGGCCGCGGCGAGGACGACCCGCTGCCGGACGCGCACTTCATCACCCGGGTCGAACGCCAGCTGGCGTCTGGCATCGGCGCAGCCTCGGCTCGTCTGATGGTGAGCCGGATCGTCAAAGGGGCACCTTTAACGGTGGAGACCGTCATGGCCTTGGTGGATGAGACCCGCGCCGCCATCCGCTACAGCCAAGAGCTGGAGCAGAAATCGGCTGAGTTGGCGGAAACCGCGAGCAAGCTGCGCACCGCCAACGAGACCCTGCAGCGCCTGGATCAGATGAAGGACGACTTCTTGAGCCGGGTCAGCCATGAGCTGCGCACGCCCATGACCTCCATCCGCTCCTTTGCTGAATTGCTGGAAGAGGCGGAGACCCTCGACACGCCGCACAGCCGCCGTTTCATCCAGATCGTCCGGCAGGAGAGTGAGCGCCTGACCCGCTTGCTGGACGAGATCCTGGACTTGAGCGCCATGGAGAGCGGCCAGATCACCTGGCATATGGAGCCAGTGGACGTAACCCAAATCCTGCGCCAGTCGATCGAGACCATGAGCAGCCTGGCTGAGCGGCATGGCGTTACGCTACCGCTGCCGCCGCCGGTTCCGCCGGTGATGGTGACGGCCGATCCGGACCGCCTGAAGCAGATCTTCCTCAATCTCTTGTCGAATGCCGTTAAGTTCGCCGATGCCGAGGCCGGACGCATCAGAACCGAGGTCCGGGTGGAGGGCGGCACGGCGGTGGTCGCCATCACCGACAACGGCGGCGGTGTCTCGCCGGCGATCCAAGGCAGCCTCTTCTCTAAGTTCGGCCGAGACTGGGCGAACGATTCTGGCGGGCGCGGCGGCAGCGGCCTGGGCTTGGCGATCTGCCGTCAGATCACCGAGCGCCTGGGCGGGCAGATCGCGCTGGCAGAGACCTCCGAGGCGGGATCCCGCTTCGAAGTGCGGCTGCCGCTGCGCGCTCTGCCCTTCTCCGTCGCAGCGAAGTAGACCTTACGGCTTGGGTCCCCAGGGAGCGTTAACCATCAGCTTGTTTTCTTGGGTCAGCACCAACGGCCGAAACTCCGCCGCAAAGGCCTGGAAGTCCGCATCTGCGAAGGTCCGTTCCCAAAAGGCCCGACGCTCACCATCGTCCTGGTACTTCCAGACGTGGATGATTTGGTTCATGGCCCCCACGTCGCCCAGGAAATAGCCGACCAGATGGTCGCTGGAACGCTCCAGAAAGGGCGTCGCCTTCTCCTGATAGACCTGCAAGGCCTCCTGCATCTTGCCGACTTTGAGCGTGTAGGTTCTAAGCTCGTAGATCATAGGCCTGGTCTCCAGCGTCCGGTCATTGTGGCTGAAAGATGACTATGCCGGCAGCCGCCGGAGATTGTCCTTCAAAAGAATGCGGGGAGGGCATACAAGCGCAGACGGGCGTGGGCACTGGTGCCCATCGCAAGCTTTTCATGTAACAGTGGATGGAATCCAGATGATCAAGACTATCAGCGTCCTGCTCGCCAGTGCCGCACTCTTCGCCGCTCCCGCCGCCGCGCAGAGCTTGACGGATAGCATCAACGACGCGGCCACCAATGCCGCCGGCGAAGCCATCAAGAAAGAGGCGCAGGACACGGCCTCCGACGCCGCCGGTTCCGCCGTCGACAGCGCGGTCGGCAGTGTGGTGGGCGACAGCGATCCCGTGACCTCAGCCGTCACCAGCGCTGCCACCGACCAGGTAAAGGGCGAGGTGCAGGACACCGCGTCGGACGCCACCGGTGACGCCGTCGATTCGGTGCTGGGCACCGGGGGCAGTTCATCCACGGACAGCGCGACCTCTGCCGTCACCTCAGCGGTTGGCGGCAGTGTCTCCACCGATAGTCTCACGGGCGCTGCCACCGACGCGGCTACGGACGCAGCCACCGATGCAGCAACCGACGCAGCCACGGATGCTGCGACTGATGCTGCCACTGGCGCGGTGACCGATAGCGCCTCGACGGGTGGGCTTTCCTCAGGTGGGCTTTCCACCGGCAGCGTTACCGACGCCGCCACCGATGCCGCTACTGACGCGGCGAAGGACGCAGCCACCGACGCGGTGAAGAAGCAAGCCACGGACAGCCTGCTCAGCAACTAAGGCAAGGCCTAGTCTAGCTCCCGCGACAGCCTAGCTGTCGCGGGACGGGCCTGGCTCTGCTAGTCCTGGCGCCTCATCGAGGGGAGCCTAGCAAATGGCGAATGGACAGCAGGGCGCGGGCAAGAACCGTCTGGGCCTTTTCAGCTGGGCGCTCTACGACCTGGCGAACTCCGCCTTTCCAACGGTTATCGTCACCTTCGTCTTCGCTGCCTACTTCGCTAAGGCCGTCGCACCCAACGAGACCGAGGGCACGGCGCTCTGGGGCCTCGCAATGGCGATCTCCGGCGTCAGCGTGGCGCTCTTGGCACCGCTCTTCGGCGCCATCGCCGACCGTGGCGGACCGCGCAAACCGTGGCTCATGGGCTTCACCGGTCTCTGCCTGATCAGCGGCGCCGGGCTTTGGTTCGTTGCCCCGGATCAACACTACATCGTGATGGCCCTGATCCTCGCCGGCCTCGCCAATGCGGCTTTCGAGTTCGGCCAGGTCTTCTACAACGCCATGTTGCCGGACCTGGCCTCGCGCGAGCGGATCGGCCGGATTTCCGGTTGGGCCTGGGGGCTTGGCTACGTCGGCGGGCTCTGCTGTTTGGCCCTGACCCTCCTGCTCTTCGTACAGCCGGATTCGCCGCTGTTCGGCCTGGACAAGGAAACCCAGGAGCATATCCGCATCGTCGGGCCCTTCGTCGCCTTCTGGTTTCTGATCTTCTCCTTGCCGCTCTTCCTCTTCACGCCGGACCGGCCAAAGCGCGCCAAGTCGCCCGGCAGCGCCGTGAAGCAGAGCTTCTCCGAACTTGTGCACACCTTGAAGGGCCTGCGCGACAAACCCTGGATCATCCGCTACCTCATCGCCCGGCTGCTCTACATCGACGGGCTGGCCACGCTCTTCGCCTTCGGCGGCATCTATGCGGCCGGCACCTTCGGCATGGAGGTGGAGGAGATCCTGGCCTTCGGCATCTTGCTGAACGTTACGGCTGGAGTCGGGGCCTTCGCCTTCGGCTGGTTCGACGACCGCTTCGGCGCCAAGCCGACGATCGAGATCTCGCTGGTCTGCCTCATCATCCTCTCGGTCGCTCTGCTGATCGCGGAAGACCCGCTCTGGTTCTGGATCCTGGGCTCACTGCTGGGCATCTTCATCGGCCCGGTGCAGTCTTCCTCCCGCTCGCTGATGGCACGGATGGCGCCGCCGGATCAGACCACGCAGCTCTTCGGCCTCTTCGCCTTTTCCGGCAAGGTGACTGCCTTCCTGGGGCCTGCCTTCGTCGCTGCGCTGACCGCAGCCTTCGACAGCCAGCGCGTCGGCATGTCGATTATCGTGGTGCTCTTCCTGCTGGGTCTCATTGTCCTGCGCCCGTTGAAGGTGGTGGAGGCCCGAGAGTGAACACTTTGGTGATATCCAGGCCGTCGCGTGCGTGTCTATGAAGGATCTCTCCAAGTCTCACCGACCTCATCCTGAGCCTGTCGAAGGATGTGCCAAAGAGGAGAACGCGCTTGGGGCACATCCTTCGACAGGCTCAGGATGAGGTC